>NZ_CP066772.2:682006-1364013 GCF_016466415.2 Ralstonia pickettii | reverse complement strand
GGTGAAGTCCTTGGAGAAAAAGTCAGGAGCGTCTTCAGGGAAAGCGTAGTCGTTACCGGGCCATCAAGCAGGCTTGCCGGTCGCGCGACCTGAGGCAAAGCGTGCGGCGTCCGCGCCACTGGCGGCCAGCGTAAGCGCCAGCACCATGCCGAATGACACCATCGCCGGCACCGCGGCGGCCGAGAACAACGCCGGGCCGCTCCATTGCATGGCAATCAACTGGCCGCCGATCACCGGGCCGATGACAGAGCCGATGCGGCCCACGCCCAGGCTCCAGCCGATGCCGGTGGCCCGCAGCGTGGTGGGGTAATACGTGGCGGCGAGCGCATTTACCGCAGGCTGTCCGCCGACGATGCAGAAGCCGGCCACGAACACCACCGTCACCAGCACGGGCAGCGCAGCCGCCACATGGCCGATCCACCCGACGGTGACGCAGGCGACCAGGAAGCACACGGCCAGCACGCGCACAAAGCCGAGGCGATCGATCAATCGGCCCAGCGTGAGCGTGCCGATCACACCGCCCACCTGCAGCGCGGTCGCCACCAGCACAGCGGTATCCGTGGGGTAACCGGCATCGCGAATCAGCGTCGGCAGCCAGTTCGACAGGAAGTACAGGTCGATCAGGTTCATGAAGTTGATGACCCACAGCACGAGCGTGACCTTGGCGCGGCCTTCCGTGAACAGCGCGGAGACCGGCATGCCACGCGCGGCTGCCTCGGGCACCACGAATTGCGTTTGCGCGTTCACCTGCAGTTGCGGCGCCAGCTTGCTCAGCCACCGAGCCAGACGCTGATGGCGCGTTTGTGGATCGCCCTTGAGCACCAGGTATTGCAGGGATTCCGGCAGCCACAGCACCATCATCACGCCAATGGCGAGGGGCACCAGCCCGCCCACCAGGAACACTGCCTGCCACCCAAAGCGTGAGAGCAGCGCCGCGCTCACAAAGCCGCCAAGTGCCGCGCCCACGGTAAAGCCGCACGACACCAGCATCATCCACGTGACGCGAGAGCGTGCGGGGCTGAACTCACCGGCCAGCGCCATTGCGTTGGGCATGATGCAACCCAGGCCCAGACCCGTGATGAAGCGAAGAACGAGCAGCGCCTCCACCGTTGCCACCTGCGTTGTGGCCAGCATGCACGCCGCAAAAAAGAACGTGGCGACGATCAGTACCGGCCGCCGCCCGAAGCGGTCGCCCAGCACGCCAAACACCAGCGAGCCGACCAGCATGCCGAACAGCCCCGCGCCGAATACCGGCCCGAGGCTCGCCTTGGTGATGTTCCAGTCCTTGATGATGGCTGGCGCCACATAACCCATGGCCTGCACGTCGAAGCCGTCGATGATCAGGCACAGCCCGCAGATGGCCAGCAACAGAATCTGAAAGCCGCCAACCTTGCCCTGATCGATCAGCCGGACGAGGTCGATGGGCGTTGACGATGTGTCACGTGCGGCGTGGGCAGGGCGCATGGTGGTCTCCGGTGGCGGGGTCGCCGCTCAGTTTTGGATTCTTGGTATGCGCGTATTGTCCGGATCGGATGAGAATTTGGAATATCAATGCGAGAATGCATGCTATTGATATTGTGAATGTCGAGGCGTCGTCATGCTGAATCTGCGGGATGTGGACCTGAACCTGCTGGTGCTGTTTCAGGAAATCCTGCGCGAAAAGCGCATCTCCGTCGTGGCCGAGCGGCTGGGCCTGTCGCAGCCGGCGGTCAGCAACGCGCTGTCGCGCCTGCGCCGGACCTTTGATGACGAACTCTTCGTGCGCACGCCGCGCGGCATGATGCCGACCGCACTTGCCGAGCAACTGGCCGAACCGGTGGCCACGGCGCTCGACACGTTGCAACGCGCCTTCGGCCAGCGCACGCACTTTGAAGCCGGCACGTCCACGCGCACCTTCACCATTGCCATGAGCGATGTGGGCGAGGTGTATTTCATGCCGGTGCTGGCGCAGTTGTGTGCTGAGCAGGCGCCCGGCGTGCGTATCGACACGCTGCGTGCGGGCGGGTTCGACATGAAGGCCGAAATGGAGGCCGGCGCCATCGACCTTGCCATTGGCGCGTTCGATGATCTTTCCGGCGAGAGCATCTTCCAGCGCCGCCTGTTCCAGCAGGATTACGTGACGATGTTCCGGCGCGGCCATGCGCTGTCGGAAGGCAGGCTCACGCTGGAACGCTTTCGCGCCGCGTCGCATCTGGTGGTGGCGAGTTCGGCCAGCCCTTACAACGCCATCGGGCCGCTGCTGGACAAGGCGGGGATCACGCAGTCGGCGCGTTTTTCAGTGCCGCACTTCGTGGCGGTGCCGTACATCGTCAGCACGACCGATCTGGTGGTGACGGTACCGCGCAAGCTGGCCGAGCGGGCAGCGCCGCCGTTCGGGCTCGAGTTCGTTGCGCCGCCGCTCAAGCTTCCGGCACTGCAGACCAATGTGTTCTGGCACCGGCGCTTCCATCAGGACGCCGGCAACCAGTGGCTGCGCAACCTTGTCGCGCAGCGCTTTGCAGAGCTGGAACGCTAGGCATCAGCTTGCCCAGGCCGTGCGCTGCAGTCTTCCGCGGGATGACCGGTAGGCTTGCCTAGCCTGGTCTTCTCCTTGCGCCTGGGCCATCACCCTGCATCCGACTGAGCGCTCTGCAGGATCAGCCGGTCCGTCTTATCCTCTGCGTTGTCTTTCGCATCTGAGCCTGTGCGCTCAGCATTCCATTCCCACCGTATTGGAGTCGATCACATGCGTTACAACCGACTGGGCCGGACCGGCCTGTTTGTTTCTGAGCTATGCCTCGGCACGATGACCTTCGGCGGCAGCGATGGCATCTGGCAGCACATCGGCGATTTGCAGCAAGCCGATGCCGAGCGCCTGATCGGGCGCGCCCTCGACGCCGGCATCAATTTCATCGATACGGCGGATGTGTACGCCAATGGCGTCGCCGAGCAGTTGACGGGGCAGGCGCTCAAGAACCTGAAGGTGTCGCGCGACAGCGTGGTCGTCGCCACCAAGGTGTTCGGGCAGACCGGCGACAGCGTGAACGCGCGCGGCGCCTCGCGGTTCCACATCATGGACGGCATCAAGGCGAGCCTGAAGCGCATGCAGCTTGACCATATCGATCTTTATCAGATCCATGGTTTCGATCCCGCCACGCCGATCGAAGAAACCGTGCGTGCCCTCGACACGCTGGTCCAGCATGGCCACGTGCGCTATGTGGGTGTATCGAACTGGGCGGCGTGGCAGATCGTCAAGGCGTTGGGCATTGCCGAGCGGCTGGGCTGCGCTCGCTTCGAAAGCCTGCAGGCCTATTACACAGTTGCCGGCCGCGACCTGGAGCGCGAGTTGGTGCCGATGCTCAAGAGCGAAGGCCTGGGCCTGATGGTGTGGAGCCCGCTGGCCGGTGGCCTGCTCAGCGGCAAGTACACACGCGAGCAGCATGGCGAGCAGGACAGCCGCCGCAACAAATTCGATTTCCCGCCGGTGGACCGGGCACGTGCCTACACGTGCGTGGATGCCATGCGCGTCATGGCCAATGCGCGCAGCGTGTCGGTCGCGCAGATTGCGCTGGCGTGGCTGCTGCATCAGCAGGCAGTGACCACCGTGATCGTCGGTGCCAAGAAGATCGAGCAGCTCGACGACAACATCGCGGCCACCAAGGTTGAACTGACGGCGGAAGAACTCGCGCAGCTCGACGAGC
Organism: Ralstonia pickettii; assembly: GCF_016466415.2. NCBI lineage: Bacteria > Pseudomonadati > Pseudomonadota > Betaproteobacteria > Burkholderiales > Burkholderiaceae > Ralstonia > Ralstonia pickettii. The sequence goes on along the minus strand of NZ_CP066772.2, from coordinate 1,360,333 downwards.
TGAGCAAACTCCCGGCCGAATACCCGGGCTGGATGCTGGAGCGGCAAGGGGAGTACCGGCGTGGCCAGCTTGCCGGAATGCGGCAAGCTGTGCGCTAGTCTGCCGGCTCAAATCGTTCGCCTTTGAACACGCGGCGCGGATTGCCGCGCTCCACCTTGTGATGGAGCGCGCGCCGTTGCGCACGCTGCGCCGCATCGGCCGCCGCGTTATCGTTTTGGCGGAGCGCGTTCCTCTTCGCGCCCACCCCAGCCGCAAGTACGATCAAGCGGAAGCGTTGGAATGATGAAACGTGATGACGCTCAGGTTGCCGTTGCCGCCGGCAATGCAAGCCGCGCCGCCGCCAGCGCTTCACGCAATACCGCCATGTCGCCGATATGGTTCGCGAGCAGCAGGATGAGCTGCGAGTTGAGCATCGCGCTGTGCTCCTCGTCGAGGTTGCGGTGTGCGTCGATCAGCGCTTCGTAAAAGTCATCGGGGCGCGGCAGGTTCGGTTGCGTATTCAGCGGCATGGCGATCGGTGATCGGTATTCAACTCACGCGGAGACAGTGGCATGCGGCTCTGCTGCCGGCGCCGTTTGCCCGGTGGCGCGAAGCAACGCAGCGGCCAGCTTGGCAGCCTCAAGCGCGCGCCAGCGTGCGCAGACGTGCTGATCTGGGCGGATCAGGTAGGTCGTGCCGGGGCGTGCGTCATAGCGTTGTGCGACCAGGCCATCGATGTCTTCCAGCGCCGTCACGTTGGCTGAAGCGGTGCCGATGCCGCCGGCCGGGAAGACTGCCAGCGTACGAAGCGGTAGCGCTTCGACGCGTTCTCCGGCACCGCAGAAACGCAGCGCCGTGAAGCCGCTGTGCAGATGACCGAGGAGCCAATCGGCGCGGCCATCGGCGGTGCGCACCGGCGCGTCGAGTGCGACAGCGCCGGGTACGAGCGTGCAGGCAAAGGGCGCTTCATCTTCGGTCTGCAATGCAGAGCCCTCGAGCACTGTCGGCGTAGACAACCGTCCGCTGTTGACCAGGGTTCGCGCAAACGGATAGTGCTTGGCCAAGCGCAGTGTGGCATCGCGAAAGAGCCGGCTGACCGCGCTCTTGGGCGTGATGAAGTCGGTCGAGCGGGTGGAGTGGCGGATGTTGTCGTCGGCAGCGAACTCGCGCTCGCTCGCGTACGTGTCGAGCAGGGCGTCGGGCGCATCGCCGGCAAGCACCATGCGCAATTTCCACGCGAGGTTCTCGGCATCCTGCAAGCCGCTGTTGGCGCCGCGCGCACCGAACGGCGACACCCGGTGCGCTGCATCGCCGATGAAGAGCACGCGGCCGTGGCGGAAGCGGTCCATGCGTTCGCATGAAAACGTATAGACGCTGACCCATTCCAGCTCGAAATCGACGTTTTCGCCCAGAAGCGCGCGCACGCGTGGAATGACGCGCTCCGGTTGTTTCTCGGCGACGGGGTCGGCGTCCCAGCCGAGTTGGAAGTCGATGCGCCAGACGTTGTCGGGTTGATGGTGCAGCAGCACCGACTGATTCGGGTGGAACGGCGGATCAAACCAGAACCAGCGCTCGCTCGGGAACGGCGCATCCATACGCACGTCGGCGATCAGGAAGCGGTCTTTGAAGGTCTGGCCGCGGGCTTCGAGGCCCATCATGTGGCGTACCGGGCTGCGCGAGCCATCGGCGGCGACGACGTACCGCGCGCGCTGTGCGTACGTGCCATCGGGCGTCTCAATGCTGAGCGTCACGCCATCGGCATCCTGCGTGAGGGCCGTCACCTTGTTCTTCCAGCGCAGTTCGATGTTCGGCAAGGCTTGCGCGCGTTCAACGAGAAAGCCCTCGACGTAGTACTGCTGGAGGTTGATGAACGCCGGCCGGCGGTGGCCGGTTTCGGGCAGCAGGTCAAAGCTGTAGAGCAGCTCGTCCTTCAGGTAGACCTTGCCGACGTTCCAGCTCACGCCCTTGTCGATCATGCAGTCGCCGCAACCGAGCCGATCGAAAATCTCCAGCGAGCGCTTGGAGAAGCAGATCGCGCGTGAGCCGGTCGACAGCGTGCAATCGTCGTCGACGACGACCACGGCCACGCCCTGCTGCGCCAGATCGATGGCCGTGGCCAGCCCCACCGGCCCGGCGCCGACGATGACAACGGGGCGCGCTTTAGTGGCCGCGCCGGGTTGCTGTTCGGCGCACGGCGCATACGCGAAGACGCGGTTCTGGAAGTCGGGATTCATGTTCAGCCTTGCAGGGCGGCCCACATTTCCTTGTCGCGCTCGGCGGTCCAGATGCGCGGGTGCTTGATGCCGCTGGCCTCGTCAAAGGCGCGCGTTACGTCAAACGGCAGGCAGTGCTCATAGATGAAGACGCTGCCAAATTTCGGGTCCATGGCCGCGCGGGTATGCGCCATGGCGGCCTTCAGGTCCATCTTCTGCGCGACGGCTTCCTTGCCACGTTGCAGCAGCGTAGACACGAAATCGCGTGTATAAGCGAGGCCCTTGTCGACTTCGCCCGGGTTGAGCAACGCGGGGCCACGGCCCGGCACGAGCTTGTCGGCGCCGAGCGCGCGCAGTGCATCCAGCGTGGCGGGCCATTCTTCGAGTTGGGCGTCACCGCAGTAGCAGGCGGCGTCGTATTCGACGAGGTCACCGGAAAAGAGCACCTTCTGCGACGGAATCCACACCACCGTGTCGCCCTTCGTGTGGCCGGGGCCAAGGTGCAGGATCTTCACTTCCAACTTGCCCAGAAACAGTGTCAGCTCGCGCTCGAACACCAGCGTCGGCCACGTCAGGCCCGGCACGGTTTCCACGCCGGCAAACAGGCGCGGGAAGCGCTCGATTTCGGACTTCATATCGGCCTCGCCGCGCTCGACGATCATTTCGTACGTGCCGCGGCTGGCAATGATGTTCTGTGCGCCCTCGGCAAAGTAGGCCGACGCGCCCAGCACGCGCACCGCGTGATAGTGCGACAGCACCACGTGCTTGATCGGCTTGTCGGTGATGGCGCGGATGCGTGCGATCAGGTCTTGCGCCATCGCGGGCGTGGCGGTGGTGTCGACGATCAGCACCGAGTCGTCGCCAATGATGACGCCGGAGTTCGGGTCGCCCTCGGCTGTATAAGCGTAAGCGTTGGGGGAGAGCTGGGTGAAGGTGACTTGTTTGGCCTCGAGGTCGGCTTGCGAGGCGAAGGCTTTGGCCATTCTGTCACTCCTGGTGTAGTGGATTACGGTTGGGGGAATTACGTTTCAACATGCGTGGCTCGGGAAGCCTGCGTTGGGTTGGGCTGAGGGCAAGCCATGCCGAACGCTGGCAATCATAGACCGCACGGTCTGGAGACGCGCCTAGGGTATACGTTGATTATGGTTAGAAGCATTGTTTATACAATGCATAAAAACCAAAAACGGCCGTCTACGCGTTGCTGCGTGCTACGCTCGCAGCACTTTGTCGGCCCCGTCCAGCCAATACGCCCCGAGACATGGAGACCACGGAAGTCGAAGACGACCTGCCCACCGATGGCGATGCAGAAGACGCGCGCGCAAACCGCGACCGTTCGGGCATCCAATCCATCGAAGTCGGCTCTCAATTACTGGTGGCGCTCACGCGTGCCATGCGGGCAATGGCGCTCGGCGATCTCGCGCGCGCCGCCGGTATGCATCCCTCCAAGGCGCATCGTTATCTGGTCAGCCTGCAGCGCGTGGGCGCGGTGTCGCAAGATCCGCTGACCGGCCGCTACGAACTGGGCCCGTTTGCGCTTCGCCTGGGCCTGGCCAGCCTCAACCGTTCCGATGCCATCGTCCGCACGCGGCCGTTGCTGGCCGGCCTGCGAGACCAGACCGGTCACACCATCGGCATTGCCGTGTGGAGCGATCGCGGCCCGACTGTCGTGCATTGGGAGAAGGCGGGTGGTGCGCCGGGTGTGAACCTGCGTATTGGCGACGTCCTGCCGATGCTCAATTCCGCCACCGGGCGATTGTTCGGCGCCTATCAGCCGATGGAACAGACGCTGCCCTTGGTGGAACGCGAACTGCACGAGCGTGCCGGTGACGATCTCCCCGGTTTGCCGCGGTCTCTGACGGATTACTACCGCCTGTGCGAAGACGTCCGCACCGAAGGCGCATCGTGGGTGTCGGGCAGCCTGCTGCCGGGCGTGAACGCGCTGTCGTTGCCGGTGTTCGGTGCACGCGGGCAGCTCGTGCTGGTGTTGATCGCGCTGAACCTGCAACCGCTGTTTCACGCGCAGCGCGGCGGCGAGCTGGAGCACACGTTGCGCACGTTCGTGATGCGCTTGTCTGCCATGCTGCAGGCACCCGCGGAACGCCCTGCGAAAGCCGGCAGCCGTCGAAGCAGGGCGGTGCGTTAGGGTTGTCGCCAATTTCATCCTGTCGTAAGAAATTTACTATCTCGTAACGCGTGGCGCCCCCTCGCCCGGCTCACATCCGGCGCGAACTCCACGATTACAAGAACGAGGAGCTTCATGGATTTGTCGATTGCCGCCATCCTGGCGCAAGACGGCGTGACATCGGGCGCGATCTACGCGCTGCTGGCACTGGCGCTCGTGCTGGTGTTTTCCGTCACGCGCGTGATCTTCATCCCGCAGGGCGAATTCGTCGCGTACGGCGCGCTCACGCTGGCTGCCATCCAGGCCAACAAGGCGCCGCTGTCGGCCAGCATGCTTGTAGCGCTGGGCGTGCTGACGTTCCTCGTCGAGATGGGGCGTACGCTGCTGCAACCGGAACTGCGCCTGCATGCGCTGCGAACGGGCGCCGTCTATGCAGGCAAATACCTTGTTTTTCCGGTTGCCGTGTACGTCGCCGCTCGCATGCTGGGCCCGATGACGCTGCCCATGCTTGCGCAGGTGGCGTTGACGCTGCTGATCGTCATTCCGATGGGCCCCATGATCTACCGCCTGGCCTATGAGCCGTTGGCCGAAGCCAGCACGCTCGTGCTGCTGATCGTTTCGGTGGGCGTGCACTTTGCGATGGTCGGCCTGGGCCTCGTGATGTTTGGCGCAGAAGGCTCGCGCACGGAGGCGTTTTCCGATGCGCGCTTTGATCTGGGCGCGCTCAGTGTGTCGGGCCAGAGCCTTTGGGTGGTGGCTGTATCGGTGCTGATGATCGTGGCGCTGTACTTCTACTTCGGCCGCACGGTCTCGGGCAAGGCGCTGCGGGCCACGGCGGTGAACCGGCTGGGTGCGCGGCTGGTCGGCATCGGGACCACACAGGCCGGGCGATTGGCTTTCACGCTGGCGGCGGCGCTCGGTGCGCTGTGCGGCATCCTGATTGCGCCGCTGACCACGGTCTACTACGAGTCCGGTTTCCTGATCGGCCTGAAGGGCTTCGTTGGCGCCATCGTGGGCGGGCTCGTGAGCTATCCGGTGGCCGCGCTGGGTGCGCTTCTGGTGGGGCTGCTGGAGTCGTATTCATCGTTCTGGGCGTCGGCTTTCAAGGAGGTGATCGTGTTCACGCTCATCATTCCGGTGCTGCTGTGGCGATCGCTCACCACCAAGCATGTCGAGGAAGAGGAATAAGCCGATGAACACGCTGACCAAATCTTCCGAAGGCACGGCGCAGCGCGGCTGGCTTTCGCGCAACCGCGTGCTGACCGCGTTGTTCGTGGTCGTGCTCGTGCTGATCCCGATCGTGCCCACGCCCGAGTTCTGGATCACGCTTCTGAACTACATCGGGCTCTATAGCCTTGTCGCGCTGGGGCTCGTGCTGCTGACGGGTGTAGGCGGGCTGACCTCGTTCGGGCAGGCAGCGTTCGTTGGCCTCGGTGCATACAGCACCGCCTATCTGACAACGCAGTACGGTGTCTCGCCGTGGATCGGCTTGTGGGCCGGGTTGGTGATCACGGTGGTCAGCGCCTATGTGATTGGCCTGATCACGATGCGCATGTCAGGCCACTACCTGCCGCTGGCGACGATTGCGTGGGGCCTGTCGCTCTTCTTCCTGTTCGGCAACCTGGAATTCCTGGGCAAGTACGACGGGCTGAACGGCATTCCGGTGCTGAACGTGCTCGGCAAATCGCTGCAGACCGGCCGCGAGATGTTCTACCTGATCTGGGCCGTCGTTGTCGTGGCGGTGCTGGCGGTGCAGAACCTGCTGAATTCGCGCCCAGGCCGCGCCATCCGCGCGCTCAAGGGCGGCGGCACGATGGCCGAGGCGATGGGGGTGAACACCGCATGGATGAAGGTGGTGATCTTCGTGTTTGCGGCGGTGCTGGCGTGCATTTCGGGCTTTCTCTATGCGCATCTGCAGCGCGCGGTGAACCCGACGCCATTCGGCCTCAACTACGGCATCGAATACCTGTTCATGGCGGTGGTCGGCGGCGTGGGCCACGTGTGGGGCGCGGTGCTTGGTGCGGGTTTGCTGACCATCCTGAAAGACAGCCTGCAGAGCATCCTGCCGAAGCTGCTCGGCTCCAACGGCAACTTCGAAATCATCGTGTTCGGCGTGCTGCTCGTGCTGTTACTGCAGTACGCGCGCGATGGCGTCTGGCCCTTCATCCGCAAGCTGTTTCCATCGCCTCCGACGGCGCGCGCACCCGACGATGCACCGGCACTGAAGCAGCGCGAGAAGCCGCAAGCCGGTGAGCTGATCCTCGACGTGCGCGCCGCGCGCAAGGAGTTTGGTGGCCTGGTTGCCGTGAACGACGTCAGCTTCCAGGTGAAGGCCGGCGAGATCATCGGCCTGATCGGCCCCAATGGCGCCGGCAAGTCCACCACCTTCAACCTGGTGACGGGTGTGCTGCCGGTCACGCGTGGTGAGGTGCTTTACCGCGGCGAGCACATCAGCGGCAAACCTTCGCGCGAGATCGTCAAGCGCGGCATCGGTCGTACCTTCCAGCATGTGCAACTGCTGTCGGGCATGACCGTCTTGGAGAACGTGGCCCTTGGCGCCCACCTGCGCGGCGATTTTGCGGCGCAAGGCGGGGTGCTCGCAAGCGTGGTGCGCATGAACCAGGCCGAAGAGCAGAAGCTGCTGTTCGAAGCGCGCCGTCAACTGGAGCGCGTGGGTCTGGCCGATTGCATGTATCAGGAAGCCGGCAGCCTTGCGCTGGGCCAGCAGCGCATTCTGGAAATCGCCCGTGCCCTGTGCTGCGACCCCGCGCTGCTGCTGTTGGACGAGCCCGCCGCGGGCCTGCGCTACAAGGAAAAGCAGGCGCTGGCCGCGCTGCTGACCAAGCTGAAAGCCGAAGGCATGAGCGTGTTGCTGGTCGAGCACGACATGGACTTCGTCATGAACCTCACCGATCGGCTGGTCGTCATGGAATTCGGCACCAAGATTGCCGAAGGGCTGCCGCAGGAAGTGCAGCAGAACCCCGCAGTGCTGGAAGCCTACCTCGGCGGCGTGGAATAGGGAGAACGCGCATGTCAGTCATCCTGGAAGTGAAGGACCTGCACGTCCGCTACGGCAAGGTAGAGGCGCTGCACGGCGCCAACCTGAAGGTGGAGTCGGGCCAGATCGTGACGGTCATCGGCCCGAACGGCGCGGGCAAATCGACCATGCTTGGCGCCGTCATGGGTGCGCTGCCAACGACCGGCTCGGCCAGCGGCGTGGTCTCGTATCTCGGTCACAACCTGACTGGTCTGCCGGTGGAAAAGCGCGTGGCACGCGGTATGTGCCTCGTCCCGGAAAAGCGCGAGCTGTTTGCCACCATGAGCGTGGAAGACAACCTCGTGCTGGGCGCGTACCGCCGCAAGCGTGCGGGTGAGCGCAACTATCTCGACCAGATGGAGGTGGTGTACGACTTGTTCCCGCGCCTGAAAGAGCGTCGCGCGCAAGAAGCCGGCACGCTTTCCGGCGGCGAGCGCCAGATGCTCGCCGTGGGCCGCGCGCTGATGGCCAAGCCCCAGTTGCTGATGCTCGATGAGCCGAGTCTCGGTCTTGCCCCGCTCATCGTCAAAGAGATCTTTCACATCATCAGCGACCTGCGCAAAACCGGCGTGGCAACGCTGCTGATCGAACAGAACGCACGCGCCGCGCTGCAGGTCGCCGACTACGGCTACGTATTGGAAACGGGCGATATGACGCTCGAAGGCGCGGCGCAGGAATTGGCCGTCAACCCCCGCGTGATCGAAACCTACCTGGGCTTGGCGAAGAAGGCCGCCTGAGCGCTGCGGTGAGCCGGATCAATCGTCGTCGTCATGACGATGGTGCCGGCGCCATTCACGCTCACGCCAGCGTTGTTCGCGCCATTGACGTTCCTGCCATTCGCGGCCGCGCCCATCGTCGTAGTAGCCGGGGGCAACGATGACCGGCTGCGGCGCGACATAGACGGGGGCCGGCGCATAGTAGGCCGGCGGCGGAGGCGGGGCGTACACCGGCGCGGGCTCGACATAAACCGGTGCGACGGGCACACCGATTCCAATATCGACATTGACACGGGCCAGGGCCGCCTGCGACGACAGCGCTGCAGCGGCTGCCAGAACGTACAGCGCGAAGTTCTTATGCATGTGGGAATTCCTCAAGACGCTGCACTGTAGTAGAAGCGGGCGCGCGCAGTCTTACAGAAGCGATACGGGTGTTGCAAATTGTAACGGAGTGACGCCATGGCCGCTCACGGCAACGCGCGCTCCATCAGTTCTGCGTCCTCTCCGTACACCGCGCGCAGAGCGGCCAACGCGGCACCATCCACGTCGGCGGGCTGATACCCAAGGCGCCGCCAGAACACATCCGCGCCTTGCACCGCTACCAACCGGGATTGGCGCAGCCCCTGCGCATGGGCGCTGGCGGATGCCGTGGCGTAAAGCTGCTCGCCCAAACGCTGGCCACGGCCTGCCGGCGCGATGGCCATGTCGTGCACGAACCAGAGCACATCGGCCGCATCCGGGGCGGGGAGTGGCACGTGCAATTTTGGCGGCGTCCATGCGTGCCACGCATGCGAGAGCAGGTATCCCACCACGTCGGCCCCGTGCAGCGCGACCAGGCACACAGCCGGACTGCGCGCCCAGCGGCTGGCAAGCGCATCGCCCGGTTCCAGAAACCCCTCGCCGTAACAGGCCTGCTGCACGGCGAGGATGCCGGCCAGGTCGTCTGCGACGATCGGGCGGATGGTGATTTCGGACATGGGTGCGCGGTCGGACGAAAACGGCAGAGTTTAACGGAGCGGTATCGCGCTTCATGCCGTTTTCGCATAACGTGGGCACACATCGGTATTCGCAGGATCGCGCACGTATCCTGTAGATTCGTTGGCAGGGCAGTCCCGCCCACACTTGAATCCTCTCTCCCAGCATGTCGCGAATCATCTTCCTGAACGGCCAATACGTGCCGGCCGCCGAAGCCACCGTCTCTGTCATGGATCGCGGCTTCACCTTTGCCGATGGCATCTATGAAGTCACCGCCGTGGCGCGCGGCAAGCTCGTCGACAACGACGCGCACCTCGCCCGCCTGACACGATCGCTGTCCGAGATCGGCATCGACAACCCGTACACCGACGCCGAATGGACGCGCGTGTGCGAAGAGCTGGTGGCGCGCAATGGGCTGGACGAGGGTGTGGTCTACATGCAGGTCACGCGCGGCGTGGCCGAGCGCGATTTCGGCATACCGGCTGACATCTCGCCGACGGCCGTGGCATTCACGCAGGTCAAGTCCATCGTCGACAGCCCGCTCGCAAAGAAGGGCGCAACTGTGGCGACGGTGCCCGATCTGCGCTGGAAGCGTTGCGACATCAAAAGCGTGGGCCTGTTGCCGCAGGTGATGGCCAAGCAGATCGCCGCCCGCGCCGGCGCGCACGAAGCCTGGATGACCGACGGCGACCGCGTGACCGAAGGCGCGTCGTCGACCGCGTTCATCATCACCGCCGATAAGCGGCTGATCACGCGTCCGCTGTCGAACGCCGTGCTGCCGGGCATCACGCGTGTGTCGATCCTGGCGCTGGCGCGCGAACATGGCCTGACGCTGGAAGAACGCGCCTTCACCGTGGCCGAAGCCCAGCAGGCCGCCGAGGCGTTCTACACCAGCGCGTCGACGTTTGTGATGCCGGTGGTGTCCATCGACGGCGTGCAGATCGGCAGCGGCCAGCCGGGCCCGCTCACGCAGGCGCTGCGCACGCTGTATCTGCGTTTTGCCGGCGTGGACGTTGCCGAACCCGTCGACCAGATGTGACGTAAGCGGTTGCGCCAGCGCGGTAGAATCGCCCGCTCTGTTTTTTGCAGCAAGGCGAGACACCCCATGAAGACAGGAGGCTGGCGCTGGCAAAGCGCCATCGCGGCGACCGCTCTGGTTGCTGCGCAGTGGGCAGCGATGCCCGTATCCGCACAAACCATTTCTGCGTCGGCCGCTGCGCCGACGGGGGCCGCGCAAGCCGTTTCGGCCGATGCGGCACCCGCCCTCGAATCATCCTCCGCCGATTCCCGGTGGCGCCGCTTCGAGAGCATCAACGGCATTGTTTCGTATATCGATCGGCAATCGGTCAAGCCGCAGCCCGGTGCCGCGGCCGATGCCAATTCGCACACCGTGCACTTCCGGCTGCTGCGCAACGTGCTGCCCGACTTCACGATCAAGACAGCAGATGGGCAGCCGATCCGTTCGTCGGTCAAACAGGTTGTGCTCGACTGCGCGCGACATAGCTACACAGTGATTGCGCAAACGCTCTATCGCGCGCGCAACGCTACCGGCAAGCCGCTTTACCAGATCCATTACGGCGACGAGGCGCAAAGCCGCTCGCTGCGCGAAGGCAGCGTGTTCGAGTGGATCGCCGGGCGCTTTTGCGGCGCCGGCCATTAACGCTGGGGTCGGCATGGGCGGCGTCAATGCCGCCCCGGGCGTTCCCGTTCAGATGGGCGCAGCTTCGCGGCTGTCGCTTCCGTTCTCGCTTTCCTCGCGGCCCCGCGCGTAGGGCTGCCGCTCCTGCTCAAGCTCCGGATAACGGCGTGAGGCGAAGCCCATGGCGGCTTCGTACGAGCCAAACTGGTTCGATTCGGCGGCCACACCGTCGTTGACCAGGATTGCGTACCACTTCCCGTAGAGCGGGCCGTACACCACGACCTTGCTTTTCATCGTCTTGTCCCTGTTTCTTGTATCGATGGCCGACTACACGGTTTGCGCAAAGCGGCGGCTCGAGCCGTCCGGGCGTCAGGTCATGGCGCGCCGTCAGCGTTGTGGCGGACGATGATTACAGTGTGTTACACGCGCGTCAACGTTTGCGTTGGGCGCAATCCTCTAGTGGCGTTAGGCGCATTAGGCGGGGGCCAGCGTGCCGGCCACGCGGGCCCGCTGCAGTTCAGCGGGTTCCTGGCCTGATTCGACATAGTCGGCAAAGCGGCGGATGTAGTCGGCCACCCACTCGGGGCGACGCAGGGGCAGCCAGTGGCCGGCGTCGACCTCGTGGCGCCAGTAATGCGACACCCAGGCCTCCACAGCGCGCGTCACGGCGGGGCTGACGTAGCGATCGCGCGTTGGCACGATGAGCTGCACGGGCGCATGCGGCGCACGCGCCTGCGGGCGGGCCAGGCGGTCGCGAAAATTCGCGCGGTACATGCGCACGCCGTTGCAGGCATCGCGCACAAGCGTCGGTCGCTGGGCGTCGATGCGGATGCCTTCCGTTTTGTGCAGCCACCACGGCCAGGCGCGCGCGACCCACAGCCGCCACGACCATTCGGGCACCAGCGGCAAGTGGAAATACCCCACATACCAGGATTGCAGCCGCTGCTTCCACACCGCACGCCTGGCTGCAAATGTGCCGGCATCGAGCTGCGCGCGCATCCAGTGGCCGACGTGGTCCAGGCACGGGCCTGAGATCGACGTGTACGACGCGATGCGCCCTCGCAGCCGATCGGTCGTCACCGATTCCCAGCTGTGGATGGAGCCCCAGTCGTGCCCGACCAGATGAAAGCGCTCGCCGGGCAGCAACGCGTCGGCCACGGCGGCAAGGTCGTCGACAAACTGGGGGATGCGGTAACCGGTGGTATCTGCGGGGGCGTCTGACAGGCCGGCACCCCGCACGTCGAAGGTGAGCACACGGCGCTCGTGCGCCAGCGTGTCGCGCACGCCGTCCCAGACGGAGCTGTCGTCCGGATAGCCATGCACGAGAACGATGGCAGGGCGCTCCCGAGCGGAATGGTCGGCGGGCTGTGTCATGCGGGCATGCAGGCGAATGTCGCCGGAGCGCACCACGTGGCTGCTGTGCATCGAGAGGCCTCCTGGAAAAGGGATGCGGTGCAATCTCTGCAGCCTACGAAGTAACGGGGCGATACGACAACGCGTGTTTTTACCCGTTTCAAGCAGCGCCTGACGCACCCGCTGGAGGGTCGGCCTGCAACAACGGCGTGGCTGCGGTGAAAGCTGCCAGATACTCCAGCAACGTACGCACCTTGCGCGGCAACTGTTGTTGCGGCCACACCGCGTAGATGGGTCGCTGCGGCGTACGCCAATCGGGCAGCAGGCGCACCAGCCGGCCGGCCTCCAGCGCTTGATGGCAGAGTGTGCGAGGGCAGTACAGCAGGCCGAGGCCCGTTTCCGCCAACGTCACGCCCAGTTCGATGTCGTTCAGGTCGCAGCGTCCATGAGGCTGCAGTTCGATGGTCTCCTCGCCATCGGGTGAGGTGAAGCGCCATGTCGAGAGCGGCGACGACACCAACAGCCGATGCGCTTGTAATTCATGTGGATGGGTCGGCGCGCCATGCTCGGCCACGTACGCGGGCGACGCCACCAGCACCATCCCGATGACACCGAGCCGCCGCTGCCGCAGCTTCGGGTCGTCCTGCTGGCCGACGCGGATGGCAAGATCGGCGCCATGCCGCCACACGTCTTCATTGCGGTTGCTGAGCGATAGCTCCAGGCGGATCTCCGGCCACGCCGCCATGAAACTCGCATACGCGGGTGCGAGGAGCCCGCGCGACAGGTTCAACGGTGCAAGAACACGCAGGGTGCCCTTCACCTGGTTGAGATCGTCGTCGAGCGTGGCCGTTGTTTGCGCAAGCGCGGTCAACAGCGGGCGGCATTGCTCGTAATACAGCTGGCCCTCCGGCGTCGGTTTCAGGCTGCGGGCGCTGCGCAGCAGAAGCTGGCAACCCAGCGCTGTCTCGAGCTTCTGCAGGCGCCGTGTCAGCGTGGCGGGCGGCAGGTTGGCGTGACGCGCTGCGGCCTGGAGGCTGCCGTGGTCCACGATGGATACAAAGAGGGCCAGATCGTCGAGCATGATTCCATTTTCGGAATTTAAGTTTCAATAAACGTCTATAGTTTCTATAAAAGCGGTTGTCTAGCATACCGTCAATCACATTTGATGGCTTGCAAGGAGAACCGCCATGTCGATGCCAGTTTCCACCGCCACACGTCTTCGCATCATCTTTGCCTGGATGATGTCGGGCCTGATGTCGTTGTTGATGACGGGCTGGATCGGCTGGATCAACGCCGGTATCAGCTCCGACTTTCTCGCCCGCTGGGCGCATGCCTTCGTACTGGCGTGGCCGGCCGCCTTCACCATCGTGCTGATTGCGGCGCCGCTGGTGCAGCGGCTGACACAGCGCCTCGTGGTGCCCAGTCCGATGCAGCCCTGAAAAGAAAACAGCCCACCGGGAGGACGGCGGGCCGCAAGGTTGACAGCAGGAAAGACCGATTGAAGCGGACGCCGGACCGACATCCCGTTGGGTCCGCCGATATGGCTGGTACAACACCCGACCCTTATCGCAGTGACGCTGATGTGCGTGGAGATCGCACGGCCCGATATCGGGTCATGACCGGGCCATGGAGCGCACTGTAGAGCGCCGATGCTTTCAGCAAACTTTCTTCCGTCGGCCGGCCTTCTACGGACAATCCCTAGGTTCGGGCATGGCACGGGCGTTGCCGATGTCGTGCGCGGCACATAGCCGCTGCCGGGGCGAAGCAGCACGAGTAGGCGTAGTCAACATCAACGCGCCGTGCTGTTGGGCAGGTCCAATTCTCAACGCTAAGGGGCTAAGCCATCGGTAGGAAAGCCGGCTGCATGCGGGGCGGCCGGCTGGCAGAATGCCGGAGCGTTGCCACCCGTCCAGCCCACCATGTCCGCACCTGCCGACCTCCACATCCGCTCTGTTCACCAAGACGACTTCGCTGCGTGGAAACCGCTCTGGGATGGCTACAACGCCTTTTACGGCCGTGCGGGCGAGACGGGCTTGCCCGACATCGTCACGCAGACGACATGGCAGCGCTTCTTCGACGAAACGGAGCCGGTGCACGCGCTGGTGGCCGAGCGTGGGGGCGAGCTGCTCGGCATCGTGCATTTCCTCTACCACCGCAGCACCACGCAAATCGGCATGAGCTGCTATTTGCAGGATCTGTTCACTGCGCAGGCCGCGCGCGGGCAGGGCGTGGGGCGGGCCTTGATCGAAGCGGTCTACCGTCGCGCGCAGGCCGACGGCTTGCCGCGCGTCTATTGGCAGACACACGAAACCAACGCGACCGCCATGCGGCTGTACGACACGCTGGCGGACAAGTCGGGCTTCGTGGTGTATCGCAAATTGTTCTGAGCCGTTCCGGCCTCAACAATCGAGTTTCGGCACGTCGAAGTGCTTCCAATCGCTACCGCCTTCGGCTCCGTACCGCTAGCGCGGTGCCAAGACCTTTGTCCATTGCGCGATTTGGCGGATGGGTCGCCCACGGTGGACGCAATTTCCCGCAAGCCATAGGGTAATCCCGCATCTGCGATTTCGAAGACGCGGTCTATAGTTGCACCTGTGTTCCAGATATTAACAGACGTTTCATAGGTAAAACAAGCGAAACGTGATGGAGTCGACAGAAATGCAACCGCAATACAACCCCGACCTCGCTCCGTGGGAGCCCATTTCTCCGAACAACGTCGCTGGCAAGGGCCGTGTCGAACGCCCGGGTCACGTCGCCAATCTGGTGTGGCAAACACGCGCCGCCGAGCCGACGGCCTATGAGAACCAACTGGCCGATTCGCTGCAAGCGGCATTCCTCGGTGGTGCACAAACGCCGGCCGACATCGTGGCCGTGCTGAACGAGCGCGGCCCGCGCAATGCGGCCGGTGGGGAGACCTGGACGGAAGACAGCTTCCTGGCCGAGATGCGCCGCCTGGGTGCCTGAGCCGAGGCCGGTTCCAACACGATTCGACGCCGCTTTGCCCGCAGAGGCGCACGGCTCAAACCATCAGAAGAGGCAAGCAATGGAAGGCAACAAGGAAGCGCAGAAGGAAGCGCGCATCAACACCGGTCTGCGCAACTACTGGTATCCGGTGGCGGCGTCGTGGAATGTGAAAAACGCCCCGGTGGGCATCACGCGTTTGAGCCAGAACATCGTGTTGTGGCGTGACACCGCCGGCCAGGTGCATGCGCTGGAAGACCGCTGCCCGCATCGCGGTGCGCGCCTGTCGATGGGTTGGAACCTGGGCGACCATGTGGCTTGCTGGTACCACGGCGTTGAAGTGAACGGCCAGGGTACGGTAACCAGCGTACCGGCTGTCGACGCGTGCCCCATGGAAGGCAAGACCTGCGTGCGCAGCTACCCGGTGCAGGAGCGTGCCGGTGCCATCTTCCTGTGGTTTGGCGACAAGGCTCCGTCCGAGTTCGACGACGCGGTCGGCACGCTGCGCTTGCCCGAAGAGCTGACCAGCGACGAGCACAGTCACTTCCTCTGCTTTGCGCATTGGAACGTCAACTACCGCTACGCCATCGACAACGTCATGGACCCGATGCACGGCGCCTACCTGCACGCCGTGTCGCACTCGATGGCGAGCGGCGAGAAGAAGGCCGTGATGGAAGTGGTTGAAACCGACCACGGGATCATGTTCCAGAAGACCGGCCAGCGCGGCGTGAACTTCGATTGGACGGAGTTTGGCGAGACCGGCACGATGTGGCTGCGCCTGTCGATTCCGTATCAACCGAAGGTCGGCCCCGGCGGTCCGTTCACGATCATCGGCATCGTGACGCCAGTGGATGAGGAGCACTGCATCGTCTACTTCTGGCGCACGCGCCACGTGCAGGGTTGGCAGCGCGATGTGTGGCGCTTCCTGTATCGCAATCGCCTGGAAGGGCTGCACTGGGATGTGCTGGAACAGGACCGCGTGGTGCTCGAATCGATGGCCCCCGAGGCGCGCGATCACGAAACGCTGTATCAGCACGACATCGGCATCACGCGTATCCGCCGTGTGCTTGCACGCCGCGCCGCCGCTGAGTTGGCCGATGCGCCGGTTGCCATGATCAAGCCCGTTCCCACGGAAGCCCAACATGCCTGAGCGCAATTCAACCGCCGGGCTGCTGGCTGGCCGCAAGGTGCTCGTGACGGGCGCCGCGCGCGGTCTGGGGCTGGCCTTTGCCAAGTCGATTGCCGAAGCCGGTGGCGCGGTTGCGCTGGCCGACATTCTTGGCGAGCGAGTGCAGGAAGAGGCGGCGGCGCTGCGTGCGGCAGGTTTCGATGCGCATGGCTTCACGCTTGATCTTGGCGATCCGGCTTCGATTCAGGCGTGCGCTGCGGCAGCGGCGCAGGCATTGGGCGGGCTCGACGGTCTTGTCAACAACGCGGCCATTACCAACTCGGGCGGGCGCGACGCATCGTCGATCGACATCGAGACCTGGGACCGCGTGATGAACGTCAACGTGCGCGGCACATGGTTGATGACGACGGCTTGCCTGCCGGCACTCAAGGCATCGGGCCGCGGCGCCATCGTCAATTTGTCGTCAGACACCCCGCTGTGGGGCGCGCCGAACCTGTTGGCTTACGTGGCCAGCAAGAGCGCTGTCATCGGCATGACGAAGTCTCTGGCGCGCGAATGCGGCGCAGACGGCATCACCGTCAACGCCATCGCGCCGGGCCTGACGCTGGTGGAAGCCACCGAATACGTGCCGGCGCACCGCCATGCGCTGTACCGCGACCAGCGCGCCATTTCGCGCGATCAACTGCCGGACGACGTGTGCGGCGCCGTGCTGTTCGCGCTGTCCGACCTTTCCCGATTCGTGACGGGCCAGACGCTGGCCGTCAACGGCGGTTTTGTCATGCAGTAATGCATCCACACACCATTCAGAAGAGGTATTCAATGAGCGATCTCTCCGAACAACAGCAAGTGCAACGCACGTGGGACCGCCCGGAAGGCGCGTCGTTTGAAGACTGGATGAACAGCCGCGTGGCGCGTTTCTCCACCCGCCGCTACGACTGGGACGCCCTCAAGTTCCAGGCCGACTTCGACCCGAAATACCGCCGTGCGCAAATGCGCTACCTCGGCACGGGCGGCACGGGCGTGGCCGCAGACACCAACACGGTGCCGGCGGAGCACTTCACGTTTTCGACCATGGTCATTCCGGCGGGCCACGAAGGCCCGTCGCACCTGCATACCGATGTGGAAGAGGTGTTCTTCATCATTCGCGGCAAGCTGAAGCTGGTGCTGGAGAAAGACGGCGAGCGCTATGAAACCATCCTGACCGATCGCGACCTCGTCTCGGTGCCGCCCGGCGTGTACCGCGAAGAAATCAACATCGGCGATGAAGACGCGCTGATGTGCGTGATGCTCGGTGCCAAGAAGCCGATCACGCCGACGTACCCGCCCGAGCATCCGCTCGCCAAGATCAAGCGTTGATGCGATGAACGCGCAGGCTGTCATGTCCTCCCATCCGTTCCGCGTGGCCGACGCGCTTGCCGTGCTCGGCGCGGGGTTTGTCGAACGCACCGTCGCCATTAACGACCACGGCGATCGCATCGGCTATCGGCAATGGGGCGAGCGCGGACCGCTGGTGGTGCTATTGCACGGCATCAGCTCCAGCGCTGCGTCATGGCTGCCTTGCGCGCAGGTTCTTTCGCACAACATGCGCGTGCTGGCATGGGATGCGCCGGGCTACGGCAGCTCCACGCCGCTTGCAGACGTTGCACCGCGCGCTGCCGACTACGCTGGGCGATTGCAGGCGTGGCTTGCCGCGCTGGATGTGACGCCCGATGTGATCGTCGGTCATTCACTGGGCGCGCTGATGGCATCGGCGTATGTGGCCGCCGCACCAGCCGCGATGCAGCCGAAATGCCTGATGTTGCTGAACCCCGCGCAGGGCTATGGCCAGCCGGGGCAGGAAGATCAATCCCGCAGCGTGCAGGCCCAGCGTCTTGCAACGCTCGACCAGCTTGGCATCGACGGCATGGCGGAGTCGCGCCACGCGCATCTGCTGCGCCCGAATGCCACCGACGAAGAACGCGCCTGGGTGCGTTGGAACATGAAGCGCCTCAACGACGGTGGCTATCGCCAGGCCGTGGCGATGTTGAGCGGCGACGACATCGGCGCCTATCTGAGCAAACGCCCCGCATCCACACCCGCACAGATTGCTTGCGGCGACGTCGACGGCATTACACCGCCGGAAGGTTGCGAAGCGCTGGCCAAGATGTTCGATCTGCCGTTTGCGCTTGTGCCATCGGCGGGGCATGCCTCCTATATCGATGCGCCTGACGCTGTTGCAGGCTGGATCGAACACGCTGTTCTCTCCCAATCCCAAAACGCCTAAGCGCCAAGACGTATGAGCAACGACCTCATCCCAGAAGACGTGCAGGAAAAGTACATCGTGCCGGGGCTCGAACGCGGCCTGCGCCTGCTGTGCGAGTTCAGCCACAAAGACCGTGTCCTGTCTGCACCTGAACTGGCGCGCCGCCTGAAGGTGCCGCGCTCCACGGTGTTCCGCCTGCTGACCACACTCGAAGTGATGGGCTTCATCGAACGCGTTGACGGCGGCCGCGATTTTCGCCTCGGCATGGCGGTGCTGCGCCTGGGCTTTGAATATCTCGCGTCGCTGGAATTGACCGAGCTGGGCCGTCCGCTGCTCGATCGCCTGCGCGACGACATTCATTACCCATGCAACCTCGTCGTGCGCGATGGCCGCTCGATCGTCTACGTGGCGAAATCCGTCGCGCCCACGCCGTTCACCAGTTCGGTGAATGTCGGCACGCGCCTGCCGGCACACGCCACGGTGCTGGGCCGTGTGCTGCTGGCAGACCTGTCGCTGGCGGAATTGCGCCAGCTCTATCCGGAGCCGCAGCTGGAGGTGTTCTCCGCCAACACGCCGCGCACGGTGGAAGAACTGTTCGTGATGGTCCAGCGCGACCGCGAACACGGCTACGTGCTGCAGGAAGGCTTCTTCGAAGCCAACATCTCGACGATTGCTGCGCCAGTGCTCGACCGCGCCGGCAAGGTGGTGGCCGCGCTCGGTACGACGATTCCGTCGCCGCGCATCGAGGCAGCTCAGCTCGATCTGATGATCGACAAGGTGCGCGCTGCTGCCGGCGAGCTGTCTTACTTGCTGGACTACCGCCCCGCCAGCGGCAAGGTCGTCAACCTGTTCCGCGAATGACCATGCCGATGATCGACCTGACTGGCAAGACCGCCGTCGTGACGGGCGGCTCCTCCGGCATCGGCCTGGCCACCGTTGAACTGCTGCTGGAGGCTGGCGCCGCCGTGGCGCTGTGCGGCCGCAATGCCGAACGCCTCGCCCAAGCCGAACAAGGTCTGCGTAGCCGTTTCCCCAACGCCCGGCTCTCTGCTGCAACGTGCGACGTGCTCGACGCCGCGCAGATGGCAGCGTTTGCCGACGCCGTGGAGCAAGCCGTGGGCCCCGTCGACATGCTGGTCAACAACGCGGGCCAAGGCCGTGTCTCGACGTTTGCCGATACCGACGATGCCGCGTGGACGCAGGAGCTGCATCTCAAGTTCTTCTCCGTGATCCATCCCACGCGCGCTTTCATGCCGCAACTCGAGCGCTCGGCGCACGGCGCGATCGTCTGCGTGAATTCGCTGCTCGCGCAGCAGCCCGAGCCGCACATGGTGGCCACCTCTGCCGCGCGTGCGGGTGTGCTCAATCTCGTGCGTTCGATGGCGACCGAATTTGCACCGAAGGGCGTGCGCGTCAACGGCATCCTGATCGGCCTGGTGGAGTCCGGTCAATGGCGCCGCCGCTTCGAGGCACGACCTGAAGAAGACCGCCATCTCGACTGGGCCGCTTGGACGCGCCGCCTGGCCGCGCAGAAACATATTCCCCTTGGGCGCCTGGGCCTGCCCGAAGAAGCAGCCCGCGCCATTCTGTTCCTTGCCTCGCCGTTGTCTTCGTACACCACGGGCAGCCACATCGATATTTCCGGAGGACACTCCCGTCATGCTTAACAGACAACAACAGGAACAACAGCTGGTCACGGTGGGCCACGCAATTGCAGCCTTCCTGGAGGCCTGCGAGGTCAAGGCCGCTTTCGGTGTCATCTCGATCCACAACATGCCCATCCTCGATGCGATGGGCGAGCGCGGCAAGATTCGCTTCGTCATGGCGCGCGGTGAAGCCGGCGGCGCGAACATGGCCGACGCTTATGCCCGGACCACAGGCGGCCTCGGTGTCTGTCTGACCAGCACCGGCACCGCTGCCGGGAATGCGGCGGGCGCCATGGTTGAAGCCCTCACCGCCGGTACGCCGCTGCTGCACATCACGGGCCAGATCGAAACGCCGTATCTGGACCAGAGCCTTGCGTACATCCACGAAGCGCCGGACCAGCTCACGATGCTCAAGGCCGTCTCCAAGGCTGCCTTCCGCGTGCGCAGTGCGGACACGGCGATCAGCACGATGAAGCTGGCCGTGCAGACCGCGCTGACCGCTCCGGCCGGCCCGGTGAGCGTGGAGATTCCCATCGACATCCAGGCCGCGCTGATCCCCATGCCGGATGACCTGCGCCCGCTGCTGGTGCCGCAGCATGTGCCGTCTGCCCACGCGCTGGACGAACTGGCTGAGCGCCTGTCGCACGCGCGCCGTCCGATGCTGTGGCTGGGCGGTGGTGCCCGCCACGCCGCGAAGCAGGTCAAGCGCCTGATGGACCTTGGCTTTGGCGTGGTCACCAGCACGCAGGGCCGCGGCATCGTGCCGGAAGATGACCCGCGCTCGCTGGGCGCATTCAACCTGCACAAGCCGGTCGAAGCGTTCTACCAGACGTGCGACGCGATGGTCGTGGTCGGCTCGCGCCTGCGCGGCAATGAAACGCTCAAGTACGAACTGAAGCTGCCGCGCCCGCTGTACCGCATCGATGCGGATGCATCGGCAGAAGGCCGTTGCTACGCCAGCGACTACTTCGTGTGCGGCGATTCGGCGCTTGCGCTGGATGGTCTGGCCGACCGGCTGGAAAAGAAGATGCAGATCGACGCGACATTCGCGGCAGACCTGCGGGCGGCACACGAGGCGGCCGTAGGCGGGCTGATCGACGGCCTCGGTCCGTACGCCAAGCTGGTGGAGGCACTGCAAGCCGCCGTGGGGCGCGAGTTCAACTGGGTGCGCGACGTGACCGTGTCGAACAGCACCTGGGGCAATCGTCAGCTCCGCATCTTTGACTCGCGCGCCGGCGTACATGCGCTGGGCGGCGGCATCGGCCAAGGCTTGGCAATGGGCATTGGCGCGGCCATCGGCGCGGCGGCCACGGGTTCCGGCAAAACGACGTTCTGCCTGGCCGGCGATGGCGGCTTCATCCTGAATCTCGGTGAATTGGCAACTGCGGTGCAGGAGCGCGCCAATCTCGTCATCGTGCTGATGAACGACAAGGGCTACGGCGTCATCAAGAACATTCAGGACGCGCAGTACGGCGGCCGCCGCCATTACGTGGATCTGCACACGCCGGACTACGCGGCGCTCGCCCAGTCGCTGCAGCTGCGTCATCGCCGCGTGTCGGATCTGGCCGACGTGGGCAGCGCATTGAAGGAAGCCGCCAGCGGCGAGGGCCCGTTCCTGATGGAAATCGACATGCTCTCCATCGGCAGCTTCAAGACGATCTTCGCAGGCCCGCCGGTCAACCAGCAGGCCAAGGACGGCCGGGGCGAGCGCGCTGCTGCATGCGCCACGGACGGCACGACGGTGGTGGCGTGAACCTGCAACCGAGCCAATTGAAGGAGCCGGACATGCTGCATGTATCGATGGTCGGGTGCGGAGCGATCGGGCAGGGCGTACTGGAACTGCTCAAGAGCGATCCGGATGTGTGCTTTGACGCCGTGATCGTGCCCGAGCACGCGATGGACAAGGCGCGCGAGGCCATCGCCCCGTTCGCACCGAATGCGCGTGTCACGACGCATCTGTCGGCCGACGCGCATCCTGATCTGCTGGTCGAATGCGCTGGCCATGATGCGCTTGAAGAGCATGTGTTGCCGGCGTTGGAGCAGGGCATCGACTGCCTGGTCGTATCGGTGGGTGCGTTGTCTGAACCCGGCGTGGCTGAACGGCTGGAAGCTGCGGCCCGCCGTGGCAACGCGCGGGTGCAGCTGTTGTCGGGCGCCATCGGCGCCATCGACGCACTGGCTGCTGCGCGCGTCGGCGGGTTGGACGCCGTGGTTTACACCGGCCGCAAGCCGCCGCGCGCCTGGAAGGACACGCCGGCCGAGCAGCAGTTCGACCTCGATGCGCTGCGCGAGCCGACCGTGATCTTCGAAGGCAACGCCCGTGAAGCCGCGCGTCTGTTCCCGAAAAACGCCAACGTGGCGGCCACGCTGTCATTGGCGGGCCTCGGTCTTGAGCACACGCACGTCAAGCTGCTGGCCGATCCAACGGTGGATGAGAACATCCATCACGTCGAAGCGCGGGGTGCCTTTGGCGGCTTCGAGCTGACGATGCGCGGCAAGCCGCTGGCGGCCAATCCCAAGACTTCTGCGCTGACGGTGTTCAGCGTGGTGCGTGCGCTGGGCAACCGCGCGCACGCCGTTTCGATTTAAGCGAGGCCATTGCGCCATGACTGTTTCCAACCCGAACGCAACCGCAACGTCCGTGTTGCCCATCTGCATCGCCGGCGAATGGCGCCTCGGCACGGGTGAGCGCTATGTCACGCGCTACCCCGCCACCGGGGAAGTCGTTGCAGAACTCAATGCCGCCAGCGTCGCTGATGTGGAAGAAGCCGTGGCGGGCGCCTACCGCGCCTTCCTGTCCAGCGGTTGGGCGCAGCGCAAGCCGCACGAGCGCGCGGCCGTTCTGTACCGCGTAGCTGAGCTGATCCGCTCGCGCAGTGAAGCACTGGCGCAGCGCCAGCGGCTGGATAACGGCAAGCCGATCAACGAGACGCGCGCGCTGGTGGCGAGCGCTGCTGCCACGTTCCAGTTCTTCGGCGCCGCATGCGAGACGCTGGAAGAGTCGCTCACGCCCATGCGTGGCGATTGCCTGACGATGAGCGTGCATGAACCCATGGGCGTGGTGGCCGCCATCACGCCGTGGAATTCGCCGATTGCCAGCGAAGCGCAAAAGATGGCGCCCGCGCTGGCCGCGGGCAACGCCGTCGTCGTCAAGCCTGCGGAAGTCACGCCGCTGATGGCACTGGAACTTGCCGCCATCTGTGAAGAGGCGGGCGTGCCGAAGGGCATGATCAGCGTGCTGCCGGGCAAGGGCTCCGTGATTGGCGATGCGATCACCAAGCATCCGCTGGTGCGTCGCGTGTCGTTCACGGGAGGCACGAACACGGGCCGCCATATCGCGCACATTGCGGCCGACAAGATGATGCCGGTGTCGCTCGAACTCGGCGGTAAATCGCCGACGATGGTGTTTGAAGATGCCGACCTCGACCACGCCGTGAATGGCGTGCTGTACGGCATCTTCAGTTCATCGGGCGAATCGTGCATCGCAGGTTCGCGCCTGTTTGTGGCGCGCTCGCTCTACGAGCCGTTCATGGATCGTCTGGCCGCTGCCGCGGCACGCCTGCGTGTCGGCAATCCGGCCGATGAATCGACGCAGATGGGCCCGCTGATCACCGATCGTCACCGCGAGACCGTCGAGTCGTACGTTGCGATGGGCGTGGGAGAGGGCGGCCACCTGCGCACGGGCGGCTTGCGCCCAGCAATCGCGGGCTGTGAGTCGGGTTACTTCTACACGCCGACCATCATCGAAGGGCTCACCAACAGCGCGCGCATTTGCCAGGAAGAAATCTTCGGCCCGGTGCTCGTCGCCATGCCGTTCGACGATGAAGACGAATTGATCGAACAAGCCAACGACAGCGTCTACGCATTGGCCGCCGGCATCTGGACGCGCGACTACAAGCGCGCATGGCGCATCGGCCGCGCGGTGCAGGCCGGCAACGTGTGGATCAACACATACAAGCAGTTCTCGATCTCGACGCCTTTTGGCGGCTGGCGCGACAGCGGCCTCGGCCGCGAGAAGGGCCGCCTCGGCATCCTGCAATACATGGAGCAGAAGAGCCTCTACTGGGGCTTGAATGAACAGCCGCTGGCCTGGGCCAACGCCAACTGAAGCTGAAACAAAACACCCAGACCACAGGAGATCAAGATGAACACGATTCGAGGCATCGACGAAATCGTCTACGGTGCCGACGACCTCGCCGCCTGCAAGCAGTTCTTCCTGGATTGGGGCCTCGCCTTGCAATCGGAAGACGCCAGCGGCCTGCTCTTCGAAACACTCAACGGCTGCCGCGTACGCGTCAAACGCAGCGACGATGCCACGCTGCCGGCCGCCATGGAAGCCGGCCCGACGCTGCGCGAGGTGATCTGGGGCACCGATTCGCAGGCTGTGCTCGATCGCCTGGTCGACAAACTGGCTGACCAGCCCGGTTATGTGCACGCCGACGGCCGCGTCGGCTGTGCCGACCCGAACGGCCTGGCAGTGCGCGTGCAACTGACCACCAAGCGCGATGTCGACGTGCAATGCGCTGCCATGAACACGTGGACAGACAAACCGCGCCGCAACCAACCGAGCCCCATCTACGAACGTGCCACGCCCATCGAAGTCGGCCACGTGGTCTTCTTCGTCAAGGACGTGGCGGCCACGGAGCGCTTTTATATCGACAAGCTCGGCTTTGTACCGTCCGACCACTACCCGGGCCGCGGAGCGTTCCTGCGCTGCGAGCCGGAAGGTGGCCATCACGACCTGTTCCTGCTGCAGACGCCGCAGGCCAAGAGCGGCCTTAACCACGTCGCCTTCACCGTGCGCGACATCCACGAAGTGTTCGGCGGTGGCATGCATGTGTCGCGCTGCGGCTGGGAAACGCAACTAGGCCCGGGTCGTCACCCGATTTCGTCGGCGTACTTCTGGTACTTCAAGAACCCGGCTGGCGGCCTGATCGAGTACTACGCCGATGAAGACCAGCTCGACGCCGACTGGCAGCCACGCGATTTCGAGCCCGGCCCGACCGTGTTTGCCGAGTGGGCCATCGATGGCGGCATTGACGGCAACACCCGCCGTCAGAGAAACGTCGTCAGCCCGGAAGGCAAGTTCCTGACGGAAAAGCGCTGAAACGTTGCAGAGAGACGTGCTATGAATCCCCCCCTCAACCTGCGCGTGCACGCCATGCGCTACGAAGCCCAAGGCATCGTGAGCGTGGAGCTGCGCGATGTCGACGGCAAAACGCTGCCCGAGTACGCACCCGGCGCGCATATCGAACTGCATCTCGGCAACGGGCTGGTGCGCAGCTATTCGCTGTGCGGTGCACCGGAGGTGCGTGACCGTTATGTGGTCGGCGTGCTGCTCGACCGCAACAGCCGCGGCGGCTCGCGCTATGTGCACGAGCAGTTGCGCGTGGGTTCGACGCTGAAGATCGGCGGCCCGCGCAATCACTTCGAGATGGACGAAACCGCGCCGTACACCGTGCTGGTTGCAGGCGGCATCGGCGTGACGCCCATCGTCTGCATGGCGCGTCGTCTGGCCGAGCAAGGCAAGGCGTTCTCGATGCTGTACTGCGCCCGCTCGCGCGCCGACGCTGCGTTTGCCGATGAGCTTGCCGGGCATGGCGATGCAGTGCGCTTCCACTTGGACGCGGAAGCCGGCGGCCCGCCCGATCTGAAAGCGCTGCTTGCAGGGCATTCGACCGATACGCATTTCTATTGCTGTGGCCCTGGCCCGATGCTGCGCGCTTTTGAGGCCGCATGTGAAGCGCTCGGCTACACCAACGTCCATATCGAGCGCTTTGCCGCGGACCCGGGTGTGGAGTCGGTGCAGGACGGTGAGTACCAGGTCAAGCTCGCGCGCAACGGCGCTGAACTGTGCGTGCCGGCTGGCAAGTCGCTGCTCGACGCGCTGCTGGAGATTGGCGTCGAGGTGGAACACAGCTGCAAGGAAGGCGTATGCGGTTCGTGCGAAACGCGCGTGCTGGAAGGGGAACCCGACCACCGTGACAGCGTGCTCTCCAAGAGCGAGCGCGCATCCAACCAAACCATGATGGTTTGCGTGTCCGGATGCAAAGGCAAGCGCCTGGTGATTGATCTGTAAGCGCAGGATGGTTTAGGCGTTGGCCTGACCAGCCGCGCCCTCTTTTTTTACGCCGTGTTTTTCTTTTAAACGCCGTTTCACATACGGAACAACGCAAGTACCACAACCAGCTCGTCCACCAAGACGGCGATAACAACTGGCGGGGCGGACACCTTGTCCAGTGGAGGAAACAGCAAATGAAGACAACCTTGTTCGCCATTGCGGCGATGAGCCTGGCGGGCACGGCAGCGGCCCAGAGCAACGTGACGCTGTACGGCAGCATTGATGAAGGCGTGGCCTACATCAACAGCCTCAAGAGCGGCGCGTCGAGCGGCTCGGCTTTGCGCATGGACCCCGGTACGATGCAGCCGGACCGCTTCGGCCTGCGCGGCTCGGAAGATCTCGGCGGCGGTACGCAGGCCATTTTCCAATTGGAGTCGGGATTTCTGGGCGACACCGGTAGCAGCGTGGTCGCCGGCAAGCTGTTCAACCGCACGGCGTGGGTGGGCCTGACGAACGATCGCCTGGGTAATATCCAGCTTGGCCACCAGGCGGACTTCATGTTCGACTACCTCGGCCGCTTGAGCAACGGGTTCCAACTCACCAACTTCTACCTGTTCCACCCCGGTAACTTCGACAACCTGGCCAACCAGTTCCAGATCGACAACGCTGTGCGTTACGTCTCGCCCATCTTCGGCGGGCTGCAGCTGGGCGGCATGTACGGCTTTGGCGAGGTACCCGGTTCGCCGTCGAAGAGCCGCAGTTACAGCCTCGGGGCGTACTACACCAATGGCGGTTTCCGCGCAGCCGCGGCCTATACCGCATCCAATGATCGCGCGCTGGATGTTGCTGGGCGCCTGGGCATCACCAACACACTGGGCACGACACTGGTGCCCGGCGTGATGACGCCGATGAGTTCGGTCAAGTCGTTCGGTGCTGGCACGCTGTATCAGTTCAGCGGCCTGCCGCTCCAGATCAACGCGGTCTATACGCAGACGCGCATCACGCTCGGTGGCGCCAACGCCCGGGCGCAAAACGTCGACCTCGGTACCGCGTGGCATTACAGCGCCGCCAACACGCTCAACGTGGGCTATACCTTCAGCAAGTACGAGGGCGCCCGTTGGAACCAGTTCAGCCTGGGCAACGTGTATGCGTTTTCCAAGCGCACGCAGGTGTATGTGCAAGGCACGTATCAGCGTGCGTCCGGCGATGCGCAGTCTGCTGCCATCAACGGCGTGGGTGTAGCGGCGCAGCGCAACCAGCTCGTTGTCAGCACCGGGGTGCATCACTCGTTCTGACGTCCTGACCCAACGCGCGCCGCTGGGCAGCGACCCAGTGGCGCATCAACTTCCTCCGGAAGGAGCTTCACATGAAGCCAGGTGTTTTGATTGATAGCGGAATTGACCACGATGCGTCGCCGGGCACGATGAGCCTCGGCAAGATCGTTGCCCGCATCGAGCGGCTCAAGAGCAACGGCATGCATGTGCGTGCGCGTTTGCTGATCGGGCTGGCGACGTTCTTCGATGGCTTTGACGTCATCGTCATCGCGGCTACGCTGCCGCTGCTGATTGCGCAGTGGCATCTGACCCCGGCGCAGATTGCTTTTGTGATTGGCGCCCCCGGCATCGGTCAGTTGATCGGCGCATTGGTGTTTCCCATGCTTGCAGAGCGCTTCGGCCGCGTGCGCATGATCGGCTACAGCGCGGGCATCATCGGTTTGATGAGCCTGCTGTGCGGCGTGGCGCCCAGTTTTGCCGTGTTTGCAGCGCTGCGTATCGTGCAGGGCATCGGCTTGGGTGGCGAGCTGCCCGTAGCGGCCACATACATCAACGAAGTCACGCGTGCCCATGGCCGCGGGCGCTTCGTGCTGCTCTACGAGGTGGTGTTCCCGATTGGTTTGCTGGTGTCTAACGCGCTTGGGGCCTGGCTTGTACCGCATTTCGGCTGGGAGGTGATGTACTTTCTCGGCGGCATTCCGCTGGTTCTGTTCTTCACGCTGCCCAAGGCCGTGCCGGAATCTCCGCGCTGGCTGGCCACCCATGGGCGCATGGCCGAGGCCGATGCCGCGCAGGCACGCTTTGAAGCCAAGGCGAAGGGGCCGCTGCCTCCACTGGGCGATACCTCGGCCTTCGAGCAGATGTCGCACCGCCACCCGAAGCGCGGCATGCGCGATCTGTTCGGCCCCGTGTGCGTCAAGCGCACGGTGGTCGTGGCCATGCTGTGGGCGACGTGCGGTTTCATCCAGTACGGTCTGTCGACCTGGCTGCCGACGGTCTACAAGACGATCTATCACGCACCGCTCCAACTGGCGCTGAACCTGGCGGCGCTGGCTTCGGTGCTGGGTGTGGTCGGCTCGTTGGTCTGCGCGATGATCGTCGACAAGGTGGGCCGCAAGCCCGTGATGGTGGTGTCGTTTGTGCTGTGCGGTTTGGCGCTGGGGCTGGCTGGGCTGCTGCACGAGCAGTCGCTCTATGTGGTGGCGGGGTTGTGCTCGTTGGCGCTGGGGTTGATGGCGTGCGGCTTCATCACTGCCTATGTCTATACGCCGGAGCTGTACCCGACCAATATCCGTGCGATCGGCTGCGGCATGGGCGGCGCATGGTTGAAGATTGCGGCCATCTTTTCGCCAATGCTGATCGGTTCGACCATCGGCTCGGGCAACGTCAGCAATGCGTTTCTGCTCCTGGCCTTGGTGCCCATCCTGGCGGCAATCACCATCCACTTCCTCGGCATCGAAACCAAGGGGAAAGTGCTGGAGCAACTTGAGCTGTAAGCCGGAGGCGGTTGAAGGTCGTATACGGCGAGGGGCGGCTCTTGTGCGGCCCCCTCCCGTTTTGCTTCAGGCAATGGTGTGATCTGCCATCAATTCCAGCGCGCGCACCATGGCGGAGTGGTCCCACGCCTTGCCGCCATTGGCCGCACATACGTTGAAAAGCTGCTGCGCGGCGGCAGTGTTGGGCAAGGCGATGCCGAGCTTGCGGGCGCCTTCCAACGCGAGGTTCAGATCTTTCTGATGCAGCTCGATGCGGAAGCCGGGATCAAACGTCCGCTTGATCATCCGTTCACCGTGCACTTCGAGAATGCGCGAGGAGGCAAAGCCGCCCATCAACGCTTGGCGCACACGTGCCGGATCGGCCCCGGCCTTCGATGCGAACAGCAGCGCCTCGCCCACGGCTTCGATGGTCAATGCCACGATGATCTGGTTGGCCACCTTGCAGGTCTGTCCGGCGCCGGATTCGCCCACGTGCGTGATGTTCTTGCCCATCAGGGTGAACAGCGGTTTGGCGCGCTCGAACGCCGCTTCCTTGCCGCCGACCATGATCGTGAGGGTGGCATCGCGCGCGCCGACTTCACCGCCTGAAACGGGCGCATCGAGGTAATCCGCCCCCAGCGCTTCGACGCGCTTGGCAAAGTCCTGCGTTTCAATCGGCGAGATCGAGCTCATGTCGATGAAGAGCTTGCCTGCCGCCAGGCCCTGAGCGACTCCGTCTTCCCCAAACAGTACTTCGGCCACCTCTGGCGTATCCGGCACCATGGCGATAACGATGTCGGCTGCCTGCGCAACCGCCGCCGAATTCGCGGCAACGGTGGCTTGCGAACGCAGATCTTCCGGCACGGAATGTTTGCCGTTGACGATCAGGGTGTGGTCGCCCTTGAGCAGGTTGCGAGCCATGTGGGCGCCCATGATGCCCAGGCCGATGAATCCGATGGTTGCCATGATGTTCTTCCGAAAGGGTCTAGGTGGATGTGGATGAGGAGGGTGGGTCACGCCGCGGCGCTTGTCACAAGCGTAGATCAGATGCAGCAATGAAGACCAGCCGGAGCCCGATGCTGTGCGTTCCAAGATGCATGCGAGCCGCGCTCGGCGGGCGTTTGCGACGCGCGATGCTATACGGAGATGAGGTCCCGAAATA
Organism: Ralstonia pickettii; assembly: GCF_016466415.2. Lineage (NCBI taxonomy): Bacteria > Pseudomonadati > Pseudomonadota > Betaproteobacteria > Burkholderiales > Burkholderiaceae > Ralstonia > Ralstonia pickettii. Next base: position 1,330,349 of record NZ_CP066772.2, on the reverse strand, counting down.
GGGACCAAGAAGCGTCATTGCTCTTGCAATGGTTTTGGGGCCCCCTCTCATAGACTGGAAACGTGCCGATAAGAAGCGATCGGACCGACGAGATGGGAGGAAATATGTCCACCGCAGCAGCCAACTGGATCGTCGTCCTGACATGCGCGTACATGGAGTACAGCACGTGGCGCGGCATGAGCGTCTACCGCCGCACGGTCGGCTATGAAAGCGTGGTGTGGTGCTGACTAACGCACTGCGGGGCGGGGCAGCAACCTCCGGATGAGATCGCCATGTGCCGAATACTTTGCCAGCAGCGCGCTATCGTCGGCGAGTTCGAACTCGCTGAACTCGAACCCCGGCGCAACGGTGCAGCCAGCAAGCGCATACCCATGTTCACCCGGCACGCGCTCGGCTGCAAACCAGCGGCCAGCCGGGACCACCGCCTGGTACACCGCCATCGCATCCTCGGCCGCGTGGCCCAGGCGATGCGTGCTCATCGTACCGTCAGCCTCCAACACATGCACATTGAGTGAGTCCCCCGCATGGAAGTGCCACAACTCGTCCGACTGGATCCGATGCCAGGCGGAATATGCATCATCCGCCAACAGGTAATAGATGGCGGTGGCAGCCGCACATTCGACGGGCGGGATGCCTCGTTGGATGCGCTCCTCACTGCGATAGGTTTCGCGATAGAAGCCGCCTTCCGGGTGCGGTTCGAGCCCGAGGCGGGCGATGAGGATCTGGGCGGCGAGGGCGAGCGGCATGATGGGAAACTTTCGACTCAGTTCTGCTGACGCCGGAACGGAAAGCGCTGCTGGTTGACGAAACCGTCGGGCATGTAGTCGCCTACCACGCCGTACTTCTCGGGGAAGGCCTTTTTCGATTTCACCGCAGTACCGAACAGATAGTCGATGAAGGCGAAATGGGCGGCGTAGTTCTTGTCGATCGCTTCGTCTTCCGATGAATGGTGCCAGTGGTGAAAATCCGGCGTCACAAAGATGTACTTCAATGGCCCCCACGGCAAATGCACGTTGGCGTGATTGAACACCGCCTGGAAGCCCACGATGATGATGTAGACATCGACAACGGCCTTGTCGAATCCCAGCACGAACAGCGGGCCCAGCACGGCTACCCGCGTGACAATCAGTTCAAGAATGTGCTGACGCGAACCGGCCAGCCAGTCCATCGTCTTCACGCTGTGATGAACGGCGTGGAAGCGCCAGAGGAAAGGCACCTCGTGATACGCGCGGTGCGTGACGTACTCCATCAGGTCGGCCACCAACATGCACAGCAGCAACTGCGGAATGGACCAGATGTGCTGCACCATCTGCTGGAAATCCGCATGCACCATCCATCCGAACACCCGGTGAATCAGGAAATTCACCACCAGCAGCACCAGCCCCACGATGAAGTGGTTCACCGCGAAGTGCACCATGTCGGTCTGCCATTCGGCGCGGAACACCGGCTGCTTCTTGTAGAGCGGGAACAGCTTCTCAAGCAGCACGAAAATCGCTGTCGAACCGAGCAGGTCGAGAATGAACCAATCCATGCCGATGTACGGTGTGTGATCCGGAAAATCGCCCACCGGCACGCGCGAGCCGCCCAGCGCAACGGCAACCACCACAAACAGGAATGCCAGGCCATTCAGGCGACGGCGGTTATCCAGCACGATATTCGCCAGCGATAATCCGCCTGAAATCAACAGCGAGACAAACAGAATCTGCCGAATGACATCCACGGAATATGCGCGCCGCAATTCGGGCGTCGTCAGATACTGCGGGAAGTGAAACGCCAGCACGCCCAGCAAGCACAGAAAGCCCAGCACCAGCGCCAGGATGGTTCCGATCATGCCCCGGCCAAACTTCAGGCCGCCGTTGGCATGGAGCAGCGCATTGGCATCGCGGATCGTCGCGTCGGCCACGCGAACGATGGCAGGGTGGTGTTCCTCTTCGGGCAATGGCGCCAAAGGCTTTTGGGACGCATCCATGGATCTGACTCGCAGTATTGTTTTGTTTTATTAACAATGCGATTGCCAATCGAATATTGGCCCTCATTCGCACTGCTGCGCGATTATACGGACCAGTTTTGCGTATTCAACGGCGCTATTCTTCTGCGTACAAATGATTTGCGATTGCTGCACTTTTTTCCCGTGTGCGTCAATGTCGGGAAATCGCGTCTGCAGCGTTGGCGGCGCACCGCAGGGCGTTGCCTTTCCGTGCAAGGCCATGCATTGTGAGGCCCGTGCCTGACGGGCGCACGACGGTACAAGACCAGATAAAAAGGGGAGCAACCATGTCAGAGGAATTTCACGTGCACGGCGCGCACGATCATGCGCTTGAGCACGCAGCAGAAAGCGGCCACGCCGACAGCTTTGCCGGGCGGATTGCCGTCATGACGGCGATTCTCTCGACGGCCGGCGCTATCTTCGGTTACCAGGGCGGTGCCACGCAAAACGCCGCGCTACTGGCCAAGAATGAAGCCGCCATCCACAAGACCGAGGCCGCAAACCGCTGGGCCTACTACCAGGCCAAAGGTCAGAAGCAGGCGATTGCCGAGCTGACCGCCCAACTGCCCGGCACCGATCAGGCCGCCGCCAGGCGCGAAGCCCAGCGTTACGCCGCCGAAAAGGAAGACATCCGTCGCCAGGCCGAAGACCAGGAGCGCTTGGCCAAAGAGGCCGACGACGCCAGCGAGCTCGCCGTGCACCATCATCATCGGTGGGCGCAAGCGGTGGTCGCCATTCAGGTGTCGATCGCGCTGGCGGCTATCACGTTGCTTTCCCGCCGGCGCTGGATGCAGGTGCTTTCGTATGGCGTGGCCGCTGTCGGTGGTGTCGTGGCTGTTCTGGCGCTGCTTCACATCTGACAGCCTCGGGCGCGCTCTTCGTCCGATAAGTTGCGTGCCGACATGCCGGATAGCCAGAACGGCGCTCGTGCAGGAGGCACCGTCCGCCAGGAATCCGGAATGAACGCCATGACACTTCGAATGGGGATGCGGCGCACATGGATGATGGCCGGCTTGTTGGCTAGCACGTGCGTCATGGCGGCCGGCCCTGCCGTCGAGCCGGGCGAGTATGTCTACATTCTGGGTGGCAGCGCAAGCGGCACGATAAGGGTCAAGGGCGGTAGCTTCAACATCACGACGATTGGCAGCAACTGCCACACGTGCGCGATCGAAGACACGTTCCGGGGGGGGGCGCGTTGGCGTCGACAAGGATGAGGGCGAGTGCCACATCGCCGTGTCAGGTAATAAGGATGGGCTCAAGCTGGATTCATCTGCGACCGCCGAAGCCTGCCGAGAATTCTGTGGCATGCGCGCTCTGTTTGATGGCGACTACCGCCGCGCACCCGCCGCCTGCACTGACCGCCAGCGGCAAGCCCGCATCGGCCACGCCCACAAGCAATATGCCGCCAAGGATTACGACGCAGCACGTACAACGCTGCGTTCGCTGCTCGCCGATTGCGATCCCTTCATGGACTGGATCGAGCGCGACAAGGCTCGCAGCGACTTGGCCGTGACTGAATACCATCGTGACGACACCGCCCAGTTCCTCACTGTGCTGTCCGAGACGACTGCGATCACAGCGCAGAAGGACGCATCGCTGATCCTTCCGCCGTGCGACGCCGACAATGACGCGTCCACCAGCAAGGCCATCCTCTACAACCAGAAGCTGTGCCAGTCGCCGGGCAAACATTGATGCCAACTGCATCTCTATGAGTAACGAAGCGGCGGGCGATGGCCAGGCCCAATCCGTGTCGCAGGTTGGTCGGGCGCGGCGTTCGGTGGCCTCTCAACCTGCCATAACGCAAGCGGCCCACGGCGAAGCGAGCAGGCGATCAACAAGATTTTTGCAAGTGACTCACAAAAGTGCTTGCCAGCCGCGCTTCCGCACATTAGTATTCGCCCCTCGCTGCAAAACACAGCGCCGAAACGCAGGTGACGGTGGTGGTGTTGAGTGGTGGAGAAGCAGGTGTAGAGCGGGTTTGCGGTCGATTGGGTGGTTGACGGTTGGCTGGGGATTCGGTGGTGGTTGGCGGCGCGTTGGTGGATAAAAATTCTTCGACGAGTTGTTGACAGCGACAAAAAAGCTCTGCATAATCTCGTTTCTCTGCTGCAGACAATGCAGCGACGCGGTGAACAAAGTTAATCGCGAAGTTCTTTAACAAGCAAACAGCCGATAAGTGTGGGCGCTTAATACTGGGTGCGGCGGATTTCGATCCGCTAGCTAACAAGTAATGAAGTGCTCGCACAGAAGTAAGGTTTGAACGAAAGTTCAAGTCAGATTCTGAGAGTGAGCGACCGCTCGTAAAGAGCGAAAACAGCAGATTGAACTGAAGAGTTTGATCCTGGCTCAGATTGAACGCTGGCGGCATGCCTTACACATGCAAGTCGAACGGCAGCATGATCTAGCTTGCTAGATTGATGGCGAGTGGCGAACGGGTGAGTAATACATCGGAACGTGCCCTGTAGTGGGGGATAACTAGTCGAAAGATTAGCTAATACCGCATACGACCTGAGGGTGAAAGTGGGGGACCGCAAGGCCTCATGCTATAGGAGCGGCCGATGTCTGATTAGCTAGTTGGTGAGGTAAAGGCTCACCAAGGCGACGATCAGTAGCTGGTCTGAGAGGACGATCAGCCACACTGGGACTGAGACACGGCCCAGACTCCTACGGGAGGCAGCAGTGGGGAATTTTGGACAATGGGCGAAAGCCTGATCCAGCAATGCCGCGTGTGTGAAGAAGGCCTTCGGGTTGTAAAGCACTTTTGTCCGGAAAGAAATGGCTCTGGTTAATACCTGGGGTCGATGACGGTACCGGAAGAATAAGGACCGGCTAACTACGTGCCAGCAGCCGCGGTAATACGTAGGGTCCAAGCGTTAATCGGAATTACTGGGCGTAAAGCGTGCGCAGGCGGTTGTGCAAGACCGATGTGAAATCCCCGAGCTTAACTTGGGAATTGCATTGGTGACTGCACGGCTAGAGTGTGTCAGAGGGGGGTAGAATTCCACGTGTAGCAGTGAAATGCGTAGAGATGTGGAGGAATACCGATGGCGAAGGCAGCCCCCTGGGATAACACTGACGCTCATGCACGAAAGCGTGGGGAGCAAACAGGATTAGATACCCTGGTAGTCCACGCCCTAAACGATGTCAACTAGTTGTTGGGGATTCATTTCCTTAGTAACGTAGCTAACGCGTGAAGTTGACCGCCTGGGGAGTACGGTCGCAAGATTAAAACTCAAAGGAATTGACGGGGACCCGCACAAGCGGTGGATGATGTGGATTAATTCGATGCAACGCGAAAAACCTTACCTACCCTTGACATGCCACTAACGAAGCAGAGATGCATTAGGTGCTCGAAAGAGAAAGTGGACACAGGTGCTGCATGGCTGTCGTCAGCTCGTGTCGTGAGATGTTGGGTTAAGTCCCGCAACGAGCGCAACCCTTGTCTCTAGTTGCTACGAAAGGGCACTCTAGAGAGACTGCCGGTGACAAACCGGAGGAAGGTGGGGATGACGTCAAGTCCTCATGGCCCTTATGGGTAGGGCTTCACACGTCATACAATGGTGCATACAGAGGGTTGCCAAGCCGCGAGGTGGAGCTAATCCCAGAAAATGCATCGTAGTCCGGATCGTAGTCTGCAACTCGACTACGTGAAGCTGGAATCGCTAGTAATCGCGGATCAGCATGCCGCGGTGAATACGTTCCCGGGTCTTGTACACACCGCCCGTCACACCATGGGAGTGGGCTTTACCAGAAGTAGTTAGCCTAACCGCAAGGAGGGCGATTACCACGGTAGGGTTCATGACTGGGGTGAAGTCGTAACAAGGTAGCCGTATCGGAAGGTGCGGCTGGATCACCTCCTTTAAGAGCGTGCATCCGACGTTAGGCGTCCACACTTATCGGTTTGTTTGATGTTACAGCCAAGGGTCTGTAGCTCAGGTGGTTAGAGCACCGTCTTGATAAGGCGGGGGTCGTAGGTTCAAGTCCTACCAGACCCACCAAGTTACGGACGGTGGAAGATGTTCTCTGCCGTGACTGGGGGATTAGCTCAGCTGGGAGAGCACCTGCTTTGCAAGCAGGGGGTCGTCGGTTCGATCCCGTCATCCTCCACCATTACCTTTTGGTTACCAAACGCAAGCATCGACGCGGTGTCGATGGTGTTTGCGTTTGGCCTAGCCAAGACGAGCGTAAAAGTTCGGCTGTTCTTTAACAATATGGAATGTAGTAAAGGTGTCGCGGTGCGTTGATGAGGCGCACATATAAAACGCGACACTGGGTTGTGATTGTATCAACCAGTATTACCAGAGCAATCGATGAGATTGTCTTGGAATACGGCACAACGCGAGAACTCAGCCTATAGCGAGACATACTCGTTATAGGGTCAAGCGAATAAGTGCATGTGGTGGATGCCTTGGCGATTACAGGCGATGAAGGACGTAGTAGCCTGCGAAAAGCTGCGGGGAGCTGGCAAACGAGCTTTGATCCGCAGATATCCGAATGGGGAAACCCGGCCCGAATGGGTCATCCCTTGCTGAATACATAGGCAAGGGAAGCGAACGCAGTGAACTGAAACATCTAAGTAGCTGCAGGAACAGAAATCAACCGAGATTCCCAAAGTAGTGGCGAGCGAAATGGGATCAGCCTTGTACTCTTTAGCAGTATTGTTAGCAAAGCGGAATGGAAAGTCCGGCCATAGTGGGTGATAGCCCCGTATGCGAAAACAGTATTGTGGAACTAGGTGTACGACAAGTAGGGCGGGACACGTGAAATCCTGTCTGAAGATGGGGGGACCATCCTCCAAGGCTAAATACTCGTAATCGACCGATAGTGAACCAGTACCGTGAGGGAAAGGCGAAAAGAACCCCGGGAGGGGAGTGAAATAGATCCTGAAACCGCATGCATACAAACAGTCGGAGCCTGGAAACGGGTGACGGCGTACCTTTTGTATAATGGGTCAGCGACTTACATTCAGTGGCAAGCTTAACCGATTAGGGAAGGCGTAGCGAAAGCGAGTCCGAATAGGGCGTTCAGTCGCTGGGTGTAGACCCGAAACCAAGTGATCTATCCATGGCCAGGTTGAAGGTGCGGTAACACGTACTGGAGGACCGAACCCACTAACGTTGAAAAGTTAGGGGATGAGCTGTGGATAGGGGTGAAAGGCTAAACAAACTTGGAAATAGCTGGTTCTCTCCGAAAACTATTTAGGTAGTGCCTCGTGTCTCACCTTCGGGGGTAGAGCACTGTCATGGTTGGGGGGTCTATTGCTGATTACCCCGCCATAGCAAACTCCGAATACCGAAGAGTGCAATCACGGGAGACAGACATCGGGTGCTAACGTCCGGTGTCAAGAGGGAAACAACCCAGACCGCCAGCTAAGGTCCCTAAATATTGCTAAGTGGGAAACGAAGTGGGAAGGCTAAAACAGTCAGGAGGTTGGCTTAGAAGCAGCCACCCTTTAAAGAAAGCGTAATAGCTCACTGATCGAGTCGTCCTGCGCGGAAGATGTAACGGGGCTAAGCAATATACCGAAGCTGCGGATGCACGTAAGTGCATGGTAGGAGAGCGTTCTGTAAGCCTGTGAAGGTGTCTTGTAAAGGATGCTGGAGGTATCAGAAGTGCGAATGCTGACATGAGTAGCGATAAAGGGGGTGAAAGGCCCCCTCGCCGTAAGCCCAAGGTTTCCTACGCAACGTTCATCGGCGTAGGGTGAGTCGGCCCCTAAGGCGAGGCAGAGATGCGTAGCTGATGGGAAGCAGGTTAATATTCCTGCACCGTCGTATGATGCGATGGGGGGACGGATCGCGGAAGGTTGTCCGGGTGTTGGATGTCCCGGTCCCTGCATTGGAGATGGCACTTAGGCAAATCCGGGTGCGTGATTCAAGGGTGTGGGGCGAGCGACTTTAGGTCGCGAAGCAATTGGAAGTGGTTCCAAGAAAAGCCTCTAAGCTTCAGTCATACGAGACCGTACCGCAAACCGACACAGGTGGGCGAGATGAGTATTCTAAGGCGCTTGAGAGAACTCGGGAGAAGGAACTCGGCAAATTGGTACCGTAACTTCGGGATAAGGTACGCCCTTGTAGTTTGACTGGCTCGCGCCAGAAGGACGAAGGGGTTGCAATAAAATGGTGGCTGCGACTGTTTAATAAAAACACAGCACTCTGCAAACACGAAAGTGGACGTATAGGGTGTGACGCCTGCCCGGTGCCGGAAGATTAAATGATGGGGTGCAAGCTCTTGATTGAAGTCCCGGTAAACGGCGGCCGTAACTATAACGGTCCTAAGGTAGCGAAATTCCTTGTCGGGTAAGTTCCGACCTGCACGAATGGCGTAACGATGGCCACACTGTCTCCTCCCGAGACTCAGCGAAGTTGAAGTGTTTGTGATGATGCAATCTCCCCGCGGCTAGACGGAAAGACCCCATGAACCTTTACTGTAGCTTTGCATTGGACTTTGAACCGATCTGTGTAGGATAGGTGGGAGGCTTTGAAACCGGGACGCTAGTTTCGGTGGAGCCGTCCTTGAAATACCACCCTGGTTTGTTTGAGGTTCTAACCTTGGCCCGTGAATCCGGGTCGGGGACAGTGCATGGTAGGCAGTTTGACTGGGGCGGTCTCCTCCCAAAGTGTAACGGAGGAGTTCGAAGGTACGCTTGGTACGGTCGGACATCGTACCTAAAGTGCAATGGCAAAAGCGTGCTTAACTGCGAGACCGACAAGTCGAGCAGGTGCGAAAGCAGGACATAGTGATCCGGTGGTTCTGTATGGAAGGGCCATCGCTCAACGGATAAAAGGTACTCTGGGGATAACAGGCTGATACCGCCCAAGAGTTCATATCGACGGCGGTGTTTGGCACCTCGATGTCGGCTCATCTCATCCTGGGGCTGTAGCCGGTCCCAAGGGTATGGCTGTTCGCCATTTAAAGAGGTACGTGAGCTGGGTTTAAAACGTCGTGAGACAGTTTGGTCCCTATCTGCCGTGGGCGTTGGAATCTTGACGGGGGCTGCTCCTAGTACGAGAGGACCGGAGTGGACGTACCGCTGGTGTACCTGTTGTCTCGCCAGAGGCATCGCAGGGTAGCTATGTACGGAAGAGATAACCGCTGAAAGCATCTAAGCGGGAAACTTGCCTGAAGATGAGGATTCCCTGGAGACTTGATCTCCCTGAAGGGTCGTTCGAGACCAGGACGTTGATAGGCTGGGTGTGGAAGCGCAGTAATGCGTTCAGCTAACCAGTACTAATTGCCCGTGCGGCTTGATCCTATAACCGGTATGTTTCCGGCTGGGTCCGCCTTGTGCCTGATACACATCACTCACAACCCCAAATCTACATTCCCATATTGGTCGCGTTGACCCCGTCAACGTGGCAACAAGTCATAGCCTGGTGACCATAGCGAGTCGGTACCACCCCTTCCCATCCCGAACAGGACCGTGAAACGACTCCGCGCCGATGATAGTGCGGATTCCCGTGTGAAAGTAGGTCATCGCCAGGCTCTCCCATCAACACCCCAGCTCTCTCTGAGCTGGGGTGTTTGCTTTTAGGCGCTCAGATCCGATACCCAGCTTCCCCTGGCGCATCCGAGTCCCGGAGTCAGAGCCCAAACCTCCCAGCCAAATCTCATTTAAAAAGTGATCTTTACGCCAATTTTGTTGGCAAGGAAAGACCATCACTTTTCGCGATGTTCGGTTTGAATCACCTCAATGCTAGTGCTTGAGGTGGGTTATCGCTGTCTCGCGACACATTCGCAAAACTAGGCTGCGTTGAAGAAAAGTTGTGATACTGTATATTTATACAGTGTCCATCGGCTTGCCCTGGCGTCTCCATGTTTGCGTTGTCTCCGTCTCTTTCCGTCGCCGAAGATGTGGCGAAATGCCATGCCCCCGCCGTGCGCGAGGTGTCTAGGTTGCGTTCGCCCGCGCCGAAAGCCTCGACGGCGCCATTGCCGGAAACGCTGCATCCCGCATTGTGGAGTGCAGGCCGTCTGGCGCGAGGCGGCGGGCGCGTTCTGACCACTGGATATGATTTACTGAATGCCGAGTTGCCCGGTGGTGGCTGGCCCCTCGGCGGATTGACCGAACTGCTGTGTCCACAATCCGGTATTGGTGAATGCCGGTTGCTGCGCCCGACGTTGTCTACGCTGTGCGCGGGCGCAGGGCGCATCGCGCTGATTGCTCCACCGCATCTGCCGAATGCAGTGAGGCTGGTGGGCTGGGATTTCTCTCCTGAACAAATCGTATGGGTGCGGGCTGACAAGCCCGCTGACCTTCTGTGGGCAGCCGAGCAGGTTCTACGCAGCAAGGCTTTCGGCGGAGTACTGGTCTGGCTGAACCGGGCACGCCCAGGAGAGCTTCGCAGGCTGCAAGTGTTGGCCCAGGCTGGAGAGAGCGCCATCTGGTTGTTCCGGCCGGCCCAGGCGCAGCGTGAGTCGTCGCCGGCGGTACTGCGGCTGGGGCTGGAGCCGGCTGGCGCCGATGTGCTGTCCATCCTCTTCCACAAGCGGCGCGGGCCGTTGCGTGAATCTCCATTGCTGCTGCCGTTGGCGGATCCGATTCGGGCCGGTCGCGCTTCTGTGCGTCCGTTGCCTGTGCCGCCCGTCGAGCCGTTCATCATGGATCCGGCCACGGCGAAATTGCTGGCCGCGCTTTCGTCTCCTTCGTCTTCTGTGGCGTTCGACGCTTTGTCGGACGTTTTCGATCCAAACACTCCCGATCATGCCGTTCTGGATCGCAGTGCATCTGCCCTGTCTCCCTCTCGACGCGCTTCGACCCCGGTGGTCTGATCCGGCCGCGCTGCCTTTGCCGGTGGTGGTGTTGGAGCAGGAGCGCGTGGTGTCGGCCAACCGTTTGGCGATGCGCGAAGGCGTACATGCAGGCCTGCGGCGGGCGGGTGCCCAGGCGCTGGCGCCGCACGCTATACAGCTTGATCGTGACGTTGCGGCCGAGACGCGGTTGCTGCAATCGCTGGCGCTGGCGCTGCTGGCATTCACGCCGCACGTCACGTTGGGCGTGGCGGATGAGGCGACCGTGTTGTTGGAGGTGGAGGCCAGCTTGCGCCTGTTCGGTGGGCATCGCGCGCTGTGTCGGGCGGTGAGGTATTGCGCGTTTCGCTTGGGTGCCATGCCGCAGCTTGGCACCGGGCCGACGGCGCGCGGTGCGGCATGGCTTGCCAGTGCACAGCCGGCGCCGATACGTGGCCGGCGTCGCGCAGCAGCCCGTCAGGGGCGCGTGCGGAGGGCGGTGCGGCAGGAGAGGTTGTCGACGTTGCTTGATCAATTGCCGGTCGATGCGGTGGCGCGTCTTACACGGCCTGATTGGCTTGAGGGCCTCGGCTGCCGCACGCTGTCCGATTTGCGCGAGTTACCGCGTAGCGGATTGCGGCGGCGCTGCGGGCCGTTGCTGATGGATACGCTCGACGCGGCTTATGGCAACGGGCACGAGAGCTTCACGTGGTTCACCGCGCCGTTGTGCTTTGATGTGCCGTTGGAATTATCTGGCCGCATCGATAACGCGGAAGGTGTGCTGGCGGCCGCGGAGCAGTTGTTGTTGCAGCTGGTTGGCTGGCTGTCGGCGCTTCAGTTGGGCGCCAAGACGTACCGACTCACGCTGGAGCACGAACGCCGGCGCGGCCGGAGCAGTGAAGATGCCGCCTCCTCCACTCCGGTGGAGATCGCGCTGGCGCAGCCGGTTCGCACGCTGGCGCACTTGTCGCGGGTGCTGCACGAGCGCGTGCATCGGCTCACGCTGATCGCTCCGGTGGTCGAACTGCGTCTGACGGTGACCGACGCTACGCCGCTCGCGCCGCCTACGGAATCGCTGTTTCCCGAGCCCGGTGGTCGCGCTGAAGACGCTGCACGCCTGATCGACACGCTGATCGCTCGACTGGGTGCCGAGAACGTACTTCACCCGCAGCCGTGTGCCGACCATCGCCCCGAGCGCGCCAACCACTGGGTCGAGGTGAATGCCGCGACCACCGCGCAGAGCCGTGCCGCCGCGCGTCAGGCATTGGCGCAATGGCATGCGCAGCAGCCGGAGCGGCCGCTTTGGCTGCTGGAGAAACCGATCGCGCTGCTGACACGTCAGCATTATCCGTATTACCGAGGGCGGTTACGGCTGGTGTCGATGCCCGAGCGCATCGAATCCGGCTGGTGGGATGACGTCCTCATCAAGCGCGATTACTTCATCGCCGAAGGAGAAAAAGGCGAGCGTTACTGGGTATATCGCGAGCGCGTTTCCGCAAGCAAGGTCAATGCGGGAGATGAGGACGCTCGTTGGTATCTGCACGGCTTGTTCGGTTAAGCACGTCATGACTTCGGCCACGCCACCCCCCGTTCTGCCCGACTATGCAGAGTTGCATTGCATCAGCAACTTCACGTTCCTGACAGGCGCGTCGCACCCGAGCGAGCTGGTGGAGCGCGCCAAACTTTACGGTTATCAAGCGCTGGCGCTGACTGACGAATGCTCTGTAGCAGGCACCGCGCGGGCGCTTGTGGCTTCGAAGGAGCACGAACTGAAGCTCATCATCGGCAGTCGCTTCACGGTGCGCAATGCCGATGGCGAACCCTGGCTGCGGCTGGTGCTGCTGGCGCAGAACATCGAGGGTTACGGCAACCTGAGCGAAATCATCACGCACGCGCGGTTGGCCGCATCCAAGGGCGAATACCGCTTGCTGGCTGACGATTTGGCCTCGCCCCAAGGCGAACTCGCGCACCTGCGCGGCGCGCCCGATTGCCTGGCGATTCTGCTGCCTGATTACGATCCTGACCCGCAGCAACTGTTGGCTCAGGCGTGGTGGTGCCAACGCGTGTTCGGGGATCGGCTATCGATTGCGCTGGAGTTGCCGCTGCGGCACGCGGATGACCGCCATCGCGGTACGGTCTTGGCGGTGTCGGAACAGATCGATGTGCCCATGGTCGCGACCGGCGGTGTTCAGATGCACACGCGCCAACGCAAACCGCTGCACGACGTGCTGACCGCCATCCGTCTATCCAAGCCGCTTTCCGAGTGCGGTTTGGAACTTGCGCCCAGCGCTGAACAAGCAATGCGCACGCGCATGCAGCTCGCGTTCCTCTATCAAGGCGAGGGGGGCGAGAAGATCCTGCGTCGCACGGTGGAGCTGGCCGCGTTGTGCAATTTTTCTCTCGACGAAATCGAATACGAATATCCGAGCGAAGTCGTGCCGGAAGGCATGATGCCGGCGGAATACCTGCGCGCCGAAACGTTCGCTGGCGCCGCGCGACGCTATCCGAATGGTGTATCGGACAAGGTGCATGCGCAGATTGAGGAGGAACTCGGGCTGATTGCCGAGCTGGGTTACGAGCCGTTTTTCCTGACCGTCTATGACGTGGTGAAGTTCGCGCGCAACGAAGGGATTCTCTGCCAGGGGCGAGGTTCGGCGGCCAACTCGGCGGTGTGCTATTGCCTGGGGATTACCGAGGTGAACCCGGACAGCGGCAACACGCTGTTCGCACGCTTTCTTTCGCGTGCGCGCAATGAGCCGCCCGACATCGACGTCGATTTCGAGCATCAGCGTCGCGAAGAGGTCATCCAGTACATCTACAAAAAATACGGTGTGACACGTACAGCGCTGGCAGCAGCGCTCATCACTTACCGCACGCGTAGCGCACTGCGTGACGTCGGTCGCGCGTTGGGTATCGACCTGGGCATCGTCGAGCAGGTGGCCAAGGGGCAGGCGTGGTGGGATAGCCGTAAGGAATTTGCGCAGCGCGCAGGCCAGCAAGGTCTGGATCCGGAATCACCGTTGGTGCTGCGCTGGGCGCAACTGGTGGATCAGTTGCGTGGTTTTCCGCGCCATCTGTCGCAGCACGTGGGCGGGTTCGTGATTGCGCAGGGCAAGCTTTCGCGCCTGGTGCCGATCGAGAACGCCGCGATGGAAAACCGCCGCGTCATCCAGTGGGATAAAGACGATCTCGAATCGCTGCGCCTGCTGAAGGTGGACGTACTGGCGCTGGGCATGCTGACGGCCATTCGCCGCACGCTGGACATGGTCGATGCGTTGCCCGGGCGGCGCGAGCACTACGGCGCGACGGCCAAGCTCGCCATGCAGCACCTGCCCGATGACGATACCGAAACCTACGACATGATCTGCCGAGCCGAGACTATCGGCGTGTTCCAGATCGAATCGCGTGCGCAGCAATCGATGCTGCCGCGTCTGCGTCCGCGCGAGTATTACGACTTGGTGATCCAGGTGGCCATCGTACGGCCGGGGCCGATCCAGGGCGGCATGGTCCACCCGTATCTGCAGCGGCGCGAGGCAAAGCGCAATGGCAACACCGATTGCGTGACCTACCCCGGCCCCGAGGTGAAAGCCGTGCTCGAACGCACGCTGGGTGTGCCGATCTTCCAAGAGCAGGTGATGGAGATCGCCATGAAGGCCGGCGATTTCACTGCGGATGATGCTGACCGCCTGCGCCGCGACATGGCCGCCTGGAAGCGCAAGGGGAATCTCACGCAGCATCAGGAGCGCCTGGTGCATGCGATGGTCGTCAAGAGGCGCTACGACCCTGCTTTTGTCGAAGCGCTGTGCAAACAGATGGAAGGTTTTGCCGAATACGGCTTCCCTGAAAGCCACGCGGCAGGCTTTGCCAAGCTGGCTTACGTCAGCAGCTTCCTGAAATGTCACGAGCCGGCGGCGTTTTTTGCGGCGTTGCTCAACAGTCAGCCGATGGGGTTCTATTCACCGTCGCAACTGGTGCAGGAGGCGCGGCGCAGCCATGTGCGCGTGCTGCCGGCGGACGTGACGGCCAGCGTCTGGGACAGTACGCTGCATCCCCGCGCCGATGGCGAGACCGGTGAAGATGGCCTAGTGCAACCCGATATCCGGCTCGGGTTGAATCGCATTCGGGGCATGCGCAAGCCGGCTGCCGAGCGCATCGAAGCGGCTCGCGCCCAAGCGCCATTTACCAGCGTGGAGGATCTCGCCCATCGCGCTGCGCTCGACCGCCACGATCTGAACGTGCTGGCCGCAGCCAATGCGCTCAAGTCGCTGGCCGGCCACCGTCGTCAGGCGCTATGGCAAACGCTCGCACTGCAGGAGCCGGGCCGCGATCATGCGCTGCTGCGCCAGGCTCGTCCGGTGGAAGCGCCGCTGGAACTGCCTGCACCGCCCATAGGCGAAGAGGTGATGGCTGATTACGGCAGCCTTGGGTTGTCACTGCAGAGCCACCCGGTAGGGTTGCTGCGCGCACGACTCGACCGCATGCGTTTTGCCACCGCCGCCACGCTGGCCGGCTATCGCAACGGACAATTGGCGCGCGCTTGCGGCATTGTCACGGTGCGGCAGCGGCCGGGCACGGCCAAGGGCACGATCTTCGTTTCCATTGAAGACGAAACAGGCGCTATCAACGTCATCCTCTGGCCGCACTTGATCGAGCGTCAGCGACGCGAAGTGCTGAACGCCCAGTTGCTGGGCGTCTACGGTAAATGGCAATGTGAGCGCGAGACCCGACACCTTGTCGCCCAGCATCTGGTGGATCTGACCCCACTTCTGGGGCGCCTCGCCACTTCCAGCCGCGACTTCCATTAATTTCCTGTCCACCGGCAACTGACCGCCGCGTCACCTTCGGCACGGCAATTGCGTGATGAGAGGCACGCGCGCTCGCCCCACCGTGACGCAGGAGGCACAGGCGGTTCTCTCCCGCCGGGCACCCTCCGATTGGTGGTTAGGGCAAGCGCGGATCGACGAAACGCAATGCGGATGCAAGGATTTGCGCTTGAGGCGTCACAAACTTGGCCTGCCAAGCGAAGAAAACGGCATCTGTGAGGGAACTGACCCGCAAGCCGCCTTGTCACCATAAACAGGTTGATGAGATGCGCTTTCATCACGCGTCGATATTGGGTGCAGTCGAAATTACGTCTACTCTGTAGAAAACACATCACGGAGGCCGCCCCCAAAAACCTATGCAGCGGCGTGCATACATGACAGCCGCCGCCGTTGCCGTGCTGTGTATGACCGCGGACGAAGGTGCAGCCACCCGATCCGCATATTTTCAGCCCATCGTTCGGGTCCAGACCCGGCGGTGTTTCCCATCTCAGGTGCAGGAGCGAACAGATGGAACAGCCTTTCAAGCAGTTACACAGTCTGCGCAAGTCGCGCAAGCTCAAACAGGAAGATGTCGCCAAGATGGCTGGTATCTCTCGCGAAGCGTATCTGCGCGCGGAATCCGGTCGTGCCGATCCCCGCCTGTCGACGCTGATGGCCGTGGCGGGCGCGCTGGGGCTGGAGGTCGTTCTGGCGCCGCGAGAAGCCGTTGCCGAGATCGAGCGCGTGATTGCCAATCACCCGACGCAGCCAACGCAAGCGGGCGGCGGTGGGGCAGAAGCAGGCCACGAGCGCTCGGAGCAAGGCTCAATGGGCGGCACGGGCGGTGGTCATGGCCTGGCGGGCCAATACCGCGGGCCGGAGCGCCATCCGCAGTCGGCCTATCATCCGGGTGCCTCGCATAGCCAAGCCGGCCAGCAAGGCGCACCGCATGCTGGCAGCAGTGCAGAAGATCGCTCGCGCATGACGTCTTCGGACCGCCCAGGCGCTGGCGGCTCGTCGGGCGGCTCGGATCGTCCAGGCGGTTCGGGGTCCCGCGAGTCGTAAGCGGATCTTTCTATCACAGGCCGGGCGCGCAAGCGCCCGGCTTGCGATTGAGCGCAGGAGGCAGTCGCACTACAATCGGCCGGGCAAACCGCGCCGAGGATATGTGTGCGCGTTTGCGCCAACGTTTCCTTTTCTTTTCATATGAACGGCGATCCGCCACGCAACCAGATGGCGAAAGCCATGCCGCAACACCCGCCGTTCTGGCACCACCTCAAACAAGACGTTTTCTTCTGGTCGCTGCTGGCCATTTGCGGCGCGCTGACCCTGGTGGCGCCCAAGCGCATTGTTGAATATCCGGCGCTGATTGACTGGCACACCATTGCCGCATTGGCCGGCTTGCTCATCCTGACCAAGGCGGTTGAGGCCAGCGGCATGCTGCAGTTGCTCGGCCGGCGCCTCGTCGAGGTGGTTAGCAGCCAGCGTGTACTGGCACTCAGCCTAGTAGCGGCTTCGGCGGCGCTGTCCACCGTATTGACCAACGACGTGGCGTTGTTCGTGATCGTGCCGCTCACCGTCGGTTTGCGGCAGGTCGCCAGCTTGCCGGTGGCGCGGCTGGTGATATTCGAGGCGCTGGCGGTCAACGCGGGTTCTGCACTCACGCCGATCGGCAATCCGCAGAACCTTTTCCTGTGGCATCAATCGGGGCTGTCGTTTGGCGCATTTGTCTGGCAGATGGCGCCGATGGTCGTGCTGTTGATGGCCTTGCTGCTGCTGGTGACGTGGCTGGCCTTTGCCTCGCACGAAATCCATCTGCATGCCGAAACCGCCGACGTGGAATTGCACAAGCGCCTGCTGGTGCCGGCACTCGCGCTGTACGTGCCGTTTCTGGTGTTGACCGATCTGGGCCACCCCCTGGTGGCGGCGGCCGGATTGATCGTGCTGTACCTCATCGGTGCGCGCTATGTGCTGGCGCGGGTGGACTGGGGTCTGCTGCTCGTGTTCATGTTGATGTTCATTGACCTGCGGCTGGTGGCGCAGCTTGATGTTGTGCGGCAAGCGCTGGATGCGCTGGCGTTGAACAATCCAATGCATCTGTACTGGGCCGGCATTGGCGTGTCGCAGATCATCAGCAACGTGCCGGCGGCGATCCTGCTGGCCGAGTATTCGCATGACTGGCCTATGATCGCCTTTGCGGTCAGCGTGGGCGGTTTCGGCACGCTGATCGGGTCGCTGGCCAACCTGATTGCGTTGCGCATGCTGGGCGATCGCCGTGCCTGGTGGGTGTTTCACGCGTACTCGATGCCGTTTCTATTGGCTGCGGGGGGCATCGTGTACGCGTGGCTGATGTGGCTGCGTTAGGCGGGCACCGCATCCCAATCGGGCGAAAAGGCCGGTTGTACATGGCGCAACGTCTTCGGCAACGCGGCAATGGCGGCATGGTCCGTCATACAGGCGCAGGCGCAATGCATCGAGGCCGGATGAGCGTTTTGCGTTGTACGCGCTGTATCCGTCGCGTCGTTTCCTGCCGGTGAAGGTGCATGCGTTTATCGATTTTCGGCGTAGAAAACCTGCCTGCGGGCTAGCGCACAAAGCACTGCGGCCGCACTCGGCGGCCGCAGCGGATGAAGCAAAAAAACGTTAGACCTTCTTGGCCGCCATCACGGCTTCCGACACATTCCGCGGAGCTTCAGCGTAGTGCTTGAATTCCATCGTGTACGTCGCGCGGCCCTGGCTGAGCGAACGCAGGTTGGTGGAGTAGCCGAACATTTCAGCCAGCGGCACCTCGGCATGCACGACCTTGCCGCCGCCACCCGGAATGTCTTCCGTGCCTTGCACCATGCCGCGCCGTGACGAGAGATCGCCGATCACGTTGCCCATGTAGTCTTCCGGCGTTTCCACTTCTACGGCCATCATCGGCTCAAGCAGGATGGGACCGGCCTTGCGCATGGCCTCTTTGAAGGCCATCGAGCCAGCCATGCGGAACGCGTTTTCGTTCGAATCCACGTCGTGGTACGAGCCGAAGGTCAGCCGCACCTTCACGTCCACCACCGGGTAGCCCGCCAGCACGCCCGTGTTGAGCGTGTCACGGATGCCCTTGTCCACCGCCGGAATGAACTCACGCGGGATCACGCCGCCCTTGATCTCGTCGACGAACTCGTAGCCCTTGCCGTCGTTCGGCTCCAGCGTGATGACCGCGTGGCCGTACTGGCCGCGTCCGCCTGATTGCTTGACGAACTTGCCTTCGACGTCTTCAGCGGCCTTCTTGATGGTTTCGCGGTAAGCCACCTGCGGCTTGCCGACGGTCGCTTCCACGCCAAACTCGCGCTTCATGCGGTCGACCAGTATTTCCAGGTGCAGCTCGCCCATGCCCGAAATGATGGTCTGGCCGGATTCTTCGTCCGTCTTCACGCGGAACGACGGGTCTTCCTGCGCCAGTCGGTTCAGGGCGATGCCCATCTTCTCCTGGTCGGCCTTGGTCTTGGGCTCGACGGCCTGGCTGATGACGGGCTCCGGAAATTCCATGCGCTCCAGCACGATGACGTGCTCGGGGTCGCACAGCGTCTCGCCGGTCGTCACGTCTTTCAGGCCCACGGCGGCGGCGATGTCGCCGGCCAGCACTTCCTTGATCTCTTCGCGCTGGTTGGCGTGCATCTGCAGGATGCGGCCCAGGCGTTCCTTCTTCTGCTTGACCGAGTTGTAGACCGTGTCGCCCGAGTTGATCTTGCCCGAATACACGCGGAAGAACGCGAGCTGGCCGACGAACGGGTCGGTCATGATCTTGAAGGCCAGGGCGGCGAAGGGCTCGCTGTCGCTCGGGTGGCGCTCCAGCGGCTCGTCTTTCTCGCCGTGGCCTTCGATGGCGGGAATGTCCACTGGCGAGGGCAGGTAATCGACCACCGCATCGAGCATCGCCTGCACGCCCTTGTTCTTGAAGGCGGAGCCGCACAGCATCGGCTGGATTTCGCCGGCGATGGTGCGTTTGCGCAGGGCGCGCTTGATCTCTTCCTCGGTCAGCTCTTCTCCGCCGAGGTATTTGTTGAGCAGTTCTTCATCCGCCTCTGCGGCGGCTTCGACCATCTTTTCGCGCCATTCCTGCGCGATGGGCAGCAGCGCCGGGTCGATGTCGGTGTACTCGAACTTCACGCCCTGCGAGGCATCGTCCCACAGGATCTCTTTCATCTTGACGAGGTCGACCACGCCGCGAAAGCCGTCTTCGGCGCCAACGGGAATCTGGATCGGCACGGGGTTGCCCTTCAGTCGCTCGCGCATCTGGCGCTCAACGCGGAAGAAATCCGCGCCAATGCGGTCCATCTTGTTGACGAACGCGATGCGCGGCACCTTGTATTTGTTGGCCTGGCGCCAGACGGTTTCCGACTGCGGCTGCACGCCGCCCACCGAGTCGTAGACCATGCAGGCGCCATCCAGCACGCGCATGGAGCGTTCCACTTCGATGGTGAAATCGACGTGGCCCGGGGTGTCGATGATGTTGATGCGGTGCTCGGGGTAGTTGCCGGCCATGCCACGCCACATGCAGTGCGTGGCCGCCGACGTGATGGTGATGCCGCGCTCCTGCTCCTGCTCCATCCAGTCCATCGTGGCCGCGCCGTCATGCACCTCGCCTATCTTGTGATTGACCCCGGTGTAGAACAGGATGCGCTCGGTCGTGGTGGTTTTGCCGGCGTCGATGTGCGCCGAGATGCCGATGTTGCGATAGCGCTCGATGGGGGTCTGGCGGGGCATGATGTTTCTCTTCCGTTGAAGGACACTCGCATCGCCAACTCCGCACCATGCGAAGGGCGAATGTGCGAGTGGGAACACATTATAGGATCGGTCCTATCCCATCGCATGTAGGGGTATTGGATGAAATTTCACCCCTTTCACATCTCATATCCGAGCTGGTGGAGGCGCGAAAAATCCAGCACTTCGATTTCTCCGTAAGCCAGCTTGAGGATGCCGCGTGCCTCGAAATCCTTCAAAACCTGGTTCACGGTCTGACGCGACAGAGACAGCAATTGCGCAAGCTGCTCCTGTGGCACGTGCAGCACACGCCGCGTGCCCAGGCGCAGGTCGCCGTAGCCGTCCGCCATCAGTAGCAGGCGCCGCGCCACACGTACGGGGGCGGGCAGGAGCGCGGTTTCTTCCAGCACGATGAATGTCAGGCGCAGCTTGTGAGTCAGCAGCAGGGCAAATGCATGCAGCAGCGCGGGC
The DNA here is from genome assembly GCF_016466415.2 of Ralstonia pickettii. NCBI lineage: Bacteria > Pseudomonadati > Pseudomonadota > Betaproteobacteria > Burkholderiales > Burkholderiaceae > Ralstonia > Ralstonia pickettii. Next base: position 1,309,616 of record NZ_CP066772.2, on the reverse strand, counting down.
GAGCCATCCAGCAAGGCGATCAGCGCCGCCTGCGGCATATGCAGCAACGTCGTATGGCCGTCGGCGCGGGCGTCATGCGTGCGGGGCTGGCGGTCGAACACGCCGATTTCGCCAAACCAGTTGACCGGTTCCAGCACGGCCAGCAGGGCTTCCCGCCCGTCTGCGCTGGTGGCGCCGATCCGGATCGTGCCTTCCACCACGCAGTACAGGCCGTCGGGCGCGTCGCCACGCTGGAAGAGAAGTTCCCCGGCCCCCAGGCGCCGGACGGCGGCAATGTCGATCAAGGCGTCCTGCAGGGCCGCGTCAAGCGTGCCGAACCAGCTGCTGGCGTGCAGCCGTTCGCGGAAGGAGCGGGCGTCCAGCGTGCCGGAGCTGGCGACGGGGTGGTCCATGGGGGCGGCTGAAGAGCGCTTCGGAAACGTCGAATGTGTCGGCTACGCGACAGAGCGGCATGCCGTGCACTGACTAGGATGAAATGATCATAACGAGCGTGCGGCAGGAGCGTCCATGCTGCAAACGCACAAAATCCGGAGGCCCTCATGCGCACCCTGTCTGACCATCTTTCCAACTACGCCGCTTACCACCAGGACGGCCGCAATATCGCCACGCACTTTGTCGGCATTCCGGCGATTGTGCTGGCGGTTGCGGTGTTGCTGTCGCGGCCCGTGCTGGCAGACCTGTCTGGCGTGGCCGTAACACCGGCACTGCTCGTGCTGGCGCTGGCGACGCTGTTCTACCTGCGTTTGGACGCGATGTTCGGCGTGGTGATGTTTGCGCTGATTGCCGTGTGCGTGTGGGCGGGCAACCACGTGGCCGCACATTCGACGGCGGCCTGGTTGTCAGTGGGCATCGGCCTGTTCGTGATCGGCTGGATCATCCAGTTTGTCGGCCACTACTACGAAGGACGTAAGCCGGCGTTCGTCGACGATCTGGCGGGCTTGGTGATTGGGCCGCTGTTCCTGGTGGCCGAGACAGCGTTTGCCCTGGGTTTGCGCGCGAAGCTGCGTGACGAGGTGGTCAGCCGCTCGCACGCCATGCGCGCCGCGATGGCGGTCAAGCACGCCACCGCCTGAGCTGCCAGCCCCAGGCTATTTCTAATTTCTATTCAGACTTCGCGGCCGGTTGAAAAACCGGTGCGCGATTCTGCATGCCGGCCAGCACCGCCTCGCGCTGATTGTCCGTGCCGATCAGCCGGTCCTGCTCGACCGACTCGGCCAGCAGAATGGCAGCGGTGTCGCCGTCTTCCGCAACTCGCATCAAGCGCTTGCCGGCGCGGATGGCGTCGGGGCTCTTCAGCGCAATGTCGCGCGCTGCCGCCAGCGCCGCCGCGCGCGGATCGTCCACAACGTGCGTCGCCAGCCCCAGGGCGAACGCTTCTTCGCCGTTGACGACACGACCGCTGTAGATCAGCTCGCGCAGCCGATCCGGGCGGACCAGGCCGCGCGTGAGCGCCATGCCGCCCATGTCGGGCACCAGACCCCATTTGATTTCCATGACCGACAGGCGCGTGTCGGCCGCTACGTAGCGCACGTCGGCGCCCAGCGCGATCTGCAGACCGCCGCCGTAAGCGACACCATGCACTGCAGCCAGCACCGGCACCGGCAGATCACGCCATACCGTGCAGGCGTACTGCGGCAGATTGGCTGCCCCATGCGTGCGCTTGGCAAGACGGCCGGCGCTGATGTCCGAACCCGCATCGTTGCTGCCCAGGCTCGCCATGCTTCCCATGTCGAGGCCCGCGCAGAAGGCGCGCCCCTCTCCGGACAGCACTACGGCGCGCAGATCGGCCTCGTTCATCAGGCGTTTACCAACGGTCACGAGCGCTTCGAACATGGCCGGGTCGATGGCGTTCATTTTCTCGGGGCGGTTGAGCCGGACTTCAGCCACGCCGGCGTCGATGCTGAGCAGGATGCGGTCAGTCATGAAGAGGTGTTCTGTGCGAGAGAGTCGAATCAATCGGGAGCGATGACCAATGCATCGCGCTTGTCCTTCACCTGTGCCCAGTGCGCATGATCTTGCAGAGGCGCTTGCACCTTCGTCAGGCGGGGCCAGTCGGCGCGGCGCGAGAGCTGTGCATTCAGTGCAATGAAGTCCTGCTGATCGGCCGGCACTTCGGCAGCCGGATAAATCGCGCCCACCGGGCACTCCGGCACGCAGATCGAGCAATCGATGCATTCATCCGGATCAATCACCAGAAAATTCGGACCGGCATGGAAGCAGTCCATGGGACAGACGGCGACGCAGTCGGTGTATTTGCATTGGATGCAGGATTCGGTGACTACATATGGCATTGCGGGCGAGGGTGGGGACCGGTTGGGAACTCGCCCGCAATTATGCGGCATCGGATCCAAAGAGGACGGTTTGCCCGTTTAACTCTTATATAAGATATAAGACATTTGACCGTCTGGGGTATTGCGATTAGAATCGCGCCCAAGCGGCGCCCGGAACACCTTCGGGATGCCCGAAAAGATTCCCCTGTAACGTCATCTCAGCAGGTCTTCCATGCTTGAAAACTATCGCGCTCACGTGGCCGCTCGCGCCGCGCTCGGTATTCCCCCGTTGCCGCTGACGGCTCAACAGACCGCCGAACTGGTCGAACTGCTGACCAATCCGCCCGCTGGCGAAGAACAGACCCTGGTCGACCTGATCACCCATCGTGTGCCCGCAGGCGTGGACGAAGCCGCCCGGGTGAAGGCCGGCTTCCTGGCCGCCGTGGCCAAGGGCGAGACCGGCTGCGCGCTGATTTCGCGTGCCCACGCCACGGAGCTGCTCGGCACGATGCTGGGCGGCTACAACATCCAGCCGCTGATCGAACTGCTGTCTGACGCCGAAGTGGGCGCGGCGGCCGCAGAAGCGCTGAAAAAGACGTTGCTGATGTTCGACCAGTTCCACGATGTAAAGGAACTCGCCGACAAGGGCAACGCGAACGCGCGCGCCGTGCTGCAGAGCTGGGCTGATGCCGAGTGGTTCACGAGCCGTCCGGAAGTGCCGCAAAGCCTGACCATCACCGTGTTCAAGGTCACGGGCGAAACCAACACCGACGATCTGTCGCCGGCACCGGACGCCACCACCCGCCCGGACATCCCGCTGCACGCCCTGGCGATGCTGAAGAACGCACGCCCCGGCATCACGCCGGAAGAAGACGGCAAGCGCGGCCCGGTCAAGTTCATCGAATCGCTGAAGGAGAAGGGTCACCTAGTCGCCTACGTGGGCGACGTGGTCGGCACCGGCTCCTCGCGCAAGTCGGCCACCAACTCGGTGCTGTGGTTCACGGGCGAGGACATTCCGTACGTTCCGAACAAGCGCTTCGGCGGCGTGTGCCTGGGCGGCAAGATCGCCCCGATCTTCTACAACACGATGGAAGATGCCGGCGCGCTGCCGATCGAACTCGACGTGTCGCAAATGAACATGGGCGACGTGGTTGAACTGCGCCCATACGAAGGCAAGGCACTGAAGGACGGCAAGGTCATCGCTGAATTCCAGGTCAAGTCCGACGTGCTGTTCGACGAAGTGCGCGCCGGCGGCCGCATTCCGCTGATCATCGGCCGCGGTCTGACCGCCAAGGCCCGTGAAGCGCTGGGCCTCGCACCGTCGACGCTGTTCCGCCTGCCGCACCAGCCGGCCGACAGCGGCAAGGGCTTCTCGCTGGCGCAGAAGATGGTCGGTCGCGCATGCGGCCTGCCGGAAGGCCAAGGCATCCGCCCGGGCACGTACTGCGAACCGAAGATGACGTCGGTGGGCTCGCAAGACACCACGGGCCCGATGACCCGCGACGAACTGAAGGACCTCGCCTGCCTCGGCTTCTCGGCCGACCTGGTGATGCAGTCGTTCTGCCACACCGCCGCGTATCCGAAGCCGGTGGACGTGAAGACGCACCAGACGCTGCCGAACTTCATCAGCACGCGCGGCGGTGTCGCGCTGCGCCCCGGCGACGGCGTGATCCACTCGTGGCTGAACCGCATGCTCCTGCCCGACACCGTCGGCACCGGCGGCGACTCGCACACGCGCTTCCCGATCGGCATCAGCTTCCCGGCGGGTTCGGGCCTGGTCGCCTTCGCGGCAGCCACCGGCACGATGCCGCTGGACATGCCGGAATCGGTGCTCGTCCGCTTCAAGGGCAAGATGCAGCCGGGCGTCACGCTGCGTGATCTGGTCAACGCGATTCCGCTGTACGCGATCAAGCAAGGCATGCTGACGGTCGCCAAGCAAGGCAAGAAGAATATTTTCTCGGGCCGCATCCTCGAAATCGAAGGCCTGCCTGACCTGAAGGTCGAGCAAGCGTTCGAGCTGTCGGATGCATCGGCTGAGCGTTCGGCCGCAGGTTGCACGGTGCACCTCAACAAAGAGCCGATCATCGAATACCTGAACAGCAACATCACGCTGCTCAAGTGGATGATCGCGCAGGGCTATCAGGATGCCCGCAGCCTCCAGCGCCGCATCAAGGCGATGGAAGCATGGCTGGCTGATCCGCAACTGCTGCAACCGGATGCCGACGCCGAATACGCTGCCGTCATCGAGATCGACCTGGCCGACATCCACGAGCCGATCGTCGCATGCCCGAACGACCCGGACGACGTGAAGACGCTGTCCGACGTGGCTGGCGCGAAGATCGACGAAGTGTTCATCGGCTCGTGCATGACCAACATCGGTCACTTCCGTGCCGCGTCGAAGCTGCTGGAAGGCAAGCGCGACATTCCGGTCAAGCTGTGGGTGGCGCCGCCGACCAAGATGGACCAGAAGCAGCTGACCGAAGAAGGTCACTACGGCGTGTTCGGCACGGCCGGTGCGCGTACCGAAATGCCGGGCTGCTCGCTGTGCATGGGTAACCAGGCACAGGTGCGCGAAGGTGCGACGGTCATGTCGACGTCGACGCGTAACTTCCCGAACCGTCTGGGCAAGAACACGAACGTGTACCTTGGCTCGGCGGAACTGGCGGCGATCTGCTCACGCCTGGGCAAGATCCCGACCAAGGACGAGTACATGGCCGACATGGGCGTGCTCACCGCGAACGGCGACAAGATCTACCAGTACATGAACTTCGACCAGATCGAAGACTTCAAGGAAGTGGCCGACACCGTGCAGATGTAAACGCGTTGTCGTGACTGCGTCGGGTCCTACCTGACATAGTGAAGTGCAAAGGCGCCGGGGGTGGAATGCCCCCGGCGCCTTTTGTTTTGATGCTTCGCCGGATTCTGCCGCTGGCGGGAACCCGAAAGGGCCCGGCTGCCTAAGCCGCGTGGTGTCAATGGATGATGATCGACACCGTGGAATACGCCGGCACCGTGATCGTCTCGCTGTACGTGCCGGCCTTCGTGCCGCGCGCCACCGGGAACTGACCGAAGCCTTGCAGCGTGGCCGGCACGGACGTCGGCATGGAGCGCTGGCTGCTATAGCTCGGGCCATTCAGCGCAGGGATCGAGAACCCGCTGTCCGTGCGAGCCGGATACGCGAAGCCCGACGGGCTGCCCGGCACCGGAAGCAGCGCGACCGCCGTGCCCCAGCGGCCCGTTGCATCGCCCAGGCCTGCACCGCCGCCGGCCTGGATGGCGTTGTTCAGTACCGAAGTCGAATCCGTCGACGAGAAGTTCTGCAGCAGATTCGTGTAGTACGGAATGCCGTACTGGCGCAGCAGGAAGCCGCCCAGACTGCCCGAAATCGGATACCCGGGGCACGACGACGACAGCGACGGATCGAACGCCGTCAGCGAGCAGTCGAACGCGCTTTGCAGCCAAGCCGGGAAGCGGCTGTCGCGCACGTTGTTGAAGCCCGGATCGATCTGGCTGGAGAGCACGTCTTCCATTGTCATTGCCGTCATTTCTTCCAGCCACGTGCCATACATGTACTGCGAGCCGTGCAGCACGCCGCGCTGATAGAAGTTGGCCATGTGCGTGAATTCATGGCCGAGCGTCGAGATGACGGTGTTCAGACCGTCGTTGCCGCCCAGGTAGATGGTTTCCGAATCCACATAGAGCGACAGGGACTGGTTCGACAGCGGCTGCGAGCTGGTGGTGAAGTTGTTGCGCGCCCAGAAGTAGCCCACGCGGCCGTAGGCCTGGCCGTCGGGCTGGATGTTCAGCACCACGATGTCGAGCGCCTGGTTCGGATCGATCAGGCTGGCTGAGCTGGAGTAGCTACCCCACGGCTGGCCGACCAGCGAAGTGGCCAGCGTATAGACCGACTGCGTGCCCGAAGCGAACTTGGTGATGAGCGTGTTGATGATGCCGTCGCTGATCTTGCTGGAGCCGTATTCGGCGTTTTCCACCCACAGGTTGACGATGCGCCCGTCGGTGGCCGTGGCTTGCTGGCGCAGCGTGGCCGTGCGCACGGTGGCGGTGCCGTCCGGCTGCTGGTGGTTCCACGTGCGCTGTGTGCCGACGCTGGCCACCGACTGCGGGCGCAGCACCGTATTGTTGGAGGCGCCTTGCGTCTTGAGCGGGCCGGCGCCGGTGGCATAGCCGTCCAGCGCATGGATGTTGAAATCCGAAAGCTGCCGGTCGAACGCGGCGTTGGCGTCATTGCCTGCCACGTCGGCGGCAGTCTTGGGAACCGGCGTGCCGGTGGCGTTCAGCAGCCCCACGCCCGAGAGCGAGACGGACGGCATCGGCTGCGCCGCCGCACTCTGGTTGGTGTAGACGAGCGTCACGCTCTGGCCCGTGAGCCCCGCGATCGACACCGGAACCGTGCCGGCCGATCCGCCCGTGTTGGTCGCTTGCCACACGCCCACACCCGAGCCGGCGTAGGTATTGCCCAGTGCCCCGCAGTTTGACCCGCTGCATGCCGGTGCCACGGTGATATTGGCGGACGAGCTTTGCGTGGCTGCCGGGGTGGCCCCCGAACTGCCGCCACCGCCGCCTCCGCCACAAGCGGCCAGGGCGCCCGCTGCTGCCACCATCATCACGATGGTCCATTGCTTTGTGCCGCGTACGTTGTTGCTGCTGCGTTTCATCCACTTCTCTCCAAATCCGCAAATACCCGAATGCCCGAATGCCTGCGCGAGCGCGGCTCGTGACCGCCCAGACGCAACACGCGGACGGATTCTCAAGGTGAAGTGGCGGATTCGATCCGTGGAAATGACGGCTTCACAGCCCTCAATTCCCCCCAATGTGGGGGTGCGCAAAGTTTGCGTTGTCGAAAAGGTTGAAAAAGTCGTAGCTGCGGGATGTAGAAGCAGAAAACGGAGGAGGGCACTCGAAGCCACTCTGGCAACTGGGCCCGTCCGCTAGAATGAGCCGCCTGCTTATTCACCGCGCCATCCAGGCGCTCAATACGTCACCCGCTGATGCTCGTCGCGCAGCTCAAATCGTTCTTCATGGTCGCCCGCCTGGGCAGCATTACGCTGGCAGCCAAGCAGCTCGGCCTGTCGCAGCCGACCGTGACTTCGCAGATCCGCGCCCTGGAAGAGGCCTATGGCGTGGAGCTGTTCTACCGTGGCGGGCGACGGCTGACCCTGTCGGATGCCGGCGTGCGGCTGATGCCGCTGGTGGACCAGCTTGTGCGCCAGGAAACCGAGATCGATTTCTTCCTGCGCAACTCCGGCGATATGGGCTCGGGGCACCTGCGCATCGGCGCGACGGCGCCGTATTACGTGCTCGACATCGTGGATCGCTTCTGCAAGAGCCATCCCGGCATCGACGTGAGCATCGAAGCCGGCAATTCGGTGCAGATGCTCGAAGCGCTGCAGGAGTACCGCGTTGACGTGGCGTCGTCGTCGCAGCGCGTGGACGACGCGCGCTTTCTGCGCATTGAACTGGCACGCGATCCGCTGGTGCTGGTGGTGCATCGCAACCACGCGCTGGCCGACCGGACGAGCGTGCCAGTCAGCGCACTGTCGCAATGCCGGCTGCTGGTGCGCGAAGTGGGCTCGACCACCCGCGCCATGACCGAAACGATGATGGCTCAGGCAGGCGTCACGCCGGCTTCCACGGTGGAGATCGGCAGCCGGGAATCCATCCGCGAGGCCATCATGCGCAATCTGGGCGTGAGCGTCATCGCCCGCCAGGAAGTGCCGAGCCACGCGGATCTGCGTGTGCTGCCGTTCGAAGGCGGTGCGCCGGAGCTGAGCGAATACTTGTACTGCCTGCAGGATCGGCGCGAGGCGCGGTTGATTGCGGCCTTCCTGAGCGAAGTCCGGCCGGTTTCTTCATAGACCGGACCAAAATCCGGAAATGCGCGCATTGGCGTTTTTGGGGTAACTGCCACAAGGGGTACATGTCGGCTGGCTACAGTGACGACCGTTTTTGCCACTGTCCGCGCCCCCGTGCCCCTACCTCAGCCTGTCACCAGCCCGACCTCGGGTTCCGCCGCGCCGTTCCTTTCCGTGCGACACGTCTCGCGCCGCTTTGGCGCGTTCACGGCACTCGACGGTGTGTCGCTGGATGTTGCGCAGGGCGAATTCGTCTGCCTGCTGGGCCCCTCGGGCTGCGGCAAGACGACCCTGCTGCGCATCATTGCCGGGCTCGAGGCGCACGACGGCGGCCAGATCGTCGCCGGTGGCCGCGATATCTCCAACCTGCCGCCGCGCGAGCGCGACTACGGCATCGTCTTCCAGTCGTACGCGCTGTTTCCCAACCTGACGGTCGCGCAGAACGTCGGTTACGGGCTGGACACCAGCAACGGCAACCGTGCGCGCATGCAGGCGCGTGTCTCCGAGATGCTGGCCCTGGTCGGCCTGGCCGGCAGCGAGGCGAAATACCCGTCGCAGCTGTCGGGCGGTCAGCAGCAGCGCGTGGCACTGGCCCGCGCGCTGGCGCCCGCACCGTCCTTGTTGCTGCTGGACGAGCCGATGTCGGCGCTGGACGCCCAGGTGCGCGAACACCTGCGCATCGAGCTGCGCCGCCTGCAGCGCAAGCTGAACGTGACCACGCTGATGGTCACGCATGACCAGGACGAGGCCATGGCGATGGCCGATCGCATCGCCGTCATGTCGAACGGCCGCATTGAGCAGACCGGGTCGCCGACGGAGATCTATTCGCGCCCGGCCACCGCGTTTGTCGCCGGTTTTGTCGGCCAGGCCAACTGGCTGCCGCTGGAGCGCGCGGAAGACGGCTCGCCCACGCTGGCCGGCCAGCCGTTGCTGCTGGATCCGGCTTTCGCAGACAGCACATCGGCGCCGGGCCGCCTGTTCTGCCGCCCCGAAGCCGTCACGCTGCACCCCGACGACGACGCCCCCAACCGCCATCTCGCCCGCGTGGTCGACCAGATCTACCTTGGCAGCCGCACGCGCGTAACGCTGTCGATCGATGGCCTGGCCGATGCACCGCTGGTGGCCGAAGTGGCATCGAGCGCGCTGCAAGCCGGCCGCAACGGCCTGGGCGACAGCAAGCTCTGGATCGCCCTGGAGCGCGACGGCCTGCGCGTGTATGCCTGAGGCCACGATGTCGATGCTGCCCCCCGAGACCAACGTGGTTGCGGCCACGCAATCCGAACCGGTTCGCGCTGCGGGCCGGCCGTTCTGGCGTACCGATGCGCCGGTGCTCACCGGCATGAAGCTCGGCTGGCTGCTGTTGCTGACCATCGGCTTGCTGTTGCCCACGGCGATGATGCTGTTGCAGGCCACGGGCCTTGTCGCCAGCGCCCGCAGCACAGACGAGCATGGCCTCGCGCTGGTTGCCCACGTGGTGCAGCGGCCGAATTTCCTGGCCATGGTGGGGCGCACGCTCGCCGTATCCAGCGCCGTGGCCGCCATTGTGGTGCCGCTGGCGTTTGCCCTGGCGTATGCGGTGCAGCGCACGCGCATGCCGTTGCGCGGCACGCTGCGCACGCTGGCGATGCTGCCGCTGTTTGCGCCGTCGCTGCTGCCGGGCATTGCGCTGGTCTACCTGTTCGGCAACCAGGGCCTGTTCAAGGCATGGATGAACGGCAGCAACATCTACGGCTTCTGGGGCATCGTGCTCGGCGAGGTGTTTTATACCTTTCCGTATGCGTTGATGCTGCTGCTGGCGACGCTCACGCTGGCGGACGGCCGGCTGTATGACGCCGCCCGAGCCATGGGCGCAAGCCCGTGGCGCACGTTCCGCACGGTCACGCTGCCCGGCGCGCGCTACGGCTTGTTTGGCGCCTTTGCGCTGGTCTTCACGCTGGTCGCGACCGACTTTGGCGTGCCGACCGTGGTGGGCGGCAGCTACCAGGTGTTGGCTGTGGAAGCCTACAAGGCCGTGGTGGGGCAGCAGCAGTTTGCGCGCGGTGCCGTGATCGGCCTGATGCTGCTGCTGCCGGCGCTGCTGACCTTTGCAGTAGAGCGCCTCGTGCAGCGTCGCCAGCACGCCGCGCTGGCCAGCCGCGCGCAGCCCTATCATCCGCAGCCTGATCGCCTGCGTGACGGACTTTTCCTCTTGCTGAGCGTGCTGGTGGTCGGCGGAATTCTGCTGATGCTTGCCACAGCCGTCGGGGCATCGCTGGTGAAGCTCTGGCCGTACAACCTCGAACTGTCGCTGCGCAACTACGACTTCGACAATATGGACGGCGGCGGCTGGCTCGCATATCGCAACAGCCTGAAGCTGGCCGCGCTGACGACCTTGTTCGGTACCGCACTGATCTTCACCGGCGCATGGCTGGTCGAAAAGACGCGCGCCGCAGGATGGCTGCAATCGGGGCTGCATTCGGCCATCCGGTTTGCCGTGCTACTGCCGATGGCGGTGCCCGGCCTCGTGCTCGGTCTGGGCTACGTGTTTTTCTTCAACCATCCGGCCAATCCGCTCAACGGCCTGTATGGCGGCATGGCGCTGATGGTGCTCTGCACGATCATGCACTGCGCCACGGCGGCGCACCTCACGTCGGTGGCGTCGCTGGGGCAACTCGATCCGGTATTCGAGGCGGTGTCGGCCTCGCTCAAGGTGTCGGCGCTGCGCACTTACTGGCGAGTGACGCTGCCGATGTGCCTGCCGGCCGTGCTGTCGTGCGCGCGCTATCTGTTCGTGTCGGCCATGACCACTGTGTCGGCGGTGATCTTCCTCTACAGCCCGGACACCGTCCTCGCCTCCGTGGCCGTGCTGAACATGGACGACGCCGGCGACATCGGCCCTGCGGCGGCCATGTCCACTCTCATTCTCGTCACGTCGATCGTCGTATCGCTGCTGCTGGAGCTGGCCATGCGCGGCGTCGTGCGCCGCACGCAGGCTTGGCGCACGGCGACGCATTGAATTCGTAGTCTGTAACAGCAATAAAGCAGAAAGGAAGCAAGCACATGGGTGATTCCTCCCCAATCACGACGCGCCAGGCAGGCGCAGACCGCCTCAACCCCGGCGGCACGCCGTTGCGCCTGGAAGCCGCCGTGCTCGACTGGGCCGGCACCGTGGTGGACTTTGGCTCGTTTGCGCCCACGCAGATCTTCGTCGAAGCGTTTGCCGAGTTTGGCGTCGCCATCACGTTGGACGAAGCCCGCGGCCCGATGGGCCTGGGCAAGTGGGACCACATCCGCACGCTGTGCAACGACGGCGCCATCGCCGCGCGTTTCTCGCTCGCGCATGGCCGCATGCCCACCGATGACGATGTCACGGCTATCTACAACCGCTTCATGCCGTTGCAGATCGAAAAGGTCGGCGCGCATTCCGCCATGATTCCGGGCGCACTGGACACCGTCGCCGCGCTGCGCGAAGCGGGTTTGAAGATCGGCACGTGCTCCGGTTACCCGCGCGTGGTGATGGACCGCGTGATCGATCTGGCTGCCAAGGCCGGCTATACGCCCGACTGCGTGGTTGCTTGCGACGAAGTGCCCCGCGCCCGCCCATGGCCCGCGCAGGCACTGCGCTGCGTGGTCGACCTTGCGATTGGCGATGTGGCCGCCTGCGTGAAGGTCGACGACACCGTGCCCGGCATCGAAGAGGGCCGCCGCGCCGGCATGTGGACCGTTGCGCTGCTGATGTCGGGCAACGCGCTTGGCCTGCCGTACGAGCAGTACACCGCGCTGTCTGCGGACGAGCGTGCGCGCCATCGCGTTGCCATCTCCGCCGGCTTTGCCGCCTGCCGCCCGCATTACGAGATCGACACGATTGCCGATCTGCCCGAAGTCGTGGCCGACATCAACCGCCGCCTCGCGCGCGGTGAGCGCCCGCAGTGCATTTGAGTTTGTTGTCCTGTTTGTTGTCTTGTCCCCTGCATCACACCATATCGAGGAAACCATGACCGCACGTCTTTCCCTGCTGGCCGCCGCAATCACGTCGGCAACGATGGCGTTTGCCACGTCGGCGTTCGCCAAGACCACGCTGACCGTGTACACGGCGCTGGAAGCTGACCAAGTGAAGGCGTACCAGGACGCCTTCGAGAAGGCCAATCCGGACATCGAAATCAAGTGGGTGCGCGACTCCACCGGCGTCGTCACCGCCAAGCTGCTGGCCGAGAAGAACAACCCGCGCGCCGACGTGGTGTGGGGCCTGGCCGCATCGAGCCTCGCCATCCTGGACAAGGAAGGCATGCTGACGCCTTACGCACCGGCCGATCTGGCGAAGATCGGTGCGACTTACCGCGACAAGGCCAACCCGCCGGCATGGGTAGGCATGGATGCCTGGGGCGCCGCCATCTGCTTCAACACCGTCGAAGCACAGAAGCAGAATCTGCCGAAGCCGACGTCGTGGGCCGACCTGACCAAGCCCGTCTATGCCGGCAAGATCGTCATGCCGAACCCGGCTTCGTCGGGCACCGGTTACCTGGACGTCAGCGCCTGGCTGCAGATGATGGGCGAGCAGAAGGGCTGGGCCTACATGGACGCGCTGCACCAGAACATCGGCCAGTACACGCACTCGGGCTCCAAGCCTTGCAAGATGGCAGCCTCGGGCGAGTTCCCGATCGGTATCGCATTTGAATACCGCGCAGTGAAATCGAAGAAGGAAGGCGCCCCGATCGATATCGTGTTGCCGTCGGAAGGCCTGGGTTGGGACGTGGAGGCGACCGGCATCATGAAGGGCACCAAGAACCTTGAAGCGGCCAAGAAGCTGGCTGACTTCTCGGCAAGCCCGGCTGCCATGGCGCTGTACGAGAAGAACTTTGCCGTGGTTGCCACGCCGGGCTTCTCCAAGCCGGATCCGCTGCTGCCGGCCGACTACGAGAAGCATCTGATCAAGAACGACTTTGCATGGGCCAGCGCCAACCGCGATCGCATCCTGGCCGAGTGGACGAAGCGCTACGACGGCAAGTCGGAGAAGAAGTAAGTGATTGAAGCTCCCGCAACTTCCGGGGGCCTGGATGCCAGCACCGACGTCGCGATTGTCGGGGCTGGCATTCTGGGCTTGGCGCATGCGGCCGCTGCCGTCAAACGCGGCCTGCGCGTGACGGTGTTCGAGCGCAGCGATATTGCCGTTGGCGCATCCATCCGCAATTTCGGTCAAATGCTGGTGACTGGCCAGCCGCCCGGCATCATGCTGGACCTTGCGCGCGAAAGCCGCGCGCTGTATCTCGACTGGGCCGACAAGGCCGGCATCTTTGCGCGAGCGAACGGTGCGTTGCTGTTTGCCCGCAATGCCGCAGAAGAAGACGTGCTGGACGAGTTCATGGCAACGCGTGCACCGGCCTTCGGCTACAACGTGAAGCTGCTGCGCAGCGCAGACCTAGCAAATCTCTACGATGGCCGTTTCCTGCGCCACCGCGCGGCGCTTCAGGGCGTCGACGATTTGCAGCTCTATTCGCGCGAAGCCATTCCGGCGTTGGCGTCGTGGCTTGCCAAGCAAGGCGTGCGTTTCCATTTCGGGACGCTGGTGCGCCATGTGGAAGGCGGCCGGCTGGAGACGACCGCTGGCGTGTGCAACGCCCAGCGTGTGGTTGTCTGCAGCGGTCACGATTACCAGACGCTGTGTGCTGACCAGCTTCGCACGCTGCAACCGCAGGTTTGCCGCCTGCAGATGCTGCGCGTCACGCCCGAAGACGGCTTCCGCCTGGAACACGCCGTGCTGACCGGCTTGTCATGCACGCACTACGGTGCCTTTGCAGACTTGCCGACCGCCCAGGCGCTGGCCATGCAGATCGAGCATCAGCGCCCGGAGCTGGCGCGTCATGGCATTCACCTGTTGGTGAGCCCGACGCCCTATGGTGACTGGATCGTTGGCGATTCGCACGACTACGGCCAGGACGCGCGCCCGTTCAATGCCGAATCGGTCGACAACATCTTGCTGGATCTCGCACGTGACACCTTTGGAGCCAAGCTGCGCGTGGTAGAGCGTTGGCAGGGCGTATACGGCGCGAAGTGCCGTGTGCCGGGCAGCGGCGCATTCTCCATTACCCGCGTGGATGACCGCACCACAGTCGCGCTGATGCACAGCGGCATTGGCATGAGCGTCGGACCGGCGCTCGCGCATCGGCATATGGATGCGCTCGTCGACGGCACCGAGCTGCCGCAATGGACGCCGCCGGCAAGCACGCCCGCAGCAGTGCCTGCCTGACGGAGCGTCGTTCACCAATAAGACGCCCGCACGGTTCACGCCGCGCGGGCGTTCTTGTTTTCAGGCAGGAAAGAGTTCGACGATGGGCCAGCCGCGCGATTCGGCCACGGCACGCAAAGTGCTGTCGGGGCTCACGGCCACCGGATGCGAAACGGCCTCGAGCAGCGGCAGGTCGTTGCGTGAATCGCTGTAGAACACGGTGCGCGTGAAATCCGTCATGCGCTGGCCGCGCTGTGCGAGCCATTCCGTGACGCGCACGATCTTGCCCGCGCCAAACGTGGCCGTGCCGAGCGGGTTACCCGTGAAGGCGCCATCGCTCTGGCCGTTGAGGGTCTCGCCTTCCACCGCCAGCAGATGTGGCACGTTGAACGCGGCGGCAATCGGCTCGGCCAGGTAGCGGTGCGTGGCGGTGACGATGCAGCAAAGATCGCCGGCGCGCAGGTGTGTATCGACCAGTTGCCGTGCGCTCGGCAGCACGGCGGGCGTGATGACTTCGCGCACGAACGTCGCACGCCAGGCGTCGAGCCGCGTGCGCGGGTGCTGGGCCAGCAGGCCGAGCGAGAAGCGCGCGTGTCGCGCAAAGTCGAGCGTGCCGTCGCGGTATTCCCGCATCCAGCGTTCGTTGGCTTGCTCGAACTCGTTTCGGTCCACCGCGCCCTGGGCGACCAGAAAGCGGCCCCATTCGTATTCGCTGTCAATGGGCAGCAGGGTGTGGTCCAGATCGAACAGGGCAAGCGATTGCATACAGCGGGCGGGCAGGGGCGGTTGAAAAACCGCGAGGTTACGGCCCTAGCGCGTCGCGGCTGTGTCCATCGCCATAACTTTGGCGATGAACGCATCGGCCTTTTTCGTCGGTGCCGGGGCACGCTGCGGGTCCAGGCAGTCGAGGAACGCTCGCACCAGACGTGCGTCCTTGCGCTCCTTCAGGAAGTACAGGTATTCGTGGATGACCGGCGCGTTGCCGGAAAACGGCAGCACGCGCACATCGGGCCGGCGCGGTGCCTCACGCGCGGGCACGATGCTGCACCCCAGCCCCCGGCTGATTGCTTCGTAGATGGCTTCCCGGCTGCCGATGATGCTCGTGCTGGCGGGCTCGATGCCGGCTGCGGTGAACGCGTCTTCGGTAACGCGGCGGGTGACGGAGCCCGGCTCGCGCATCAGCAATTGGCAGCCGGCAACGTCGTCCAGCGTGATGCCCGGGCGGCGTGCAAGTGGATGATCCAACGGCACCACCAGCACCATCGTGTCTTCGGCCAGCGTGATGCGATGCAGGCGTTCGTCGTCCACGGCGTGAGAGGAAACGGCCAGGTCGATACGTACTTCGGAGAGTGCCTCGAGCATCTGCTGCGAGTTGCCAAACTCGATCGTGATTTCGATCGTTGGATGGCGCGTTCGGAACGCCGCCACGCTGGGCAGGATGTAGTAAGGGCCCGTTGCGCCCACGCGCAGGTTGCCGGTGCGCAGATCGCCGGCATTGCGCAGGAGAAAATCGACGTCGCCTTCTTGCTGCGCGAGGCGCTCGACGATGGGCATGAGGCTCACGCCCAGATCGGACAGGTCCAGCCGGCTGCCGCGGCGGTGAAACAGTTCCACGCCGTACATCTCTTCCAGTTGGCGGATGCGTCCGGTCACGGTCGGCTGCGACAGGCGCAGGCGCTTGGCGGCCGACGTGACGCTGCCCTGGCGCGCTACTTCGAAGAAGGACATCAATAGATCGGCCAGCATGCTTGTGTTTCCCTGATATGTCTTTTCTTGATCGTCAGGCGCCCAGTCTAGGCAGCGTTTGTGACGCTACATGCGGTAAGACCTTACGGTCAGCCATGGACAGGCGCGCGGGCGGCGGCGATTGCCACGCGCAAGTCAACGTGGCGTGGGTCACATCGAAAAGGAAGGGCGCGCGAGGACGGCGCGGGCGCACATCGTGCTACCGTGTCCACCTATGCGCGTAATAGAGGAGAGACCATGCCGGTGCTGAAGGTCGACGTCGTCACGGCAGAAGAACGGCTGTACGAAGGCAATGCCAAGTTTGTGGTGATCCCCGGCACCGAGGGCGAACTGGGCATCTTGCCCGGCCATGAACGTCTGCTGACGCGCATGCGCCCGGGCAGTGTCCGCGTTACGCAGGAGAACAACGAAGAAGTGATCCTCTTTGTAGCCGGCGGCTTTGTGGACGTGCAACCGGAGCAGGTGATCGTGCTGGCAGACACCGCCGTGCGCGCACACGACCTGGATGAGGCGAAAGCGCAGCAGGCCCGCAAGGCGGCCGAGGAGCTTATGCAGAACAGCCAAAGCAAATTCGACTACGCACGCGCGCAGGCGGAGCTGGCCGAAGCCGTCGCGCAACTGGCCGCCATCGAGCGTTTGCGCAAGCGCCGCCGCTGAGGCTTGGCCATCACAAGAAAGGGGCCATGCTGCCCTGCACCACAACGGCGCTGACGTGTCGTCCCACCACGGGTGGGGTAAAGAACCGCGCCGGTTCTCCGTTTTAGAGCAGAACGATCGAATTTCCCGCCGAACGTCGCCCCACAGACGTGATCGGTTCCGCCGGTTCTGCTGATGTCGCCCCTTGTTGTGATTGCCCGTGCGCTTGGGCCTGGTTGCTTGAAACATCCGAGTGCAGAGCATTTGTTCTCGTTGCCAATGCGCTTGCCGTGGGCGCTGCTCGACCCGAGCCGAATTGCGCAAATGTTTGCGGTGGCGGTTACGTCGCTTTCCACGACAGCGCTGGCCCAAACAGACGCGACAGACCTGACCGCGTTGCCTATCGAACAACTCATGCAGGTGCAGGTCGTCACGGGCGCATCCAAGTACGCGCAAGCCGCGAATGAGGCGCCCGCCAACGTTTCGGTCATTACCGCGGCGGACATCAAAGCCTATGGCTGGCGCACGCTGGCCGACATCCTGGGGAGCCTTCCAGGGCTCTACACCAACTACGATCGCAGCTACAACACGCTTGGGGCGCGCGGCTTTCTACGGGCGGGCGACTACGACACCCGCTTCCTGTTGCTGATCGACGGTCATCGCACCAACGATCCGATCTTCGATCAGGCGGCCGTCGGCACCGAAGCCATCCTCAACGTCGACCTGATCGAGCGGGTGGAGTACGTGCCCGGAGCGGGCTCGGCGGTGTACGGGTCGAACGCGCTGTTCGGTGTGATCAACATCATCACCAAGCGCGGCCGTGACATCGACGGCGTGCAGGCCAGTGGATCGACCGGCAGCGCCAATGCGCGCGATGCCCGCCTGACGTGGGGCAAGCGAGCCGAGAACGGTGCCGAGTGGCTGCTGTCGGCCAGCGTGAGCGATGCCCCGGGCCGCGACCTGTACTTTGCCGAGTTCAATCAGCCCGGCGTGAGTGACGGTGTGGCCCGCGGCATGGATTTCGACCGCGCCAAGCGTCTGTTCGCCAAGGGCAGTTTCGGCGAGTTCGGGATGACCTTCGGCTACGTCGATCGGACGAAGGGCGTGCCGACTGCGCCGTACAACCAGAGCTTCAACGACCCGCGCTCGCGCGCTGTCGACACGCGGCAGATATTCAACGGCACCTGGCAACACGCACTGGACGACACGACCGACGTGTCCGCGCGGCTGTTCTGGGGGCGGTATGCGTCGCTGGGCGATTACACGTACAACCCGCCCCCGGCCGGTATCAACCGCGATGTGTTCGATACCGGGTGGTACGGCACGGAACTCAAGCTCGTGACGCGCCGTATCGAACGCCACACGCTGGTCATGGGTACCGAGCTGCAGCGCGACTACCGTGATGCAATGCGTAATTTCGATACGGTGCCCTACGTCAGTTACCTGGACGACCATCGCACCAACAACCGCGTGGGCGTATATGTGCAGGACCAATTCATGCTGCACCCGGACTGGCTGTTGGATACGGGCCTGCGCTACGACCATACGAGCTTCACGCCGGGCATCTTCAGCCCACGTGTGGGCCTGATCTGGCATGCCGCCCCAACGACCACCGTCAAGGCGATCTACGGCATGGCCTATCGCGCGCCGAACGATTACGAATTGAATTATCAGAGCAGCGCGCCCGGCGGCCAGCAGGCTACCCACGGGCTGTCGGCCGAACGCATCCGTACGTATGAAGCGGTCGTCGAGCAACAAGTGGCTGTGGGCGGCAAGGCGACGTTGTCGGTGTTTCAGAACAACGTTTCCAACCAGATCAGCCAGAGCGAAGACCCGAACACCGGGCTGCTCTACTTCAGCAACGTGGCGCGCGTGCGCACGCAGGGCGCAGAACTCGGCTACGAGCAGACCTGGCCGGGCGGCACGCGCCTGCGCACCAGCTACAGTTTCCAGCGTTCCGAAGTCATCGACACCGGCCAGACGCTGGCCAATTCGCCGCGTCACATGCTCAAGGTCAATGCCACCACGCCCGTGTGGCGTGACGACTGGCGCGCAGGGATCGAGGCGCGATACATCAGTAATCGGCTGACGACAACGGGCCAAGTGGGCGGTTACTGGATCGCCAACCTGACCTTGCTGGCGGCGCAGCTGGCACCCAATCTGGAGATGTCGGCCAGCGTCTACAACCTGTTCGATCGGCGCTATGCCGATCCGGCCGGGCCTGAGCAACCGCAGTCGTCGATCCAGCAGGATGGGCGTGCCTTTCGCGTGAAATTGACTTACACCTTCCGATGAACAGCCCGCACGGCAGCGTCCGACGCGCACGAAGACCCAGCCCGCGCAGGTTCTGCGCGGTGCTCGGTGCCGTGCTGGCGGGCGTGGCATGCATGGGCGCCACGCAGGCGCAGATGCAGGCCAGCGAGGTGCAGGTCAAGGCGGCATTCATCTATAACTTTGCGCTGTTCACCAACTGGCCGGCCGACGTCATGCAGGCCGATGCCCCCATGGTGGTATGCGTAACCGCCCAGCACCCGTTGCAGGCGGCCTTGGAAAAACTGACAGGAAAACCCGTGCGCGGACACCGCCTGGAAATCCGAAAGATCAACGACGGCACCGTTGCCGGCTGCCATGTCCTGGTGTTCGATACGCGCGCCTCGAACGGTGTGCGCGTCGATCCGGCCACGCCCGTGCTGACGGTGTCCGACAGCCCAAAGAGCGCGCGTGCACCCGGCACCCCCGAACCGATGATCGCCCTGACGCTGCATGACGACCGCGTGGTCTTCGACATCGATGCAGTGGCGGCACGGCAGGCCCGTCTTCAGATCAGCTCGCAACTGCTGCGCCTGGCGAGGAGCGTGCAATGAACGAGTCCATCACAACCTCTCCGCCGCGGCTGGGCCACTCGGTGGTGCGGGCCAACATGGCCGGTGCCGGTGCGGCGCTGACCATTGCCGGCTTTCTGCTCATCGTGTTCCAGTTCATTGCGCTGCATGCGGCGCTGGTGCGCGACGTGCACGTGCAGGCGCGCATCGTCGGTGCCAACAGCGTGGCCGCGCTGCTCTTCAACGACCGTCATGCGGCAGAAGAAACCCTGGCTGCGCTGGAGGCATCGCCGCCACTGCGCGCAGCTGGCATCTTCAGCGCACTGCGCAAGCCGTTGGCGTTGTACCAGCATGGCGACGCTGCGCAGGTGCGCGCCCCCGATGCCGCCATGCTGCGCGAGTCCGATGTGTCGACGCTCACCACGCTCGAAGTGGTCGAGCCGGTGGAGTCGGAACGCCGCGTGATCGGCTATGTGGTGGTGCGTTCCAGCCTGAGCGAGCTATACATGCAACTGCTCGGCTATGCCGTGTTGACCGTATCGGTCGGCATCGGTGCAATGGGCCTTGCGTATCTGGTGATCGCCCGTATGCGCCGCGCCGTGCTGCAGGCAGAGGCGCATCTGGATTACCTCGCCCACATCGATTCAGTGACCGAACTGCCGAACCGGCACGCCTTCAACGAACGCCTGCAGGTATCGCTCAAGCGCGCGGGCCAGGCCGGCGCGGTGGGACTGCTGCTGCTGGATCTGGACAACTTCAAGGTCGTCAACGACACGCTGGGCCACAACAACGGCGACCGCCTGCTGCGCCAGGTCGCACGGCGGCTGAATGACGTGATCGAGCAGGCCAACCTGCGCGCCGTGCTGTGCCGCATCGGCGGAGACGAGTTCGCGGTGATCGCAGAACTGTCGGGGCGTGCGCAGATTGCCGCGACGGAAGCCGCAACGCTGGCCGACGGGTTGGCCAAGCGCATTCTTGCCGCGCTGGCGGCGCCGTTTGCACTCGACCTGCACCAGATCTACGTGACGGCCAGCGTGGGCGTGAGCCTGTATCCGCATGACGCGCGCGACGTGCAGGCCCTGACGCGCAACGCCGACACGGCGATGTATCACGCCAAGAACCACGGCAAGAATGCGTCGGCGAGCTTCACATCGGAGATGGACCAACAGGCGCGCCGCCGCCTGCGTGTAGAGGCCGACCTGCGACGCGCGCTCGACCGCGACGAACTGCTGCTGGCCTACCAGCCGCAGGTGCGACTGCGCACGGAAGGTGCACACGATGCGGTGATCTCCAAGGCAAACGTCTACGGTGTCGAGGCGCTGGTGCGCTGGCGCCATCCGGAGATCGGCCTGATCGGCCCCGGCGAGTTCATCGCAGTGGCGGAAGAGACCGGCCTGATCGTGCCGCTGGGCCTGTGGGTGCTGCGTACAGCGTGCCAACAAGCCGTGCGCTGGATGCGTGAAGAAGGCATCACGCTGCGAGTGGCCGTCAACCTGTCGGCGCGGCAGACACGCGACCCTGCGCTCGTGGAAAACGTCATGGACGTGCTGCGCGAAACCGGCCTGCCGCCGCATCAGCTCGAACTCGAAATTACCGAGAGCGTACTGATGGAAGACATCGAGGCCAACATTGCGCTGCTCGAATCCCTGCACGCGGCCGGCATCAGTCTGTCGATCGACGATTTCGGCACCGGGTATTCGTCGCTGGCGTATCTGCAGCGTTTCCCGATCCAGAAACTCAAGATCGACCGCAGCTTCGTGCAGCGCATGCCCGGCGACGGCGAGGCCATTGCCGGCGCGGTGATCGCCATGGCGCACAGCCTGCGCATGCAGGTGGTGGCCGAAGGCGTGGAAGACCCCGAGCAGCTCGCTTTGCTGCGCGACGCTGGCTGCGACCTGGGCCAGGGCTACCTGTTCTCGCGCCCGCAGCAAGCCGACGCGTTGCTGGCGTGGCTCAACCGGCTGGACAGCGCCGAGGACGAAGGCAGCGCAGCGTTTGCTGACGGTGAGGCGGCGCCGAGCACGTCGTTGCCGTCGTCGTTGGCGGGGTAACTTCTC
Source organism: Ralstonia pickettii (assembly GCF_016466415.2). NCBI lineage: Bacteria > Pseudomonadati > Pseudomonadota > Betaproteobacteria > Burkholderiales > Burkholderiaceae > Ralstonia > Ralstonia pickettii. Next base: position 1,288,010 of record NZ_CP066772.2, on the reverse strand, counting down.
TCGCGGAAGACGGTTTTCGGAATTAACCCATTTGGTACAATAACCAACTAGGTTAAGTTGGCGTGCATGGAAAAACGTACGCCGCACGCCAAGCTGTCGCTCATTCGTGAATTGATTCGATCGGGCAGCGTGCGCGCGACACGCAGCGCATACGAGGGGGCACTCGAACTCGGCATTACGGATCTGGCGGGCATGTGCGCAGTCGTCATGACGCTGACGCCCCACAGCTTTTACAAGAGCATGACGACCCATGCCGACCACCGCGTGTGGCAAGACGTCTATCACACAAAGGCGCGTGGGCAAGACGTCTACCTGAAGCTGACCGTGGTTGATGGCGTGCTGATCGTTTCCTTCAAGGAGCTTTGACCATGAAATGCCCGAGCTGCGGTGCCGCCGAGCTGGTCCATGACACACGCGATGTGCCGTACGCCTACAAGGGGGAGACCACCGTCATCCCCTCCGTGACTGGAGAGTTCTGCCCTGCATGCGACGAGATCGTGCTCGAACGCGAGCAGGGCGACCGGTATGGCGAACTGGTGTCGGCCTTTCAGCGCCAGGTGAATGCCACCTATGTTGACCCGGCCTACATTGCGGCGGTGCGGCGCAAACTGAATCTGGACCAGCGCGAGGCCGCCGAGATTTTTGGTGGCGGCGTCAATGCGTTCTCGCGCTATGAGACCGGGAAGACGAAACCGTCTCTGGCGCTGGTGAAACTCTTGAAGCTTCTCGATCACCACCCCGATTTGCTGGCTGAAATCAAGACAGCTTGATCGCGCTCCAAAGAAAAAGCCCGCCAATGTGCGGGCTCTTTTTCGGCCACCATCGGGCACGTTCAAGCAGCAGCCCGCCGCGCCGCGCGCGTTGCGCCGGCTGTCAGCACCACCACGGCCGCGAGGATGATGCCCGTTGCGCCCAGCGTCTGCGGTGCGACGACTTCATCGGCCAGCCATGCGCCCATCAGCAGGGCGATGGGCGGGTTCACATATACATAGCTTGTCGCCATGACGGTGGACACGCGTTCCACCAGCGCCATGTAGGCCGTGAACGCGATGGCCGAGCCGAACACCACAAGGTAGCCCCACGCAAGCGTGGCATGCGTGCCGATGTGGCTGGGCCACGTTTCGCCGGTGAGGAGGCTGAGCACGACGAGTGCCACGCCCCCAAAGGCCATCTCCAATACGAAAGCCGTCATGCCCTTGGGCATGTCGATGCGCTTGGAGAGCTGCGAGCCGAACGACCATGACGCAATGGCGGTGGTCAGCGCGAGCACGCCGACCGTGCTGGCCTGAAATTCCGCTCCGCGAAACAGCACCGCAATCCCGATGCTGCCCAGCGCAATCGCGCCAATTTCATACGCCCGCAGGCGGCCGCCGGCCAGCAGCGTCCACAGCGTGGAGAACAGCGGCATGGACGCGATCATCACCGTGGTCGCACCCGACGAGATGGTCTGCTCGGCCACCGCCGTCATGCCCATGCCGCCCACCAGCATGAACGCGCCGATCAACGCGCAGTTGCGGACCTGGCGCAAGGTCGGCCGTTCTTCGGGCCGCTTGCGCTGTCGCAGGATGACCAGCGGGGCGAGCAGCACCGCCGCAGCCAAAAAGCGCGAGCCCATCATCAGAAAGGGCGGCAGATCGGTCAGCGCAAAACGGATGGCGAGATACGTTGTGCCCCACACCACGTAGGTGATGAGCAGGCACAGGGCGATGAAGGGGGACATGACGGAACCTCTGGGAGGAAGTCCCGATGCTACGCAAGGCGGCCTTATGCGCAAAACGAGTTTTGTTATCACTCGTTGTGAACATTGTTAGCAAGCAAGTGAGCTGAGGCGTGTGTGGAGTTTGGAACTCCAATCATGGGGTTCCAGACCTCGCGTTCCCGGTTATGAACCCGGCGTGCGGGGTTTGGAACCCCATGCACGGCGTTCAGAACCTCAATGTTGGCGTTCGCACTACGAGTTATCGAGGTTCTGAACGCCACCCGTCACGTTCCGAACGCCAACGGTGCGGTTCGGAACCTCAAGCGTGGCGTCCGGAACCTCAAGCGTGGAGTGTTGGAACTTCAAGTGTCGAGTTCAGAACGCCAAGCGTGACGTTCCGAACCTTGGCGGCCAGTTAGATGACCCGGAAACCGTGCGTTCCGTCGCGCCGCAGCTGCTCGACCAGCCCGAACTCCCAGTCCAGATAGGCCTGCATCGCGGTACGCGGCGCGCTCGTGCCTTCGTACGGGCGGCGATAGCGGTCGATGCGGTCTGAGGCAAGGCGGGTCTCGCCGGCTTCAACGGGCAGGCCGGCCGCCACCCAGGCTGCGGTGCCGCCGTCGAGCACCCAGACCTCGGCATGCGTCAGCTTGGCGAGGTCGGCGGCGGCAAAGCGGGCGAGCTGGCTGGAACCGCACGTCAGCACATAGCGGCGTGCGGCCGGGATGCGTTCCAGCGCGGCGGGCAAGTCTGAACGTACGGCAAACCACGCGCCCGGAATATGCCGCGCAACGTAGTTGGCGCTGCGTGTGACGTCGATGACGGCGGTGTCGCCCGCTTCGAGCCAGCCTGCCAGAGCGCGGGCGTCAACGGTGCGCACGGCGGGGGGCGGCGGGGCAGGTGTCTGCCACGTCCCGGTCACGCTGCGCTCGCTCGCGTCGACCGGATCGACGACATAAACCTCCCAGCCCATCTGTGCGAGCCACGAGGCGGACATGTCGGCGCGCACGCCGTCGTCATCGGCCAGCACGATGCGCGCGCCGCGCACGGCGGCGGTGTGATCGGTTTCCTGCACGAGCTGGCCGCCGGGCGCGCTGGCAAAGCCGGGCAGGTGGCCGGCGGCGTATTCCTCGGGCGTGCGCACGTCGAGCTTGTAGACCGTGCGGTCCGGGGTCTCCAGTTTGGCAACGTCAGCCAGCGCAATACGCGGCACGTTGGCGCGTTCAGCCACGGCGCGCGCATCGGCCTGTGCCTGCGCGCGTGTTTCGACAGACACCTCCTGCAGGTGACGACGGCTGGCGCCATGGTCGAGCACCTGATCGGCCAGCAGCCAGCCGATGGTGCCATTGCGCAGTGCCGCCACCGGGTTGGGGATGCCGGCATTCACGAGCGATTGCGTGCCGATGATGCTGCGCGTGCGTCCCGCGCAATTGACGATGACCTGCGTGGTCGGGTCCGGTGCCAGCTCGCGGATGCGCAACACCAGCTCGGCACCCGGCACGCTCGTCGCCGTGGGGATGCTCATGGTCTGAAACTCTTCATAGCGGCGCGAATCGACGATCACCACGTCGCGCCTGGCATCAAGCAGCGCCTTGACTTCCTGCGCGCTGAGCGACGGCGTGTGGCGGTGTGCCTCCACGTATTCGCCAAAGGATTTGCTCGGCACGTTCACGTCCTGGAACACTTCGCCGCCGGCTGCGCGCCAGCCATCGAGTTCGCCTTCGAGCAGGTACACGCGCGTATAGCCGAGTTCAGCCAGCTTGGCCGCCGCGCGCGGGGCGAGGTCCACGCCATCGTGCACGCCGTACAGCACGATCAACGTATCGCGGCGCGGAATGCGCGACCACGCTTCCAGCTCCAGCCGGGAGAGCGGGAGGTTGGCTGCCCACAGCGGATGCGCCTGGGCATACGGGTCTTCCTCGCGGACGTCGACCAGCGCGATCTCCTTGCGGGCCAGCAGGGCGGCGCGCACGTCGGCATACGCCAGCGTCGGGACGTGGGTTTCGGCCAGCGGTGCAGCGACCGGCGATTCGATGGCGTCGATAGCGTCGATGATGGTGCTCATGATGCGGGCGTGTCCTTGGAACGGTCCCAGAGATTGGGCAGATGGGTATTCGAATAGCCGGAGACGAACGGCTTGCGCTCGCCGTCTTCCGTATAGACGGAGCGGTGGATGCCGCCGATGTTACCGCCGTAGACGTGGATGCTGATCGACGTGCGGTCGTCAAAGGCGTTGTGCACGCGGTGGATGTCACCCACGCGCGGCGAGACGTGCTCCACCGCGCCGGGCTCCAGGCGGATCGCCGGGCCGTCGGGTTGGGGTTTGCCTTGGGCGTCGAGCTTGAACGGCTGCGAGTATTCGGCGCCGCGCAGCATGCCGATCAGACCCCACGTGGTGTGGTCGTGAATGGGTGTGCGCTGGCCCGGGCCCCAGACAAAGCTGACGATGGAAAAGCGCTCGCCGGAATCGGCATGCAGGAGGAACTGCTGGAAGTGCTCGGGGTGCGGCTGGGCGTATTCAGCGGGCAACCAGTCGTCGCGGGCGACAAGCGCACTGAGCAGGGCGCCGGCGCGCGAGAGGATTTCGGCTTCGGTCGGTTGCTGATCCAGCAGGCGCGACAGCGCCGTCACGAACTCACGCAGCGGCGCGATGGACTGTGTTTGTGCGGGTGCCGCAGAGGAAGCAGCAGCGGAAACAGTGGCGAGTACGGGCGTGCTCATCGACAGGTTCCTGATGTGGGATTTTTGGGCATCTTGCTGGACTTGGTTGGCGGCGTCCAGCTAAACCCCGAGCGCAGTACGGCCGGCTGCCAGCAGGATGGAGTCGTTCTGCGGCGTGTGAATGCGGCTGCACAGCACATCGCGATAGTGGCGCTCGAGCGGGTTGTGGCGCGACAGCCCGTGATTGCCGGACACCTGCAGCGCCAACTCCACGGCGCGGATCGCGTTGGTGGTGACGGTGTACTTGAGCAGCCCGCTGTCAGTGATGGAAAGCGGCGCGCCCGCATCGGCGGCTTCGGCTGCATGATCGAGCAGCACGCGGTTGGTTTGCAGCGCGGCGGCAACCTCGCCCACCACTTCCTGCATGCGCGGCAGCGTGGCCAGCGGCCCGCCCAGGTTGGCCGGTGCCCGCGTGTTCAGAAACTGGATGAGCCAGTCGCGCGCGGCCTGCGCCACGGCGTCGTACAGGCTGCCGAGCAGCACGTTCATCCAGGCTTGCTGGTCGAGTTGCGCGCCCGTGTCGGCTTGCGCGGCACTGTGCGCTGCCCATTCCGAAGCAGGGCGGATATCGACGGCGTGGTCGAGCGGAATCTCCACATCTTCGAGGATGACGTCGTGGCTGCCCGAGGCGCGCAGGCCGAGGTGGTTCCAGGTTTCTTCGATGCGGATACCTGGTGTTTCCGGCAACGGACGCGGCACGAGAAAGATCCCCACGCGCGGCTCGGCCTCATCGGTGCGGCCCCACACGGACAGCCAGCGCAGGGCAGGGCTGCCGGTGCTGTAAAGCTTGCGGCCCCGGATGCGCCAGTTGTTGCCCACACGCGTTGCCACTGTGGCGGGCAAACCGCCGCGTGCGGGCGTGCCGAGGTCGGGCTCCACGCGCAGCGCGTTGATCAGCGCGCCTTCATTCAGCGCAGTCGCAAACACCTGTTGCCTGACATGCGCGGGCCAGCGTGTATCGGCACGCGCAATGGCGCGGTGCTGTAGGTACGTCATGGTCAGCACCAGCGCGGTGGCTGCATCGGCATGCGCGATGGACGCAATGATCTGGCGTGCCGTTTTCAGGCCCGCGCCGCCACCGCCATGCGTTTGCGGAATGACCTGCGCGATCAACCCCGAAGCATGCAGCAACGCAAAGTTTTCGTGCGGAAAGCTGCCCTGCAGATCGTGCTGTGCGGCGGACGCGGCCAGCTGCGGAGCAATGGTGGCCAGCACTTCGGCAAGCCGGTCGGGCGGCGTTGGCAGACGATGCAAGGGAGCAGGCGACATGGCGATGCAATGTGCGAAGCAGGTGACATTGGCGCACAGCGTATCCGGGTTGCCAGCCGTCACGAACGACCTATGCCGTATATGCAGCGTTGAAATTATTCGTTAGTGCAATGCAGGTGGTGACGTAACTTCATTCGCATTCATGGCGGGGCGCAATGCCTCGCAAGTCTTCTAACGATATGCGGAACGGAGCCAGCATGAGCGTCGATTTCATCGGCATGATCCAGAGCCAGAAGCAGTCGGAAATTCACCCGCCCGATCCGAACGGGCCCGTGATCGACCGCGATTACGTGCGTGCCTTTGCCCAGGCGCATGAGCAGGCAGGCTTTGACCGCATTCTGGTGCCGCATCACTCGACGGGCCCGTCGGCCACGCTCACGATTTCGTATGCAGCGGCGTTGACGGAGCGCATTCACTTCATGCTCGCGCACCGGCCCGGGTTTACCAATCCGACGCTGGCTGCGCGCCAGATCGCCACGCTGGACCAGTTCACCGGTGGCCGCCTGGGCGTGCACTTTATCTCGGGCGGGTCCGACAGCGAGCAACGTCGCGATGGCGACTACCTCGACCACGACCAGCGCTACGCGCGCACAGCCGAATATCTCGGCATCCTGCGGCGCATCTGGACAGAATCGAAGCCGTTCGACCACGAGGGCGCTTTCTATCGCTTCGAGCAAGGCTTCTCCGAGGTGAAGCCCGCGCAAAAGCCCCATGTGCCGATCTACTTCGGTGGTGCTTCGGACGTGGCCGTCGAGGTGGCCGGCAAGCATGCCGACGTGTATGCGCTGTGGGGTGAATCGCTCGACCAGGTGCGCGATCTGACAACGCGCGTGCGGGCCGAAGCCGCCAAGCACGGGCGCAGCATCCGGTTCTCGGTGTCGTTCCGCCCGATCCTGGCGGAAACGGAAGACGCCGCCTGGGCACGGGCAGAGAGCATCCTTGAGCGGACGCGCGCGCTGCGTGTGCAGCAGGGCTACAGCCGAGGCGGCCCGCAACAGAGCGAGGGCGCACGCCGCCTGCTCGCGGCTGCCGAACAAGGCGAGCGCGTCGACAAACGTTTGTGGACGGCTATCGCCAAGGAAACCGGCGGACGCTCCAATTCCACTGCGCTCGTCGGCACGCCGGAGCAGGTGGCCGATGCGCTGCTCGACTACTACGACCTGGGCGTCACCACCTTCCTGATCCGCGGTTTTGATCCGCTGGAAGACGTGGTGGATTACGGTCGCACGCTCATCCCGCGTGTGCGCGAGCTGGTCGCGCAGCGTGATGCGCAGCGCAAGGCCGCATGAGGCACGGGCATGAGCGCAGTCTTCTCCATCGAGCGCCCGGCATCGTCCACGCTCAAGCTGAACAGCACGCCGCAGCAGAAGTTCTGGTTTGATCCGCCCGCCACGCGGCCGACGCTCGAGGCCGAGCGGCGCCATCGGCAGGAGCGGCTTGCGGGGGCGTTCCGCCTGTTTGCGCGGCACGGCTTCGACCTCGGGCTGGCGGGGCACATCACCGCACGCGACCCGGAGTTGACGGACCACTTCTGGGTCAACCCGCTGGGGGTGCATTTCTCGCGCATCAAGGTGTCGGACCTCCTGCTCGTGAACGCGCGTGGCGAGACCGTCATCGGCAACCGGCCGCTGAACAAGGCGGCGTTTGCGATTCATGCGGCGATTCACGAAGCGCATCCGCACATCGTGGCTGCGGCGCACACCCATTCGACCTACGGCAAGGCGTGGTCGACCCTGGGCCGGCCGCTGGATCCGCTCACGCAGGACGCATGCTCGTTCTATGAAGATCACGCGCTGTTCGACGACTTCACCGGCATGGTGGTCGATTCCAGCGAAGGCGAGCGCATTGCGCATGCGCTCACCAAGCCCGACGGCGGCACGCACAAGGGCGTGATCCTGAAGAACCACGGCATCCTCACGGCAGGCCCGACGGTGGAAGCCGCAGCGTGGTGGTACATCGCGCTGGACAACGCTGCCCACACGCAACTGCTTGCCGAAGCCGCGGGCACGCCGCAGCCCATCGATGCCGCCACCGCGCGCCACACCCACAGCCAGGTGGGCGGCCAGGAGGGTGCGCTGCACGCGTTCGAAAGCCTTTACGCCGGCCTGGTCGCGGCCGAGCCGGACGTGCTCGATTAAGCCGTCGCCTGACAGAACAGATCGAACACATCGAACACATCATCACGGGGAGCATTCAATGAGCGAAGAGACCGCGGGCATCTCGCGCCGCAAGATATTGCACGCAGCGGCCGCCACGGCGCTGGCCGCACCGGCATTGATCCTGGGCCGCAAGGCCTACTCGCAACAGCGCAAGCTGACGTTTGCGTGGAACCAGAACTCGTTTTGCCTGACGCCCATCGTGGTAGCGCAGGAACGCGGCTTCTTCGAAAAGAACGGACTGCACGTCGATCTGATCAACTACAGCGGCTCGACCGATCAACTGCTCGAATCCATCGCCACAGGCAAGGCGGACGCTGCAGTCGGCATGATCCACCGCTGGCTCAAGCCGCTGGAGGCGGGCTTTGACGTGAAGATCATCGGCAGCTCGCATGGCGGTTGTGTGCGGCTTGTGGGTTCCAAGGCGGCAGGCGTCACCAGCCTGGCGGCGCTCAGGGGAAAGACCGTGGGTGTGAGCGATCTTGCCGCGCCGGGCAAGCACTTCTTCACCATCCTGCTGGCCAAGAACGGGATTGACCCGGACAAGGACATCACCTGGCGCCAGTACCCGGCCGACCTGCTGGGCGTGGCGGTGGATAAAGGCGAGATCCAGGCGATTGCCGACGGCGATCCGAACCTCTACCTGCTGGAGAAACGTACGAACGGCGCGTATGTGGAACTGGCCACGAACCTCTCCGGTGAATACGCACGCAAGGTCTGCTGTGTCATCGGCGCACGGGGCGAACTGGTGCGCAATGACCGTCCGGCAGCATCAGCACTGGCGCGTTCGATTGTGCAGGCCACGGACTTCGTCAACGAGAACCCGAATGAGGCCGCCAAGGTGTTTGCCAAGTATTCGCCCAAGGTGGCACTGGACGACTTGCGCAAGCTCTACGCCACGCTCACGTACACGCATCACCCGACCGGCATCGACCTGCGCGACGAGATCGCCTTCTACGCGGAAGACTTCCGCCGCATCGGCGTCATCAAGAAGACCACCGATCCGCAGCGCCTTGCGCAGCACGTGTACGTGAATGTGCTGGCCTGACACACGGCACATGAGCAGATGAGCACATGAGGAACACATCGACATGAGCACCATCCCGCAAACACTGGAGGCGCCGGCCCCGCTGTCCAACCCATTTGCCGATGCCGTCGAGCGCGGAGGCGCATGGCGCACCGGCGCCGTGGCCGCATTGGCTTGGGCCGCCTTCGGCCTGCTGACGTGGCGCTGGCCCAACCACGTGGTCGGCTTCAGCGACTGGGCGTTCACGGCGGAGCTGGGCGTTGCCGCGTTGATCGTTGGCATTGCGCTGTTCGTGGTGGCGTTGGCGGCGGGCCATGTGTCCCCGTTGCGGCCCGTGCAGGAAGCGCTGCAGCCAGCCGGGCCGTGGTTGATCGCCGTGCCTGTGGTGCTGGCCTTGTGGGAGGTGCTGACCGCCAAGTCCGGTGCATTGCCCACACCGTTCTTTGCGCCGCCGCAGGCATTGATCGAGGTCTATTCGGAAGACTGGCCGCGTCTGGGCGACAGCGTGCTGAATACGCTCAAGTTGCTCGGCATTGGCTATCTGCTTGGTGCGTTGACGGGCTTTCTGGTGGGCGTGTCGATCGGCTGGTCGCGCGCGGTGGGCTACTGGGTGCATCCGGTGCTGCGCATTCTCGGGCCGTTGCCGGCGACGGCGCTGTTGCCGATCACGTTCTACTTCTTCCCGTCGAGCTATTCGGCGGCGGCTTTCCTGATCGCCCTGGCTGCCGGCTTTCCCGTGGCGGTGCTCACGTGGTCCGGCGTGGCGGGCGTGAGCAAAAGCTACTACGACGTAGCGCGAACGCTGGGCGCATCCAACGCGTTCCTCGTACTGCGTGTGGCGATTCCGGCAGCCCTGCCGCAGGTGTTCGTGGGGCTGTTCATGGGGCTGGGCGCGTCGTTCACGGTGCTGGTGACGGCGGAGATGATGGGCGTGAAGTCGGGCCTCGGCTGGTACCTGACCTGGGCGCAAGGCTGGGCATCGTACGTCAACATGTATGCCGCGCTGATCGTCATGGCGCTGCTGTTCTCGAGCATCATCACGCTGCTCTTCAAGGTGCGTGACCGCGCGCTGGTCTGGCAGAAGGGGACGCTGAAATGGTAGCCGTGCTCGAACGCGAGGCGCCGCCGCCTGCGGCCGCTGTCGGCGCACGCATCGACGTGCAGGGCGTCAGCCACTGGTTTGGCAGCCGCGCCAATCCGCTGCAGGTGCTCGACGGTGTGAGCCTGACCATACAGCGCGGTGAATTCGTGGCGCTGCTTGGGCCAAGCGGTTGCGGCAAGTCCACCCTGCTGCGCCTGATCGCGGGGCTGGAACCGCCCACGCATGGTCGCATCCTGCAGGACGACAAGCCCATCAGCGAGCCCGACCCATCTCGTGTGGTGGTTTTCCAGGACCCGACGCTCTATCCGTGGCGCCGCGTGTGGGACAACGTTGCGCTGGGTCTGCAAGCGCGCGGCGTGCTCAATGCAGAGCGTGACCGCGTGAACGACGCGCTGGAACGCGTGGGCCTGGGCGGCTTTCATCGGGCGTTTCCGCATGAGCTGTCGGGCGGCATGGCGCAACGTGTGGCGCTGGCGCGTGCGCTGGTCAACGATCCGCAGTTGCTGGTGCTGGACGAGCCGCTGGGCAAGCTGGATTCACTCACGCGGCTGGCCATGCAGAGCGAGCTGGTGACGCTGTGGCAACGCGCCCGCTTCTCGACCGTGCTGGTGACGCACGATGTGGAGGAGGCGCTGTTCCTGGCGCAGCGTGTGGTCATTTTCAGCCCGCGTCCGGCGCGCATCACGGCGGAACTGACGGTGGACCTGCCTTACCCGCGCCATCGCGGCGACCCGCGCTTGAGCGCATTGCGGCACGAGGCACTCGGTCATCTCGGCTTGGGTGAGACCTGGTAGATGGCGGCACCATCATGAGCGGACCGGAAGCGACGGTCTGGCTCAACGCATTGCTTGGCTTTCTGCAATGGGCGCAGCACGGCGTGCTGGTGCTGCTGCACACGCTTGGGCTGACAGGCGAGGCGCACGGGCAGCCAGCATGGCCGTGGGACGTGCGCATCGCGGGCGAAACCCTGTTGATTGACCTTGGGCAAGCGCGGCAGCTTGGCCTGACGCTGATTGCCTTGATGCTCGCGTTGGTGGCCGTCGTGATCGCCGTGCTCGTGCGGCGGTGGCGGCCGGTGTCATCCGGCGTCGCGGCGGGCCTGCTTGTGGTGGCGCCGTGGCCGTCGGCGGTTGTGCTCGCGCCCGCCGTGCCGACGAGTTTCCATGTCAGCCCGACGGCATTTTCGGTGGCATCCATCACGCAGGGCACGCGCATCTACAACGCGGTCTGTGCAAGCTGCCACGGCGCAGATGGCCGAGGCGAAGGCCCCTTGGCAGCCACGCCCAGGCGCTGGCCGCCCACGGTGGTCGGCCCATTGCTTGGCCGTCATCCCGATGGCGAACTGTTCTGGCACATCGCTCACGGCATGGTCGATACACAAGGCGCGTCCACCATGCCTGCATTTGCCGATCGATTGAGCGACGCCGATATCTGGGCGGTGCTCGACGCGATGAAGGTGCTGGCAGCGAGTGGTGGCGTGCGTGCCGGCGGCTGGCCACTACCTGTGGCGCTGCCGGCGCTGCCCGTGCGTTGCGGGGATGCGCCGACTCAATCCTTGGCGACGTGGCGCAACGGCCAACGCGTGAGGGTGGTGGCGGTGGATGCGGCATCGAGAGCCGGCATCCCGCTGGAAGACCCGCGTTTCCAGACATTGCTCATCACGCCGGATGGCACGTTGCCACCGCCAACCCGCGCGTTTGAGGCGCGCTGTGTGGCTGAAGGTGCCGACGCCTGGAGCGTCTTCGCCACCATTGCCGGTGCCGCGCCGCAAGCGTTCTCCGGCACGCAGTTGCTGGCCGACCGCAACGGGTGGTTGCGCGCACGCGGCGCACCGGGCACCACGTGGTCCGATGCTGACTTCCTGTGCACCTCGGCCGCCCGCGGAACCGCCCGCAGCACAAGCGGCCTCGACGCCTTGATCGCCCGCATGGACGCCGAACCGGTGCGCTATGTGAAAGGCGGTTTCATTCATTGACCCTCGACCGCATCGCTCCATCACCATGCCGCAACATCGACGACGTTTTCTGCAATCCACGCTGGCACTCGCTGCCGCGCCTGCCTTGTCCATCGCGCAACCCCGCATCGTGCTCAAGGCTGGTGACCAGAAGGGCGGACTGCGCGCGCTGCTCGAAGCCGCCGACGCGCTCAAAGGCGTGTCGTACGACATCCAATGGACCGAATTTCCGGCGGCCGCACCGCTGGCCGAAGCGCTCAATGCAGGCGCCGTCGACTTGGGCCCCATTGGGGATGCACCAGCCATCTTTGCCCTGGCGGCGGGCACACGGATCAAACTGATCGGCGCCAACCGATCCGACCCATACGGCACGGCGGTGCTGGTGCGGCCGGACTCTCCGCTGAACACCGCCGCGGATCTGAAAGGCAAGTCGATCGGCACAAACCGCGGGTCGATCGGGCATTTCGTGGCGCTCAAGGCGTTGGAATCTGCAGGGCTGGGCCCGGACGACGCCAACTTCCGTTTTCTGCCGCCTGCGGATGCCAAGCTTGCGCTGGTCAACGGTTCGATCGATGCGTGGTCAACGTGGGAGCCTTACACCGCGATGGCCGAAACGGCCAAGCACGCGCGCGTGCTGGTCAACGGACGCGGGTTGTGGTCGGGACTCAGCTACCTGGCGGCGACCGACGCGGCTCTGGCCGCCAAGCGCGACGCACTGGGCGATTTCCTGCAGCGCGTGGTGCGCGCGCAGGTGTGGTCGTATCAGCATGTCGATAGCTTTTCAGTCACGCTGGCCCGCATCATCGGCATTGCGCCGGAGGCCGCGCGGCTGCAGTTTGCGCGGCGGCAGACCGTGTGGCGCGCCATCGATCCGCAGCTCATTGCCGAGCAGCAGCGCACGGCCGATTTCTACGTGAAGGTGGGTCTGCTCAAACAGCGGCTGGAAGTGGCCACCACGTTTGACACGGGGTTTCCGCTGGTTGCCTAGCGGGCGTTGCCCGAATGGGATTCCGCGCTCGGCCGCGAGCCGCCATGCGGGCCCGCCGTACCCGGCGCTTCTGCGACGTTCTTGGGCAGGTTGGCGACCGGCGTGACGGCGTCTGGCGCGTTGTTGCCGCCCTTGCCAAAGCGCGCCGCCAGACGGTCCTGCACTGCGGTCAGCTGGGCCTGCTCCTGTGCTTTCTGGGCGCGCTCGGTCTCGGCCTGCCGGGCAGCGGCGGCTTGCTCAGCCGGCGTGGGCGGCGGCAGTTTGCCGTGGGCGGGATGCGGCAAAGCAACCACCGTCAGGCCTATTGCCGCCGCGGCGAGCCACAGGGCGGTGCGTGGAATGTTCTGGGGTGTTTTCGGCATGGCGGTCTCCGGGTCGGGATCGCCATGGCTTCAGCAAATGCGGTGCCGGGTGAATTCAGCGCCCCTCGGCAAGAGTGTTGTGCAGCACCGTCTTGAGCAGGTTGAACACGGGGTTGTCGTTGTCCTTGCGATAGGCCATCCACAGTTCAACCGGCTTGGCCGGCGTGGTGCGTACCGGGCGATAGACGACGCCCTCGAAGTGCAGCATGGCCGCCGCTGCGGGAATGAGCGCTACGCCGATGCCGGCACGCACCAGCGCCAGCATCGAGTGGATCTGGCTGACGTATTCAACGATGTCGGGCAGCACCTCCGCGCGCTCCAGCAGGCTGCTGACCATCTGGTGGAAATAGCGCGCCTCGTATGGGGAATACATCAGCAGCGGCTGGCCCTCGCAGTCGCGCAGGCTGGGGCGTTGCGGCCAACTGTCGGCCACGGCTTCCGGAAGGGCGATCACCAGCGCTTCCTGCGAGCACGGCACGGCAATCAGCTCGCCGTGCTCCACCGGCGGGCGCAGCAGGCCCACGTCGATCTCGCGCGCATCCAGCGCCGAGAGCTGCGCGCCGCTCACCATCTCCTTGAGCGTCAGCCGCACGCCCGGTGAAGCCGCCCGCACGGCGCTCACCAGCGAAGGCAACTTCCCATAGCCGACCGACGCGGTAAAGCCGATCGCCAATTGCCCGGCAGCCCCCGTCGCCACGCGCCGGGCCGTGGCCGCAGCTTCGTCCGCCAAGCGCAGGATGCGAGACGCATCGGGTAGAAAACTGCGCCCGGCCGCCGTCAGCTTGACCGAGCGGCTGTTGCGTTCCAGCAGTGCCGTACCGACCTGATGTTCGAGCAGCCGCACCTGGCGCGACAGCGGCGGCTGGGTCATGTGCAGGCGTTCTGCCGCGCGCCCAAAGTGCAGCTCTTCGGCCACGGCAACAAAGCAGCGGAGTTGGCTGAGTTCAAACATCGATTCAAAAACTGTATGGATAGAGTCAGTGCTTATCTTGAATCGGAAAGATCGCCGATGCAAGAATCGGCTCGGTCTTAGCGCATCGGCGCGGCAAATAGCGGACTTTCACTTTGGGCATGCGCTTTTTACGTGGAGGCCGAGGGCGCCGTGTGACGCGGCGATGAGCCGGCGCAGCCAGCCGCCACGTGCAGCCGCAGCATCCCCATCGTCGACTCAGGGAAGACCCTGTATCAATACAAATTCTGTATTAATCGAGTTATTAGTTGGCTTGGACTTGAATCGATCCCGATGCAAGAATTCGCTCACCAACAACACGCATTCATCACGAGCGAGACATGTCCCGATACAGCCCTAAAGAATTTGCCCAACAGATTGGCTCCGGTCTGCTGTCCTTTCCGATCACGCACTTCAAGGCGTCGGATCTGTCGTTCGACGAGGCCGCGTATCGCGCCAACCTCAGCTGGCTGTTCAGCCACGAGGCCGCCGGCCTGTTTGCCGCGGGCGGCACGGGCGAATTCTTCTCGCTCACCGCAGCCGAGACGGACCGCGTGGTGCGTGCTGCCGTGGCTGAAACCGCCGGCAAGATTCCGGTGATCGCCCCGGCCGGCCGCGGCACGGCCGAATCGATCGAATACAGCAAAGCCGCAGAAGCTGCCGGCGCCGACGGCATCCTGCTGCTGCCGCCGTACCTGACCGAAGCCTCTGCCGACGGCGTGGCCGCTCACGTGGAGCAGGTCTGCAAATCGACCAAGCTCGGCGTGATCGTCTACAACCGCGCCAACCAGGTCCTCGACGAGAACCACCTGGAACGCCTGGCAGACCGCTGCCCGAACCTGGTCGGCTTCAAGGATGGCGTGGGCGATCTGGAACTGATGACGCGCATTTACGCCCGCCTGGGCGACCGCTTTACCTATGTCGGCGGCCTGCCGACGGCCGAAACCTTTGCGCTGCCGTACCTGACGATGGGCGTGACGACGTATTCGTCGGCCATCTTCAACTTCGTGCCCAAGTTCGCGCTAGAGTTCTACGCCGCCGTGCGCGCGTTCGACAATGCCAAGGTCTACAAGATGCTCAACGAGTTCGTGCTGCCGTACATCCAGCTGCGCAACCGTAAGCGCGGCTATGCGGTGTCGATCGTCAAGGCCGGTATGAAGGTCATCGGCCGTGACGCAGGTCCGGTCCGTGCTCCGTTGACCGACCTGACCGACGCCGAGATTGCAGAACTGTCGGCGTTGGTGTCGCGCGTTGCCGAAGTGGAAAAGCTGGCGGCCTGAGCGCAACCGAAAACACAAGGAATCCTTATGCAACTGAGCGGCGAACTGTTGTTGGGTGCTGCCCGCGTGGCGGGTGGTGCCGGCAAGGTTCGCGCCATGAACCCCGCCACCGGGGAATGGCTCGAACCTGAATTCACCCTGGCCTCCAAGGCCGAGGCCGCGCGTGCCGCTGAACTGGCCGCCGCGGCTTTTGACGTTTACCGCGAAACCGCGCCGGAAACCCGTGCAGCCTTTCTGGAAGCCATCGCCAGCCAGATCGAAGCGCTGGGCGATGCCTTGATCGAGCGCGCGATGGCCGAATCGGCATTGCCGCGTCCGCGCCTGGAAGGCGAGCGCGGCCGCACGTGCAATCAGCTGCGCTTGTTTGCAAGCGTGGTGCGTGCCGGTGATGCCGTGGGCGCACGCCTGGATTCGGCTCTGCCCGAACGCAAGCCGTTGCCGCGCTCGGACCTGCGCATGCGCCGCATTGCGCTGGGGCCCGTCGCCGTGTTCGGCGCGAGCAACTTCCCGCTGGCGTTTTCGGTGGCGGGTGGAGATACCGCGTCGGCGCTGGCCGCCGGTTGCCCGGTGGTCGTGAAGGCGCATCCGGCACACCCGGGTACGTCCGAACTCGTGGGCCGCGCCATTCAAGCGGCGGTGGCGCAGTGTGGGCTGCCGGAAGGCGTGTTCTCGCTCATCCTGGCGGACAACGATGTGGCGGGCGCACTGGTGGCGGATCCGCATATTCAGGCAGTGGGCTTTACAGGCTCGCGTGCAGGCGGTCAGGCGCTGCTGCGCATTGCGCAGGCGCGTCCGCAGCCGATTCCGGTATATGGCGAGTTGAGCGCCATCAACCCCGTATTCCTGCTGCCCGATGCACTGGCCAAGCGTGCTGCTGCGCTGGGTCAGCAGTACGTGGCGTCGCTGACGATGGGTGCGGGCCAGTTCTGTACGAACCCGGGCCTGCTGCTCGCCATCGACGGGCCGGAGCTGGATGCCTTTGAGGCGGCCGCCGCTGCGGCCATGGGCGGCGTGGCTGCGCAGCCGATGCTCACCGCAGGCATCCACAGCGCCTACACACGTGGCGTCGACAAGCTGGCCTCCGAGGCCAACGTGCGCTGCGTTGCACGCGGCCAAGACAGCGACGAACCCAACCGCGGGCAAGCCGGCTTCTACATCACCGATGCGAAGAGCTTCCAGGCGCAACCGGCGTTGCACGACGAGATCTTCGGCGCCACCGGCCTCGTCGTGCGCTGCCGCGATGCGGACGAGTTGCGGGCGCTTGCCGAATCGCTTGAAGGCCAGCTGACGGCCACGCTGCATCTGGATGCGGGCGACACGGCGATCGCGCGTTCGCTGCTGCCGATTCTGGAACGCAAGGCGGGGCGCATTCTGGCCAATGGCTGGCCAACCGGTGTTGAGGTGTGCCACGCCATGGTGCACGGCGGGCCGTGGCCGGCAACGACGGATGCACGCACGACTTCGGTCGGCACGGCGGCCATCGAACGCTTCCTGCGCCCGGTGTGCTACCAGGATCTGCCGGCCGAACTGTTGCCCGAAGCGCTGCAAGACGGCAACCCGCTGAAGCTCCGCCGTCTGGTGGATGGAAGCTGGGCGTGAAGCCGTAGCAGTCGATTAGAAAAAAACAACACGCCGGGCCGCACAGGACCCGGCGACTTGATCCTGCCGGCACGGCTGGTGCCGGCGCAAGGAGGAGACGATGGACATCAAGGCCCCCGCAGTGGGAGCGCAGGCCGTGCCGCGCACTGAGCGCATGAGCCGCGTGCGTTTCGTGATCCTCGCGATGCTGTTTATCGTGACGACCATCAATTACGCCGATCGGGCGACCATCTCCATTGCCGGCTCGGCCATGCAGAAGGAACTCGGCATCGATGCCGTGTCGCTTGGCTACATTTTTTCGGCGTTCGGCTGGGCTTATGTGATCGCGCAGATTCCGGGCGGCTGGCTGCTCGACCGCTTCGGTTCGAAACGCGTTTACACGTTCAGCATTCTGCTGTGGTCGGTCTTCACGCTGGCGCAGGGAGCGATCGGCTTCTTTACCGGCGCCGCCGCCATCGCCATGGTGTTCTGCCTGCGCTTTCTGGTGGGCGCAGCCGAGGCGCCGTCCTTCCCAGCGAACAGCCGCATCGTGGCGGCGTGGTTTCCGGCCAACGAGCGGGGCACCGCAGCGGCCATCTTCAACTCTGCGCAGTACGCAGCCACGGTGGTGTTTGCCCCGCTGATGGCGTGGCTGGTGCACGCGTTCGGCTGGCATCACGTGTTTATCGTGATGGGCGTGATCGGCATCGTCATGGCGGTCGTGTGGAGAACCTTCGTGCACGAACCGAAGGACCACCCGGGCGTCAACCGTGCCGAAATCGAATACATCGAAGCCGGCGGCGGCCTGGTGAACATGGACCGCGCGGGTGTGGCCAAGACCGAGGGCCCGAAGCTCGGCTACGTGAAGCAGCTCCTGCAGAACCGCATGCTGATGGGTGTGTACATCGCGCAGTACTGCATCAATGCGCTTACGTACTTTTTCATCACGTGGTTCCCGGTGTATCTGGTGCAGGCGCGCGGCATGTCGATCCTGAAGGCGGGCTTCGTTGCGTCGATCCCGGCGGTGTGCGGCTTCCTGGGCGGCATTCTGGGCGGGATCATCTCAGACGCGCTGCTTCGGCGTGGTGCCTCGCTTTCGGTGGCGCGCAAGGTGCCCATCGTGCTGGGCATGCTGCTCTCCATGACCATGGTGATCTGCAACTACGTCGACGCGCAGGCCATCGTGGTGGCGGTGATGGCGCTGTCGTTCTTCGGCAAGGGCCTCGGTGCGCTGGGCTGGGCGGTGAACTCCGATACGGCGCCCAAGCAGATCGCCGGCTTGTCGGGCGCGCTGATGAACACGTTCGGCAACCTGTCGAGCATCACCACGCCCATCGCCATCGGTTACATCGTCAACACCACGGGGTCGTTCAACGGTGCGCTGGTGTACGTGGGGATCCACGCGCTGGTCGCCATCGTCTGCTACCTGTTCATGGTGGGCGAGATCAAGCGTGTGGAACTGAAGCCGCTGTAAGCCACGGGAGCCTCGTAAGTGACGTTGCAATCGATCGAGTCCGGCGCACGCACGCACACACCTCGGGTGACGGAGATGCAGGTGATTCCCGTCGCGGGCCACGACAGCATGCTGCTGAACCTGTGCGGCGCGCATGCTCCGTTCTTTACGCGCAATCTCGTGATCCTGAAGGACAACGCCGGGCGTACCGGCGTGGGCGAGGTGCCGGGCGGGGAGGGCATCCGCCAAGCGCTGGAGCGTGTGATTCCGCTGGTGGTCGGTCAATCGATCGGCCGTACCAATGGCGTGCTGAACAACGTTCGCCGCGCGCTGGCCGGTGGCGGCGATGCCGCGCATCAAGCGACAGTGCACCAGGTCACCTCCGCTTCGGAAGCGGCCGTGCTGCGCCAGCCGCACGAGATCAACCTGCGCATGGACAACGTCATCACGGCGGTGGAAGCGGCGCTGCTCGATCTGCTTGGCCAGTTTCTGGAGGTGCCGGTGGCAGAGCTGCTCGGTGCCGGGCAGCAGCGCGATAGCGCCCCGATGCTCGCGTACCTGTTCTACGTGGGCGACCGTCGCAAGACCGATCTGCCGTATCTGGATGGCGCGAACGCCACCGACGACTGGCTGCGCCTGCGCCACGAAGCCGCGATGACGCCCGACGCCATCGCGCGCCTGGCCGAAGCCGCCACCGCGCGTTACGGTTTTGCCGATTTCAAGCTCAAGGGCGGCGTGATGCACGGTGCCGACGAGATGGAAGCGATTGCCGCCATCAAGGCGCGCTTTCCGCACGCCCGGGTCACGCTGGACCCGAACGGCGCGTGGTCGCTTAACGAGGCAATTGCGCTGTGCAAGGGCCAAGGCCATCTGCTGGCCTATGCCGAAGACCCGTGCGGCCCCGAAGCCGGCTATTCGGGCCGCGAGGTGATGGCCGAGTTCAAGCGCGCCACCGGCATCCCGACGGCCACCAACATGATCGCGACCGACTGGCGTCAGATGGGCCATGCCGTGCAGCTGCAGGCAGTCGATATTCCGTTGGCCGATCCGCATTTCTGGACCATGCAAGGCTCCGTGCGCGTCGCGCAGCTGTGCGACGCGTGGGGCCTGACGTGGGGCTCGCATTCCAACAACCACTTCGATGTGTCGCTGGCCATGTTCACGCATGTGGCCGCCGCCGCACCGGGCAACATCACGGCCATCGATACGCATTGGATCTGGCAGGAGGCCGAGGAGCGCCTGACGCGCGAGCCGCCGCGCATCCAGGGCGGCCACGTGGCCGTGCCGGAGCGCCCGGGCCTCGGCATCGAAATCGACATGGAGCGCGTCATGGCGGCCCATACGCTGTACAAGACCCTGGGCCCTGGCGCGCGTGACGACGCCATGGCCATGCAATACCTCGTGCCGGGCTGGACGTATGACCCGAAACGTCCGAGCCTGGGACGTTGAAGCCAAACCCGTTTGAATCAATCACGGAGTCTGTGATGTCTGAACCGACGCTGGCCCCTGAGGCCGGCAACGCAACTGAAAAGGCGCTGACGATTCGCGTGCACGACGGTGACAACGTCGCCATCGTCGTCAACGCACGCGGCCTGCCCGCCGGCACGGCACTGGCCGATGGCACGGTGCTCGTCGAAGGCGTGCCGCAAGGCCACAAGGTGGCGCTTGTCGACTTGGCTGAAGGCGACGCGATCATCCGCTACAACGAGGTGATCGGTTACGCCGTGAAGCCGCTGCCGCGCGGTAGCTGGGTCAATGAGCACGCCGTGAAGCTGCCGTCCGCCCCCGCGCTGGACGAACTGCCGCTGGCCACGCGGCCGGACCCGAAGCTGGCAAAGCTGGAGGGCTATACCTTCGAGGGCTATCGCAATGCTGATGGCACGGTCGGCACGAAGAACGTGCTCGGCATCATGACCAGCGTGCAGTGCGTGGCGGGCGTGACGGATTACGTCGTGGGCCGCATCAAGCGCGAACTGTTGCCGCGTTTCCCGAACGTTGACGATGTGGTGGCGCTCAACCACGTGTACGGTTGCGGCGTCGCCATCAACGCGCCGGCCGCCATCGTGCCGATCCGCACGCTGCAGAACTTGGCGCTCAATCCGAACTTTGGCGGCGAGATCATGGTGATCGGCCTGGGCTGCGAAAAGCTTGTGCCCGAACGCCTTGTGCCGGAAAAGCTCGCGCCGGGTGGCCGCATTCCGATCGAAGTGGCCGGCACGGCGGATTCGCCGGTGCTGCGTCTGCAGGACGAAGCCTTTGACGGCTTCATCGGCATGACAGATGCCATCATGGAGATGGCCGAGCGCCGCCTGGAACACCTGAACAAGCGCCAGCGCGAAACCTGTCCGGCATCCGATCTCGTGGTCGGGGTGCAGTGCGGCGGCAGCGATGCGTTTTCGGGCGTGACAGCCAACCCGGCGGTGGGCTTTGCGGCCGACCTGATCGTGCGTGCAGGCGGCACGGTGATGTTCTCGGAAGTGACCGAGGTGCGTGACGCCATTCATCTGCTCACGCCGCGCGCCATTAATGAAGACGTCGGCCGTGCGCTACTGCGCGAGATGGCCTGGTACGACGATTACTTGAGCGGCGGCCAGACTGACCGCAGTGCCAACCCGTCGCCGGGCAACAAGAAGGGCGGCCTGTCGAACGTGGTGGAAAAGGCGCTTGGATCGATCGTCAAGTCGGGCAGCACGCCCATCGTCGATGTGCTTGGCCCGGGTGAGAAAGTGCGTCGCAAGGGCCTGATCTTTGCTGCGACGCCCGCCAGCGATTTCGTGTGCGGCACGTTGCAGCTGGCCTCCGGCATGAACCTGCAGGTGTTCACGACCGGCCGCGGCACGCCGTATGGCCTGGCCATGGCGCCGGTCATCAAAGTGTCGACGCGCAAGGCGCTGTCCGAGCGCTGGCATGACCTGATCGACCTCGACGCCGGCCGCATCGCCACAGGCGAAGCGAGCATTGCCGACATCGGCTGGGAGCTGTTCCACCTGATTCTTGACGTGGCGAGCGGCCGCAAGCAAGTTTGCGCCGACAAGCTGGGTCTGCATAATGCGCTGGCCCTGTTCAACCCCGCCCCGGTGACCTGATATGACCACTGAAGTCCACGTTCAAACCGACCCGCTCGCGGGTGTGACCACGCGTTGCCACCGCCTGCTGCTAACGGGCGCCGGCGGCAACCTCGGCAAGGTGCTGCGCGAGCGTCTGCCCAAATACGCTGATTCTTTGCGCTTGTCTGATATATCAAATCTGGGCGAAGCACGCACCGGCGAGGAGATCGTACCGTGCAACCTGGCTGATGCGAAAGCCGTCGATGCGCTTGTCGCCGGTACGGATGCGATCGTGCATCTGGGCGGCGTATCGGTCGAGCGGCCGTTTGAAGAAATCCTGCCGGCCAATATCGCAGGCACCTACAACCTGTACGAGGCGGCACGTCGTCATGGCGTGCGCCGCATCGTGTTTGCCAGCTCGAACCACACCATCGGCTTCTACAAGCAGGGCGAGGTAATCGACAGCGCCGTGCCCACCAAGCCCGATGGCTACTACGGGTTGAGCAAGGTGTTTGGCGAACAGCTCGCCAGCTTCTATTTCGATCGCTATGGCATCGAGACGGTTGCCATCCGCATCGGCTCTTCGTTTGCCGAAGCGAAGGACCGCCGCATGCTCGTCACCTGGCTCGGGTACGACGACCTCGAACAGCTCATCCGCCGCGCGCTGTTCGTGCCGAACGTGGGCTTTACCGTGGTCTACGGCATGTCGAACAACCGCGACCGCTGGTGGGACAACCGCCACGCCGCGCACCTCGGCTACACACCTACGCAGACGAGCGAGATCTTCCGCGCGCAGGTCGAAGCGCAGCCGCCGCTGCCTGCCGATGATCCGGCTGCGCAGTATCAAGGCGGTGCATTTGTCAAAGCCGGCCCGTTCGGAGACTGACGCAATGCACCTGAACGTAGAGCCGGCAGTCGAGCGGATTGGCAACATGCAATGCGGTGTCGGCGAAAGCCCCGTCTGGCACGCGGGTGAGCAGGCGCTGTACTGGACGGACATTCCGGGGCGCACGCTGTGGCGCTGGAACTTCTTCTCCGGCCAGGCCAACAGCTGGCCGCTGCCCGAGATGGCCGGCTGTATTGCCATGGCGCCCAACGGCTGGGCGATGGCGATGGAAACGGGCATCTTTCTCGCGCCACCGCCCAGCCCCGGCATCGAGCTTGGGCCCCTGCAGCGCCTCGCCACGGTGGCGTACGCGCGCCCCGACATGCGTTTCAACGACGGTCGCTGCGATCGCCAAGGCCGGTTTTGGGCCGGCACGATGGTGCTGGACACCTCGCTTGGCCTGCCGCTCGGCAAGCTGTATCGCCTGGATGCGGCGGCCGCTCGCACTGGGCGCGTTGATGCCGTCATCGACGACCTGATCGTCCCGAACGGCCTGGCCTTCAGCCCCGACGGCAAGACGATGTATCTGTCGGATTCGCACGCAAGCCGCCAGACGGTCTGGGCCTTCGATTACGACATCGACACCGGCACGCCGTACAACCGGCGCGTTTTCATCGACATGAACGCACACCCGGGGCGTCCGGATGGCGCTGCCGTGGACGCCGATGGTTGCTACTGGATCTGCGGCAACGATGCTGGCTTCGTGCACCGCTTCACGCCGGACGGCCGCCTTGATCGAAGCATCGCCATTCCTACGTCCAAACCGGCCATGTGCGCATTCGGCGGCCCCGGGCTGGACACCCTGTTCGTGACGTCGATCCGCATCGGCGACGACCCGCTCTCGGGCGCCACGTTTGCCGTGCGCCCGGGCGTGACTGGATTGCCGGAACCCGTCCTGCACCTCTGAAACCGAGTACGCCCCGCACACAAGAAGAACCGGGGGCTTTAGGAGACAACACATGAAACCCATCAAAGGCTTGCGCTGGTGGATCATCGGCCTCGTACTCAGCGGCCTGATCATGAACTACCTGGCGCGCAATGCGCTGGCGGTGGCGGCGCCTGAAGTCAACAAGGTGCTGAACATCAGCACGCAGCAGTACGGCTACATCGTCGCGGCATTCCAGGCCGCCTACATGGTGATGCAACCTGTGGCGGGCTATGTGCTCGATGTGCTGGGCACGAAGCTGGGTTTTGCACTGTTTGCGGGGGCGTGGTCGGTGGTCTGCCTGCTGCATAGCACGGCAGGCGGTTGGCTGTCGCTGGCCGCGTTCCGCGCGATGCTCGGGATGACGGAGGCAGCGGGTTTTCCGTCTGCGCTACGGGCGACATCGGAGTGGTTCCCTGCAAAAGAGCGGTCGATTGCAACCGGCTGGTTCAACATCGGGTCGTCCGTGGGCGCGGTGGTGGCGCCGCCACTGGTGGTCTGGTGCATTCTGCATGGCAACTGGCGCTTTGCTTTTGCCGTGATCGGCGGGATGGGGCTCGTGTGGAGCGTGCTGTGGTTCCTGCTGTACCGCGTGCCGGCCAAGCACCACCGCTTATCCGACGAAGAGCGGGAATACATCCGTGCCGGCCAGGAAACGCCGGATGACTACGCGGATGCGCCCAAGCCGTCGTGGGGCAGCATCGTCAGTGGCCGGCGCTTCTGGGGCATCGCCATCCCGCGCTTTCTGTCGGAGCCGGCGTGGCAGACGTTCAATTACTGGATTCCGCTCTACATGGCCACCGAGCGCCATATGAACCTGAAGGAGATCGCGCTGTTTGCGTGGCTGCCGTTCCTGGCGGCGGACGTTGGCTGTGTGCTGGGCGGCTATCTGGCGCCGTGGTTCCAGAAGCGGTTCTCGGTATCGCTTGTCACGTCTCGCAAGCTGGTAATGGTGACGGGTTGCCTCTGCATGATCGGCCCGGCCTGCATTGGGTTGGCGACGAGTCCCTACACGGCGATTGCGCTGTTCTGCGTGGGCGGCTTTGCGCACCAGACGCTTTCTGGCGCGCTGTACACGCTCACGTCGGACATGTTCGGCAAGCATGAAGTCGGCACGGCGGTGGGGCTGGCGGGCATGTCGGGTTACATGGGCGGCATGCTGTTCTCGCTGGCAGTTGGCACGCTGGCAACCACCATCGGCTACAACCCGCTGTTCGTGGCGCTGGCCGTGTTTGACATCGTGGCGGCCATCCTCGTGTGGACGATGCTCAACGACAAGCAGACACACCCCGTGCCGATGCGCCCCGGCGGGACGGCGCCTAGTACTGCGGCCTGATTTCTGTTGCCGCAGACGCGCCGATCACGCCACTGCGTCGGACACGTTGCGCTGAAACGTGTTGCCAGAACGCCCGGCCGCGTGTTTTTGGCCGGGCGATTCTCATGGCGGTGGCGCGCCCCGCTACAATCGCGGCCTGGCATTTGTAGATGGCGTTTGAAATGGTGCTTGGCTGGTTTGGCATTTCCACCGTGTGGCTGCTGCCGCTGGTGTGGCGGTATGTGACGCGCGCGCTGGCGGGGGAGCGGGACTTCCTCAAAGGTCGAGGCACCGTGCGGCTCTGGCTGGTGACGCTCGTCGCGCTGAGCGCCAGCGCCGCGCTTGAAGCCTTGACTTCTGGCGCCGACCCGCAGGACAAGGCCGGCGGAGCCGCCGGGCGCGCATTGTCTTCGCTGTTTTCTCACATGCTGGGCTGGACTGGCGCGTTCCTCCTGATGCTCGGGGTGCTCATCTGGGTCGCCCCAATGGTGTTCGGGCGATCGTGGGGCCAGGTGTTGAACCGCCGTCGCAGTGTGCATACCGAGACGTCTGCCGAGCCAGAAACCCGCCACGACGAACCCGTTGACGATGGTTTGAAGCCGACCGCGCTCGGCCTTGGCGGAGCAGGGGAGGCGCGTTGGAGTGGTAACACTGGGGCCGCGCAGCCGGCCATGCGACACCGTGGCATCGAAGCCGTTTCTGCACGCCGCCAGCCCGCATGGCAGCCGCCCCCGCGCACGCGCCCCTCACCGCCGCAACCGGGCGAGATCTGGCCGCTGCTCGACGCAAAGAAGGGCGCGCCGACAGACGCATCCCCAACCGTGAAGACGCAGCCCTTGGCGCCGCCCACTCCGCCGCAGACGCCCCCGCCGCGCCCAAAACTGCGCGCCACCATCGTCAGCAGCCCGTTCCATCAACCGCAACTGGGTTTGCAGACGCAGGCTCCCGTGCCAGTCCCGGCGGCCCCTGCGCCGCAGGCTAAGCCCGCTGCAGAGCCGGTTGTCCTGACCGAGCCGACGGTGCCTGAGTTGGTGGAGGCGAAAGCCGCCGTCGCAGAAACTCCAACCGTCGACCTGGATGCCGTACGCCAGGAAGCCGAGGCGCTCCTGGCTGAACTGCGCGGCCTGATGTCGCCCGCCGTAACGACGCTTGCCCAAGAGGTTGTCGAGCCGATCGCGCAAGCAGAAGCCGCACCGATTGTCGAAGCACTGTCCGAGGTGGAAGCGCTACCCGCAGCACCGGCCATCGAGCCGGCCGTGCAGCCGGAAGTCGCGCCTGTCTTGCCTGCGCCTAAGCCGCGCATCGTCTTGCCGGCCGTGGTGGGGGAAGTGGTGTCGCGCGCCGCAGCACCGGCCGTCGCCGCAGCGCCTGCGCCTGGGCCCGCTCCGGCGACCGCACCTGCAGTACAACGCATCGTGGAATACCGCCTGCCCGGTGCCGCATTGCTGACCGCCGCATCGCCGAGCGCGGAAGCCGTCTCCGCCGAGCACCTGGAAGAGACCAGCAACCTGATCGCGCAGCGTCTGGCGGAGTTCAAAGTTCCGGTGACGGTCGTTGGCGCATCTGCCGGGCCAGTCATCACGCGGTTCGAGGTTGACCCGGCGATTGGCGTGCGCGGCGCGCAGGTTGTGGGGCTGATGAAAGACCTGGCGCGTGCGCTGGGCGTGACGTCCATCCGGGTCGTCGAGACCATCCCCGGCAAGACATGCATGGGGCTGGAGCTGCCCAACGCCCGCCGCGAAATGATCCGCCTGTCGGAAGTCGTGAACGCGGCGGATTTCCAGTCGCACGGGTCGCACCTCGTGCTGGCCATGGGCAAGGACATCACCGGCAACCCCGTGGTGACGGATCTCGCACGCGCCCCGCACCTGCTGGTGGCGGGCACGACGGGCTCCGGCAAGTCGGTGGCCGTCAACGCGATGATCCTGTCGATGCTGTACAAGGCCACGCCCGACGACGTGCGCATGATCATGATCGACCCGAAGATGCTGGAACTCTCCGTGTACGAGGGCATTCCGCATCTGCTCGCGCCGGTGGTCACGGATATGAAGCAGGCCGCGCACGCGCTCAACTGGTGCGTGGGCGAAATGGAAAAGCGCTACCGTCTGATGTCTGCATTGGGCGTGCGCAACCTGGCCGGCTACAACCAGAAGATCCGCGCAGCGGAGCAGGCCGGCCGCAAGGTGCCGAATCCGTTCTCGCTCACGCCCGATGCGCCCGAGCCGCTGTCAACGCTGCCGCTGATCGTGGTCGTCATCGACGAACTGGCCGACCTGATGATGGTGGCCGGCAAGAAGATCGAAGAGCTGATCGCGCGCCTTGCGCAAAAGGCTCGTGCCGCAGGCATCCATCTGATTCTGGCGACGCAGCGCCCGTCGGTGGACGTCATCACCGGTCTGATCAAGGCGAACATTCCGACGCGCGTGGCGTTCCAGGTGTCCTCCAAGATCGACTCGCGCACGATTCTTGACCAGATGGGCGCCGAATCGCTGCTCGGCCAGGGCGACATGCTGTTCCTGCCGCCGGGCACCGGGTATCCGCAGCGCGTGCACGGCGCGTTCGTCGCCGATGAGGAAGTGCATCGCGTGGTCGAACACTGGAAGCAGTTTGGCGAGCCCGAATACGACGAAGCCATCCTCGCCGGTGATCCGGGTGAAGCTGCCGCGAGCGGCGATTTGTTTGGTGGCGATAGCGGCGATGCAGAAGCCGATCCGCTCTACGACGAGGCCGCGGCGTTCGTGCTCAACACGCGCCGCGCGTCGATTTCCTCCGTGCAGCGGCAACTGCGCATCGGCTACAACCGTGCCGCGCGGCTCATCGAACAGATGGAAGCGGCGGGGCTGGTGTCGCCGATGGGGCGGAATGGGCAGCGTGAGGTGTTGGCGCCAGGTGGTGGAGAGTAGTTGATTGCCGCTTGAACGGCTGACGGCTATGGCGCGACGTACTCAATGTATAAGACCCACTCGCCGGCATTCAGGGGGACTGCGATCGCGCGTTTGGCGGCCTGGCGCGTCAACGCTCTGATGTTGTACGCCGTACCGTCTGGCGCGGCTGCTCGCTGCAATGCGTCTTTCTCTCCCTCGGAAAGCCAGGCACGCAGGAACGCTTCCGGAACTGCGGCCGCTTCACCAATGCGGGGCTGATTTGCGATGATCGCGTTGTCGGGCCCCTGTGGCCGGATCGCAGCGATCAGGGCAACGTAGTCCGTCGGCCCTGGTACGCCTTCGTCGTTGCGCTCTGGAAGGGTGGCTATCTCGAAGCGGGCAGCCGCGGGAGGCATGCTGAGGTGGATGTGCTGCGAAAGTGCTGTCACGTTGGTGTTAGGGCGTGGATCGTCTCGCGTGCAGCCTGCAATGGCGACTGCGATGCAGAAGAGCCCCAGTAATCGCGAAAGGCCTCTCTTACTCATTTCGCTTTGCACGCCGGTGTCGCAGCAGGGCACGGTCAAGTGCCCGCCGTGACAGCCAATGATTGCCGCCACTGCTCAAGTTGTGCCTCGCCTTCCTCGTCCAATTTCCCCACCAGAGTTCCATACCAATCGACGATCTTGTCGTTCGGCATGCTTGCTTTGAGAACGGGCAGGGTGTTTTCCAGAAAGCTCGGGAAAAACGGAATGCCGCGCACGTACAGGAAATGCGAATCCGTGATGCGCACGCGCGCGTAGACATCGCGCAGCCAATCCAGATACGGCAATGCCTCGGCCATGTGACCGCTCTGCGTGAGCGACGAGATGAACTGCGTGCGAGCCGTGACGCTGGACATCTCGTGCGTCTGCTCGTTGATCTCGTCGAACTTCATCAACCACGCCTCGCCGCGTTTCAGTTCGCCGCACATGACGGACGTCGTCGCAAGCTGCAGTGCGTTGTGTGCGCTGGGTTCCTGTTCGAACAACGCAAGCCAGTAAGGAAAGGCCTCGGGATAGCGGCGCATGTCCGAATAGGCAAGCGCGCATAGGCGGTTGGCGTCGGCGTGGCGATCGGCGTACGGCGCAGCAGCGGAGATGGCAGCTTCGTGCTGGCCTTGCTGGTAGGCCTCCAAGGCGGGGGCGAGTTCGGGGGCGATGTCGGGCGAGGTGTCGTCGTCTTTCGGCGGTGGTGGCGGCTTGGCGACCTGGTCTTTGGTGTTTCGGCCGAATAGTTTTTTCAGTATGCCCATGGTGTTTTGTTGCTGGTGCTGGTGCTGGGGCGGGCGCCCGAATTGCGGGGGGCTGCAACCCACATTTCCCCAGCGTTTACAGCTTCGGATCAGATTGATCGCTATCCCACTGCCAGATCGTCGAACCGTAGTCCGATACAACCTCTGGCATCAGGGTTCCTTGCGAGAAGAACCGGCGAGAGCCTGATTTGGCTGGCGTTATCCAGTAGCCGCTCTTTGTGCAGGGGTGGCCTGCTTCACAACGCAAATGCAGATGGGGCAGCGACGTAGGTTGAGCAACGGGCTGGGATACGAAGTGCCAAGTCGTATCTACTGCTTCCGTTACAGGTGACCCCATCGCTATGGCTTCATATTCTGCAGCCATCTCCTCGTCGTATCCAGAGAAAGGGTTATTCAATTCCAATCCCTTTATTCGATAGGCGGGCTGCATGGGGTGGCCCTCAACGCAGAATGCAAGGCTAAAGTCAGTTGCGCCGTCTAACCATTGTCTGGGAACCCATACGCCGGTACGAGGACAGCGGTCACCCGGGTGGACTTGCTCACCAAAATCGATAACGTGCTTCGGATACGGCTTAGGTGGCGAAATGATTCCGTATTCTTCGACACGTTGGATCGCTCCAGCCGTGTCGCCCGGATCGCCGTCATCCCGGTCAAGATAAATTCGATCCTGCCCAATGGAGTGGCGGTTTAACCAGTGAATCCCTTTTGTTAAGTTGTTCCGCAAAACAGTGCTGCCCGTGCCGCAAACGTAGCTAAGCTGTGAAAATTTGCTGTCCCAACGCTTACACTCTTCATCGCTCATCCAGCCGAGAGGTTGCTCGATTATCCCGCGATAGTCTGTGGAAGGCGTATCGAGGATATCGATCATGGGCATGTAGTCTCCCCCGTTCTTGACGAAGCCGATACCACGCCGGATGTTCTCAGCATGGGTGAGATAGCGCGACACCCAATAATCGAGGCGAGCTGCACCGTGCAGCCCCCGTCCAGTAATGAAAAGATTGTGCAACTGTGCAAACTCTTCGCACAGACGTGCACACACTTCGTAGTACGGGATCGACGTGGTTTGATAGAGAAACCACGCATCTTGGTCAAGGTTGCGCGGTAAGTTGTAAGGCTTCAGATTTATCGAACTCATTGAATGTCGTCGGGTGAGCGACGAGTCAGCCGGTTGTCGCTTTAAGGCGATAAAGCTGGTTACGCCCGCGCGAGCGTCCAACGAGATTTTCTTCCCTGATGCATCGGTAAGATTTCTCCGGCTTGGAGTATGACGCTGGCTTGCAGGTCATTTTCGGCCAGCCAGCGGCCCGCCTGGGGTGCTGGTTGCCCGCTTTCAGCGCAGATGAGCGGGTCGGGTGTAGCAGACACAGTAGAAGAAACCTCTTGTTGTGCTGAATCTGGCTTCAGGAAGACGTAATCCCGCTCCTCGATGGGGATGGTGCCATCCTCGTAGCGGGTATCGCGCCAAAGAAGGCGCCACGTGGTCGGCAAACCGCGTTCTTCTGCGTAGGCGGCCATGTTGGGGGCATTTGAGCCGCCGTGCAGATAGCTCATTGTGCCGACGATGGGAAACGACCCTTTGGGCTGTTCGTCGTTTCGGAACAAGCTGAACAATTTGGGCTTGGGGGCATCGACGGGTTCCCAAATACCCGAATAGGGCGTCATCTTTCCGCTGTAGACCAGCACGTCCTCTTTGGGGTCCGGCACATCAGGCAGGGGATTCGGAAACACCATCTGATTGAGTTTCGCCCTGAGGTAATCGTTGCAGAATGTGTGGGTTTCCGTATCGAGATAGCGAGGCTCAAGAATGTCGGGGGCGCACTCGCCCCAAGCCGCACACAGGTTCACGAATGTTTGATGAAACTGAGTCCAGCCAGGGGTATTGCTTTCATCGCGTTGCAGTGTTTCCCCGTCCTCCATGCGGAATAGCATCTTCTCCCAATACGTGGGTAAACGGTCGGCCATGGCCAGCTCGCCATTAGCATCAAATTTGAAGATGCGTTTGTCGCCTTTCTTGAGGCGAAGCACCGCCTCTTCGCAATGCGCTAAACCGTTGAGAATGAGTCTGTAATCTGCAGCAGGCCCCGTCGGTTCTGTGGCCCGTCGGGCACACTCTTCGGTCGCTTGAGCCCAAGCCTGATAGAAACCGAAGATACGGTTCCATGCTGTAAATGAACTGATCTGCTTGAGCCAGTAAAAAATCTGCTTGCGCTCGTGTTCGGTCGGCAGCGTAACGCCGCCTTGCGTGACTCGATTCGTGCTCATGGGGTAACTACGACTTCGTGGTTGTCTTTGGAGGCTTCTTCATGTTCAGCCACTTTGGCAGTATGCACGGTGCGGCTGCCGGGGCGCCAGAGGTAACCCCAGATGCCGTTAGCATCAGTCCAACCGGTGGGCCGTATGTGGAATATCATGCCACTGACCGGATCGGTCAGTGTCATGGGCTTTCCGCTTGCGACGACTTGCTCGCCATGGGCCACGAGTTGTTCTGCGAGGGCCTTGTCGAGATAGAAGTAAGCCTGCGTTGCGCCACCCGGTAGGTATTGTCCGGGCAGTTTGGTGCCAGCCTGCTCCGACACGGTGCCGACTGCCGCTTTAGGCCCGACTTTGCCTTCAATTCTGCCGGTCACCAGGAAGCCGTCACGATTGAACTCGTCGAGCACGCCGAACATTTCTCGCCACTCCCGGGCGTTTTTTGGGGCAGACCCCAACCCCCACCATGCGCCGCCGGCTTTGCTGGGACCGATATCTATGCCATGGGTGACACCGCCCGGCCCAAAAAGCCGGAAGATCTCCTCTCCCTGTTTTAATTCCCGATTGACGATGCGGCCGCTGTAGGCGGCGACTTGCTCCAGTTGGCCGTTTTTGTCGACACGCTTGGTAAGGTCTGGGTATTCGGGTTCGGTCTTGTAGACGTGAGCGTACTTGTCAGGGCGTCCAGCTGGAGCCTCATTCTGTTTCCAGCCCCCGCGAGCTGAACGAGTCGGTAGCGCTCCATCTTCCACCAGCCGGGCTTCGTCTGCTTTCGTTGCGACACGCTCGCCGGTCGCGGCTTCATGTAGTGCAACGCGGCTGGTGGTTTCTCCCCCTGAGCGGACGTACGCCTGCAATTCGCGCAACTCCTGATCCAGTTCCTTGATGGCCTTGGGAATCATCTCACTCCCTTTGGCTTTGATTACCGCAAGGCCGTTGCGCAGGGCATCAATTCGCTGGGCGAGGCTCGCCGGGATCATGGAGCCCGCTTTGGCTTTGATCAGCTGTAGCGCGATGTCGAGCACATCCATCAGCGCACCAAAGCGGTCCATGACTTTCGCTTGATACTCCGCAAACCGGAGTTTCAGCAACCACTGCTCCGCGTTCTTGACACCGATACGATTCAGGAACGCAATGATTTCCTGCGCGCCCTCCATGAGCTTTGCGGCACGTGCCGCGCCTGTCAGCAAAGCGGCTTCCTTGAACACTTTGATTAGGATCCGACCAACGCCTTTCACTACGCCGCCGATCACGGGTATCAAAGCGAAGACGAGAACGACCAGCAGTATCCACTCGAAGATTTCGTCCCGTTTTTTGGGGTCGTTGATCAAGCCCATGATCACAGCGATCAGATCGCGTACCGCAGTGCCATCGCCCACCAAGGGAATCATGCCGATCACGGCATCGACGAGGATTTGTGAGAAGGTCGCCTTTTCGTTGAAGGCTCCTTGGACCATACCCCAGGTCCAATCGGCGACGTCGGCACAAATGGATTTGAACTTGCTTAAGCTCAGGCCACCCGGCGCCTGTGCGGTATCAGAAGAAGACATGACGTGCGGACAGAGGAAGCTTAGGCGGAAGGGGTTGGCGTGTTGCTCGCCGACAAGTACTTATCGACGAGCTTGGAAAGCTTGCTGTCCGATGGATTCGGATCGTGATTAGGCATCGGCGTCTTGTCTTTGCGCTCAAAGGCACCTGGCATGGGGCCGTAGCTGACTTGCACACTGCCAGGAGGTACGTTTTCCAACGTCGCGCGACCTTGGCTATCCAAAATGCCTTGCCGCTCCGATCCATCTGCAAATTTGGCGAAGTACTTGGCGCCAGCTAGGCCCTGACCGTCGTGATATGTGTGTTCAAGCAGCACGGTTGACGGGGGTAAAACACCCACCGGCAACGCCGGCAACGCCGCCGCCTGCCCCCCAGGCCCCTCAAACGGATGCCCAGCCCCCTTCACCGACAGCAACCCCGACGTCTCAAACGTCACCGCATTCCCTTCCAGCCGGATCAATGAATCCCCGCCATGCAGCACGATGTTCTGTTGCGCGAGGATCTCGACCGAATCGGCCGACGAGGTAACGGTAACGGCCTTGTCTGCCAGCACTGCCAACGCATCGGTATGCGCCTGGATCGACACCGGCCCGCCTTCGGCAATCGCGCGGATGCCGTTGCGCTGGGCGAACAGGCTCACGCCCTTTGCAGCCGCGGCGGCGATGACGTTGCCAGCGGCGAGGTGCCAGTCGGCCTGCGCGGTGCCGTGCAGATGCCGGCCCGCGTAGACGGTGGTCGTGGCCTGCGAGGCGAGCGCGATGCTGGAGGGCGATTCGGTCACCAGCAGCGGCTGGCCGAATTTATCGACGGGCTGCTGTGAATCCTGGCCATTGACGTTGCTGGGGTACTTGCCGTCCTGTGCAGGGTCGAGCGCCTTGTCGATCGGCTCGAACGCTTCGTTGGCCGCCAAGGGCAGCGCTTGCTGGCTCGCGGCGGCATCCGACAAGCGCTGTGCCGTCTTCTGCGCGGCGGTGAGCTGCCCGCGCGCTTCGTGGGCGTCGAGCAGCGTGCAGACGGCTTGCGCGCATGCGGTGGTCGAGAGCAGCAGGCCTGCGCCGGCACGGACCACCGCCCAAGCATCGGTGCGCAGTTCGGCGCCGGTGCCGCGCCACGTGCCGCGGTCTCCGCCCGTGGCGCCGTGCGAGGTGACATAGCCGAGATTGAGCTGGCTGTTGGCGGTGGAGCTTGCCAGGCGCGTGCGTAACTGGCCAGGGTGATCGTCGACGACCCACTGGTTGTAGCCGTCGCCTCCGAGG
Source organism: Ralstonia pickettii (assembly GCF_016466415.2). Taxonomy (NCBI): domain Bacteria; kingdom Pseudomonadati; phylum Pseudomonadota; class Betaproteobacteria; order Burkholderiales; family Burkholderiaceae; genus Ralstonia; species Ralstonia pickettii. Next base: position 1,254,090 of record NZ_CP066772.2, on the reverse strand, counting down.
CCCTGCGAATGCCAGCCGGACAGGGCTTGCCCAAGCGGCGCATCGGCAGGGGCCCAGGGCAGGGCGTCCTGCGTGTTGTGCAACTGCATGGCGATCATCGGGCGGTCGATGTCGCCGTCGATAAACGTCAGCAGGACCTGCGTGCCGGCGCGCGGCAGGTGATTGCCGCCCCAGTTCGGGCCCGCGCTGGCGCTGGCCACGCGCACCCAGGCGGTGACTTGCGAGCGGTCGCTGTTGGACGGATCGGAAAACGCATTGACCTCCGGCGCGCGCAGCCACGGGAAACGCACGCGCACGCGATGGTCGCGGTCGGTGGTGAGCGGCGCGCCGTCGTCGGCAATGACCACGGCAGCCTGGCCTTCAGGCGCCGTCGGGCGGCGTCGATAGGGCGGCACGATGGACGCCTCGGCCGGTACGGCGACGAAACGATTGCGGTAGCTGCCCGATTCGATCTCGGTGGTGGAGAGCAAGCGTGCGATGTCGGCGCCGAGGTTGTTGGCGGCTTCGTGTTCCACCTGCAGCGTGACGAACTCGCTGTGCTTGCTGTCGAAATGCTGCGTGAGCGTGAAGCGCTGGCCGGCGCCCAATTGGCGCACGCTGCCTTGGCCTTCGTAGCGCAGGTACGCGCCTTCGTGTGCCTGCATGCGCAGTTGCGCTGCGCGGCTGGCCTCTTGCGTATTCGAATATTGATACGAGCCCGAGGCTTCAAAACGTTCCAGCGTAGGCAGTTCGCCGCCGGGGTCGCTGGCGCTGGCTTGGGCGCTGGTCGCGGCCAGTGCCTTGTAGTCCCACGAGGCGAGCGTCACTGCATTGGTGCCCACGCTGTGCGCGTGCGAGAAACGCTCGATCGCGTCTTCGCTTTCGGTGGCGTCAACGCGATGGAAGCGGATCTGCGGCTGCGGGCAAGCCGGACGTTGCGCATCGTTGTCGAAGATGACGACGGTGTGACGCGACTGCGTGCTGCCTTGCTGTTGCTTGTCGTCGCTTTGCTCGTGCTCGATGCGGAACGACAGGCCTTCCTCGGCCAGCAGGCGCATCACGAACGCGTAGTCGGTTTCGCGGTATTGGCAGCAAATCGATCGTTTGGCGCACGGCTGTGTGGTCGCAATCTTGTAATGCGCGGTGGGGTATTCGCTGAAGACGTCTTCGATGATCTCGAGCGCGGTCTTGTCCTGGTAGACGAAGCAGTCGCTGCGTGTGCGCAGGCGGTCAAGCCAAGGCACGACGCGCAGCCGGTAGCGTGCGAGGCCGCCGTCACCGCCGAGCGATGCGCAATCGGCCACGTAACCGTGCCACGCGCGTCGCTTGCCGTCGCCTTGCATCAGGCGCAGCGTGACTTCCTGCGAGGCCAGCTTGGCCGTGTCCAGATGCGCCGACGGGCTCAGGCAATCGATATGCAGGACGAAAGAGGCCGACACCGCCTCGGTGGCGGTAAAGCGCTCCACGACAAGGTTGTCGGAAGCAAGCGCCGTCTCCAGCGTGATCTGGCGGGTCTGCTGCCCGAGCAGCGCGCCCAGGACGGCTTGTGGCACGGCGGCCGGCAGGTTGGACAAAGGCTTCATCGGAACAGCGTCGCGCTGGGTTCGTGTTGCGGTTCAGCAGAAGGATGGGCACGCGGCCCATCGTGGCCATCACGGCAGCGAAATCGTCAGGTGCGAGAAGCGCGGCCCGAGCTTGATGACCTGCGAATAGCCTTCCAGCGTTTCGTTAGTCTTGGCGTTCAGCGTGTGCGACAGCCCGAGGAAGCCCAGCAGCCCGATCAGCGCAAACACGGCGCCGAAAATCCACAGCGGCGTTTCGCGCTTGAGCATGTGCGCGACCTTGTCGGGCAGCGGCCAGTGCGGTGCAAACGCGGCACGCTTGCCCTTGATGGCAGAAATCTCGTCACCCAGGCGTGCGGTCAGGTAGGCCAGCTTCTCCGGCCCTTCGAGGATGTACTTGCCGCGAAAGCCCAGCAGCAGGCACATGTGGAAGACCTCCAGCGCCTGCAGGCGCGGTGCACCGTGCGCACGCAGTTCTTCGAGCTTGACGAAGAAGGTCTCGCCGGCGAGCTGTTCGCCAAACAGAACGAGCTGCAGCGGGCGGCGCTCCCAGGCCGGGCGGATCGCAAAGTTGGACGACAGGATGGTTTCGTCCACCGCGGCGCAGAAGGCGTACTTGGCGTCGAACACGTCTTCAGCCGACACGTTCAGGCGCTTGGCGCCGCGGTCGAAATCGTCGAGGAAGGCGCGTACGCGCGAGAGGAAATCTTCTGCGCTGGTCGGCTGCTGGCCATTGCGCAACTGGAACAGCATGAAGAAACCGTCGTACAGCAAGTCGAGCAGCGTGCGGGCGTGCGTGTTGGATTCACGTGCATCCGCCGCAGCGGTTGCCGGTGCCGAACCGCCAAACAGCGAAGGGGTGGAGGTAGCGCTCATGAAGTCACCGCGATCAGTTCAAGTTTGAGTTCCCGGATGCCGGCCGGGGCATAGATGGTGAGGGTCTGCGCCTGCAGCATGCGTTCGTACAGCATGCCGCGCGCTTCAACGGCGAAGTAGCACGCGCCTGGGCGCACCGGAATGGCGGGCGGCACTTGCGGCGTATAGGTGAGCGGCACGCCAGGCATGGACGACAGCACGAGCTTTTCCACGTCGTCGGGGGCGCCGACCTTGAAGCGCGCCGGAATCGCTTCCACCAGCTCGGCGGCGGGCATGTCTGCCGACACCGACAGGTAGAAGCTGGTCTGGTCGTCGATCTTGCCGGAGTCGATGCGGCCGAGGTGGAACGACGGGCGCGTCTCTTCGAGCGCAATCGCAAAGTAGCGCGTGGAGATGACGGTATCGAGCAGCTCGCGCACGATCGTGTCGAGCTTGGCAAACACCGGGCCCGGGTTGTCGTGATCGTAGGCGGGCAGGTCGGCCAGCGTGTAGCTCTTGGTGAACGTCATCAAGGCGCCCGCCAGGCGCAGCATTTCCTGGAACAGGCGCTCAGGGTGCAGGTCCGGGTGGTGATACAGGTGCGACAGCGCCGCGAAGGCCGCATTGGCCGTATGCAGCAGCCAGAACGAGGCAATGTCGCCGGAGCGGAATTCGATGATGTTCTTGGTCGGCTCGCGGTGGAAACCGTACAGCGCATTCACCTTGGCCTGCAGTGCATCGAGCAGCCGGCGCAGGCGCTGATACAGCACAGCCGAGGCGTTGATCGCCATGCTCGGCGCGACAAAGTTCTCGTCCAGCTCAAAACCACCGGTGCCGGTGCGCCGCACGCGCACCACGGGCAGCGAGATGAACTGCTCGCGCGGTTCCGTCTCGGCAATCAGCTTGACCGACTTCTTCAGATACGTGATGGCGGCGGGCTCGGCCTCCGTATAGAGGTCGGCCGTTTCCTCCTCCGCACCAACAAAGCGCGATACCGATGCGCCTTCGATCTGCTCGCGGTAATTGCCGCCGTTGTCTTGCAGCGGATACAGGGCGATATGGAACGTCAGCTCCGACACGCCGGCAGGAACCGCGTCGAGCACCAGCGGCGGCGGAAGCGCATCGGCCTGCGGCGCGAAGTACAGCTCGCCGTCCGGAAAGAACAGCGACAGCTCGACCACGCGCAGCACGCCGCTGGCCAGCGCATCGGTATCGAAGCGTGCATGGCGGATACCCCATGCATACGGCTGGATGACTTGCGCAGTCGCATGCAGGCGGGACTCGTGATACGCGTCCTGACGCTGGAAATGCTGCGGGCGCAGGAACAGCCCTTCGCCCCAGAGAATCTTTGCGGAGTAACTCACTTTGGCCCTTGTTGTTCAGCTACCGCACACCGCGGGGGAGAGCAGGTTGAGATCGGTCAGCGGTGTGGCGCCAGCCGGGGTGGTCAGCGTGCCGGATGTCACCGTCATGGCGCAGGCGTGCAGCCCGATCACGATGCCCGACTTCTCGTTCTTCTCGGTGTTGAAGGCAAACTTCCAGCGCTGCGACGCGGGGCTGCGGAACAGCGCCACGACGCCCAGCGTGGTGGCTTCGCGCAAAACTTTCTCGGTGAAGTCGTAACGCTGGCCCGGGATCAGCGTCATCTCACGCACGTTGACGAGGTCGGCGCCCAGCGTTTGTTTCTCACGCGCCGGGTCGATGAAGGTGTCATACGGCGCCTGCAGGAAGCTGGTCGGGTCCTTCAACGAATACAGGCGCACCACCACCGCAACCGGGCGGCGGTCGTTGGCAGCGTTCAGGTTGTTGCCGGCCGTCATCTTGAGCGGCACTTCACGCGGCGGCTTTTGCGCATCGGGCACGTTCGACGATTTGAGCCCCATCGCTTCCAGCGCGCCGTTGGCCGCACCCGCCAGCACGCTTGCGCCGGTGGAGCAGGCGGCCAGCGCGACCACGCTCGCGCTCACCAGCATCAGCTTGAGCGCCGCCGCAAGATGGTGCTTCAGAGACCGCTTGAGAAGGCCGCCGCAGCCCGGCTGCCTCGCCGCTTGCTCCCAAGCGGCATCGAATTTCATCATCTTCATGCCTGATTTCTGAATTATTTAATTCTCTTTGTTTGACTGCCGCGAGGCCCGTTCGGCTAAAGGAGGCTGTTGAATTGTTTCGGTTCCTTAATAAAGGAAAACAGAAGAATGTTTCGGTTTCTTAATAATCGAAGATCGTTGCCGGGCGCCGCTCTAAGGTACTGAATACAAAGGATGTTTCGGTTTCTTAATAATCCGTTTTTGGTTGTCAACGGCAACGAGCGGAGTGTACTATTTCGCGCCAGTCGAGACCAACATTTAACTCGCCAATTCCGGCGAATTTGACTGGGTATCGACACACCGCTTTGAAACTTTGAAGAGTCTCGCCGTGGCCAAATCCTCGTCTATTTCCGTTCTCCGTTCCTTCATCGTGCTGTCTGCTGTCGCCGCTCTGTTTGCAGGCTGCTCGACCACCAACCCCGGACCCCAAACCGACGAGGCCTTCGGCCAGAGCATGTCGGAGGCGGAAGCTGCGGCCAAGGGCGGCCAGCAAGACAAGGCGATTGATCTGTACCAGCAGATCGCCAAGCAGAACCCGACCCGTGACGAGCCGTGGGTGCGCATTGCGCAGATCCAGTTCGGCGCCGAGAAATATCCGCAGGCCATCCTGGCTGCCGAAGAAGCCCTGCAGCGTGACAACGCAGATCGCCAGGCGAAGAGCATCCTGGCGGTGAGCGGCCTGCGCGTGGCGCGCCGTTCGCTGCAGGAGCTGCGTGCCGACAGCGCGCTGGCCGGCGACGTCAAGACCGACGCGCAGGTGCTTGCCAAGATGCTGCGCGACACGCTGGGCGAACAGGTTCTGTTCCCGGGCGAGCAGACGGCCAAGCAGCCGGTGCGCCGCCCCGCGCGTGTTGTCCGCCGTGCAGCGCCGGCCGCCGAGCACGGCACCACGGCTGCACCCGCAGCCACCACCGGTGCTGCCAGCGGCAGCGCAGACCCGTTCGGCGCACTGCGTTAAGCACAGCGCTGGTTCCGCATTCCTGGAGGAACGTGATGGCCAAGAAAGAAAGCGTACAGAAGCGTCTGCAGAAGGTGCGTCCGCCGCGCGTGCAGCTGACGTATGACGTCGAGATCGGCGACGCAATCGAGACGAAGGAACTGCCATTCGTGGTGGGCGTGGTGGCAGACCTGTCGGGCCAATCCGAAGTGCAGCAGCCCAAGCTTCGCGACCGCAAGTTCGTCAACATCGACCGCGACAACTTTGACGAAGTGATGAAGGGCGTGGAGCCGCGCGCGGCGTTCCAGGTGCCGAACACGCTGACGGAAGACGGTGGCCGCTTTGGCGTCGACCTGAAGTTCCGTTCGCTTGAGGACTTCAGCCCCGAAGCCGTTGTCGAGCAGGTCGAGCCCCTGCGCAAGCTGCTCGAAGCGCGCTCCAAGCTGGCTGACCTGCGCAACAAGATGGCCGGTAACGACAAGCTCGAAGACCTGCTGTCGGAAGTGCTGAAGAACACCGAAAACGCGAAGAAGCTGGGCGCCAAGCAAAACGGGGGCGAGGATGCTTGAGAACCAATCCGCTGCGCAAGGCGCCTCGGTTGCGGAAGAGGTGAGCCTGCTCGACAGCATCGTCGAGCAAAGCCGCGTCGCCAAGTCCGACTCCGAGCGCGCGCGCGCAAAAGACATCATCGGCGAGCTGGCAAGCCAGGTGCTGAGCGGCACCGTGGTGGTGTCCGACAATCTGTCGGCCACGCTCGATGCACGTGTGGCCGAGTTGGACCGCCTGATCTCGCAGCAACTGAGCGCGATCATGCACGCGCCGGAATTCCAGAAGCTGGAATCCACCTGGCGCGGTCTGCACTACCTCGTCAAGGAAACGAGCACTGGCCAGACGATCAAGATCAAGGCGCTCAACGCGACCAAGCGTGACCTGACGAAGGACTTCAAGACCGCCATCGAGTTCGACCAGAGCGCGCTGTTCAAGAAGGTCTACGAAGAGGAATTCGGCACCTTCGGCGGGGCCCCGTTCGGCGCGCTGATCGGCGACTACGAAATCACGCGTCAGCCCGAAGACATGTACTTCATCGAGCAGATGGCGCACGTGGCTGCGGCTTCGCACGCACCGTTCATTGCCTCGTCGTCGCCGGAGCTGCTGGGCCTGGAATCGTTTGCCGACCTGGGCAAGCCGCGCGACCTGGCGAAGGTGTTCGACACGGTCGAATACGCCAAGTGGAAGTCGTTCCGTGACTCGGAAGATTCGCGCTACGTCGGTCTGACGTTGCCGCGCTTCTTGGGCCGTCTGCCGTACAACCCGAAGGACGGCACCGTGGTCGAGAGCTTCAACTTTGTTGAAGACGTGGATGGCACCGATCACAGCAAGTACCTGTGGTGCAACGCCGCCTGGGCGTTCGGCGCGCGCCTGACCGCGGCGTTTGACGACTTCGGCTGGTGCGCTGCCATCCGCGGTGTGGAAGGTGGCGGCCTGGTCGAAGACCTGCCGACGCACACCTTCAAGACCGACGACGGCGAAATCGCACTCAAGTGCCCGACTGAAATCGCCATCACCGACCGCCGCGAGAAGGAACTGAGCGACCTCGGCTTCATCCCGCTCGTGCATTGCAAGAACACGGATTACGCCGCGTTCTTCGCTGCACAGTCGGCGCAGAAGGCGAAGAAGTACGACTCCGACAGCGCCAACGCCAATGCGGTGCTGTCTGCGCAGCTGCAGTACATCTTCTCGGTATCGCGCGTGGCGCATTACCTGAAGGCGATGATGCGCGACAAGATCGGCAGCTTTGCCTCGGCCAAGAACGTTGAGACGTTCCTGAACCGCTGGATCTCGCAGTACGTGCTGCTGGACGACAACGCCACGCAAGAACAGAAGGCGCAATTCCCGCTGCGCGAGGCGTCGATCCAGGTGGCGGAGGTGCCGGGCAAGCCGGGCACGTATCGCTCGGTGGCGTTCCTGCGGCCGCACTTCCAGCTCGATGAACTGTCGATCTCGCTGCGCCTCGTGGCGGATCTGCCCAAGTCGGCCAACTCGTAATTCCTGACCGGACTCTCCCCGGGGGGGAATGTTCGGGCATAACCACCCGTTACGCTCGTTACCCATTGCAGTACCAACAACCAATCTATTGAAGAGGGTCTCTGTATGAAGGATATCTACGTCAAGTTCGACAGCCCGGCAATCAAGGGGGAGTCGCAAGACAAGGATCACAAGGACTGGATCGAAATCAACAGCTGGTCGCAGGCCATCAGCCAACCGCGTTCGGCCACAGCTTCGACCGCCGGCGGCCACACGGCTGAGCGTTGCGAGCACCGCGACATGGTCTTCACGAAGGATCTGGACGTCGTCAGCCCGCTGCTGTACCAGCACGCTTCGGGCGGCACGACCTTCGGTGAAGTGACCATCGAATTCTTCCGCGCAGACGGCGAAGGCAACCGCGTGAAGTACCTCGAAGTCAAGCTGAAGAACGCCATCCTGAGCGAAGTCGATTCGCAAGTGGTGGCCCAGGGCATCCCGACCGACACGTTCAGCCTGCGCTACGCCGCTGTGCAATGGAAGTACACGCAGCAGAAGAGCGCCGGCGGCCAAGGCGGCAATTCGCAAGGCGCCTGGAGCCTCACCAAGAACGACAAGACCTACTCGGTTTAACGTTTGGTGTTCTCCTGATGACAAGGGCCGCAGCCGCCGTGCTGCGGCATCTTGTTTTCTAGCAGCATATGAAAGGCTTCGAACCCAGCCTGCTCGACAAGCTCTTCGACGACGAGCCGCATGCGCCCATGCCCACGGCATTGCGCCAGCTCTCGCTTGAAGAACTCAAGAGCACCGTGGCACGCGACATTGAATCCTTGCTCAACACGCGCATCGTGTTGGAAGAAGAGGATTTGCACGGCTTGCCCGAATGCAAGCGGTCGCTGCTTACGTATGGCCTGAACGATTTTTCCGGCCTGAGCCTGGCCAGTTTCTACGACCGCAACTACATCTGCCAGTCGCTCACCAAGGCGATCGAGCGGCACGAGCCGCGTTTGCAGCATGTGAATGTGTCGCTGGAAATCAATGAACGCGCGACCAATGCCTTGTGCTTTGGGATCAGCGCAGTGCTGCTGGTGGGGCCCGCACGCGAGCCCGTGAGTTTTGACGCCATGCTGCAACCGTCGACGCTGCGGTATTCCGTGTCACGCGGACGCGGCTGAGACTGCTCGGACCTGCACAACGCACCACTCGCAACACGCTGAAGCACCCGCAGGACCGCCACCGGACCGCCACGAAGAATGGAAGAGCTGCTGCCCTATTACGAACGAGAACTGGCCTTCCTGCGCCGGTACTCGCGCGACTTCGCCGAGCGGTATCCGAAGATCGCCGGCCGCCTCGCCATGTCGGGCGACGGCTGCGACGATCCGCATGTCGAGCGGATGATCGAATCGTTTGCCTTCCTGACCGCACGGGTCAGCAAGAAGCTCGACGACGACTACCCCGAATTTACCGAGGCGCTGCTGGAAGTGCTGTATCCGCACTACCTGCGGCCCTTTCCATCGTGTTCCGTGGCGCATTTCGATGTCCGCGGCGTCGCGGCGCAACTGAGCGCGCCGGTCACGATTGCGCGCGGCACGTTCCTCACCACACGCATGGTGCGCAAGGTCGAATGCCGCTTCCGCACCGCATACGACGTCACGTTTGCGCCGGTGCGCGTTGCCGCGGCGACGTTCGAGCGCGCGGTGTCTGCGCCGGCCGCTGTGCAACTGCCCAAAGGCGCGACCGGCTCGATCGCCATCACGCTGGAATACGTGGGCGAGCGCGGCGGTTTCGAATCGCTGCCGCTGGACAAGCTGCGTGTCTACATGGACGGCGAGCCGTCCTTCGTGGCTGCGCTAGGGGATGCGCTGTTCCTGCACACGGCGGCCGGATATGTGGAAGCCGAACGCGCAGGCGTGTGGAAGCGTCTGATTTCCGTGCCGTTGCACGAAGTCGGTTTTACAGAAGACGAATCCCTGATCGATTGCCCGGCACGCTCGCACCCGGCCTATCGGCTGTTGACCGAGCACTTCAGCTTTGCCGAGAAATTCAACTTTTTCGACATCGACCTGGCCGCATTGCGACGTGGCCTGACGCCGGGTGTGCCGGTGCGCCGTCTGACGTTGCATCTGGTGCTGAAAGACGTGCGCAGCGATTCGCACGCCGCGCGTCTGCTCGAGAACTTGCAGCCCGAGCACCTGCGCCTGCATTGCACGCCCGTGGTCAATCTGTTCCAGCAGAAGGCCGATCCGATTCGCATCGAACATACGGCCAGCGCTTATCCGGTCGTGGCAGACAGCCGGCGCGCGCACGGCTTTGATATCTACTCCATCGACAACGTGCAACTGGTGCGTGAAACCACGGCGCACGAGAAGGTGACGGAGTTCCGGCCGTTCTACTCCCTGCATCACGGCGAGGAGCCCGGCCGCGCGGGGCATTACTGGCTGGCACGCCGCAACGAACTGATCGCACAGCGCAGCCCGGGTTTCGAAACGGAAATCTCCATCGTCGATACGCAGTTCGACCCCGCCAGCCCGCAGACCGACACGCTGAGCCTGACCGTCACCTGCACGAACCGTGATTTGCCTTCGACGCTGGCGTTTGGCCAGCCGGATGGCGATCTGTCGATGGAAGGCAGTTCCATCGCCCGCAACATCACCTTCCTGCGCAAGCCGACGCCGTCGATGCGGTTTGGCGGCGGGCGCGCGGCGCAGTGGCGGTTGATCTCGTTGCTGGCGCTCAACCATCTGTCGCTTGTGCAGAACGGTCTGCCGACGCTGAAAGAGATGCTGCGCCTGCACGACCTGCCGCGCAATGCGATCTCGGCGCGGCAGATCGAAGGCATCGTCGCGCTCGATTACCAACCGGCGACGCAGTGGCTGGCCGGCAAGCCGTTCGCCACCTTCGTGCGCGGCTTGGAGGTTCGCCTCACGCTGGATGAAGACGCCTTTGTTGGCACCGGCATGCACCGGTTCATCCGTGTGCTGGACCACTTCTTCGGCCTGTACGTCCACATGAACAGCTTTGTGCAGTTGATTGCGGTCTCGCGCCGCACCGGCAAGGAATTGGTCAAATGCGCACCCCGCAGCGGCGAATCGATCCTGGTGTGATCCGGCGGCTGCTCCAGCAGCCGCACCGGTACCAGTTCTTCCAGGCCGTGCGCCTGCTGGAGCAGCTGTTTGCGCGCGAAGGCGGCATGGCGCCCGAGCAGGCACTGGCCACGCGCCTGAGCTTTCGCAACACGCTGTCGCTGTCGTTTCCGCCCAGCGAGCTGCAGCATATCGAGGCTGAGGGCATTACCGCCGAGATGCTCGAAACCGACGCCGCGTTCATCGCTGCACTGGAAGAGGGCGCGCTCGATTCGCTGGCGATCACGCCCACGTTCTTCGGCATGCTGGGCGGCCAAGGTGCCTTGCCGCTGCGCTACACCGAAATCGTGGCCGAGCGCGAAAGCCTCTGGCGCGACCGCGCTGCACGTGCGTTCTTCGACATCTTCTCGAACCGGGCAACGGCGCTGTTCTACCTGGCGTGGAAGAAATACCGCCTGCCGTTCCAGTACGAAGTCGACAGCACCAAGCATTACCTGCCGCTGCTGCTGTCGCTGGCGGGGGCGGCTGACAAGACGCTGCGCCGCGATCTTTCCACCACGCCGGGGCCCATCCTGGACGAAGCGCTGGCCGGTTATGCCACGGCGATCCGGCATCGGCCAGTGTCTGCGGCATACCTGCAGCGCATGCTGTCGGATTACTTCCAGGCGCCGATGCGGGTTGAGCAGTTTGTGGGCGGGTGGTATCGCGTGCCGGCGTCGCAGTACACGCGGCTGGGCAGCACCAACAACGCGCTGGGCGCCACGGCGTTGGCGGGCGGGCGGGTGTGGCAGCGCGACCTGCGCGTGCGCCTGTGGGTCGGGCCGCTCGAGCGTGCGCAATACCGCAATTTTCTGCCGGGTGCATCAGGTGCGCTGGCGCTGCGCAAGATGTTGACCATCCTGTGCGGCACCACGCTCGAGTTCGAAATCAAGCTGATCCTGCGCCAGCAGGACGTGACCGGCAGCACGCTGGACAACAGCAACGACGGGCGCCTGGGCTGGGACACCTTCCTGTGTTCCCGCCCCGCGCAGCAGGACCGCAGCGATGCGCAATACACGCTCGCGCCGCTGCATTGATACCGACACATTCATCGATTCTTCCGGAGCGCTGCCGCCATGGCCATCCCACTCAAAACCCTGATCGCCAAGCTGAATGCGACGAGCCGGCAAGCCGCCGAGCGCGCCGCTTCGCTGTGCATGGCGCGCGGCAACTACGAGGTCGATCTCGAGCACCTGTTCCTCGCGTTGTTGGAGAATCGCCGCAGCGACTTTGCCGTGGCCGCCCGCGCCAGCGGCATCGACCTGGTCGCGCTGCAACGTGACCTGGAAGCCGAGATCGGCCGCTTCCAGACCGGCAATACGCGCACGCCGGCGTTCTCGCCGTATCTACCGAAACTGTTCGAGCATGGCTGGCTGATCGCCTCGCTCGATTCTCAAATCACGCGCATCCGCTCGGGCCATCTGCTGCTGGCGCTGCTGACCGAGCCCAGCCTGTCGGCGCTTGCGCAACGGGGCTCGCGCCTGTTCGGGCAGATTGAAGCCGATCGCTTGAAGCACGACTTCGATCGGCTGACCGCCGGTTCGGACGAACAAGAGCAGGCGGTCGACATTGCCGACGACGGAGCAGACGCTTCGCAAGGCGAAGGCAGCAAGCCCGCCGCGGCGCTGACGTCCACACCCGCGCTGGACCAGTTCACCGTGGACCTGACCCAGTCCGCACGCGATGGCCGCATCGACCCCGTGATCGGCCGCGATGCCGAGATCCGCCAGGTGATCGACATCCTGATGCGTCGTCGCCAGAACAACCCGATCCTCACCGGCGAAGCCGGCGTGGGCAAGACCGCCGTGGTCGAAGGCCTGGCCCTGCGCGTTGCCGCCAACGATGTGCCGCCGCCGCTGCAAGGCGTGACGCTGCGCACGCTCGACATGGGGCTCCTGCAGGCAGGCGCCAGCGTCAAGGGCGAATTTGAGAACCGCCTGAAGAACGTGATCGACGAGGTGAAGAAGAGCCCGAAGCCGATCATCCTGTTCATCGACGAGGCGCATACCATCATTGGCGCAGGCGGGCAGGCCGGGCAGAACGATGCGGCGAACCTGCTCAAGCCCGCACTTGCACGCGGCGAGTTGCGCACGATTGCGGCCACCACGTGGAGCGAATACAAGAAGTACTTCGAAAAAGATGCCGCACTGGCGCGCCGCTTCCAGGTCGTGAAGGTGGAAGAGCCGAGCGAACCGCTGGCGGCTGCCATGCTGCGCGGCATGGCCGGGCTGATGGAGCGCCACTTTGGTGTGCGCGTGCTGGACGAGGCGATAACCGAGGCCGTGCGCTTGTCGCATCGCTATATCAGCGGCCGCCAGCTGCCGGACAAGGCCGTCAGCGTGCTGGATACGGCGTGCGCCAAGGTGGCGCTGGGCCAGAGCGCCACGCCCGGCGCCATTGAAGACGACCAAAAAGCGCTCGAACGTCTGCAGGGCGAAATCAATGCGCTGGAGCGCGAGCAAAGCGCCGGTGCCGAGCACGACGCGCGCCTGAAGGCGCTGAACGAGCAGCACACGGAGCTGGAACAGCGCGTCGCGCAGAACACCGAACGTCTGGCGCAAGAGCGCGCGCTGGTCGGCCGCATTCAGGCGCTGCGCGAGACGCGCGAAATCGGTAGCGCCCAAGCCGGCGAGGAAGACGCTCTTCCCGTGGCCGCCAACAGCGACGTCGTCTCGATACCCAAGCGCAAACGCGTCGCCGACAAAACGGACGAACAGGACGAACTGGCCAAGCTGCTCGCCGAGCTGCGCGCGCTGCAGGGCGAATCGCCCATGGTGCCGCTGCAGGTGGATGGCCATGTCGTGTCGGAAATCGTGTCGGCCTGGACGGGCATTCCGCTGGGCCGCATGGTCAAGGACGAACTGCGCACGGTGCTGAACCTCAAGCCGCTGCTGGCCGCCCGCGTGATCGGGCAGGACCACGCGCTGGATGCCATCGCGCAGCGCGTGCGTACCGCCACCGCCAACCTGGAAGACCCGAACAAGCCGCGCGGCGTGTTCCTGTTTGCTGGCCCCTCGGGCGTTGGTAAGACGGAAACAGCGCTGGCACTGGCCGACATTCTCTACGGCGGTGAACGCAAGCTCATCACCATCAACATGAGCGAGTACCAGGAGGCGCACAGCGTGTCGGGCCTCAAGGGCTCGCCGCCGGGTTATGTCGGTTATGGCGAAGGCGGTGTGCTGACCGAAGCCGTGCGTCGCAACCCGTACAGCGTCGTGCTGCTCGATGAAGTCGAAAAGGCCCACCCGGACGTGCTGGAGATGTTCTTCCAGGTCTTCGACAAGGGCGAGATGGATGACGCTGAAGGCCGCCCGATCGACTTCCGCAACACCATCATCATCCTCACGTCGAACGTCGGCTCGCAGGCCATCATGCAGGCGTGCCTGAACAAGCCTGCTGAAGAGTTGCCCGACACCGATGCGCTGGCAGAGCTGCTGCGCCCGACGCTCTACAAGGCGTTCAAGCCCGCATTCCTGGGGCGCATGAAGGTGGTGCCGTATTACCCGATTTCCGACGATGTGCTGGCCGAGATCATCACGCTCAAGCTGGGCCGCATCCGCGATCGCGTGGCCATCAACCACAAGGCGACGTTCCAGTGGGACAACGCGCTCGTTGAATCGGTGCTCGCACGCTGCACGGAAGTCGATGCCGGCGCCCGCGCGGTCGACCACATCCTGAACGGCACGCTGCTGCCGCAGATTGCCGAATCGGTGCTGACGCGCATGGCCGAAGGCGGCAGCGTCGAGAAGATCAAGGTCGGCGTCGGCAAGAACGGCGAGTTCAAGTACCGCATCAACTAAGTCGCTTCGCTGGAGCACATCATGGTCTCTCCGACCGAGTTGGCAAACCTGCTACGTGCGTCGTTCTCCCAGGCCGACCGGCTGCTGCGCCTGGAAACGCCGCTGGGGCCGAACGCGCTTCTGCCTGAAAAGGTGAACGTTGCTGAGCACATCGACGCAGGCGGCTTCCGAGTGGAACTGACGGCGCTGTCCGACAACGCGGACATCGATTCGGCCAAGCTGCTCGGCCAGCCCGTGCGGCTTGACTTGCTGACCCAGCAGAGCCGAAGCGCACTGCGGCCGTTCCATGGCCACGTGACGCGCTTCGAGCAGGTGGGGGCCAACGGTGGCCTGGTGCGCTATCGGCTGGTGATCGAACCGTGGCTCGCCTTCCTGCGCCATCGGCAAGACAGCTTCCTGTTCCAGGACATGTCGGTCATCGAGGTGATCGACAGCCTGTTTGGCGACTACCAGGGCCAAGGCCGCCTCGTGCCCGCCTGGCGCTGGGCCCTGCGCGACAGCGCGGTCTACACGCGCCGCAGCGTCATCACGCAATACGACGAAAGCGACTTCGATTTCGTCACGCGGCTGCTGGCCGAAGAAGGGCTGTTCTATTTCTTCGAGCACGAAGCCAAAGACGGCGATGCACTGGGCGTGCACCGCATGGTCATTGCAGATTCGAATGACGTTTTTGCCGACAACGCACAGGCGAGCATCCGCTTTGGCCGCGCAGATGCCACCGCCACCGAAGACGTGATCGACCGCTGGCAAGGCGCCCGCCGTTGGCAGACCAATGCCGTATCGATTGCCAGTTGGGACTACCGCGCCAACGCCAAGCGCACTGCTCAGCTCGGTGCGCAGCAGCAAAGCAACGACGGCCCGCAGCTCACGCTACAAGACACCGATTACCCCGGTCAGTACTGGTTTGAAGACAACAACCAGGCACAGCGCGTCGCGCGGCTGATGATGGAAGCGCTGGAGCTGCGCGACAAGCAGTTCGACGGCGAAGGTACGGCCCGCACATTGGCGACCGGCACGCGCTTCCAGTTGCTCGATCACTTCGATCATGACGATGGCGAGCAGCGCTTCGCTGTGCTGGCCGTCACCCACCAGGCGCGCAACAACTTTAACGACCGCTTCGGCCAGGTGCTGACCGAAACACTGGGCGCGCTGCGCGGCGGCGATGTGCTGGTCGCAGGCAGCAACCGCGGCGCAGGCGACGACGCGCCGTTCTATCGGAACCACTTCACTGTCGTGCGCGACAACGTGCCCGTGCGCCCGCAGCAGAGCGACGAGCAAGGCCGCGCGCTGCATCCACGCCCGACCGTCAACGGCAGCCAGACCGCGTTGGTGGTGGGTGCGGAAGGGCCCGTGCACACCGATCGGGACCATCGGATCAAAGTGCAGTTTCATTGGCAACGCGGCGCTCGGTCGGCCAGCCGCCAATCGCATCCGGCCGGCGACGACAACGCGCGCGCCAGCGCAGGTCTTGGCGCATGGGTGCGCGTGACGGCGCCCGTGGCCGGCCCGAACTGGGGCGGCGTGGCACTGCCGCGCGTCGGCCAGGAGGTGCTGGTCGAATTCCTGCAAGGCGACATCGATCGGCCCGTTGTGGTAGGCGCCGCCTACAACGGCAGCGGCCAGACCGACGCGCAATACAACCAGAACCAGGCTGGCGCAGCCGGCGCCACCGGCAACGCGCCGGCGTGGTTTGCCGGCGACAGCAAGAGCCAGGGTGCCTATGCCCACAACGCCGTGCTGTCCGGCATCAAGACGCAGGCGCTGGCCGGCAGCCAGTCGGGCTCGTCGGGTTACAACCAGTTAGTCTTTGACGATTCCGAAGGGCAGGGCCGCACGCAGCTCAGCACCACGCAGGCGGCAAGCGGCCTCGTGCTCGGCCATCACAAGGAACAGATCGATAGCGCGCGGCAGGCCGATCTAGGCCACGGAGCAGCGCTCGCGACCGACGACAGCGGCGCCGTGCGCGCCGGTGCCGGCCTGCTGCTCACCGCGCACAGCGCGAGCACCAGCGCCTCGCTGCAGGACAGCGAAGCTGCCGCCAGCCAGATCGAAGCCGCGAGCGACCTCGCCGAATCCCTCGCCGACGCAGCGCAGAAGCAGAAAGCCGGCCTGGCCGACGAACGCGCCGCCAAGGAACTCCCCGCGCTCAAGCAACTGCGCCACACCACCGAAGTGCTGCGCCACGCCGAAAGCGCAGGTGAAGGCGCGCAGGCCGTTGCCTACAGCGAACCGCATCTGCAAGTCTCGGCGCCCAAGGGCATCGTCACCACAACACCGGCCGATGCAGTGCTGGTCGCGGGCACGCAGGCCACGTTGATCGCCAAGCAAGACGCCAACGTCGCCGCGGGCGGCAATCTCTCAGTGGCGGTGGCGGAGGGGCTAAGCCTCTATGCGCACGGCAAATCGCTCGGGCAGGCCGGGGATGCGACACCGGGCATCGCCATGCATGCCGCAAGCGGCAAGGTCGGACTTTCGAGCCTGAAGGGCGAGACCCATCTGGTGGCCGAGAAGGCCGTGACGGTCGCCTCCACGCAGGGCAATGTCACTGCTGAGGCGAAGCAGCACGTGCTCGTCAATGCGGCCGGGGCGCAGATCAAGGTGACGAATGGAACGATTGAGTTGCATGCGCCTGGGATGGTGACGTTTAAGGGGGCGGGGCATCGGTTTGTGGGGCCGGGCGGGGCGGGCGGAGATAACAGCCTGGCGCAGGGCAAATTGAAGGGATGCAGTGTCCAGGAAGATAGCGCTGCCGCGAGCGGCGCGGGCTCGGTGTCGCGGTGAACGGCTTGACCCAGGACATGACGAATCGCATGTTGGCCGATTTAGCAGATGTGATGTTGAACGCCACCGCAGCAGAGAAAGAGGTTCCGGCTCACGATTACCTGGCTCGGTGCAGGGAGTTGGCGGCCGGCTATCGCATGCTGCAACAACAGGCCTCTCACGACCGTCCATTGCGCGCGTATTTGCTGCTTGACGCTTGGGAAGGTAATCCCCTTGCAGCCGATTTATCCGAACAGTGGCCCGAGACGATCAGCGAGAGGGAAGCCGTTCCCGATAGCTTTTACGCGGGCCGAGAGGACGAGGCGCCTTGCCTTGTGCCGTTCCCCGACCACTTGTTGCTCGATGCAGATTCCGACAATCTGCCCCAGGCGCGCGTGCGAGACGCGCTGGCTCGTTGGCTTGAGGAGGCTAGCAAGGAGGCGGGTCAACGATTGGCGAGGCAGTACTTCTGCGCTGTCCTGTTTAGTCCAGAGTCGGCTACGCGGCTTGCCCAGCATCTTGCTCAGCTGGGATTGCAATACGTACCGCGAAGTCACACGGCAAGACTGTTTCGCTATCAGGATCCGCGTGTCATGCAACGTGTCTGGCCGAGGCTGTCGACAGAGCAGCAGAACGTGTGGCTGGGACAAACGCAGGCGTGGTGGTCATTGACGCAACCATGGGGCCCCATGCCAGATTTGTCTGCAAGAGAAGATAGCGCCTCTCCCGCGCCGACCTGGTTCAAAGCGCAGAGAAACGTTTCGTCTGATACGCAAACCGTCGTGCCCCCGCTTAACCGTCTGATGAACGCGGACCAGTGGCAGACAGCCCATTCGTCGCCGATTGGGAATCGCATATGGGCAAGGTTGGCACGGCGAGGGGTCTCGGCTCAAAAACAGCCGGACGCGGCAAGCATGACCCGGTTGTTAAGCAAGGGACAGGAGCTGGGGTTGGTGGACTCCAATCTGCAGGACTTCATCTGGTGCAGCTGGCGACCGATTCTGCAAAGCGCACGCGACAGCGCGGCCGGCTTACCGATTGATTGGGACAGCCCATGGTGGCGCGACGTGCTTGCACGTGTTTTGCAAGCGCTGCGTAACGATCCCGAAGCAGGCTTTGCCAGCCTGTTTGAAGACTACGAGCAATTTGCATGAGGAAGCATTTCCATGGCCGCTGAAAAAGTCTGTGCAACGCCGTGCAGCAACTGCGATCGCAAGGGGCTGCCTATCTTGTTCACGCGATACGCAGTTGCTTACAGCGCTCAGAAGGCAAACATGGCGTTGCTCAAGCAACTGAGTCCCGCTGGGCAACTACAGGCCAAACCTGCTGGTGTTGCGATCGGAACGGCGGTTTATAACGTACGCTTGCTCCGTGCGGGCTATCTGTACGTTCACGTTGACCGAGGCCCTCTCATCTGCACCGACGATGAATGGAAGGGCTATGTGGTGCATCCACAAGGGTATCTGACCGAGTTCGATGTGTTTGTGCCCGGGAAAACGGCACCGAAGATCGCTTGTGCGCGCGACTCCAGGCAAGCGAACAACAGCATGGTGTGGATCCGAGATGCGAAGCGAGTGAAGAAGCTCTGGTATCTGTTTAGCCCAGATCCGATTGACTATGAGCATTTCAAAAACGTGATTTCTGCCAATCCTGCCGCGTACATGAAATCGTTCGATGTGGCAGGCTGGGCAAACGGCAACACGAGTCAGCCCGACACGACGCAACCAGGACTGCTCAATGGGCAAGTGGCCGAGTTTGCTGCGTTGGCGAACCCCAAGTTAATAGATGCGCTTGATCCTTTGCTGTATGGCTTGATGGGCAGTACGCCGCAGGAACGCGGCTGGGGCGATTACCAGGAGGAGGTTTCGACTCCGAAGATGACGCTGGACGGTTACGCTTCAGGTTTTGATGAAACAACTACGGTTATGCGGACTGGCCCGACTTATGAGAAGGCCCATGCAGCCCGTCTGAAGCAAATGGCTGCGTTCTTGCAGCAGAACCACGGTGCGGTAGTTGCGTGTGATGATGCGATGGGTATCACACAGGAGTTGGGCCACTTGCAAGGCGAGGCGCAGACCGTCTACACAGCATGGCAGGCGAGAAGCTCTCCAGGGTTTGATAGCAGTGTCAGCAATGAATGGGTGTACCAAACGGCCATAGGTGCACAAGGCTTGCGTGATCTTGTAAAGAAAGGAGCGATCCAAAAAGCTAGCGAGCATATTGATAATTGGAACAAGATGCGGCGCCCCGCAGGGGTGTTCTATGCAGACAAGGCGACACGCGCTAGGGAGGAGGCCATTCGCGAAGCGGCGATTGCCCGCAACCAGCAAGCCGAGCGAGATCGGGCAGCCGCAGCGGGCGATGCAGAGTTCAAAGAGTTGTTTGATTCGACTTCCGCTGCAACGATTATTGCGGCCCAAGGCAGTGAGTACAACAACGTGCAGGCGTTGCGCGAGAACCTGGGGCGCGACCAGGTTGCCTGGCTCGACTCGGCGTCGCTCAAGCAAGCGATTGCGCTATATAGCCCGAAAGACACGGCAGTCAACCAGCCGGGGGGCGGCGCGGCTCTGAGTTTGGAGTTAGCGCACTGCATGAGCGGAACGGAGTCCAACAAGGCGGGCAAGGCCTGGCTCGCGAAAGTAGATCTATGGGATGACAACGTGCTCGGCAAGACGCTGTCTTTCAATAATGTGCCTTATCGCCAGCAGATGAAGGGGCTGACGCAGGAATCGCCTCCTGCACAGGCTCTGCCAAATGCTGAACCAACGACAAGTCTTGCTGACGCTATCACGGACAAGTTGAAGCCATTTGCCGCCCGAGTTTCGCTGGGGGACAAGGCGCTGGGCTTTATGGAAGCTTTTCCGAATATCAGCGAGAGCGCCGCGCTGCGCAAGTTTGCTTGGCCGCTGCATATCGCGTCGCTCATGAGTGTGAAGATGATGAAGACTGTTCAAGGTCTTCCAGTCCCGCAGGTCGAGGCTAAGCTGACCAGGTATCTCGTATCGCTTGGTCTAACTACACTCGGCCGAACAGCGGCCCAGTACGCCGGGACGCTGTCTCAAGCAAACCGAGACCGACTGCGAAACGCCGAACGAGGCCTTTCCAATGCAGCAAACCGGGCTGATGCCTTCAAAGCGGCTCCGAATGCGCGCGCTGCCGCGCTGGCGGGTTTGTTGGATGTGAGTTTTGCGATCATCAAGGGCACCCAATTCCAGACGAAAATGGATGTCCGAACCGGGACGGAGTTGGTCGGCAATATTCTGCAAGGTATCGGAAGCTTGGCGGATTGGAGGGCTAAGGCTTATGAGGAGACCGTATTCAAGGGAATTGAAGGTCGCAACCTGTTCGCAACGCCTGGCATGCAGGCGACATTCGATGAGTTGCAAGCCCTTCAACTCAAGGGACTAAGGCTGACGGCGTTCAAATTCCTGCTGCCCGCTGCGCTCATCTCGGCATTTTTTGATGGGATTGATGCTTGGACGTCGGGGCAACGAGGAAACTATGCAGTGATGGCGGCTCAGATCGCAAGCGTGGCTGGTACGGTTTTCACCGTTGTAAGCACTGGCGTTGCCGTTTTTGCAATAGGAAACGCCTCGTTGCTGGCGGTAGCTGCTGTACTGGGTCTGATCGGCGCGGTTCTTACTGTCGTGGCGGTCATTGCAGTTCTGCTTCTCAAAGAGGACGACTGGATTACTTGGCTGCGCGACAACCCACTGAGCTTGAAGCGGAAGGGAAAAAAGCCAATACACAACAATCTAGGCGACACGCTTCAGAAGTTGGCGAACGCGCAGTCTGGAATTTAGGTGGGAAAAAATGTTTGTACGTGAAAACGCCTACGCGCGAAAAAAAAGTCGCTCCTCTGAGCAAGGTCGCAAGTACCTCAATGTTGACGGGCAGCGCCAATGGCGTGTTGACGAGCCCAGCGATGCGGAGGGCGTGAGCCTCCCGGGTAGATGCATTTTTGCGCAAAACGATGCGTACCTCGAAATATGCAATCCAGGATGGGATCTGCAGTGGCGAGCAGGCATTGGAAACTTTTTTGTCGTGATTCCAGCGTTGTTAATGATATGGTGGTGGTTTGGTTTCGCCATTTATCCATTGATATCGGATGGAGTTATTTTCTTTTTTGTGAAAACATCTTTAGGGGATGGAGACAAGGTTCTGTTGTGGATGGGGTGGCTTCTTTTCTTCCCATTGGCTATTGGATGCGGATTCTTGTTATACCTGTGGTTCTTCGTCGGCGGAATGCGCACTGCATTCTTCACGCTGGCGCGTGGAAGAATTCGATTTAATCGACTGAAAAGAAAGATATACGTATTGCGACCACGCTATTGCGGCGGCAATGTGGTGATCGACTGGGACAAGGTCGTCGCATTGCTGAAACCCGAGGGTGTTCGACGGGGGGATAAGGAGACTGTTCAGGCGATAGCGCTATATCGCCCTCCCTCTCACGGGGGCGGAAGTGATTCCGATGAGGACGCGATCTTTGTCGGGCCGACTTTGCCGTTCAGGGATCTGCAAGCGGCTGGCATGTGGGAATACATTCGTCGCTACATGGAGGAGGGCCCTACGGTCGACCAGATTCCGCCAAACGCGCCGTCGAACTACAAGCAGATTCCGCGTTATCTGCCGCAGGAATATACGACGTACTGCGGTAAGCCCAGTTGGCGTCAGTACATCTTGGAGCAGAAGCCTGGCTTCATGGAGGCGTCTTGCCACATGATGAGCCAGATGACATGTGCGTGGCCCCGGTTTCCTAAAGAATGGGGGAGTGATTCGGGCCTGGGCGAGCCAGAAGATCACCCGGTACAAACGGGCGCTGTAATGACCGCGATGGTGTATCGGGCGCAGGGTCGCTTGTCTGCAGAAGATAATCTCGAGTTCTTGCGGCGCTGGGGCACGCACGATGCATTGAACGAGGCATTGTCTAAAGCCGTTTAGCCGTATGCCTATGCACCTAGGATTCTGGAGGCGCGGTTGCGATGGCGGGCCACCGAAAAGCACCGTAGCTCCTTAGCGACAAGCCGCCTACGCATCCGAGCCCCCGACATGCGCCTCTGAACTGCGCATTCCAGCCGTGGACCTCGCAATGCAAGTGTCAAACAGCGGCATTCCACTGCCAGAGGTCCAATATTTCGACCTCTGACGGGCATGGCCGACGGTCTGAGCCCTGGCGTGGGAGCCTCAATGCTGCACGTTTCGTTGCACGAAGGCGGAAGGCCGCTCTCGGAGGTCCGATGGGCCGGTTGTTTTAGAGCGGAGTGTGGACCGTTGTGCCCCGACGGCCGTTCTTTGAGGCCGATGTTCCGCTGTCGTACTGCCAAAGAAAAGGGACTCCAGGGCAACGCAGCAGGCAAAGACAGCGGACTTCGGCGCTTCACATCGGAAATCCGGGGAGCGCTCTGCCTCAGGCAAGCTCAGGCAGAGCGGAGAACGATGATGAGTGGTCGAGATGACGGGAAATGCATCGAAGCTGCAGCCGCAGAGCCCCTACTGGTATGAAGACTTGCCCGGCCCAACCGTGCCGCTCAAGTCCAGCGACAAGAATGACCAACTAAACCTCGCCTTGACCTCAATTACGATGGGCCCGTCCACACATGAAGATTTAGAAACAATCCCCCCAACCGCCCCAAGCCTGCGTAGCATCTCCACCGTCCGCCCCGCGCGTCCGGACGTCACATTCACGCACGCTGATATGAACGCTCTGCTCCGCCTCGCCGCCGCTTGTGCTGGGGTCGCGTTGCTCGTCACGCCCGCCTTCGCCCAGGACGACACCCCGTTGCAGGTTTCGTACCGCCAGGTGCTGACCGAATATTTCAAGGACGCGCCGACCGCGTCAAAGAAATACGACGGTCGCCGCCTGGTTTTCAAGGGCCAGGTCTATCCGTTGTCCGACGACAGCCTGAACACGCTGGCCGTGACGGAAGACCTGAAGGTGGGCGCGCCGTTCCAGGACGATCAGCGTGACGCGCTCAAGGCGCTGTTTCCCGATCACAAGCTTGCGGCGTACAAGCCCAGCAAGGACATCACGCTGGACTGCTTGAACCGGCACTTCGTTGGCCTGACGCTGGCGCTGGCGGATTGCCGCGTCGGCAAGCCCTGATTTTCGTATTGCATTCCGGTTTCGTTTTCGATCATGGCCACTCTTCCGTTTGACCAATTGCTCGCTCCGCTGCCCGGGGCACAACCGTGCGGCGAAGACATGCTCTTCTCTGCAGAATTCGACAGCATCCAGGATGCGCGCCGGTTTGATGACCCGTCACTCGATCAAGGTGAGTGGGTCACGGAGATCAAGGAAGCGGATTGGCGCGCCGTCATCGCCGAAAGCACGTCGCTGCTGCAGAACCGCACGAAGGATCTGCGCCTGGCCGCATGGTTGGCCGAGGCGTTGTCGAAGGAGTGTGGCTTTGCCGGCCTGCGCGAGGGCTACGAATTGATCGCCGGATTGTGCGAGCAGTTCTGGGAGCACCTCTATCCGCTGCCGGAAGCCGACGATCCTGAAGCGCGCACGGGCAGCATGGCCTGGCTTGCCACGCGTTCGAGCCAGCTCATTCGCGAGGTGCCGCTGGTGGAGGCGGGCAAGGGCGGCTATAGCTTGATCGATTGGGAAGTCGCGACCAGCCTGGTCGAAGCCATCCGCCGCGATCCGGAACAGGCCGACGAGCTGTCGCGCGGAAAAATCACGCTGGAGCAGTTTGAATCCGCACGGCGCGCCACGCCGCCTGCCTTCTACAAGACGCTGCACGATGATGTGGTTGGCTGTGGCGCCGCGCTGTTGCGGTTGGAATCCGTTCTGGATGCACGGGCAGGGGACCACGCGCCGAGTTTCCGCCCCGCGCGCGAAGCCTTGCAAGCGGTGCGCGCGTTGGTGGAGCGCTTCGGTGGCAAGCCGGAGCCCAAGCCAACCGCCGTGGAAGCGAAGGGTGTTCCTCAACAGACGGCGCAGTCTGCCCCCGGCACCGTCATCGAGACGGTAGTTTCCGGCCCCATCCGCACGCGCGCCCAGGCGTTGAACCAGCTGCGCGATGTGGCTGAGTTCTTCCGCCAGACCGAGCCGCACAGCCCCGTTGCCTACCTCGCCGCACGTGCTGCAAAGTGGGGCGACATGCCGCTGCACGCCTGGCTGCGCACGGTGGTCAAGGACGATGCGACGCTGTCGCAGATCGAGGAGCTGCTGGGCCTGGGCGATCCGCCCTCGGAAAGCGCCAGCTGAGCCGGCTAACTGCTCGAACAACCACCGCAGCCGCTGGATCCGCAGCTACTCGAGCTGCAGCTGCTGGAGCCATTGCTGCTTGAGCTGCAGTTGCTCGACGTGTCGCCTCCGGAGCCGCCGGAACTGGCGCCGGCGGGTGGTCCCATCATCGATCGGTATCCGGCCCATGCTGTGTTGGCCAGCACGCTGGTGCCGCCAAACGCAGTCAACCACAGTAGATCGTGCGTCGACAAACCTGAACGTGGCCCCTGCTGGCCGCGCTGCCGATAAACATCGAGCGCCGCGTTGGCCCCCGCGGTGGGGCCGGCACGGCCCACGCCGATCAGCCGCGCCGTCACCCACCAGTAGACGATTCCAAACAGCGCCATCTCCATCAGCAGCCACATCACCGGGCGCCCTCGCGACAAGCCCACAGAGACCTTCATCACACCGAGCCACAGCGTCGCCAGCACAATGGCCCAGGCTGCGAGCGTCGTTCCGCGCATCGCGCCGCGGGTCCACATCCATCCCTCGCTGCGTAGCCGGTCTGTCATATCGGGTGCGTCGTCGACGAGCCGATCCCGGAAGTTCGGCCATGGCGAGCGCTGCTGCGTTTGCCGGGCGAGCCATGTCCATGCGTTGACGTCGCGCTCTGGGGGGCGGTCCTGGTTCGCGACCACGTAGGTGTCGCAGTCTCGTTTTTTCTTTGCTGGAGGGACGATGCGGATCGCTCCTGCATCCAGCAACGTCAAGGCCGCAACCTGCGCCATTCGCGTCGCATCGCCGGCGATCAGCGCGGCTTCGGCAGGTGTCAGCTGACGCGGTACGCTGCCACCCGCGGCCCCCCAGGGGTTCCGGCTGTAGGCAGCGCGATGCAGGCCCCGGATCAGCAGACACGCCATCACGCACACACTCAGATAGAACGCGAGAAAGCGTGGCCCTGAATAGCTCAGCACATGAACATCCGAGGCGACATTCGTGGTGATTGCGATGAGGCTGACGCCGATCACAAGCCATACGGATGGCATGAATGAGCGCGCTGTGGATGCGGGCGGCGGCATGACCGGATCCGGCGCATGCCGTGTGGGGACGATGGTTTCCGACGCCTGGGCAGCCTCGGGCTGCTCCGGCCGCGGCCAGACATCGGCCGGCGGCTCCTCGCCGAACGTGCGCCGATAGCTTTCCAGTGTTTGCGCGTAATGCTGCGCGTAGGCGTCGTCTTCGTCCGGCGCGCCAATCCCAGGCGCATGATGCAGCGGCGCGCGCAGTACTTCGCCGCAGAACACCGTCCAATACTCTTTCGAATATTGCAGATGGAGATGCCAGGCGGCATCGATGGATTCGGAAGGTGTGACGGGGTGCCCAGCAAAGACCGCCAGATACGCGAAGCGCTTGTATTCCTCGATGACGGTCAGCGTATATAAACGCGACCACCCTTCAGTCTCCGCCAGACGTTGGCTGTAAGGGACCGGCGCGTCAGGCGCATCGGGCGAGTATTGGCTCAGCCGAAGCAGGCAGGCCTGGCGATCTGCGTCGGTCGGCGCTGCCGGATCTTTCTGCGTCACTTGCTCGCCCGAAACTCGATCCGCCGATTCCGCGAGCGGCCTTCATCGGTGTTGTTGGCCGCCACGGGCTGATCCGGCCCCACGCCCATCGCGGTCAGCGTGCCTTGCTCGGCGCCCTTGGCGATCAGGTAGTTCTTGACCGTCTCGGCGCGCGCCTGGCTCAGGTTGAGGTTCAACGCGCGGCTGCCGGAGTTGTCGGTGTGGCCGACGATTTCGATCTTGCGGCCGTTCAGGCGCGGCAGCACGGCGGCCATTTCATCCAGAATCGCGCGGCCCTTGGGCGTGAGCGTGGCGCTACCGGTTTCGAACTCGATGATGCGGTTGGCCAGCGTCTGGTCCAGCAGCCCTTGCTCGGACACCGCCGCCACGCGCAGCCCGTTCTTGATCGTGTAGCTCTGGCCGAGCGCCGTCGCCATGTCGCTCGTCAGCTGTTGGCGTTGCGCCTCGTTGCCGACGTCGCCATGCAGGGAGACCTGCGTGCCGTCGATGTTGAGCTGCCCGCGGTTCACCTGCTTGATGGCCGGCGACAGGATCTTCTGCACATTGGCCGACCAGTTGGGCGGCGACACCACGTTGCCCACTTCGATCTGGTCGACCACGTTGGCGCTGCCGTACAACTCGCGCAGCTTGGCCAGCACGGTCGCCTTGGTGGCTTCGTCCGGCACCATGCCGCCGGCCACGACCTGGCCAGGCACAGGCGCGGCATCGCCCGCTGCGGCATGCGCGGGCAGGGCACTTGCCAGGCAGGCCAGCATGGCGGCGTTCGTCACCAGTGTTGCAGGCCGGAAGCCGCGCTTGATTGCATCCAGACCCATGTTCATTCTCCGATGAAGACTTCGCGGAAGGTATCGACCGCCACGCGCAGCGACAGCTGCGGTTGATCCAGGTAACTCACGAACTTGGCCAAGCCGTAATCTCCGCTGACGTGCTGGTCGACCCATTCCGGATCGTCGATGTTGATGTTCTGTTCGGCATACGCCAGTGGGGACATCACACTGTGCAACGTGCGTGACGAGGCGCCGTTGAAGCCGATGACCAACCGCTCGGCGCCATTGATATCGCCCAGGAACAGCGACAGTTCGAAGTCCGCCCGCTGCAGGAAGCGCGACACCAGCTCCAGCCAGAAACTCGCGACCAGGCTGCGATAGAGCGGGTCTGCCGGCAGCGGTAGCGTGAGCCCTTTCTCAAGCCGCGACGAGCCATTGGCCATCACAGGTTGGAGCAGCGTGCCGAGCGCGAGCAGGGTGCGGCGCAGACGGATGTTGTGGCCTTCCGAGCGCAGCATCTGCTCGAGGCCGGCAACGGTCTGGAAGTCGATGAAATCCGAAAAGCTCGCGTCGTGCGACTGCGTGCTGGTGCCGCCCGTGCCAGTCTCCACGCCGTGCTGCCCTTCGGCCAGCAGGCGCAGGCCTTCAGTGGCGTCGGTGGCGGTGCCGAGCGAGAGCATCTGCTGGCCGGCCCGCGTCCACAGGCGAGCGAGCGCAATCGGGCTGCGCGCGATGAAGTTGATCGGGCGCTCGACCTCCATGGCCGCTGCCGTCAGGAACGGAAAGCGGCGCGACGACAGATCGCTGCTGGCCATGAGCGTGCCCGCAATGGCGAGCTTGCTCTGCGAGCCGAGAAACGCAAACTGCACCGGCTTCCAACTGTCATAGGTCGACTTCCAGTCCGGGGCTTCGGCCAGCAATTCCATGCCTTGCGCCAGCCAGCGGTCCAGCGTGTCGAGCAGCTGGACGTTGTTGGCGCTCTTGACGAAGTCACCGCGAGACGGAAGCTTGCCGAAGTACGAAAGCTGCAACTGGGTCTGGCTCATTGCGCCGTCCCTCCTTGCTCTTCCGTGATGTTGTGGCGTGCGGCCTGTGTAGACGCGGCCGCTTGCGCGGCAGGCGCCGTGCCTGCGGGCGCTGCCGGAGCAGGCGGCGTCAGGGTGTTCTGCGGTGCCGATGCATCGGCAATCGACGTCGGCAGGCGCAAGCCGCGCAGGCCTTGGCCCTGCGGCGAATCCGATGCCGTCGTGCCACCGGCCTGCGGGCTGCTGATGATGCGCAGGCTGATCGATACGGTCAGGTTGTCCTTCGTCCAGGACAAATCGAATGCGCCGTCCGGACGACGCTTGCGTTGCGCCGTCGCAATCAGGCGCTCCAGGCCGAAGCGGCCGGGCTCGTTGAGCAGCTCCACCGTGCGGCCGTCAAACGTGGTGGCCGTCACGCGCGCACCCGGGGTGCCTTGCGGATTCGGCCACACGAAGTTGGCCCACTGCGGCGGCGTGTTGCGATAGCGCAGTTGCTGCCCGTCGATCTCGATCGTGTATTCGGTGGCGCCTTGCGACGGCACCGGCAGGATCTGGAACACCGTCTGCGGCGCTGCGGCTGCGGCACCGCCAGCACCACCGGCGGCGCCACCCGTGAGCGGCGCGATCCAGCGTGTGAAGCCCGTGGTGAACTCGGGCACAAACGCAATGCCCAGGTCGCCCCACGTGCGGGAGGCGATCATGTCGCCACGGCGCACCGACAGCGGACCGATCGTCGTGCTGGCGAACTTGGCGATTGCGCCGTCCGGGCCGAACACCTGGCCGATCTCAGCCGCGCTGGCCTCGATCTTGGCGTTGGGTGCAAACGGATACTTGTCTGCCAGCGTGGTGGCGAACGGCTGATACACCTGGGCGTTCCAGACCTTGTTCACTTCCGTCGTGGCCGGGCGGATCGCCACCGCGTACGACTGCAGCAGCGGACGCACCAGCAGCGGACGCAGCGTCGCGCGCTCGCTGTCGGTCATGCCGGTCAGCATCTGCTCATCCACGTACTTGAGCGTGTCGGCCAGTTCCGACCCGTTGCCGTCCAGTGTCTGCTGCATCAGCTGGCGCGCACCCGGCCCCGGGTCGCCCTGATTCTTGATCTGGTTGAAGCGCGTGCGCACCTTGGAGAGTGAATCCATGTAGCCGCGCAGCAGCGACTTGTCGTCGCGCATGACTACCACGCGTGCCAGCCCCGAAAATTCCTTGCCCACCGGGCCCATCGGAATAGCGCCGGCATCGGCATTGCCGCCCACGTCCAGGTTGACGTTCACCTGCGACGGCGTCTGGCGCGCAAACAGCTGCTTGAACCATCCCAGCACGCCGGACTTGGCCTGCTTCAGGCCGGCGTTGAACATCGACGGGTTGTCCCACGACGTCTGCTCGTATGCGGTGTCGAGCACCTTGCGGATCGGCGAGTTGGTTGGATCGCCCAGCAAGTTCATGCCGGTGACGGCCTGATCGAAGCTGGAGAAATCCTGGATCGCCACGCCTTGCATGAAGCGTTGCCATTCGCGCGCGTATTCGGTCTTGTACATCGTGACCAGCGCCTTCTGGATCTGCTCGGGGCTGCCTTCCAGCGTGAGGTCGTCGCGCGCGGCAACGTTCAGCACCCAGTCCTTGGTCTGCAGTTCCTTGTTGGCCGCTTCCTTGATGGCGGGCTGCACGTAGCCCAGCCACGCTTCCTTGGTGAACGTGCCGGGCACGGCGTAGCTGCCCGCAACCAGGCCGGCACCGGTATCGCCGACGATGCGTGCGACCGTCATCGGGGCGTAGCGCGTGGAGGCGCGGGCCTTGATCTCGGCGTACGCACGTTCGCGTGCGGGCATGCCGCGCACCACGCGGCGCAGGTTCTCACGCGTCTGGTCGACCAGCGAGAGGTTGCCTTCCAGCAGCGGCCAGTTGTCGTCGTTCACGCGGGCCAGGAAGAACGACAGGTTGCGCTCCGCCGAGCGGATCATCTGCTCGCGCGGCATGTTGCGCCGGTTGTCTTCCAGCCAGCCGCGCCAGAATCGCGTGATCTGATCGGTCAAGTGCGCGACTTCCACGTGGCGCTTGTCCGACAGCATCAGGTAGGTCTTGAGCGCGTTGTAGCCGTCTTCCACGTTGGTGGGGGAGGCGTCGGTGTAGCGCTTGGCACCGGTCGATGCCGTGGCCTGGTTTGGCGCGGCAGGCGCGTTGGCCGCGGCACCCGAGGCACCCGAAGCACCGCCCACGGTGGCGGTGGCCGTCGTCACGGACGTGGTCATCACAGCGCCGGTTTCCGGCGGGCGCACCATCGGTGCTAACTGATCCGGATGCGCGTTGACTTCTGCCAGGAAGGTTTCGATCGCGCCCCCCACGGGCTTGAGCATGACCTGACGCAGGCCGTTGTAGTACTCGTCGAGCAGCTTGTGCTGCAGCGTGTCGCCCTGGTACAGGCCGAGCGACAGCGCCAGCGGGTGGTCGTTGCGATACCGGTCGAGCTGCTCGATCCGGTCTTGCAGGATGTCGAGTGCCTCCAGGCGAGCCTGGAGGTCTACCCGGTTCTGCTGCATCTTCACGATCTTGTCGAGGTCGGCCTGCACGTTGGCAGTGAGGGTGCGATTGCCCATGTACGACCACGTCCAACCGCCGAGCATCACACCCAGCGCGAGCACCAGCGCAAAGAAGGTGGCGATGCGCAGGCGCGTCTTGGCGGGGCTGGCGAATTGCCGCACCGTCTGCTTGTCGGCAAAGATCACCTTCGAGAACAGGTCGCGAAGGAAGAAGCCGTTCTTGGAGAACACCTCGCGCGGGCGTGCGGCACCGTCCATCGACAGGCCAAAGCGGCGCGCAATGCGCTCGGCCGACACGCTATTGGTGGCACCTTCCTGCAGCGCGCTGGTGAAGTAGAAGCCGCGGAACACCGGCTTGTACTGGAACGGGTTCTCATCGAACAGCGTCATCAGGAACGCGCGCAGCGTCGGCTTGATCGACGCAAACTCCAGCGGGAAGCTCAGCAGCCCCGGCGAGAGCTTGTTGTTCCGGTGCAGCGCAATTTGCGCAACGCTGATCTCCTTCAGCCCGTCGCACAGCTCGTCAAAGCGCTGGTCGAACACGGCCGCCACGTCGGGCTTTGAATCCGGCTCGAAGGGCAGAGTGGCGCCCCAAACGCGGTCACGCTCCTGCTTCTCGCTGTCTCCAAAGAATTCGGTAAAGCCGGTGATCAGGTCGGCCTTCGTGAACATCACGTACACCGGCGCAAACACTTCCAGGCGTTCCGTCAGTTCCTGAACGCGCTGGCGCAGGTTCTTGGCCAGGTTGATGGCGAATTCGGGGCGGTTTTGCGTGAGTTCCGACACGCTCACCGTCACGACGATGCCGTTGATGGGCGCCTTGGGGCGATAGCGCTTGAGCAGGTCCAGAAAGCCGAGCCACTCGCGGCGGTCTTCTTCGTGCACCGAATAACGGCCGGCCGTGTCGAGCAGGATGCCTTCGGTGGTGAAGAACCAGTCGCAGTTACGCGTGCCGCCGATGCCCTGGATGACCGCGCCGCCCTTGTCGGCAAACGGAAACTGCAGGCCGGAATTGAGCACGGCCGTGCTTTTGCCCGCCGCCGGGTTGCCGATCACGATGTACCAGGGCAGCTCGTACAGCGCCGCGCTGCCCGACATCTGCCCGAGCTTGGAGCGTTTGATGGTCTTGACGGCTTCTGCCAAGCGCACGCGCAGGGCTTCCACTTCTTCGCGCTTGTCTGGTGTGGCGGTCTTGTCGGCGGTGGCCTGTTCCAGCACGCCTTCGAGCTTGTTGCTGGCCTGACGCGCACGCCAGCGCTTCCACAGATACGTCAGCAGCCACAAGGCGAGCAGCACACCCAGCGCGATGCCGACCCAGACCAGGCCAACCTCGAAGGTCTGCGCCATCAGCAGCAGGAAGATGGTCAGCACGATCACGCCAAGAATGGATAGCGTGCGTGAGTTGGTCAGGAAGTTCAGGAAGCGTTGCATGTTGCCTTCGGCTCGGGAACAGACGGAATCGGAATCAAACTCGAAATCTGGAACAAGGTCAGGTCAGGCTGGGCACCACCGCAATGGCGCCGCGCTGCTGGATGTCGTTGGCGGTAATCGCCAGCACCGGCTTGCCGGTCTGCTGGCTCAACTGGTGCGCCACCACCACCGACAGCAGCGGCCCCGCAGCGCCCACATAGCCGCAGGGCGTGCCGACGGGCAGCAGATCTGCGGCAAGGTCCAGCGCGGGGAAACGTTCGGAAAACACGCGAGCCACCTCGACGGTGCGTACGGGATGCATGCCGGTGTCTGAAACGACGCCGGCAACGGTGATGGGTTCGGCAGGCGAATCGCCCTCCGCGGTTTCGGCCTTCTCGGCGGGTGCCGCGTCCTGCTTGGCCTTGACCGGTGCGGCGGCCAAGGTGTCGAGTACGTGGCCCACGGCGTCGCCCAGCGCCTGCAATTGCGGCTGACCGCGATCGGGCGTTGGCGATTCCAGCCGCGCCACGCCGGCGCGCGTGATCGTGAACGCCTCCGTTGCCGCGGCGTCGCCGTCCAGCGCGGGTGGCAGCAGGCTCTGCGCCATCGCCGGCGCGCACAGCAGCACGCCCGCAGCGGCTTCGCCCGGCACGCGGCCATGCTGCCGATTGGCTTCGAACAACTGCTCGTGCTGCATCAGTTGTTCGACCGCGCTGGGGCCCACCAGCGAATCCGCCACCACCACCATGCGCAGCACGCGCTCGTCGCTGGCGCGGTTGACGCTTTGCGTGGCGCGATCGAGCAACAGCAGCGCATCGGCATCGCCCTTCGCGGTGATGGGCTCCAGCGTCAAACGGTCTGCCGGCCAGATCAACGCGATGCGCCGGCGCAGCCAGCCATCAGCGGCGGCTTGATGCTGCGGCGTCCACTCGCGGGGGAGCAGTGCGGTGATGATCAGGCGCGTGGTTTCCGGCTCGGTCGTTTCCGGGGCGTGCGCAACGGCGTGTGCCGCGAGTTCTTCGGCCACCTGGCCCGCCAGCGAAAGGGCGCGCAGGCGTTCATCCAGCCAGTCGACATCGGGATGTTGCTCAGCCAGTTCGGCACGCAGGTCTTCGATGTCGATGCCTTCCACTTGCGCGGCAAAGATCGGCTGGCCGAAGCCTTGCACATCGGTCAACCCGGGTTGCGTATTGGCTTGCACGGCCTCGACCACTGAAGCGGCATCGCCGCCGGCCGGCGCACGCAGGGCGCTGGCGAGCAGCACGGCGCGCCATTGGCGCGTGGCGTCTTGCGGGTCGGCGGTTTTGGCGTCGGTGCCTGTTGCGGCCGGGGTGGCCGCCGCCAGCTCGCGGCCCGCGACCACATTGGAGCGGATGCCGTCCAGCGCACGCTTGATGACCCAATAGCCGACGATCATGCCGACCGGCAGCAACAGCAGGTAGGTCAGGATGTCGGCGGTGGTGGGCATGCGGTTGGCGGACTGCCACCACACGATGACGGCAATCCACACCACCACGAAGACAGCCAGCAGCGTCAGCCCGGACCGGAAGAGTCTTGCAACCATGTCGTGCCCGTTCAGATGCTGCCGGTGTTGCCCTGGCTGGACAGGAGCGTGGCGCCGCAGGCGGTTTTGTCGCCGTGGCGCGCCGCCTGCTTGCCGTCGATGATGACGTTCGGGTCGCCCGTCAAGATCACGGTCGTGCCGCCGTGGCCCCTCTTCGGGCACGTCACCTTGTCGCCCACGCAGGCGATGCCCTTGCCGCCGGTGCTGGTGTTGCCCGACGCGGTGATCACCACGCCGCCGTGGTCCGTCTTGTCACCCAGCAGGATGAAGGGCCGTGTCATTGCATGCTCCCCATGTGTCCTATCGTCATTGCCTTGGTGCGGGCTGTTTGCCGAGCACGCCCTTGCGGCGCAGTTCGACGTGGCCCAGGTCCATCATCTTCCAGCGGCCGCCCCACACGAGGCCGACCGACTCAGCCGTCTGCCCGTACAGTTCGTAGCCGCGCATCGCCCACGGGTCTTTCTCGCTGATGACCAGCTTGCCGTCGCGGAAGAACGCGTTATCCGCCGCCAAGCCGTACTGGTGATAGCTCTGGAACGCCGTGGCCTGCGTGACATTGCTGCCCATCGCCGCCAGCTTCACTTGCCGCTCGGGGCTTCGGTAGCCTTCGAGCAGCGCCATTTCGTAACCGTGTTCGTCGCGCATGATCTTGTAGACCAGCAGCAGACGCTGACGGAAATCCGCATCGAGCAGGTTCCAGTCGCGGCTCGCATCGCGGATGGCCGGGCGGATCTGCTCGACTTCACGCGTGGTGAACACCTCGGGCGGCAAGGGCGGCGGCGGGATCAGCCGTTCGCCATTGAGCAGCGCCGAGATGTGCGGATCCGGCTCGCGCACCTGGTCATCATCGAACTCGAACGACTGCTGCTCACGCAGCGCCAGCGCCAGCATGGGTGGCACCGACAGCACACCCAGCGCACCGAGCAACAGCATCCGCCGCCGTACCACGAACTGCTTGAACGCCGATACGCCCGACGTTGCGTTGTCTACCGACTCGCGCAACGACCCTGCGGAGCGCGCGCCCACCACCGCCGCCCCTGTGCTCACGCGCTGCCACTGCGCACGCAGCAACGCCGCGCAGCGCTGCCGTACCGACGGCAGCAGCAGCACGGCAGCCACCACCACCATGGCAACGAAGTAGAGAACAAGAGCGAGAAAAACCATACTCACCTGCGGAGCGTGCGCGCCTACGTCAATTCATCCAGATTTATATCTGTATTTACAACGCTAAATTATTAATAAACGGTAATAATCCAGCGCCCGCTACACATAAATATTAAGGAACGATAAAGAAAATACTGCAATCTGCGCCAATCATTTGTCTTTCGGCAAGGCCAGACTTAGAATCAGCAGCCACCACCGGAATCGGCGCTTGTTTGTAATCCATACGTTCGCCGCGCATTCTATTTCAATTCTGGACCCGTGATGAGTAATAACGGCGATTTGAAACAAGAAGGGCCCCCAACGCTCTTCAATTCTGAATCCGAGACCGATGAGGCCGGGCATACGCGCATCCTGGCGAGCCTGGAGGGCCGCGTTGCGGCCAACGGCAAGGCACCGAAAAAGTCGGGGCGGCGCTACGGCGTTGCGGCGGCAGTTGTCGTACTGGCCGCCGGTGTCGGGGCCTGGATCATGCTGAACCCAAGCGGCGAACCTGCGCCCGCACAGGTGGCTGAGCAAGCTGCGCCAGCGGCCGCTCAACCGGCCGCAGCCACGCAAGCGGCGGCTGCGGAGGCTACTCAGACGGCCGCTGCGGCGCCTGTTGCCTCCGCGAGCGAACCCGTGGCGGAAGTGCAGGCAGCCACCATCGTCAATGTTCCGGCGGGCGAAGACCACGCCACCGAGAAGAGCGTCAAGGCGCCGGTTGCAAGCGTGCCCGCCAAGGAAGCGCATGCCGAGGCGCCGGCCACGCACACCCTGGCGGCAAGGTCCTCAGGCACCCCGGCCAATACCGACGAAGGCAAGACGGCAACCGCCAAGCTGGTCGCCAAATCGACGAATACACCATTTAAGGCGTTGCAGCAGCCAACAAAGCCCAAGGCGCAATCCACTGCCAAAACCGCCAAGAACCGAAAAGGCACTTTGGCGCCCGATGATCCTGATGCCGATCTGCTGGCCGCATTGCTTGCGCCACAGAATGCTGCCAATAAGGCCGCCAATTCACCCACTTACAAAGGGCAATAGCCGCCCGGCTATCCGGTTGGTCGTTTTTACAATCGGGTAATTGAGCGGAGGCAAGTGCGATGCTCGACATTGCGCTGCCTCGTAAATGCCCGCGCGGGTCTCACGAAAATCGTCCGTGATACGCCACGCGTTGCAGCACCGGACAGCGAATGGACGCCACGACCCTTCTTCAGAACCTCTTCGCACCCACGCGCCGCCTCTATACGCTCGAAGGCGAAGGGCCGCTTGCGGACCTTGCGGTGGAAGCCTGGCTCGGTCGCGAGGCGCTGTCCGAGCTGTTTGAGTGGCGCGTGGTGGCCGTGAGCGCCAATGCGCGCATCGCACTGAAATCATTGCTGGGCCAGCGGGTCACGCTGGTCACGACGCTGGCCGATGGCACGCAGACCAAGCGCTCGGGCTTGATTCGCCTGGCCGAGAAGCTCGGCGCGGACGGCAGCCTCACGCGCTATCGCTTGACGGTGGTGCCGTGGTTCTGGCTGACCACGCAGCAGCGCCACAGCCAGGTGTTCCAGAACCGGCCGCTCGCGGACATCATTGAGCAGATGCTGTCGCCGTACGAGCCGTACGCCTCGTGGCGCTACGCGGCCGGTGCCGAAGCACGCATGAGCGATTTCGGTACACGCGCGCACATCGCCCAGTTTCGCGAGACCGACTACCAC
The DNA here is from genome assembly GCF_016466415.2 of Ralstonia pickettii. Taxonomy (NCBI): domain Bacteria; kingdom Pseudomonadati; phylum Pseudomonadota; class Betaproteobacteria; order Burkholderiales; family Burkholderiaceae; genus Ralstonia; species Ralstonia pickettii. The sequence goes on along the minus strand of NZ_CP066772.2, from coordinate 1,218,066 downwards.
TTCGTCACGCGCCTGCTGGCCGAAGCGGGGCTCGGCTTCACCACGGTGGAAGACGACCAGGCGCACGGCGGCCACACGCTGGTGATTTTTGCCGACAGCACGCAGCTGCCGGAAGATGCGGAGTCCGCATCGGCGGGCGGTATCCGTTTCCACCGCGCACACAGCCTGGAAGAGCGCGACGCCATCCAGCAACTCGCCTGCCACAGCCGCACAACGGTAGGCGGCGTCGCGGTGGCCGCGTGGGACCCGGAAGGCAAGCAGAACGCTCGAGCCCATGCGCCTGCCCGCTTCGCCACCAGCGCGGGCAGCCCGGATGCGTATCTGTCGATCAGCCCATCGCTTGCACCGGATTCCGCCAATGCCCAGCGCATTGCCGAGCAGGTCATGGAAAGCCTGGAGGCTCGCGCGCTGCTGTTTTCCGGGCGTGGCACGGTCCGCACGTTGCGCAGCGGCACACGCCTCCAGGTGGTGGATTGCCCGCACCTGCCGCAGGACGTGGAAGGCGCCTATCCGTTGTTGATGGATCTGGTCGAGCACTGCGGCATCAACAACCTGACCGTCGATACGCACAATGCGCTCAGCCAGCGTTTGGGCGGGCTCGACGCCGCGCTGGAATTCGATACGCCGCCCAGCGCGCCGGAATCCGGCCCGGGCGTTTTTGGTTTCCAGGAAGCAGAAGGCCCCGTCGAGCGCAACACGCCGACCGACGATCTGCTCAAGGCCGCACGGACGCACGGCTACGCTGGCCTGTTCCGCGCGAGCGACGCACGCCGGCCCTGGCGCCCCGCCGTGACAGAACCGGACTGCGGCCGGCTGTACGCCGCCCCCACCGCGCAAGGCGTGCACAGCGCCATCGTGGTCGGCCCGGACGGCCAGACCCAAGCCGGCGGAGACGGCGAGCACCATGCCAGCCCCGCAGGTGAAATCCGCGTGCGCTTTCCGTGGCAACAAGGCGAGCGCGCGGATGACCGCAGCAGCCGCTGGGTGCGTGTTGCGCAGCGGCAGGCCGGTTCCGGTATGGGCTGGCAATGGCTGCCGCGCATTGGGCAGGAAGTGCTCGTCAAGTTCAGCGAAGACGACATCGACCAGCCCATCGTGGTCGGCTCGCTGTACAACGGCCAGGGCGAGGCAGGCATCGCGCCAACGCCGGGCGGGCAGGGCGCATCCGACCAAAGCGACAGCACGGCCCTCTACAAGCAAGGCAGCGACAGCGCCGCGAGTGCGCAAGGCAACCTGGCTGGCGGCCACAGCCCCGCCTGGCATGGCATGGGCACCGAGGCCGAAGGCCACCGCAACGCGGCTGCTCACACAGGCTTCAAGAGCGCGGAACACGGCGGCAGCGGTTACAACCAACTCGTCTTTGACGACAGCGATGGACAGCTGCGCACGCAGCTCGCCACCACGCAGCAATTCAGCCAGCTCAACCTCGGCCATCTCGTCCATCAGCAAGACAACCGGCGCGGCAGTTTCCGCGGCCAGGGCTTCGAGTTGCGCACCGATGGCCACGCCGCCGTGCGCGGCCAAGCCGGTCTGCTGCTGACCACCTACCGCGACGCCAGCAGCGGCAAAGCCGTGCCCACCGGCGACAACGCTGCCGGCATTGCGCTGATCAAGCAAGCCAAGGAATTGACGTCATCGCTCGGCCAAGGCGCGGTCACGCATCAGACCGCCGCGCTCGACACCGCCAAGAACGACGACGCTCCGCTGGCCAGGCAAGCCAAGGCGGTGGCCGGCATGGTCGACGGCAAGGCGCTCGACGCCGCCAAGCAAGACGCCAGCGCCGGCAACACTGTCACGCAAGGCAAGGTGCCGCATCAGAGCGAGGCCATTGCCCACCTGGCGGGCCGCGCGGGCCTCGTCATGGTGGCGGGGCAAGACCTGCAGCTCGCCAACGGCGAAAGCATCGCGCTGGGCAGCGGCCAAGACACCAACCTCGCCATCGGCAAACAGGCGCGCATGCATGCCGGCCAGGCGATTGGCGTGGCTGCCGGTTTGTCGAAGGCGGGTGATAACAACATCGGCCTGCAGCTCACCGCAGGGCAAGACAACATCGACGTGCAAGCCCAGCACGACGTGCTCAAGCTGATGGCCAAGCAGGACCTGAAGCTGGTGTCGGCCAATATGAATGTGGATTTTGCCGCCGCCAAGCGCATCCGCATCGCCACGGCGGGCGGGGCGTCGATCACGCTGGAAGGTGGGAATATCACCGTGGAGTGTGCTGGGGCGATTACGTATAAGGCGGCGCAGCGGACGTTTCAGAGGCCGACTCGCACAGATCGAGACTTGCCGTTGTTTCCGCAGACGCCGCTTTCGACCAAAAAGCGCTATCCGTTCTCTGTTTGAATCGAGTTTTGCAAGATGCTTATTAGTCCGCCATTTCTTCCGCCGAGAGCCGCCGACCAGACTGAAGACCAATGGCTTGAAGCAGCAATGCCCGGGGGCGAGCCCGGAAACGGTGCATATCCAGTTAGCTACAACTTGGGATGGCATGGGGGCTTGCACCTGACGGCGCCGCCGCGAGGCAATAGTGGCGTGGAACTCGTTCGCGCAATCGCCGATGGCACTGTCGTCTATCGCCGCGGATCCGCTGAGCCGCCCGCCCCGCCAGAGGAAAACGCACCTCTCAACTATCGCGGTAGGACTAGTGACGGGGTAGTTGTCATCAGACACGAAACGGAAATCGGGGTGGCCACTACGGGAAACGCGCCTACACGAGTTGTCTTTTTTTCCATCTATATGCACCTGCATACGGTACGTAGTACGGTACAGCAGGGCCGTCGAATCTATCGTAAGGACGAACTTGGGCAAGCGGGCTATATCGGTGGACGCCCGAATCAGATTCACTTTGAGATCGTCTGCGACGATACCAATCTGCGACAGCTCATCGGCCGTGTTAGCGGGGACGTTCCATTAGCCGGAGATGGCCGTAGCGACGCTATATTCGGCGAACTTTATTTTCATCTCGCTGCTGACACACAGGTTTTTCCGCAACACCCGCCATTGAATCAACCTTCACCCCCAGGAGGAACGCCACTCGGGGAAGAGGTCTTTGTTGGTGTGCGGTATGCAGAAGGAGATGGCGCGCAAGGAGCGCGTGGGCACGCATATGTAACCACTTATCGATTGACGGGGCTCCCTTTAGGCGATGCGGTCACAGAAGCTGAAGCCGAGTACAACCGTAAGCGTGACGCGACTCAAATCTGTGATGCGTATCCAGCGAATGCTCGTCCAAGTCCCAGTGCTGTGTACGAATTGCTGCGTTTCGGTCGAGTAATAGGTCCTGACGCATTGAGCCCTACAGACGTTCCACACTGGAGGAAAATTCGAACGCCGACCGGCACCGGATGGGTAAACCTTAATGCCCAAGGTGTGCGCAAGTTTAGCGATGCGGACTTCCCTCACTGGAGGGGGTGGCGCCTTGTCGAGGACGCACAAGGCGGTGACAGTCTATGTAGCGATCCGGCAATTCTTCGCGAGTTGGATGGGGACCATGACGACACCATTACAGCAGAGGAAGCACACACGAGGTTAGATAGCCCCGAAGTAAAAGCTTTGCTCAAGAAGCTGATTTGCAAGTTTCCGACGGAGTGGGAGGCTGCCACGATTGAGGCAAGGTGGGGCTGGTTGAAGCAAGCCAGCCCAACCAATCCCGAACCGATGACGGAAGAACAATTTCAGGCGCTGCGCGCTCATATCGAGGCTCTCGCTTTTTGGCAGCAAGCGAATTTGCAAGTGCCGCAATATGACGCGCAGGGACAACCGTCTGGAGGGCAACCACTGCCGAATGCGCATTGGCGATTCGATCCGCGTGAATTCGTTCGAATATTTAGAAGGTGCGGGTGGTTGAATGCCGATGAGATGGCAAGATGTTTTCCACGCAGATTGCTTCATCTGACTGGAACACAGTTCGTCCCTCACTCAACCACATGGAATGTTGCTCATGCGCGTTCTATTGCGTGGGTTTTGCCGTTCAATCAGGCGACGAGAAAATATGGTTTGTCGATATCACGGCAGCGTTTATTGCATTTCTTCGCGCATGTAATACCGGAGACGGGGAATCTGCATTTTGTTAAAGAAATTAATGGTGAGTCAAAAACGTATACTCCTTATTATGGGCGCGGCCTAATTCAGTTGACGCATCTCGAAAATTATTTGCCGTATGGAAGATTCCGAAAATTTCCGGCAACTGTAACGACAGGCCAGTTTTCCGGACTAGGCTGGGATCCCGATGTCTTTATTGCGCGCAACAACGAGGGTGATCACAATGCCTACAATTGCGCTGACAGTGCTTGTTTCTACGTTGCGACTCGAGCGGGAATGCTTAGTCATATGGATGCTGGTGTTGGCCAAGACAATGCCGTCGTTGTAAGTAAAGATGTGAATGGTAATGTAAGTATTGAGAACCTAAATGGTCTCGATGCGAGGTTGCAGGCCGTGCTGTACCTGCGTAATGCGCTCCTTGATGATGTCTTTCCAGACCAAATGCTTCCCTTAACCTTCGAATGGAGGCGGAACACACAAAAGGAGCCCGTGTTTGATGCTCAAGGGAACCCGGTAATGGTTGGCAATCCTCCTCATCAGAAGAAGAAATTTTACCCAACGCAACACACTATTTCAGTATCATTGGAATTGCAGAGACCATAGAGCTTTCCCGTGAAAAAATTTATTTTTGCTTTTATCCTTGTGACACCCATGGTGGCACACGCAGATATATCCAGCGAGATCATGTGTTTTGAGTCTGGTGGGATAGAATCGGTAAATTTCGAAATCAAAACTTACTACGACGCATCGGCTAAATTTTCGTTTGGATTTGTTCGGTATCGGAACTCAAAGAAAACAATCCCCATCGTTCTTAATAGGTCGATAAGTGAAACTCTTGACAAGAATATGCCGGATCAGACTACGAATACGTGGACCGAGGTATATGATGGAAAAGTGACTGGCGAATATGAAATGATTTCCCAGGGGACTGGCGTGTCGTCCATGGTTTATACGAGAAAACAGGGGAATAAGAAGATTGCATTTTTTCTCAATGCTGATGCTATAACTTTGAGCGGTTGCCAGTGGTAGATTTTTATGTTCGAAAATTAGAAAAATTAAGAGAGAGCTTGTCATCGTGAAATGCAACAATGGCTCGCGCCGAATTTGCCTCGCGATGCTGGCCCTGCAAACGGTAGCGATTCAGAAAGGGTTTGCGAATGAGCTGGTTTGCAGCAGTGCTGTCGGATCAGTACCTGCGAGGTTTGGCTAGACTTGAGATCGACGGTCAGACTCTGGTGATCGGTGCCAACGATGAGCGCGTTTTTGAAGCGCCATGCGATCGACGTTCAAGCCTTGTGGGCAGCGCGCTGCTAGACATTCAAGTGCCCCTTGCAGTGCGCTGGCAGACGCTGGATGACCCGGCACGCTGGCACGAGGCAAGCGTGAGCGTTCCGGCCTTTCAGGGGCCGATATCGCGGGACATGCAAGCATCTCTCCGTAACGTTCCGTTGTATTTTTGGATGGCGGCGTCGTTGCGGCGGAGCAGTTCGAGACACAGAGTCTTGTCGGGGGATGTCAGAGAACGGTCTCCACGGGTGTCCCTGCAGGCATAGGCGCTGACCGGATTTATGACAACACCAACCTGAACAACATTGACGCGCTTTCCAGATGACTGGGCGACGTCGTTGTGAATTCACCCCTAAAACAACCTCACTCTCTCAAATGAACCTGCAATACAAACTCGCCGTAGCCCTCCTCACCACCGCCTGGATGACCGCAGGCATCTGCGCCCAGCACACCTCCACCGTGCCGGCATCAGGCAATGCCCCGCAAAGCGGAATCAACAAGGTCGTGCACGCAAAGAAACACGGCAAGCGTGCGAAGAACGCCCGTGCGCGCAAGGGTGCTCCGGTGGCGAGCGATGGCGATGCAGAAGTGCTCGCCCAGGTGCTGGGTTCCGATAGCAAGAATCCGCTGTGGGGGAAGCCGCAGCAGTAACTAAGCGGTTGGCTGCAGCGGAGGCGCACTCAAGGCACCTTTAGCCCCCCGTCCGCTGCTTCTGCAATATCGCCAACTGCGTCGTCAGGTAAGTGCTCGTATTCGTCATGCTGGCCACCATCTTCGATAGCGCATTGAACTGTGTGTAATACAGCGCCTGCTTGGCATCGAGCTGTTTCTGCATCAGATCGATTTCCTTGCCGAGCGAGGTGATGGAGTTGTTGATGGCGTCGCTGGCGTTCTGCACCATGCCGTTGTTCGACAGCAAGTTGCCTGACACGGTGTGCAGCAGCGCCGCGTAGCCACGCTGCACGGTGACGGTGCCGCGGTCGCCCAATGCACCGCCCGTCACTTGCACCGTCAGGCCATCCACGGCCGAGCCGCTGGCACCGTACAGGTTCTGGCCCGAACCCGTGGTGGCAGCGCCGTTGATGGTGCCTTGCACATCGCGACCGGCCGTGGCCGTTGGGCTGCCGCCCAGCAGCGACGCGGCGCCATTCCCTGACACCGACACCGTCGATACCGAGCCGTATTGCTTGTCGGTCAGCGTCAGCACGCCATTGGCATCGGTGCCGATGGCGACTTCCACCTTGGCTCGCTGCAAGTCGGGCGACGCGTTGACCTGGCTTTGAATCTGCGCGGCCAGGCTCGACGCGGTGTAGCTGCCGGCCGGCACCTTGATGTTGGTCGTGATGCCGCTGAGCGTGACCGACAGGCTGTCGTTCACGCCGCTCTGGATGGTCGTGTTAGCGGCCGCCGAGCCCTTGAGCGAGCCCTGCGTCGCCAGTTGAGTGACGTTGACGGCATAACTGCCGGCTTGCGTTGTCGTTGAAAACGACGCGACCTTCAGCAGCGAATCCGTTGCCGTGCCGGTGCCGGCAAACAGGGCCGCCACCTGGCTGGGCGATTTCTTCAGGGCCGCGGACAGCTTGGGGTCGTCAATCGACAGCGTCCCTTCCTTGTCCATCGTTACGCCGATGCTGCCGAGCGACTGGAACGCGCCGTTGCCGATGCCCTGGCCCAGCACGTCGGTCAGCTGGTTGACCATCGCCTTGGTGCTGACGTCGCCGGCCAGCGCGCCGTTGTTGGCGGCGTTCGCGGTATCGAATTTGGTCAACGCGTTGAGCTGGATGCGCAGCGCGTTGTACGCCTTGACGAAGTTCAGCACCGACTGGCTTGCCTGGCCCGCGTCGCTGCCCACCGTCACGTTCGTGCTGCCGGTCTTGGCGAGCGTGAACGACGTGCCGTCCACCACATCCGTCAGTGTGTTGGTGGCGCTTTGCACGCTGATGCCGTTGACAGTGACAAGCGCGTTGCGGCCTGTGGCGACCTCCGTCATGTTCTGCGTGCCGGCGGGGTCGTGGCTCAGCAGGGATTGCAGTGCCGAGTCTCCCGAGACGGCAATCTTCATTTCCGAATTGGCGCCGCCTGCGGTGGACGTCAGCACCAGCCGGTAGGGCGAATCGCTGCCGTCGTTGACGATGCTGGCCGAGACACCCACGTTGGCGTTGTTGATCGCATCGCGAATGCCGGCGAGCGTGTTGTTCGACGGGTCGATGGTGATCGAGCCGCCGGCTTGGTTCCCGTTCTGCGTGAAGGTGGCGCCGGTGTATTTGCCGTTTGCAAAGCTGCCGCCCGAGACGCTGCCGAATGAAAAGGTGAGCGTGGTCGGCGTGCCGCCGCCGATGGGCGTCTTGCTCGACGTCTGCCCGGCGGCCGACAGTACCTGCGCCTGCGCAAGCTGCATCACGTTGACTTGATACGTGCCGGCCGGCGCCGTGTTGGACAGCGAGGCCGTGAGGATCGAGGTGTCGTGCCCGCTGGCCTTGTTGCCGGTGAATGTGTCCGGGTTGTTCAGGGCCGCCATCGCGGTCTGGAAGGTCGACAGCGCGCTTTTGAGCGAGCCGACTGCCGACAGTTGCGTCTGAAAGGCCTTTTGCTGCGTCTGCCGCAGCGTCATGCCCTTGCTTTCCGCCTGGATCAGCTTCGTGACAAGGGTGTTGACGTCGATGTTCGTCCCGATACCCGGAATGGAGATTGGCGGAACGTAGTTGTTGCTCGTGGACGAGGTGGCCATGGTCGGACGCGCGCAAACGCTTTCTTCACAATCTCCACAATGTGACGGCTGCGCGGCGTCCTTCTTTAGGGCAAACCCAGCTCCGACAGGCTTTCTGTCCGGGTTTGCTCAGGAAAGCGAAAGGATTGCTGGCGCCACATGAAGCTGCGCACCACGCCGACGGTCTCCACCGGTGCGGAGACCGCCGCGCGCCACGCTAGACCGTCTCGCCTTCCTTGCTCGGATCGACCTGCTTGCCGCGCGCCAGCACCGGCACCAACGCTGCGCCGGTATGGCTGGCCGCCACGCGCGTCAACGCCTCCGGCCCGCAAGCCGCGACGATCGTGCCCCCTTCGTCGCCGCCTTCGGGGCCGAGATCGAGGATCCAGTCCGCCTCGGCAATCACGTCGAGGTCGTGCTCGATCACGATCACGCTGTGGCCGCCGTCCGCCAGGCGATGCAGCACGCGAATGAGCTTGGCCACGTCGGCCATGTGCAGACCCACGGTCGGTTCGTCCAGCACGTACAGCGTATGCGGCGCCTTCTGGCCCCGGCGCGTCACGTCATCGCGCACCTTGGACAGTTCGGTGACGAGCTTGATGCGCTGCGCCTCGCCGCCGGACAGCGTGGGCGAGGGCTGGCCGAGCGTCAGGTAGCCGAGGCCGACGTCCTTCATCAACTGCAGCGGGTGGGCGATGCTGTTCATCGCGCCGAAAAACTCGACCGCTTCGTCGATCTCCATGGTCAGCACATCGCCGATGTTCTTGCCGCGCCAGGTGACGGCCAGCGTTTCTGCATTGAAGCGCTGACCGTGGCAGACGTCACAGCCGACCTTCACGTCCGGCAGGAAGCTCATGGCGATGGTGCGCACGCCCTGGCCTTCGCAGGCGGGGCAGCGGCCGTCGCCGGTGTTGAACGAGAAGCGCGAGGCCGTGTAGCCGCGTGCCCGTGCTTCGAGCGTGTCGGCAAAGAGCTTGCGGATGGTGTCCCATACGCCGATGTACGTGGCGGGGCAGGAGCGGGGTGTCTTGCCGATCGGCGTCTGGTCGACTTCCAGCACGCGGTCGATGGTTTCCCAGCCGGTGACGCTGTCGCAGCCGTGCCAGTCGTGTTTGACGTCGAGCTTGCGCGGCATCTTCGCCTCAGGCGTCTCAGCCTGCGCGGCCTTGCGTGCACGGCGGGTTGCCGGCGAAGACAGCACCGAACGGCCGACCGCATCGAGCAGATTCGTCATCAACACATCGCGCGCCAGCGTCGATTTGCCCGAGCCGGAAACGCCCGTAATCGCCACCAGACGCGACAGCGGCATCGTTGCGGTCACGTTGCGCAGGTTGTGCAGCTTGGCACCGTGCACCGTCAGCCATTGCTCCGGCACGGCTTGCTTGCCGGCACGCGGCGCAACCACCTGGCGGCGCGGCTGCAGCGGGTGCTCGATCGGCTGCGACAGGAACCGGCCCGTGAGCGAGTCAGGCTGGGCTGCCAGGTCTGCCACGCCGCCTTGCGCGACGAGCGTGCCGCCGCGCTTGCCGGCGCCCGGGCCGATGTCGATGATGTGGTCGGCTCGGCGGATCGTGTCTTCATCGTGTTCCACCACCACCAGCGTGTTGCCCTTGTCGCCCAGCTTGCGCAGCGCGTCCAGCAGGATCTGGTTGTCGCGTGGATGCAGGCCGATGGTCGGCTCGTCCAGCACGTAGCACACGCCTTGCAGGTTGCTGCCGAGCTGCGCGGCCAGGCGGATGCGCTGCGCTTCGCCGCCCGACAGGCTCGGCGCCGCGCGATCCAGGCTCAGGTAGCCCAGGCCGACCTCTTCCAGGAACGACAGGCGGCTGTGAATCTCGGCCACCACATCGCGGGCGATGTCGGCATCCCGGCCGGTCAGATCCAGGCCCTCGACCCAGCGGCGGGTCTGGCTGACCGTCCACTGCGCAATGTCGACGATGGGCTTGTCGGCAAAGGTGACGGCGCGTGCCGTCGGGTTCAGGCGCGTGCCGTGGCAGTCCGGGCAGGGCAGGTCGGTCATGCCTTCAGGATCGACTTCCTCTGAAGGAAGCGTCTGCTCGCGGCCGCGATCGTCGCCGCCGAGCACGGTGTCGTCAAACGCGGCACGCTGTTCGCGCGTGAGCGCCAACCCGGTGCCGACGCAGCTCGGGCACCAGCCGTGCTTGCTGTTGTACGAGAACATGCGCGGATCCAGCTCGGGGTAGCTGGTGCCGCAGGTTGAGCACGCGCGCTTGGTCGAAAACACTTTCACGTTGCCGACGTGCGCCGTGCCGCCGTTGTGCATGGCGTGCTGCAGGCCATCCAGCGGCGCGAGCACGTGCATGATGCCCTTGCCATATTCCAGCGCCTGCTCCAGCAACGCACGCAGCGCGGCTTCGTTTTCCGGCGAGACAACGATGTCGCCCACAGGCAGTTCCAGCGTGTGCTCGCGGAAGCGGTCCAGGCGCGGCCACGGGTCGACGCTCAGGAATTCGCCGTCGACGCGCAGATGCGTATAGCCGCGCGCCTTGGCCCATTTGGCCAGGTCGGTATAGACGCCCTTGCGGTTCACGACCAACGGCGCGAGCAGGCCGATGTGCTGGCCGCGATGGTCGCGCATGAGCTGGGCAAAGATCGCCTCCGGGCTTTGCGCCGACACCGGCGTGCCGTCGTGGATGCAGTGCTGCACGCCCAGCTTCACATACAGCAGCCGCAGGAAGTGCCACACCTCGGACGTGGTCGCCACCGTGCTCTTACGGCCGCCGCGCGACAGGCGCTGCTCAATGGCCACCGTGGGCGGAATGCCATACACGGCATCGACTTCCGGCCGCCCCGCCGGTTGCACGATGGAGCGTGCATAGGCATTGAGCGATTCAAGATAGCGGCGTTGCCCCTCGTGGAACAGGATGTCGAACGCCAGCGTCGACTTGCCCGAACCCGATACGCCCGTCACGACGTTGAATTTGCCGTGCGGAATGTCGACGTTCAGGCCCTTCAAGTTGTGCTCGTGCGCGTGGACGATGCGCACGACGTTTTCACCCTGGACTTCCGCCAGCGCAGCGCGCTTGGCGCGGCGCTCGGCCAGTGCCGTCTGCAGCGGCACGCCTTCGATGGCTTCCGGCTTGCCGACGCTGGCTTCGTATTGCTTGAGCGCGGCGCCGGTGTGCGATGCAGCGCAGTCTTTGACCTGCGCAGGCGTGCCGGCGCAGACCAGCAGGCCGCCGGCGTCGCCGCCTTCAGGGCCGAGGTCAATGATCCAATCCGCCGCACGTACCACGTCGAGGTTGTGTTCGATCACGATCAGCGAATGCCCGGCGTCGAGTAGCTTGCCGAACGCCCGCATCAGCTTGGCGATGTCGTCAAAGTGCAGGCCCGTGGTGGGCTCGTCGAACATGAACAGGCGGCCGGCGTTGGCGGGCACATCCTGCTTGACGCGCTTGCGCGCCGCGGCCTGGGCAGCCTGTGCGGCTTCGGCAAGGAAACCGGCCAGCTTCAGGCGTTGCGCCTCGCCGCCGGAAAGCGTCGGCACCGGCTGGCCAAGCTTCACGTATTCCAGGCCCACGTCGACGATCGGTTGCAGCACGCGCAGCACGTCGGCGTCCTCGGCGAACACGCTGGCGGCTTCGCTCACCGTCAGCTCCAGCACATCGGCCACCGACAGCGAGCGCCCGGCACGCGGGATCTTCACTTCCAAGATCTCGGCCCGATAGCGCGTGCCGTCACAGTCCGGGCAGCGCAGGTAGATGTCGGACAGGAACTGCATCTCGACGTGCTCGAAGCCCGAGCCGCCGCAGGTCGGGCAACGGCCGTCGCCCGAGTTGAAGCTGAACGTGCCGGCCGTGTAGCCGCGCTGCAGCGCCATCGGCGCCTTGGCGAACAGCTTGCGGATTTCATCGAACGCGCCAACGTAGCTGGCGGGGTTGGAACGCGCGGTCTTGCCGATGGGGGATTGGTCAACGAACACTACGTCGCTGATCTGATCGGCACCGCGCAAGGCGCGGAATGCGCCGGGCGATTCCGTTGCCTTGCCGAAGTGGCGCGCCAGCGCCGGGTGCAGCACGTCCTGGATCAAGGTCGATTTGCCCGAGCCGGACACGCCGGTCACGCACACCAGGCGCTGCAGCGGGATCTCGACCGTGACATCGCGCAGGTTGTGTTCCGACGCGCCTTCGAGCACCAGCCGCGGCGTGGCGTCGATGACGGGGCGCGCCTGCCAGTCGGTCGCATCGGCCACGCGCCGCTGCCCCGACAGATACGCGCCTGTGAGCGTATCGGCCTGGCGGATCGACGCCGGCGTGCCGTCGAAAACGATGTTGCCGCCGCGCTCGCCCGGGCCGGGGCCCATGTCGATCAGGCGGTCGGCTGCCAGCATCACCGAAGGGTCGTGCTCAACCACCACCAGCGTGTTGCCCGCGTCGCGCAGGCGCTGCATGGCTTCGACAATGCGGTCCAGATCGCGCGGGTGCAGGCCGATGCTGGGTTCATCCAGCACGAACAGCGTGTTGACGAGCGATGTGCCCAGCGCCGTCGTCAGGTTGATCCGCTGCACTTCGCCGCCCGAGAGCGTGCGGCTCTGGCGGTCGAGCGTCAGATAGCCGATGCCGACGTCGCACAGATAGGCCAGGCGCGTGCGCACCTCGTCCAGCAGCAGCTTGAGCGCGTCGTCGAGCAACGTGGACGGCAGTGTCAGTTCATCGAAGAAACGGCGGATGCGCTCGATGGGCAGCAGCATCAGGTCGTGCACGGTCAGGCCGGGCAGGGCTTCCAGCTGGGCGCGGCTCCAGGCCACGCCGCGCGGCATGAAACGGTGTTCGGGCGCGAGCACGGCGTCGGCGTTTTCCTTGGTGCCAAGGCGCCATTGCATCGATTCGGTTTTCAGGCGGGCGCCGCCGCAGGTTTCGCAGGTCGTGTAGCTGCGGTACTTGGAGAGCAGCACGCGGATGTGCATCTTGTACGCCTTCGACTCCAGGTAGTCGAAGAAGCGGCGCACGCCGTACCACTGCTTGTTCCAGCCGCCACGCTTGAAGGCCGGGTCTCCATTGATGACCCAGTTGCGCTGGGCTTCGGTCATCTCTGCCCACGGCGTGCCGCGCGGGATGTCGGCTGCGGCGGCATAGCGCATCAGATCGTCCTGGCATTCCTTCCAGGCCGGCGTCTGCATCGGCTTGATGGCACCGTCGCGCAGCGTCTTGCGCTCGTCCGGAATCACCAGCCCAAGATCGACGCCGATGACGCGACCGAAACCGCGGCAGGCGTCGCACGCGCCGTAGGCGGAATTGAACGAGAAGAGCGCCGGCTGCGGGTCTGCATAGCGCAGGTCGCTTTCGGGGCAGTGCAGGCCGGTGGAAAAGCGCCAGATCGCGGGCTCCGCGCCCTCATCGGCCGGCAAGACGTACACGCTGACGCGTCCGCCGCCGCGCTTGAGTGACGACTCGATGGCCTCCAGCGCGCGGGCACGCTCGGTGCCCTGCAGGCGGAAGCGGTCGGCCACCACATCAAGCAGCTTGCGCTTGCCCGTGGAGGACTCCACCACGCGCTCGGCCTGCACGCGCGTATAGCCGCTGACCGACAGCCATTGCGTGACTTCTTCGGGGCTCGTATTGGCGGGCAGCTCGACGGGAAAGGTCACCACCAGGCGTGGATCGCCTTCGCGCGTGCGCGAGAGCAGCTCGTCGTAGATCGTTTCCGGCGTGTCGTGGCGCACCGGCAGGGCGGTGTCGCGGTCGAACAGCTGGGCGGCGCGCGCAAACAGCAGCTTCAGGTGATCGTTCAGTTCCGTCATCGTGCCGACCGTCGAGCGTGAGCTGCGCACCGGGTTGGTCTGGTCGATGGCGATAGCGGGCGGCACGCCTTCGACGTGCTCGACCTGCGGCCGGTCCATGCGGTCCAGAAACTGGCGCGCGTAGGCACTGAAGGTCTCGACGTAGCGGCGCTGGCCTTCGGCGTAGAGCGTGTCGAAAACGAGGCTGGACTTGCCGGACCCCGACGGCCCGGTCACGACGGTCATTTCACCCGTGCGCAGGTCCAGATCGAGGTTTTTGAGATTGTGCTGACGGGCTCCGCGCAGGCGAATGACACCGGAGGACATGGAGGGCGTTCCTTGGAGCTTGGAGGTAAGGGGGCATGCCGGCGGGGCTAAAGCATCGGCCGCTGCGCCGGCAATCAGAATTCGAGCCGTAAACTGTAGCGGATTATCAAGATCCGGTTTGTCTACGGAACAAGTTGTGGGCGGGAGCCTAACGCAGGGCTCCTGACAGCGTTTTGTCAGGAGGTTTCAGCGGAGGGGCAGAAAAGCACGGGGTGATGCCTGTATCACCCCGGCTGGGGCGCATCAGCCGGCTTCGCGCCCGTAAGACGCTTGATTGGCCGGCAGGTCAAAGCCCGTGGGGCCGGGCTTGCGCGGCACAAAACGGTGGTGCTCGACCACGCCGCCCTTGACGATGACGACGGTCTCTTCGGGAATCTCCGCCCACGCGCCCGGCAAGTCGACAAGCGGTTCGGACAGCACAAGGAAGGCGTCGTCGCCCGCGTCTTCAATGGCGGCGCTGTCAGGATAGAGCTGGTGCAGATGCTTGAACGACGTGCTGTGGAACAGCGAGCGCGATTCGCCCTCGCTGGAGTAGCGCGCAGCCACGATCTGAACGCCGTCCGTCGCGCAGACCGTCATGTTCAGCGGGTATTCGACGCCGTGGCGGCGGCCGATGTCTTCGATCAGCCCGACCATCTGTTCGAGCGCGCCGCGCGGGTCGCGGTCGAGCCCGAACGACAGCGCCAGGAAAAACATGATCTCGGAGTCGGTCGAACCTTCGATCCAGCGGAACAGTTCGGGCGCCACTTCCATCATCAGCGCGCGGCGGAGCAACGGGTATTCGCGGATCAACCCGTTGTGCGCAAAAAGCCACCGGCCGTAGCGGAACGGATGGCAATTGGTCTCTTGCGCCGGGGTGTCGGTGGCCGCGCGCACGTGCGCGATGAACATCGACGAGCGGATGGCGCGGGCGGCTTCACGCAGGTTGGTGTCGTTCCACGCGGGGTGCAGGCAGCGGTATCGGAAGGGCACCTCAGAGTAGCGGCCGTACCAGCCGATGCCGAAACCGTCACCGTTGGTGGTTGTCTCGCCGCCAAGGCGGGAGCGCAGACTCTGGTCGATCAACGAGTGCCGCGGCCGGAACAGCACTGTCTCCATCTGAATGGGATTGCCTGAATACGCCAGCCAGCGACACATGATGCGTTTGCCTATAAGGGATTCCTTGAAAGGTGAGTCTATGCAATGCGTTTGTGAATGCACAAGCAAATCCCGACCCTCATCCGGCCATGGTTCGGGCGGCTTCGCGGCCTTGAGGGTCACGTCTGTCACCTGTTTTTGGGCTGGCTTCACGCACGATAGACAGCTCGCGAATCCGCACGGGCTCGGCGCAGCGGGCCCCTGCACGGGCTGTGCGGACTTGTCGGGCGAGCGTCCAGCGCGTGTCTCGGAAGTGCTCGGTTCGGGCCCGGGCCCGCAGGTTCAGCACGGCAATACTGTCGTCAAAACGCATCACCATGGCCAGCGGTGCGGGGTCGGTCAGCGGTTTGAGGGCCTCACCCAGCCGGCGGATCGGATTGCGCGTGTCGTTGTGCACAGAATGGCAGCCGAGTGCCCCCGAACACACACGCGAGGGCAGCGCTCAATGGGTGTTCTTTATTCCTCGACCTCACTACGCACCATCAATACCGGCTTGTTGGTCTTGCGGACCACGCCTTCGGCCACGCTGCCGAGCACCAGATGCTTGAGCCCACGCCGGCCATGTGTGCCGAGCACGATCAGGTCGGTTGCGGTCTCGTTGGCTTCTGCGACGATCGTTGCGGAGATCTGCCCGGGCGCAATGGAGTTCTCGAGCAGCTTGGTCGAATGTTTGACGCCTGCGGCATCCAGCTTCTTCGATACCTCGGCAAGCGTGTCACGGCCGTAGCCGGCGACCTGCTTGGCGTAAGCAATCGAGTCAGATCCAACCATGTCGAAGGTGATATCGCTGCTATCGGCAACGAAGAGGGCTTCGACTTCCGCGCCCGTCGCCTTGCTGACCACAATGGCTTGGTGCAGCGCGAGGTAGGACGCGTGGCTGCCGTCGACGGCGAGCAGGATTCGTTGGTACATGGTGGTCTCCAAGGCGTTGCGCAGTCGGGCACCGCGTGTAACCAGCGTAGACAGCGTGGCGCGTGGACTGTTGATGCGCGTCAAAGGTCTTTCGACGGCACCTGCAGGACGGCAGCGCCCGCCACGCGTCCGGCGCGGAGGTCTTCCAAGGCGGTATTGGCGTCTTGCAGCGGATAGGGCGTGACGTGCACCCGCAACGGGACTTCTGCAGCGATGCGCATGAGCGCGAGTCCATCGGCCCTCGTCAGGTTTGCGACGGAAACAAGCTTGCGCTCTTCCCATAGCAACCGGTACGGAAATGCCGGGATGTCGCTCATGTGAATGCCGCCGCAAACCACCGAGCCGCCCTTGACCACGGCCTGCAGCGCCTGCGGCACGAGCGCGCCGATGGGCGCGAAGATCAACGCGGCGTCGAGCGGTTCCGGTGCGGAGGCATCGCTGGCGCCTGCCCAACTGGCACCGGTGTCCAGCGCAAGTTGTTGAGCCGCAGTGTCATCGGTGCGGGTGAAGGCGAAGACCTCGCGCTGCTCCGCCACGGCGATCTGCGTGATGAGGTGGGCCGCTGCGCCAAAGCCGTAGATGCCGATCCTGCGTGCATCGCCGGCCATGCGCAGCGTGCGGTAGCCGATCAGCCCCGCACAGAGCAGCGGCGCGGCGTGGGCGTCGTCGTACCGCGCGGGAATCGGCAGGCAGTACCGCGCGTCGCAAACGGCGTATTGAGCATAGCCGCCATCGCGCGTGTAGCCGGTGAAGGCAGGGTGGTCACACAGATTTTCGCGCCCGTGCAGGCAGTACGGGCAGACGCCGCATGTCCAGCCGAGCCACGGTACGCCAACGCGCTCGCCCGGGGTGGGCGCCGTCACGCCTTTGCCGCATGACTCGACGATGCCTACGATTTCGTGGCCGGGAATCAGGGAGGGTTTCGGTGTGGTCAGTTCACCGTCTACGATATGGAGGTCCGTACGGCAGACGCCACACGCGGACACCGCGATCCGGACCTCACCGGGCCCAGGCGTGGGCATAGGCACATCACGCCAGACCAATGGCTTTCCGGCACCTTCCATCACCATGGCCCGCATCGATTCAGGCATCGCTGTCTCCGAGGTTGGCGTGTCTGATCAGTATGGAACAGTGCTGTGGAACGACCGCCCGGCAGTCGACCAACGACTGCGCCAGATCAATCGGAAAGCGTTGCCGCGCGCAATACTGAACAGGTCAACGCAACAGCCATTCGACTCCACTGAATGTCTTCATTGCTGTCTTTCTCGGTTGCCCTGGGTGTGGGGCTGGCGATCGGCCTTGAGCGCGAGCGGAGTCATGCCGACAGCGCAGAGCTGCCAGCGGGCATGCGAACGTTTGCGATCGGGGCGCTGGCGGGTGCCATCGCGGCAAGCCTGCCGATACCGTTTGCCGTGCCCACGGTGCTGCTGACGGTCGCGGTGTTGGCGGCGGTCGGTTATCACCATTCGGCCAATGTCGATCCTGGCGTGACGACGGAATTCGCACTGGTCGCGACCACGCTGTTAGGCGCCTATGCCGTGAGCGAGCCCGAAATGACGGCTGGCCTCGGCACGGTCCTACTTGTCCTGCTCTATGCCAAAGCGGGTTTGCATCGGTTTGCCCGCACGGTCATCACCCAGCGTGAACTCGCCGATCTGCTGATCCTTGCCGTGGCGGCATTGCTGATCTGGCCCGCGGTTCCAGACCGGAACTTGGGGCCGCTGAACGCCTGGAACCCGCACACGTTGTGGCTGGTTGTGCTGCTTGTCATGCTGACAGGCAACACGGGCCATTTTGCTGCGCGATGGTTTGGAGAGCGGATCGGCTTGCCGCTGGCCGGCTTGTTCAGCGGGTTTGCATCGAGCGTGGCCACGATCACGGCCGTGGCAGCACGCGTGCGGCGGGACCATCGCCCCGTTGATGGTGCGGTTGCCGCGGCGCTGCTGTCCAATGTCGCCACGCTGGTGCAGATGCTGCTGCTGATCGCTGCCATCAACATCGACTTGTTGCGCGTGCTGGCGGCTCCGCTGGCGGTGGGCATGATCGCGACCGTGGCATGGTCGGCGCTCTGGATATGGCGCGCCAACGAGCCGCTCCAGGAGGCGCCGGAGAGTTCGGTGTCATCCATCAACTGGCGCGTCGCAATCGGCTTTGCGTTGTGGACGGCTGCCTTGCTGCTTGCCGCAGCTGCCGCGCGCACATGGTTCGGGACAGCGGCGGTGGTGGCTGTCACCGTGTTTGGGGCGTTTGCCGATGTCCATGCCGCGACCGCTTCCATCGCAACGCAGGTTGCCAGCCACACGTTGCAGACGCCGACGGCCGGCGCACTGGTGATGCTTGCGCTGACAGCCAACACGTTCTCGAAGATTGTCGTGGCCATCAGCGGAGGCCGTGCTTTTGCCGGTAAGGTCACCGCTGGTCTGCTGACCATGCTTCTGTCCAGCTGGGCGGTGTTCGCGCTTGTCGCCTGGTCAATGCCGCCCAATGCCCAGCACCCAATAGAGCGGGCACATGCGGATCAGGCCGGTCACCAGAGGGATCAGCCCCAGCCAGCCAACCCATGCTGGCACCTTGCCAAAAAATGCCAGCAGGATCATCGCGATGCCGATCAGGATGCGGACGGCGCGGTCCGCGGTTCCAACATTGTTAAACATGACAGCGCTCCTGAAGAACGGTGGGTGAACACTTAGAGAATCAAATCGGACGGCGCGTGCTGGCGGGACTGGCCAGCGTTGTCGCGACCGAGAATGCCGGCCAGCAAGGTCCATTCGCCACCCATTGCGCGGATGGTGTCGTCCAGGCTGAGCATGCCCACCAGCCGTTGCTGACGATCGACCACCGCCAGACGGTGCAGGCCGTGGCTCAGCATCGAGCGCAAGGCTTCGCTGATCACGGCGTCATCGTGGATGGTCAGAAGGCCGCGCGTCATGACTTCCGATACGGCGGTCTGGCTGCAGTCGCTGCGGCTGGCAAGGCCGTGCACCACCATATCCCGGTCTGTCACGATGCCCACCACTCGAGAACCCCCAGCGGCGTGTTCCGTGACAAGCAGCGCCCGGGCGCTTTCGTCCCGCATCAACCGGGCGGCTTGCTGCAGCGTCGCCGTCGCCTGGACGTGAACGATGCGGTGGGAACAAATTTCATCGACCCTCATGCTGAACTCCGATGCGCGTACGTTTTCACTATAAGAACGGGCCGGTGTCAAAGGTTGATCCCGCACAAGGTGCCATGCGCTTTCCATGACTGCACCCCGGGGGCAGCGGATTGCGGACGAGTCTATCGAGCGTTGCGCGCTGGCTCTTGAGGCAGATCAATTGGCATTGCGTGAGGCTGCAGCGAGCCAAACGCTGATGTAAATCAAGGGGTGATCCGCTTGGTGGTCCAACATGGAATTCAGCAACCCCGATTGGGGATGACGACGGATTCGATGGAGGCACATCATGTACGACAGGATTCTGGTAGCGGTGGATGGCAGCCCGACGGCAGAGCGGGCGCTGGACGAGGCAATCCAGCTTGCACAAAAGCTCGGCTCGGAGTTGGTCATCGCCCACGTGATCGATAACTCGTACCTGATGTACGACGTTGGCTATATCGATGTCGGCGCCTTTACCGAGGCCTTGGTCAAACAAGGCAATCAAATCGTTGCCGACGCGCGTGCCAAGGCCGAAAAGGCAGGTGTGCACGTCCATAGCGTCGTGGTTGACGACCCGATCGGCACTTTCGATATCGGCACTGCCATTGAACAGGCGGCACACAACGTCGGCGCCCAAGCGCTGGTGCTGGGCACGCACGGGCGTCGCGGCTTCCAACGGTTGTTCCTCGGCAGCGTCGCCGAGAGCGTTGTGCGCCGGAGCACACTGCCGGTGCTGCTCGTCCGCGCGGAGCCGACGGAAACGTCGCACGCGCCTACCGAACCGCTGAGCAACGCCGTCATTGCCTAGTCCGGTAGCGCATCTTCTGACACGACTTCGGGATCTGACCATGAGCTATGCCAGTGTGATGGTGCATCTGGACCGCAGCGAACGCGCCATGCACCGCCTTGACCTTGCGGCCCAGTATGCCCAGGCGCACGGCGCCAAACTCGTCGGCATCTATGCGAGCTTTGCGCCAAGCCTCAGCTGGTTCTACATGATGGAGAACGCTGCGCACTATCTGGAGGAAGACCGCATCCGGCGCGACAGCATCCGGGATGCGGTGCACGCGCGCTTTCGCCTGGCGACGGAGAAGCTTGCGGTGGAAACGGAGTGGCGAGCAGTGGAAGGCGACCCCGTGGCTCTCGTACTTCGTGAAGCGCGTGAGACCGATCTTCTCGTCGTCGGGCAACGGAACCACGATGAACCGGATGAATTCATTGCCGGCGACTTTGTGGAGACCCTGATCCTGGAGTCGGGCCGCCCCGTGCTGGTTGTGCCGTATGCGGGCAACTTCACCGCATTGCCGCAGCGCGTGCTGGTGGCCTGGAGCGGCGGACGCGAATCGGCCCGTGCGCTGCACGATGCCATGCCGATGATGACGGGCACCAATGTGCACGTGCTGCAGATCACAAGCACGCAGCCAAAGCACTGGGCCGAGGAAACCACGGTGGGTCAGGTGGCGCGTGCGCTGAATGCGCGCGGTATTCATACAACGGTGGAAGAGACCGATTGCGCAGATTCCGATGCCGCCGTGGGTGAGTTGCTGCTCTCGCGAGCGGCCGACTTCAATGCCGATCTGATCGTGATGGGGGCCTACGGGCACAGCCGCCTGCGCGAACTCGTACTGGGCGGGGTGACGCGCACCCTGCTGAACACGATGACCGTGCCGGTGCTGATGTCGCACTGAGCCTCGACCTCAATTGAACCTGAGGAGATCACGATGAAGAACGATATCCAGCTCAAGCACGATGTCGAGGAAGAATTGCAATGGGACCCGGCGGTGGATGCCAGTCGCTTTGCCGTGCAGGCCAAGGATGGCGTCGTCACGCTCTCCGGCGGCGTCGACACGTTCGCCGACAAGCATGCCGCGGAAGAAGCGATCCGGCGTGTTGCCGGCGTGACCGCGCTTGTCATCCATGTGGATGTGCGGATGCCGCCGGATATGGAGCGCCCGGATGGCGAGATTGCGCAGGCGATCAGCAGCGCGTTGCATTGGAATGCATCGGTGCCGCCGGATGCTGTCCAGATCACTGTCGAGGGCGGCGCCGTGACGCTGCGCGGTGAAGTCGACCAGGACTTCCAGCGCCGTGCGGCGCTGGACACGGTGCGCAGAGTGCGCGGCGTGAAATCCGTGGCCAATGCGCTGACATTGCGCGCCGCCTCGGGCCCCGCGGACCTGAGCGATCGCATTGCAAAGGCACTGCAACGCCTGGCTGCAGTTGACGCGTCGCGCCTGAATGTTTCCGTGGCGGACGGGACGGTGACCTTGTACGGTCCGCTGCGCAACCTCAACGAGTGCCGTGCCGCCCGTGAGGCCGCATGGGATGCACCAGGCGTGCGCGCCGTCGTCGACCAGATGTGGGTTGGTTCCTAGAGGCAATCCGCCATTTCCACTGCTTTCGAAATCCCTGGAGTACGAGATGGAAAAGAAGCTGATCGTGTACTACTCGCGCACCGGAACGGCACGTCAGGTGGCCGAGCAGATGGCTGCGCAGAGCGGATGGCAGCTTGCCGAGGTGACGGACGAGCATCCGCGCGCCGGCTTCCTGGGAGATGCGCGCTGCGTCCTCGAAACGGTATTCCATGCGCGCGCCAAGTATCGCTATGAAGGTCCGCCGCTTGATGATGTCGAACACGTCATCGTGATCGCGCCCATCTGGATGGGCCACCTGGCTTCGCCCATGCGGGACTTCCTGGCTGACCAATTGCCGGGGTCCACGCACCTGTCCGTGATTTGCGTCATGGCGGCCCGCGGGGCATTCCGTGCTGTTGAAGAAATCATGCGCATCACGGCCACCATTCCGGCGCCGGTGCTGGCGCTGTTCCAGCGCGACGTGCTCAGCGGGTTGTCGCAGGAAGAGATCGCGGGTTTTATCGAACAGGTGAAGACTGCAGGCCGGTGGGAGCAATCAAGGCAACGTCCGGCCTGGCTGTCGCCAACGGAAGCCTGAGGCCGAACCTACCGCTCGGACGTTGAATCCATTGAAGGAGACGGGGCATGAGCCGCTTTACCGAGGCGCAATGGAAACGGCTGAGGAGCTTGCTCGACGAACAGGAAGCACGCGTGCGGCGCCAGTTGTCGGCGCTGGGCGCATCCACTGCGCCGGTGCCGCGTGAAGCGCCGTTTGAAAACGCGGATCTTGCCGATGAAGAGGCAGGGGACCAAACGAACGACGTGATGCTTGCCCGTTACCGAAGCGAGCTTGAGCAACTGAACGCTGCACGCGAGCGGATGCAGCAGCACAGCTACGGTATCTGCGTCGATTGTGGCGAAGCGATTCCGTTTTTACGCCTGCAAGCCCAGCCGACGGCCATGCGCTGTCTGCCTTGCCAAACAGCGTGTGAGCGCCACTGGGCATAGCAAGGCGACTCTATCCAGCAGGAGCAAAGTATGAAAAGCGATCTGGGTATCAAGCAGGACGTCAACGACGAACTGCTTTGGGAGCCTGCGGTGGATGCCGCAGCGATTGGTGTGGAGGTGGACAACGGCGTGGTGACACTGACCGGCCACGTTCGCAGCTACATGGAAAAGCTTGCTGCCGAGCATGCAGCCGAGCGTGTTGCAGGCGTGCGTGGTGTCGTGCAGAAAATCGAAGTCCGCTTGCCGGGAGCGCACACGGACGCAGACGTTGCCCAAGCAGCCCGCGCCGCGCTTGAATGGCAGGTTACCCTGCCGTCCAACCGCATCGAGGTGCTGGTCGAAAACGGCTGGGTGACGCTCTCGGGTGAGGTGGACTGGCCCTACCAGAGCGAGCAGGCTGCGCACGCGGTGGGATCGTTGCGCGGTGTGGCGGGCCTGATCAATCGGCTGCAGATCAAAGCGCGCGTGGCGCCAGCCAATGTTGCCGAGCAGATCGGTGCGGCGCTCAAGCGGCATGCCGCGCGTGAAGCCGAGCACATCCGCGTCTCTGTCGATGGGGGGACGGTCACGCTCAGCGGTCACGTCGGTTCCGCCTCTGAGCGGCGCGCGGCCAAGGGGGCGGCATGGTCTGCACCTGGCGTGACGCAAGTCATCGACCATCTCCAGATCGCGCCGTAGTGTGGACGGACATCATTCGGGGAAATCAAGCGGGGAAGCATGAACGCCGCCCCAATCCGAAAAGGGGGGGGCGGCGTTTCTTTTTGATGCGGCGGCCCAAGCGCTCAAAGCTCCGTCAGTGCCGCCTTGTCGGTCAGTTCGATGTTCTTGCCGCTGACGACGATCCAGCCTTCGCGCTGGAACCTCGACAGCGCACGGCTGACGGTCTCGAGCTGCATGCCAAGGTAGCTGCCGATTTCTTCCCGGGTCATGCGCAGCGTGAAGCTGGAAGGGGAATATCCCCGGTCCTGCATGCGCGTGGAAAGGTTCAGCAGGAAGGTGGCGACACGCGCTTCCGCACTCAGCCCGGCGAGCAGCAGCATCAGCCCCGACTCGCGCACGATCTCTTCGGCCATCAATTGGTGAAGGCGATGTTGCAGTGGGCGGATGTCCTGGCACAGGTCCTCAATGCAATGGAAGGGCATGGAGCACACGGTGCTGTCCTCCAGCGCGATCGCGTCGCATGTGTGCCGATCGGCGGCAATGCCGTCGAGGCCGAGCGTTTCGCCCGCCAATTGGAATCCGGTGACGTGATTTGCGCCGTTGGGGTGCGATACCACGGTTTTGAACGAACCGGACCGGATGGCATACAGCGCGTGGAACACGTCGCCCGCCCGAAAAAGGGCTTCGCCTTTGGCGATCTTGCGCCAGGTGTGCACCATCCGATCCAGTTGTTCGTGTTGTGACGATGGCACAGCGCCCGCGATGCAGGCCCAGTGCATCATGCAGTTGGTGCATTGACTGCTGGGGATCAGGGGGGTTGTCTGGCGGATCTGCGTTGCGTCGCGGACGAGCCTGAGCTGGGGAAGTTGGCGGGTTTCGACGGGTGAAGGGGACTCAATCGTGCGCGGAATCATGGGGGCGGCTCCGGAAGGCGTCTGTGGTCTTTGAACCACACATCCTCGGTGAGGTGGTGGGTATCCGGTCACTGCGCTCCATCAAGGCCCGGTGTCCGTACGGTCAGTATCGGAGGCGCGGCGTTTGCGCGAAATCAGGCAGCGCTGAGATGGTCGTCGGGATGTGCCATGCCGCTGTCAGGATTCCCTGACAGCGGCGGCAGGGTTTTCCGGGGGGCTTCTCCTTCACACGGCTAGTACCTCCAGCCTTGGGAATGGGCTATGTTGATTGCATCCCGACCTTTTGGTGGTGCTCGGTGGCGGAGCAAGATACTCAATCCTCGAAGGCAACGCACAGGCGGCTGCTGCAGCTGCAATCCACTTCGGCAGAACTGGTGGTGGGGGTGCTGGCCGTTTTGCTGCTGGCGGCGGCGGTTGCCCGGCTGGCGTTTGCGCTTCAGGCCGGGGATGCCCCCTTCATGTTGCTGGCCTCGGCAAGTATTTCTGCGGTCATCGCACTGGTCTTCTATTGGCTGCGGCTGCGGAAGTTGCGAGCCGCCGTCGCCCGGGATCTGACGTACCTCGAAAAGAGCGAAGCGCGGCTGGCCGGCATCATCCGGTCATCAATGGAAGCCATCATTTCGGTGGACGAAACCCAGCGCATCGTGCTGTTCAATCCCATGGCTGAAACTCTGTTCGGTTGTTCAGCGCGCCAAGCCATCGGCCGCCCACTGTCAGACTTTATTCCCGAGCGGTTTCGCGGCGCGCACGAAGCGCATGTACGGCGCTTCGGGGTGACCGGCGTATCGGAGCGCCAGATGGGTAAGCAGCGCCCGCTGTTTGCCCTGCATACCGATGGGCGTGAATTCCCGATCGAAGCGTCGATTTCACAGATCGAAGTGAACGGCGGCAAGCTCTTCACGGTGATGCTGCGCGACACCACGGAGCGTGTGCGTGCGGAAGCGGCGCTGCGGCGCTCCCAGGAAGAACTGCAGCATCTGTCGGACAGCATCCTGGCTACGCGCGAGGAGGAGCGGCACCGCATCGCCCGCGAGCTGCACGACGATCTGGGCCAACGCCTGAGCGCGCTCAAGATGGACATTTCGCTGCTGGCAGCGGATCTGCAGGCCACACGGAGCGACAAGGCGCTGATCGACCAGACCCAGGCAATGCAACACGTGATCGACGAGACGATTGTTGCCGTTCGGCAGATCTCTGCGGATCTTCGGCCGCCATTGCTCGACGAGTTGGGGCTCGTGCCGTCCCTCGAATGGATGGCCAAGAATTTTCGCCAACGCTTTGGCCTGGTCGTGACTGTGCATGCGCAAGAACTGGCGATGAACGAACGCGCTGCCATCTCGGTGTTCCGGATCGTGCAGGAGGCACTCAACAACGTCGTGCGCCACGCCGATGCCACGCGTGTTGAGATCGAGTTCTCGCAGCAGGACGACGTGCTCGAACTGTCCATTCAAGACAATGGCCATGGCTGGAGTGGGGCGCCTCCGGCGGTGGGTGAACGCAAGCCGCTGGGATTGCTTGGCATTCGCGAGCGCGCCCGGCTACTGGGCGGGCAGGCAACGATCACACACGCACCTGGTGGCGGCTTTCGCTTGAGCGTGAGCTTTCCCGCCGCTCACAAGGCCACCGAGGAGGCACCGTCATGATTCGCGTGATGATCGCCGACGATCATGCCGTGATGCGCGATGGCGTGCGTCATATCCTTGAGCGCGCGGGGGATTTTGAAGTCGCCTGCGAAGCCTCCGACGGTACACAGGTCGTGCAACTGGTGCGTGATCATCAACCGCAGGTGATCGTGCTCGATCTTTCCATGCCGGGGCGCAGCGGGCTCGAACTGCTCCGCCAACTGCATGACGATCATCCCAGGGTGCGCGTGCTGGTGCTGACCATGCACGCTGAAGAACAATACGTGGCACGCGCCTTTCGTGCGGGGGCGGCCGGCTACCTGACAAAGGAGAGCGCCGCCACCGAACTGGTTACCGCGTTGCAGAAGGTGGCGAACGGCGGCACCTACGTCAGCCCACCCATGGCGGAGAAGCTCGCGCACAGCCTGGGCGAGCCCAGTGAAGAGGCGGCCCACACGCGCCTGTCTGACCGCGAGATGGAAGTCTATCGCCGGCTGGTGCGCGGCGAGCCCTTGACCGAGATCGCCACCAGCCTGTGCGTGAGCGCCAAGACCATCAGCACCTACAAGATGCGGTTGATGGACAAGCTGCAGCTCTCCAGCGAAGCCGCCCTTGTGCGTTACGCGATACGCCATCGCCTGTTTTCCGACGACGATACGCTGTAGCTCGTTCCCTGCTGGACGCGGCCCGGCCTTGCGACACATCAATGGCCGCTGCCCCCGAATCGCTATCGTTGATGCACATGCATCGGCCGGTCGATATCACCCCGGGGCGCACCCCTGTCTGCCGTGCATGGCCAAGGGGGCCATGTGCAAGCCATTCTCAAACTCGCCTACAAGCTGCTGGTCAATGACAAGGCCAAGCTGAGCGGCTTGCTGGTCGGCATTACCTTTGCCGTGTTTCTGATGATCGAGATGACGTCGCTGTTTGCGGGCGTGCTCAATCGGTCTTCGTCTGCCGTGTACAACATCGGCGCACGGATGTGGGTCATGGACCCGGCTGTCAATACCGTGGCCAACTCGATCGGCATGCCGGATTACGTCCTTGATGCGGTACGCAGCATTCACGGTGTGAAGTTTGCCGTGCCGCTCTATTCAGGCGGCGCGCTCGTGCGCCTGAGCAGCGGCTCCTATCAGCCCGTGACCGTCGTCGGCATCGACGACACCAGCCTGTTCGGCCGCCCTCGCATGCTCAGTGGCCGTATCCAGGATCTGTACGGCGAGAACGCCTTCATCGTCATCCAGGACGCCGAGTTCGGAAAGCTGGAAAACCCGCATATCGGCACGGAATTCGAAGTCAATGACCATCGAGGGGTGATCGTCGGCATTGGCGAGGTGGCGTCCAGCGGATTGTTTGGTGTGCCCACCCTGTACACAACGTACCGCCGCGCTGTGCAATACCTGCCGAGTACGCGCTACACGATGTCGTACATCCTGATCGAGCCCAAGACCGAGGCCGACATTGCGGCGATCGAACGTGCGGTCGACCGGCTCGGTTATCGCGCCCTGACCAGGGAAGAGTTCATCGGCCGTATCTCTCACTTCTATACCTACCAGACCGGGCTTGGTACCAACATCCTGCTGATGACCGTGATCAGCTTCGTGGTGGGGTTGTCGATCTCTGGGCAGACGTTCTACACATTCATCCTGGAGAACCTGGAGCGCTTTGGCGCGCTCAAGGCCATCGGGGCCAAGGGGCGCGAACTGGTCACGATGATCGTCTTCCAGGCTACGTTCGTGGCGCTGGTGGGCTACGGGCTGGGGATCGGCCTATGCGCCGCGTCGATCGCACTGGTGCGTCTTCGCATTCCGGACTACGCAGCCATGATCACCTTCGCCAATCTGATGCTGGCGCTGGCCATGGTGATCGTGATTGCCGGCATATCGGGCTACATCGGGGTGCGCAAAGTGCTTCGCATCGAGCCCTTCGATATCTTCCGGGGTTGATTGTGGCCAACGTCGCCATTGCCGCTCAGGCCCTCGATAAATGGTTCGGCGAGGGCGAAGCGCGTACGCGCGCGCTCATGCAGGTCAGTTTCGAGGCCGGGTTCAACGAGATGCTGTTCATCGTCGGACCGTCGGGCAGCGGCAAGACCACGCTGCTGAGCGTGATATCGGGCATCCTGCGCCCGGATGGCGGCCGCGCGATGGTGGACGGGGTCGACATCTGGAGCCTGGGCGCCGACGCGCTGGCCGATTTCCGCCTGGGCAGGATCGGCTTCGTGTTTCAGGATTACCACCTGTTCCCGCGCCTCACCACGGTCGAGAACGTCGCCATCCCGCTGATCCTGCGGCATGTGGCCTGGGACACCGCGCTCGATCAGGCCATGCACTACCTCGATGTCGTCGGGCTGAAGAACCGCGCCCAGTTGCCGCCGGTCAAGCTCAGCGGCGGCGAGCAGCAGCGCGTGGCCATTGCGCGCGCCATCGTCACGCAGCCCGACATCCTGATCCTGGATGAGCCCACCGCATCGCTGGATGGCGACACCGGCCGTTCCATCATGCAGTTCGTGAAGACGGAGATCCTGAACGCGCACCGCTGTATCGTGATCGTGACGCACGACGCGCGCATCCTCGACCTGGCCAGCCGCATCCTCGACATGGAGGACGGCAAGCTGAGCCGCATTGAACACGGAGCGATGCGATGAAGATCCGATGGTTGTTTGTGCTCTCTGTGATCGGCGCGCTGGCGGGGATTGGCGCGGCGATCTACTACGCACGGCAGCGCCCGCCGTTGCCACCCGTCTTCCAGCCCGCAGCCAATCCGTACGCGACGGGCATCTACGCCAACGGCATCGTCGAAAGCGATCAGCCCAGCGGTGCCAACCTGAACCTGTATGCCGAGGTGTCGGGCACCGTCGCGCGCATCGCCGTGCAAGAAGGGCAGGCGGTCAAGCGCGGCGATGTGCTGATCCAGATCGAAGATTCCGTGCAGCGCGCCCTGACGGCACAGCAGCAGTCGCAAGCGGATGCCGTCGATGCGCAGTTGAACGCGCTGCTGGCCCAACCGCGCAGGGAAGCGCTGGAGGTCACGCGTGCACAGGTGGGTGCCGCAGATGCCGGCTTGCGCACCGTGCAGGATCAGTTGGACAAGCTTGAAGCGGCCGCCCGGCTCAATCCCAAGGCAGTCAGTCGTGATGCAATCGACAACGCTGCCAACGCGGTACGGGTGGCACACGGCAATCTCGTTGTTGCCCAGCGTCAGTACGACCTGACGCGCGCCGGCGCCTGGAGCTATGACATCCGCACGCTGCAAAAACAGCGCGATGCCTTGCAGAAGGGCGCGGCGGCGGCGGCAGCGCTGCTCGAAAAGTATGCCGTGCGGGCGCCGATAGACGGTGTTGTCATGTCCGTCAATACAGCAATTGGCGGCTATGTATCGCCACAGGGCACCTATGACGCCTACACGCGGGCCAACGTGCCACTCGTCACGATGAGCGCCGGGCAGAACAAGCTGGCCGTGCGCGTGTATGTGGATGAGATTCTGGTGCACCGCCTTCCGCCCGGCACGGTGCAGGCACGCATGTTCGTGCGCGGCACCGACGTTAGCGTGCCGCTGGAATTCGTGCGCGTGCAGCCGTACGTGTCGCCCAAGATTCAGTTGTCCGACCAGCGCGCCGAACGCGTGGATGTGCGCGTGCTGCCGTTGCTTTTCCGTTTCAAGCAGCCTGACAAGCTGGCCGTCTATCCGGGCCAACTGGTCGACGTCTACCTGCAGGGGGCGTCGTGAAAGCGGCGGCGTGGGCGATAGGCGTCGCGCTTGTGGTTCCGGGCTGCGCCGTCGGGCCGGATTTTCATGCACCGCCGGCGCCTGGCGTCGATCGCTATCTTCGTGACGGTGAAGTTGCGCAGGCCACCTCGGCAGACGGCGTTGCGCAGCGCTTCACGGCGGCAACCGTGCCGGCAGACTGGTGGCACGCTCTCGGTAGTCCCGCGCTTGATCTGGCCATGGAAGCCGCCATTACGGCCAACCCCGGCCTGCAGCAGGCGCAAGCCAACCTGCGTGCCGCGCAAGACCTGTTGCGAGCCGGCGCGGGCGTGTTCTACCCGCAGGTGGCTGGATCGGCCGATGTGTCACGTCAGGCAGCGGTGCCCGCCCGGCTCGGGCAGACCGGGGTGCCAAGCCTTTTTACGCTGTGGACACTCGGCGCATCCATCAGCTATGCGGTCGATCTCTTTGGCGGCAATCGGCGTGCCGTGGAAGCCCTGGCTGCGCAAGCGGAGGGACAAAGGTATGCGGTGGCCGCCGCCTACCTCGCCTCGACCGGCAATCTGGTGAACGCGGTGATCGCGCATGCTGCCTATCGGGCGCAGATCGACACCACGCGCAGCCTGATTGCCGTGGTGCGAGAGCAGATGGAGATTGCACACGCGCAGGTCGAAGCCGGCGTCGTGGCGCATGCCAGCGAGTTGAGCCTTGCTGCGCAATTGGCGTCGTTGGAAGCATCGCTGCCGCCGCTGGAGCAGAAGCGTGACCAGGCTGCGCATCTGCAGGCCGTCTTGACTGGCCGATTTCCTTCCGAGGCAGATGCCGTAGACGTGGCGCTCAACGGGCTGCAATTGCCGGCGGATCTGCCCAGCCTGGTGCCGTCTGAACTGGTGCGCCAGCGGCCCGACGTTCTGGCCGCACAGGCGCGCCTGCACCAGGCCAGCGCCGAGGTGGGTGTTGCAACGGCGGCGATGCTGCCCAGTCTGACCCTCAGCGCAGACTATGCCCGGATGAGCGGCCGAAGCGCTGACCTCTTTGGTGCGAAAGCCGGCACCTGGAGCGTGGGGGTGAACCTCGTGGCCCCACTGTTTGAAGGCGGCACCCTGTATTTCCGCCGTTCTGCGTCGCGGCAGGCGTTGCAGGCTGCCGATGCCGGCTATCGGCAGGTGGTGCTGGCTTCGTTTGAGCAGGTGGCCGATGTGCTGCGGGCGCTGGAACACGATGCCGTGCAGCTTGACGCACAGTTGCGCGCGCAGGCAGCGGCAAGCGCCGCACTGGATGAGATCAACGCCGACTACCGTGCCGGCGTTGCCGGCTATCTGCAGGTGCTGAGTGCCGATCAGCAATACCAGCAAGCCGTGCTGGGCACGCAGCAGGTGCGTGCACAGCGGCTGCAAGATACCGTGGCGCTGTTCCTTGCGCTGGGCGGAGGCTGGCGTGGCGCCAGCATTGAAACCCAGTGGCGGGACATGTACAGCAAGCACCCGACTGACGACGACCGTTGAGTTGCATCAAGCCCCGACGCGCGTCCTGCGCTCTAATGGTTTGCACGTCCATGTGCTTTACCCGCAATTTCCCATGCACACCGCGCCCGCGCCGTCTTTGTCTGCCGCTGTCAGGATCAGCATGCCCGCACACGCTGCCGGGGGTTGGGTGTCGGATGCGAGGGTCGCAGCTCGCCAGGCGCATGCCTGCGCACAAGGAGACTAGCAATGCGCGGGAAGCCACGCTGGCAAGCGCTGCCCAATGTGTTGTCTGCTCATGCACCAGCCGACGATCTCTCGATGTGGTCGGCGCTTGCCTCGCAAGACGTGCTGGAGCGCCTCGGTACCCAGATGCACGGCCTGACGCAGGAGGGCGCTGCGCAGCGCCTGCGCGAATATGGGCTCAACCGCGTGGCCAACGGCCATCACGAGGGTGTGCTGGTCGAGTTGGCGCGCCGGTCGGTCAATCCGTTGAATCTGCTGCTCATCTCGCTGGCGACCGTCTCGGCGGTGCTGGGCGATGTACGGGCAGCCGTGCTGATTGCGGTCATGGTGGTGCTGAGCGTCGTGCTGGGCTTTCTGCAGGAGCATCGTTCGAACCGGGCGGCGGAGGCGTTGCGTCGCATGGTGCATACAACGGCGACGGTCAAACGCGTCGCATCCGACGGCGCCGAAGCGAGCCAGGAAATCCCGATCGAGCAATTGGTGCCGGGCGATATCGTCCAGCTTTGTGCCGGTGACATGGTGCCGGCGGACCTGCGGCTGCTCGGCGCGAAGGATGTGTTTGTCAACCAGTCGGCCCTGACTGGCGAGGCCATGCCACAGGAAAAGCATGCGGAGCCTTCCGAAAGCCAGCCGGCGGCGGATTTCGAACGGCCCAACCTGTGCTTCATGGGCAGCGCCGTGGTGAGCGGCTACGCGACGGGCGTGGTCCTGACTACCGGCCACCGGACCGCCTTTGGTCATGTGGCCAACCTGATTGCCGCGCAACGCGTGCAGACCAGCTTTGACCGGGGCATTACCCGGTTTACCTGGTTGATGCTGACGCTGATCCTGGTGATGGCACCCATGGTGTTTCTCATCAATGGACTGACCAAGGGCAACTGGTTCGAGGCGCTGTTGTTTGCGGTGGCCGTGGCCGTCGGCCTGACGCCCGAGATGCTGCCGATGATCGTCACGGTCAATCTGGCCAAGGGCGCCATCGCCATGTCGCGCAAGAAGGTCATCGTCAAGCGGCTCAACGCCATCCAGAATTTCGGTGCGATGGATGTGCTGTGCACCGACAAGACCGGCACGCTCACGCAAGACCGCATCATCCTCAAGCATCACCTGGATTTGCGTGGCGAGGAATCCGACCAGGTGCTGGAATATGCGTTTCTGAACAGCTTCTACCAGTCGGGCCTGAAGAACCTGCTGGACGTGGCCGTGCTCAAGCACGTGGAGCTGGAGCTGCGCCTGGATGTGCATGCGCGTTTTCAGAAAATCGATGAACTGCCGTTTGACTTCGAGCGCCGGCGCATGTCGGTGGTGCTGGCGCAGGACGACGGCACACACGTGCTGATCTGCAAGGGGGCGGTCGAAGAAGTGCTGGCCGTCAGCGCGCGTTATGTGAGCGGTGACGAGGCTGGCCCGCTGGAGGCAAGCCATCTCGAAGCTACGCGGCAACTGGCGGAGAACCTGAACGCTGACGGTTTCCGTGTCGTCGCTGTTGCGTACAAGGAGATGCCGCCCGGGCAAAGCCGGTACGCCGTGGCGGACGAGGCGGGGTTGACATTGCTGGGCTATATCGCCTTTCTTGACCCACCACGTGATACGGCCGCGCCAGCCTTGGCCGCCTTGAAGGCCAGCGGCGTGGCAGTCAAGATCCTGACGGGGGACAACGCCATTGTTGCGCGCAAGATCTGTCGCGAGGTCGGGCTGGCCGTGGATCCGGTGGTGCTTGGCACCGAGCTGGCCGCCATGTCACCCGACCAGATGGCCGACATCGCCGAACGCGCATCGATCTTCGCCAAGGTTTCGCCCGCGCAGAAGGCGGCCATTGTCGATGCACTGCACCGCAGGGGTCATGTCGTGGGCTTCATGGGCGACGGCATCAACGATGGGCCGGCGCTCAAGGCCGCCGATGTCGGCATCTCCGTGGATAGCGCGGTCGATATTGCCAAGGAGTCCGCCGACATCATCCTGCTGGAGAAAAGCCTGGCCGTGCTGGGGGAGGGCGTGACGGAAGGGCGCAAGGTGTTTGGCAACATCGTCAAGTACATCAAGATGGGCGCCAGTTCCAACTTCGGAAACATGTTCAGCGTGCTGGGCGCCAGCCTGTTTCTGCCCTTTCTGCCGATGGCGCCGGTGCAGGTGCTGCTCAACAACCTGCTCTACGACTTCTCGCAAACCGCCATCCCGACCGACAACGTGGACGACGACTACCTCGTCAAGCCACGACGGTGGGAGATCGGCAGCATTCTGAAGTTCATGCTGTACTTGGGGCCCGTCAGTTCGCTGTTTGACTTCGCGACCTATGCGCTGCTGCTGGGTGTGTTTCACGCGTGGGCTGATCCGGCGCTCTTCCAGTCCGGGTGGTTTGTTGAATCGTTGCTCACACAGACACTCATCATCCATATCATCCGCACGGGCAAGGTGCCCTTCGTGCAAAGCCGGGCAAGTACCTCGCTGGTGTTGACCAGCATCACCATTGCCTGCGTGGGTGTCGCCATGCCGTTGACATCGGTCGGGGCATTGTTCGGCTTCGTGCCGCTGCCTGCAGCCTACTGGCCCTGCCTGGCTGCGATCGTCCTGGCCTATGGGTTGTCCGCCTACGTGATGAAAGCCTGGTATGTGCGCAGATACGGTCTGGACTGAACCCCGGCACGGCTGGGTGGCGACAGGGGACGCACCCGTGTCAGCCAGCTCGGCGTTCGGTTTGCGAAGCAGCCCCAAGCGCGGCACGCACCTCAGCGTCCTCGACCTGAGGAAAGTCGGCGTAATACATGCCGACCGCGCGGAAACCCTGCGGCGCATAGAGGCAGACGATCTCATCGGCCAGGGGGCGAATGTCTTCCAGGCTGTCCGGCGCCGCCACAGGAACCGCGCAGACGAGGCGTTGCGGATGGCGCTCCCGTATGGCGTGAAGTGCTGCCTTCATTGATGCCCCGGTTGCCAGTCCATCGTCGACCACGATCACAACACGCCCCTCGGCGTCGTACGGGCCGCGGTTCGGGGTATACAGCGCCCGGCGCCGTCGGATGACCTCCATCTGCTCGGCGCTCTCCTGTTCGAGGTAGGTCGTATCCGCGCCAATGCGCCCTGCATAGGGCGCGATGTAGGACCAGCCGCCTTCTTCCACAGAGCCGACTGCCAGTTCGGGATTGAACGGCGCGCCGAGCTTGCGCACCAGCACCACATCAAGCTGACCGCCGAGCGCGGATGCGATGAGTGCGCCCATCGGAACCGCGCCCCTTGGAATGGCCAGCACCAGCGGGTGCGTGCCCCTGTACTTTTCCAGCGCCTGCACCAGCATGCGCGCAGCATCCAATCGATCTTTGAATCGCACGGGGTCACCTCGCGTGTTGGTGGGATTGGGCGGCTGCACTCAGGTGGCGGACAAACCATGCCCGTGCGAGCTCGGCCACCTGTTCGAGCGCGCCGGCCTCTTCAAAAAGGTGCGTTGCGCGTGGCACCGTCTCCAGCGCTTTCTCACAATGCATCTGGCTCAGAGCCTGCCGGTTGAGATCGAGAACGTCCAAATCGGCGGCGCCGACGATCAGTAGGGTCGGGCAGGCCAGTCTGGCCAGCGCACGTTGGCCGGCAAGATCCGGGCGACCGCCGCGGCTGACCACCGCTTCGATCGTGCAGGCGTCGTCCAGCTCGGACGCTGCCAGGATCGCGGCTGCGGCGCCCGTGCTGGCGCCGAAATAACCGAGTCGCAAACTGCGTTCGCGGGCGACGCTGCCTACAGCGTGTGTGGCTCTCTGCAGACGACGCGCCAGGAGAGCGATGTCGAAACGGCATGATGCATGTGACGCCTCTTCGGCACTCAACAGATCGAACAGCAGCGTGCCCAGGCCGGCGGCATGGAGCTGATCGGCAACATACCGGTTGCGCGGGCTGAACCGCGAACTCCCGCTGCCATGCGCAAAGATCACCAGGCCGGTTGCATTGCCGGGGCAGTCCAGGGCGCCTTCCAGCACTGCGTCGTCCGCTACGATGTCCATGCTGAGAGAAAGCGGTTCGGAATTCATGGAGAGAACTCCTGAAATGGGATGGCAGCCGGTGGCCGGGTTACACGCTCAGCGGCGGCTGGACGCTACCGGTCGTCTCGCGTTCACGCTCGTTATGGACAAGGCGGGCGATCAGCCCCAGCTCGGTGGCCATGGCGCCGAGCACGTCGTCCAGGGACAGCACCCCAACGAGCGCACCGTCGGACGTCACGCCAACACGTCGCACGCCGGACGAAAGCATTTCCTGCAACGCATCGCTCAGGCTTGCGTCGAGCGGTACGTTGAGGATGCCCCGGCTCATCACATCGGCCACACAGGTCTGTGAGGGGCTAACGCCAACGGCGACCGCATCGAGCACCATGTCGCGATCCGTGACGACGCCAATTGCGCGGGGGCCAGACGGGGTGTTCTCCGTCACGACCAG
The DNA here is from genome assembly GCF_016466415.2 of Ralstonia pickettii. NCBI lineage: Bacteria > Pseudomonadati > Pseudomonadota > Betaproteobacteria > Burkholderiales > Burkholderiaceae > Ralstonia > Ralstonia pickettii. The sequence continues at coordinate 1,182,394 of NZ_CP066772.2, read as the reverse complement.
CGCACCGACATGTTTCTGGCGCATCTGCTGTGCCGCCTCCTGAAGCGTGCAGGAGAGCGGGATATGGACTGCATTGGGCGAATAAACGTCCTGAACTCGCATGATGGGCTCCTTGGCGTATCGATCAGGCGGTCTTTTCAGCGCTTGCCGGCGTGTGGCGCGCCGGTCGGTTCTTCTTTGCCTCGGAGTCCGACGGAGCCATGAGGCTGAAACTGTCAAAGAATGCCTTCAGCGAATCGGACGATGCGGCGAACAACTGTGACGAAGAGGTTTGCGCTTCCGGCTGCTGCATTTGCTGAGTCCACTCCGTCAACCGACGCAGATAGGCGGCCTGCAGCTTGTTCGTGAACTCGACCCAAGTCTTCAAGGCCGTCGCACTGTGGCTCGATTGCATCTTCATGAAGATGCTTTGCGCGGAGGCCAGCGATGTCCAGTCATGCGTGCCGCCCAGTTCATGTTCCAATTCACGCACATCTTCCAGCGCTGCCTCGGCCATTTTCAGCCGGAGATGAGACAGGTCGATTTGCGTCTCGAGCATGAAGCTGGCGGTGCGGCTCATATCGCGCATGACGGCGCACGCCACGTTGCAGGCCATATCGGCAGGTTGTTGCATTGCGTTCTCCGGTGGGGTCTTGGCGGGTGGTGAACAGGGCCGCCGAACGAGGATTCCAACTGCAGCGTAGGCACTCTGTGTTTGAGCGCGTTGATATGGCGCAAATTGGCGGCCGCCCGTGAAACGCCATCGCTTCGTCGCTTCGTTTCAAGGCCTTTGATTGCCTGGGCCGGCCCCGGGCAAAATCACTGCCCTCTGGATTTGATGTATGGCACCACTTTGGACATTTCGCCAGGAATAACATGTGCCCGCTCGTCTGCGTTGAGCGGCTCTTGTGTGGCGATCTGGGCGTCCAGCACGTGCAGGTCTGCCTCGGATGCGTCGCGCCCGCCGCGCATGCGATTGCGGATGCGCGTACGCAGCGTGTCGACGTCGGCAACACAGTCCACGATGGCCACGGCTGTCCCCAGCCGCCTGCCCAGCGAGAAGAAACGTCGGCGCTGGTGCTCGGCCAGGAATGTGGCATCCGCAATCATTGGAAAGCCAGCGCCTGCACCGAGCTTGCAGATCGCGGCGAGACGCCGATACGTACGTTCGACTGCACGTGGCAGATAGCGATCGACTGCGCGGACATGCCAGCGGCGTTGGCGCTCGACATCAGAGCGCACACGGATCATGCCTTCCGCTTGGGCAAGCTGCGCAGCACGGGTGGACTTTCCGCTGCCTGAAAGGCCATGCATGAGGAGAATGCAGGCGTTGTTTCGGCAGAGCAGATGCCGAGACAGGGCGAGCATGCGGCTCGCCTCGCCGCGGAGGCTGGCAGCCTCATCGGGGGCTCCGCCCAACTGATGGGCGCGTTCGAGCAATACGCGAGCCCGCACGAGCGCGCGCATCGCTGCATAGAAGGGCAGGACTGCCAACCCGCCATAGTCGCCACATCGTTCGAGATAACGGTTGATGAGTCGATACGCCAGCCCGTCCAGACCTGCGGCGAGCAGGTCCATGAACAGAAAAGCGGTGTCGTACATGGTGTCGATCCACCGCAGTGACGGTGAGAATTCCAGACAGTCGAACGGGGTCGGCTGGCCATCGATCAACACGATGTTGCCCAGGTGCAGATCGCCATGGCATTCGCGGATGTGGCGGCTGCGCCGGCGTGAAGCGAATGTCTCTTCGAGGCGAACTGTGTGCTGACGAAGCAGCGATACCGTGGTCGCCGCATCCAGCGGTGCATGCCCCAAGGCAATGACTCCGGCAGCGCAGTCCTCGAACGTGCGCCGAATGCCTGAGGGCGTTCCATCGTCTGAACTCGCGCTGGCGACCGGCGCGGTTGCGTGGAAGTCGGCGATCAGGTCGGCCAGCGCGTCGATTTCTTTCGGGCGAAGTCGCCCGTCACGAGCCAACGCAATCAGTACGTCCTGCTGGGCAAACCGGCGCATGCAAACTGCGTACTCACCGGGCGTGCCCTGCCCATTGACGCGGATGGCCCCCGTGGCCGGATCGTTCGAAATCGGCACGACGCCAAGGTATAGCGCAGGGGCGAGGCGGCGGTTGAGGCGGCATTCCTCCTCGCAATCGATTTGCCGCGCAAGGAGCGTCGAAAAATCGACGAAGTCCAACTTGACCGGCTTGCGTACCTTGTACGCAAACTCGCCAGCCAGGAAGACCCACGACAGATGCGTTTCGATCATCTGCAGATCGGCCGCCGGGTGTGGATACGCTGCCGCATCGAGCATGCGACTGACCAAGGCTTCTGCTGACTGCGTGCACGGATTGGTGGCGGCTTGTTCGGCCATACGCGGGTTTCATCTCCTGACACTGAAGATCAATATCGCGCGCTTGACGCCATGCGCCCTGACGTAGATCAACGTCCGCACAGGGCGGTTGCCTAGCATGGAGTCATCGTCTTCCTTGGTGATTCCCATGAAAGCACTTGTCTACGAGGGGCCCGGCAAGATCACCCTGGCCGACAAGCCGAAACCGGCGTTGCAGGCACCCGGCGACGCCGTGGTGCGCGTCACGTTGACCACCATCTGCGGCACCGATCTGCACATCATCAAGGGCGACGTCCCGACCTGCGAGCCGGGGCGCACGCTGGGCCACGAAGGCGTGGGCGTGGTGGAATCGGTCGGCGCGGCCGTGACATCGCTACAGCGGGGTGATCACGTGCTGATCTCGTGCATTTCGTCTTGCGGAAAATGTGCGAATTGCCGGCGTGGCATGTACTCGCATTGCGAAACGGGCGGCTGGATCCTGGGACATCGCATCGACGGCGTGCAGGCCGAGTACGTCCGCATTCCGCATGCGGAGACCAGCCTCTACAAACTGCCGCCGGGCGTCGATGAAGAGGCGCTGGTCATGCTGTCGGACATCTTTCCGACCGGGTTCGAATGCGGTGTGCTCAATGGCCGCGTTCAGCCGGGCAATAGCGTGGCGATTGTCGGCGCAGGCCCCATCGGGCTGGCCTCGCTGCTGACGGCGCAGTTCTACTCGCCGGCGCAGATCATCATGATCGACACGAACGCGGCACGGCTGGAAGTGGCCGGCCGGCTGGGCGCAACGGCGTGTATCGACGTCTCCCGTGAAGACGCCGCTGCCGCCGTGAAGCGGCTCACGGATGGCGTGGGCGTCGATTGTGCGATCGAGGCGGTGGGCGTGCCCGCGACGTTCGAGCTCTGCCAGCAACTGGTTGCGCCGGGCGGGGTGATCGCGAACATCGGCGTGCATGGCGTCAAGGCAGACCTGCATCTGGAAACCTTGTGGAGCCAGAACATCGCCATCACCACGAGGTTGGTGGATACCGTCAGCACGCCGATGCTTCTGAAGACGGTACGCGCCGGGAAGCTGCTACCCGGGCAGCTCATTACGCACCGGTTCAGGCTCGATGACATCCTCACCGCCTACGACACGTTCCGCAACGCAGCAAGAACGCAGGCGCTCAAGGTGATCATCTCCGCATAGGCGGCGACACATGTCCGATGGATTTTCTGTTTTGTGAGGTGGATGCCATGAGCGAGGCGATGCTCCTGTCTTACGACCCTGTGCAACATCTACTGCCACAGCCGACTTCCCACGCTGCGCCGGCAACCATTGCGCTGGCGTCGCCGCTATTGAATGGCGGCAATACGTTGACTGCAGCGCTGACGAGGCGCAAGAGCGTGCGGGAGTTCGCGCCCACGCCGCTGTCACTACAGCAGCTCAGCGAATTGCTGTGGGCGGCGAATGGCATCAACCGGCCGGAAACAGGCGGGCGCACCGCGCCTTCAGCGCACGGCCTGAACGAGATCGACATCTACGTCGCCCTGCCGGAAGGCGTCTACCAATACGAGCCGGTGGCGCACCGGTTGCGGCTCAAGCACGCCGTCGACGCGCGCAACCTCACCGGATATCAGGATTTTGTCGGCAAGGCGCCGCTCGACCTGGTGTACGTGGTGAACCATGCACGTGCAGACCAGATGCCGGAAGCCGTGCGCGAGACCTTTGCCGGTGTCGCGGCGGGAGCAATCTCGCAGAACGTGTCGCTTTACTGTGCCTCGGCCAAGCTGGGTTGTGTGGTACGTGGCTGGCTCAATCATCGCCTTCTGGCAGAAGCCTTGTCGCTCAATGAAGACGAAGTGCCGGTGCTGGCGCAGACGGTCGGCCACCCGGCCGCCGAGCGATGAGGTATGAGATGAGCCACGCATGTCGTCTTTTGCCACGCGGCTTTTTCGCGGCGTTGGCTTTGGCTGCCAGCGCACACGCTAGTGCAGTCGGTCCCGATGCTGCGGCTCCAGAGGTGCGCTTCCAGCACGAGATCGCCTATGTGTCAGGAGGCGTTGGGAGCGACGAGCGCGATGCCATGCGTGCGATGGCACGCCGCTTCAACGTACGGCTGAACGTGGTGTCGGCCAGTACCGGCGAGGCGTTGTCGGATGTGGATGTGTCTGTTGCGGATGATCGCGGCAAGCTCCGTTTGCGCGTGCGCACGGAGGGGCCGCTGTTGTATATGCGCTTGCCTCGCGGGCACTATCAGATCACGGTCGCGTATCGCGGTGCGATGCAGACCGTGAACGTGAGTGCAGGCGCGCAGCCGGTTGATGCGGTCGTGCGGTTGCGCACCGAACCTGGGCCAGACGAGTGGCTCCTGTGCCAGCGCGGATGCCCGCGCGCAGGCGCACGCCCGACTGCGCGATGAGGCCATCATGACAACACATCGCATTGCGCTCATTACCGGTGGCATGGGCGGTCTGGGCGAAGCCATTGCCATCCGTCTGCATGCGCAAGGGCATCGGGTTGTGGTCACCCATTCGTTGGGCAATACACATGTGACTGCATGGATCGCGGAACAGCATGCCCAGGGGCGTCTGTTCCAGACGTTCGCGGTGGATGTTGCCGACTACGACGCTTGCCAGCGATGCGCGTCCGACGTGCTTGCGACCGTCGGCCCGGTCGATATTCTGGTCAACAACGCCGGCATCACGCAAGACATGACCTTCAAGCGCATGACGCTGGACGCCTGGCGGAACGTGCTGGCCACCGATCTCGACTCCGTCTTCAACATGACCAAGCCGCTGTACGAAGGCATGATCGAGCGCGGTTGGGGCCGCATCATCAACATCTCGTCGGTCAACGGATCGCGGGGCGCGTTCGGGCAGACGAACTACGCGGCGGCCAAGGCCGGCATACACGGGTTCACCAAGGCGCTGGCCCTCGAGTGCGCCGCAAAGGGCGTGACCGTCAACACAATCTCGCCCGGCTATCTCGCCACGCGAATGACGCGCGATATTCCCAGCGACATCATGCAAGAGCGGATTCTTCCGCAGATTCCCGTAGGCCGCCTCGGCCGGCCAGAAGAAGTGGCTGCCTTGGTCGCCTTCCTGTGCGGCGAGGACGCTGCCTACGTTACCGGCGCCAATCTGGCCGTGAATGGTGGCTTGCACATGCAATAGCGCGTGTGCATGCCCACGACGCCTCAAGACTGTGACGAGCGTTTGCTACCGGCTTCCAAGAGCATTCGTTCCACGTGCGAGAAAGCCTCGTGAAGTGCGACGTATGGGTCCTCGTTGGAGGTGTTGCTCGAAACATGCGTCTGATGCGGTGTGAACACGTGGACGTTGACGTCGAAAGGCTTGCCCTGGTGCTGGTGCTTGGCACCCACGGCAAGGCTGACGCGGCACCGCATCAGATCGGCACGAATGCGCTTCAAGCGGTCTGCATGCTTGATAACCGCTTCTTCGACGGCCTTGGAATGCGGAATTCCCTGGAAAGAAATATCGACTGGGACGCTCATGGTTTGGCTCCGATTGGTCTGGTTACTGATGTGGAAAATCATGTGTTCATTCTTGACCGCACGATTTCCGGCACCTTGACTCGGATCAACCCGATGGGCACGGCGTACGACATGTTGCGCTGCAGATACAGACTGTCCGAGGTGGTGTGCGCATGTGGTCGTCACATGGTCCGCTTCAACAACGGAAGCAGCGTGTGGAGCGCGTGCGCATTGAGCACGTCTGCCTGCCCCAGCCACGCCCGGCGGGCCTGTGTGACACCAAGCGGCAGGTTCAGCAGATCGGCCGGGCTGTGCGCGTCCGACGCAATGCTCACGAGCACGCCCTCCGCCTTTGCCAGGCGGCATCCAATGTCGGCTAGGTCGAGGCGCGCGGGCTGCGCGTTGGCCTCCACGTAGCAGCCGCGCTGGGCAATGGCGGTCAGCACCCGCGTGAGATCCACGTTGCAGGCGTTGCGCTCGCCGATCAGGCGGCCCAGCGGATGGGCGAGGATGCTGAAGTGCGGATGATCGAGCGCGCGCAGAATGCGCGATGTCTGTTGATCAGCCGACAGGTTGAAGTGGCTGTGGATGGCGCCCACCACAAGGTCCAGGCGGCCCAGCACCGAATCGGGCAGGTCCAGTGACCCGTCCTCCAGAATGTCGACTTCAACCCCCTTGAGCAGCACGGGCCAACCCTTGTGTTCGGCATTGAAACGGTCGATGTCGTCGGCTTGTGCGGCCAGGCGCTCTGCGGTGAGCCCGTGCGTCACGGCAATGCGCGGCGAATGGTCGGTCACCGCCAGGTATTGATAGCCCAGCAGGCGCGCCTGTGCTGCCATGGCTTCAAGGCTGGCGGTGCCATCGCTGGCGGATGTGTGGACATGAAGATCCCCCTTGATGTCGCCCTGCTCAACAAGGGATGGCAGTCGGCCCGACTGCGCGGCTGCGATCTCCCCGTGGTCTTCGCGCAGTTCGGGGCAGATCCAGGGCAACCCGACGGCGCGGTAGACCGATGCCTCCGTCTGGCCGGCAATGCGCTCCTTTCCTCGGAAGACGCCGTACTCGTTGATCTTCAGACCCTGGGCCTGCGCAAGCTTGCGCAGTGCGATGTTATGAGGCTTCGAGCCGGTGAAATACACCAGCGCCGCGCCGAAAGCATCGGGCCGCACCACCCGCAAGTCCACCTGCATGCCATTTTTCAGGACGACGCTGGCGCGGGTGGGGCCTGCTGAAATTCGGGTGGCAACCTCGTTGTAGTGCACGAGATGCTCCACGATCTGGGCGCGTTTTCTTCCCGTGATGAGCAGATCAAGGTCCCCCACGGTGTCTCGCCCTCTGCGGTAGCTGCCGGCAACGACGAGTTGGTCGACCAGCCCGCTTGCCAGCAGGTAATGCGTCAATGCATCGGCACACGGCTTGGCGATTGCCAGACCGTAACGGCGATCGCGCGTCAGGCGTGCGTTGAGGGCTTCGAGCAAACGCTGTTCGCTTCGGGCGCCAAAGCCATGCAGTTCGCGAATGCGGTGAGCGGCCGCGGCCCGGGCCAACTCATCCAGGGATGTGATGCCCAGTTCGTGCTGCAACGCGCGTGCCCGCCTTGGACCAAGGCCAGGCAACTGGAGCAGTTGCAGCACGTACGCTGGAACCTCGGTACGCACGCGCGTGAGCATGGCGCAGCTTCCCGTTTCGACGATCTCGCGCATCTTTGCCGCGAGGTCGACTCCCACGCCCGGCAAGGCGGTCAAATCGGCGCCGCGTGCCAGCATGGCGTCAACGCCTTCGGTCAGGCCTTCGACCATGCGTGCGGCATTGCGGTAAGCACGCACCCGAAACGGGTTGGCCTCTTCAATCTCCAGCAGATTAGCGATTTCGTTGAAGATCGCGGCGATGGCCTGGTTCGCGGGGTATTGATAGGAAGCGGCCAAAGGCATGGGTCATCCTCTTGCGTGCACGTAGCTCCATCGTTTCATCTGGCCATGCCGGGGCCTTGCGGCACATCAAACGGAACGCGTTGCATTGCAGGATCACGACACACATTCGAACCGCCTTGCGCGAGATCAACCCTGCCAACGCGCGCAGCCGTATCGTGGGCAGAGATCAGGGGTGCCTTCATGATCAAGCTGCTCATCCTCATCAACGTGGCGGCGTTCGTTGCAGAAGTCTTTGCGGGGGACGCGTTGCTACGAACCTTTGCGCTCTGGCCACTCGGCGTATCTGGCGGCGGCGTTGGGGGAGGATTCCTGCCGTGGCAGCCGCTGACATACGCCTTCCTGCACGCAAATGGCGCGCATCTGGCGTTCAACATGTTCGGCCTCTACCTGTTCGGGCGCGACGTCGAACGTACCGTGGGTGCGCCTCGGACTTGGCAGCTCTATCTGTCCAGTATCTTGAGTGCAGCCTTCGCGCAACTCGCTTTTACGGCCTTGAGCATTCTTCCGGCGGGGCCGGTCATTGGCGCGTCCGGGGGCGTATTCGGACTGCTTCTCGCGTATGCCGTCCTGTTTCCCAATCGCATCATCGTTCCGTTGATCCCGCCCATCCCGATGCCGGCGTGGGTGTTCGCGACGCTCTATGCGATTGTGGAGCTGACCCTCGGCGTGAGCGGCACCGAAGTCAATGTTGCGCACTTTGCGCATCTGGGCGGCATGGCGGGCAGCGGGGTGCTGCTTTGGCACTGGCTGCACGGCACCCCACGCGAGTCATAGGCGGTGCGGGGTAAGCGATGCGCACCCTCCATCCTTATTCGGAGCCACGGCTGTGAACACCTGGGTCTTCTCGTTGTGCTGGGCGATTCTGGTGTTTGCGTGCCCTGGAGCCAACGCAGACATGCCTGCCCTGGAACCGCACGTGGTGGTGCTCGTCTATCACCGCTTTGCACCGACGGTGGATAGCACCATGACGGTTCGGATGCAGACATTCGAGGCGCATTTACAGGCGATCGAGGCGGCGGGTTATCGCATCGTTCCGCTCGCAGACATCGTGCGCTGGCACGACGGCGAGCAAGGTGCACTGCCCGCAAAGGCGGTTGCCATTACGGTGGATGACGGCCATCGGTCTGTGTACGAGACGTTGTGGCCCGCGCTGCGCGGTCGGGGCATTCCCGTGACGCTATTTGTGTACCCGTCTGCCATCTCGAATGCTCCATACGCGATGACCTGGCCCCAGTTGCGAGCGTTGGCCCGCACCGGACAGTTTGGCGTGCAATCCCATACGTACTGGCATCCGGACTTCCGCGTGGAGCGGATGCACCGGAGCGCCGATGATTTCATCAAGTTCGCCCGCGATCAGTTGCGCCGCGCGAAGGAGCGCATCGAAACAGAGACCGGAGCCCCGGTGCACGCACTGGCATGGCCCTTCGGCATCCACGATCCCGAGCTGGAGCGCCTCGCACGGGAGGAGGGCTATACCGCGGCCTTCACGCTGGACGCGCAACCGCTGCGGGCGAGTCAACCTGCCATGGCGTTGCCCCGATACCTGATCACCGATGGCTGTGGTGCGCGATGCATGGCGAACATTCTCAATGCAGCCGGGGGTGGTAATCATGAGTAGCCGCGCACACCTCTGGCTTGTAGCGGCCTTGCTCTCTTGGGTGCAGTTTGCCGGCGCTGCCGAGGTCAGGGTGATAGACGCACAGACCCGCGTTCCTGTAGAGGGCGCAATCACATTCGTTCAGGGCGAAAGCGGAAAGACCGATGCTGCCGGTCTGATTAGCATTCCGGCATCGGCAGTGGAAGCACGGGCGACGGTCAGCGTCCGCGCCCCCGGCTATGCACGTGCCGAGCTGATGCTGGGCGGCCCGCTACCCGCAGTCGAGATACCGCTCAAGCAGATCAAGCCCCGGGCGGTCTACCTGTCGGTACAGGGCGTATCCAACCGTTCCTTGCGCGATGCCGCCGTCGCACTCCAGGGGCAGACGGCCATCAATGCGCTGGTGATCGACATGAAGGGCGACCGGGGCGACACACCTTACCCGAGTGCGGCTCGTGTGGCGGTGGGCGCAGTCCCCGAACAAAAAGACCGGGTGGCCCGCATCAACCAGTTCGCCGCCGTGATTCGGCAACTCCACTTGCGTGGGCTGTATCTGATTGCGCGCATCGTCGTGTTCAAGGACGACCGCTTGGCTCGAGCGCACCCCGAATGGGCGGTGCGTGATCGTGATGGAGAGGTCTGGCGCGATCGCGAAGACCAACAATGGATCGACCCCAGTGTCGAAGCCGCGTGGGCCAGTACGCTTGACGTGGCGGAAGAGGCAGCAAGACTGGGGTTCGATGAAATCCAGTTCGACTATCTGCGCTTTCCGGACGCCAATGGCTTGCAGTTTCATCAGGCCAATACGCAAGCACATCGGGTTGCGGCCATCACGGGGTTCCTTGCGCGGGCGAGAGAACGGCTGCGGGCGTACAACATTTACCTGGCGGCGGATATTTTCGGCTACGTCTGCTGGAACACCGACGACACGGCGATTGGCCAGCAGATCAACACGCTGGGCGCCGTGGTCGATTACATCTCGCCCATGCTGTACCCCTCCGGCTTCACATGGGGCCTGCCGGGCACCAGAAAGCCGACTGAGCAGCCCGGCGAGATCGTCTCGCGTTCGCTGGCTGAAGCGAAGCGCCGCACAGGTTTGCCGGGAGAGCGGTTCCGGCCTTGGCTGCAAGCGTTCCGGGACTATGCCTTTGATCATCGCGAGTTCAACGCCGAGATGATTCGCGCCCAGGTCGACGCTGCCGATGCGGAAGGCACCAACGGGTGGATGCTATGGAACGCGCGCAATCGTTACGATCCAGCCAACTTGCCGCGATAGTCGCGGTAGTGACAGCGGCGCTGTTGGCCTGCATGCAGAGTGGGCAGGCCGCGCCCATTGCCAACGACCCTGGGCCGCTGGGTGCGCCAGTGCCCATGCACGAGCTGGAAGCCGTAGTTGCTGCGCAGATTGCCGATGCCAATGTGGCCGGAGCTGTCGTCGCGATCGGTGAAGCCAATGCGGTGCGCGAACGTGTTGCGCTGGGTCAGCGATCCACCGGTCCCGCCGAGCCGATGACCGAAGACACGATCTTCGATCTCGCATCGCTCACCAAGGCAGTGGCCACGGCCACGGCGGTACTGCAACTGGCAGAGCGCGGACGTTTGGAACTGGACGCACCGGCCAGCCGTTACTGGCCGGCCTTCGGCGACGCAGGGAAGGCAGGCATCACCCTACGGCAATTGCTCAATCACACGTCTGGACTTCCTTCGGGCCTGGCTGCCCGATCGGAACTCCGCAGCCACGCCACGGTGCTTCACGCCATCGAAATCATGCCCCCGATAGGGGAGCCGGGGCGCAATGTCATCTACAGCGATCTCAACTATGTCGCCTTGGGCGAGCTTGTCCAGCGTGTCAGCGGGATGGGACTGGACGCATGGTGCGCGCAGCATATCTTTCGACCGCTTGGCATGCGCGACACCGCGTTCCGTCCGAGCCACAGGGCGATTGCCCGTATCGCGCCGACCATCGTGCGCAACGGACGATGGCTTCGCGGCAACGTGCATGATCCGACCGCCGCCGCACTGGGGGGTGTCTCCGGCAATGCGGGCTTGTTCTCCACGGCGGATGACCTCGCGCTGTTCGCCAGGATGCTTCTCAACGGGGGCAGCCTGGGGGGCCACCAAATCTTGCAACCGGACAGCGTTGCCCTGCTGTTGACGCCCGACGGTTCGACTGCCGTGGAGGCGACGCGCACGTTGGGTTGGGAAGTGCAGGCGCCGTTGATCCCCAACCGCTATCGCGCACCGCGCGCGGGGCTCGTTCAGCATCTGGGCTACACCGGAACCGGCTTATGGATCGACTTGGTCACGCGCCGGTTTGTCATTGTGCTCACGAGCCGCCTGTATCCGGACGAGCGGGGTAACGCCATGCCGTTGCGTGAAGCCGTCCTGAATCTGGTATCGAGCACTGCGCCGCTGCTCTCTGGTCAGCAGATCGCCACGCGTGCCCCGACCATGGCCGACGCCGTGATCGGCGCGGAACGGCGCTTGCCCATGGCGGTGGGGCCCGTTCGAACAGGCATCGATGTGCTGGAGGCAAGCGGCTTCGCACCGCTGGTCGGGAAGCGGGTCGGCCTGGTTACCAACCACAGTGGCTTCGATGCGCAGGGGCGGCGCACCATCGATGTACTCAGTCAGGCACCCGGTGTGCGGTTGAACGCGATCTTCGCACCGGAGCACGGTATCGGCACCGATCTCGACGCGCGCTTCGGTGACACGATCGACCCACGCTCCAACTTGGTCGTCCATAGCCTCTATGGCAACAGCAAAGCCATACCGCGCAGCGCGCTGGCCGATCTGGACGCTCTGGTGTTTGACCTCCAGGACGCCGGCGTGCGGTTCTTTACCTACCTTGCCACTCTGGGGGCGACGCTGGAAGCTGCTGCGAAGGCCCATATCCCAGTGCTGGTGCTGGACCGTCCCAACCCGCTCGGCGGTGATCTGGTTGGTGGGCCGGTATCCGATACGGCGGACCGCTCATTGACGAACTACGTGCCGCTGCCGCTTCTGCACGGCATGACGATCGGCGAGCTTGCCAGGTTGCTGAATGGCGAACTGCACATCGGCGCGGCGCTGCATGTGGTGGCCATGGAGCAGTACGACCGCGCAATGCGCTTTGCCGACACCGGGCTGGGTTGGGTTCCGCCATCGCCGAACCTGCGCGATCTTTCTGCCCTGGAGCGATATCCGGATGTGGGGTTGGTCGAGGGCGCACGTGTGAGCGTAGGCAGAGGCACGACGGCGCCGTTTGGCATGGTAGGAGCGCCATGGATGGACGGCGCGGCGCTCGCGCGAGAACTCAATGCGCTGGACACGGGCGCCATCTATACACCCGTCCATTTCGTTCCTGCGGAAGGGCCGTACCATGGCCGCTCGTGCTCGGGTGTGGCGATCCAGCGGGTGTCAGCTCTGACCCGCCCGGGCCGCATCGGTTTAGCGCTCGCCCGCGTACTGTCGCAACGCTATCCGGAGCAGTTCAAGCTGGAGGCGATCCGTACGTCTGTCGGGTCGGAGACGGTCTGGGCGATGCTGCGTGACGGCATTGCGCTGGATGCAATCGAGCGCGCCTACACCGCACAGGCCGATGTCTTTCTTTCCCAGCGCGCGGCATATCTGCTGTATTGACGATGCCAGCTACGCGCCCAGATGGAGCCTGACAAGGCAACACCCGATGCGGCTACTTCGTCTGATTGCCGCCATCCGAATGTGGGTCGCGTTTGCCCTTTGCGCCTTCCGTGTATGGATCGAACTTGCCGCGTCTCGATCCTTCTGTGTACGGGTCACGCTTGGCTTGCTTGGCGCCATCGGTATAGGCATCACGTTTGCCCTTTGCGCCTTCTGTGTACGGATCGAACTTGCCGCGTCTTGAGCCCTCTGTGTATGGATCGGGCTTGGCTTGCTTTGCGCCCTCCGTGTAGGGATCCACCTTGCTGGCTTTTTCTCCGTCGCCGTTCTGTGCCGTATCGGGCTGACTCTGCGCGTACACCGACGCAGAGGCTGCTGCGACGACGAGCAGAGTCATCATGAGTTTCCTGTGCATTTTGAGCTCCTGCAAACAAGTCAAGTCCAACCGTTGGATCAAGACCTTTTCCATTCGGCACGTCCATGTCCGATGGCTATTTCAAGAATAGGTAGCTATCAGAGACCCTCGTTGAGAAAAATCAAGCTGCTCTCTCTCGTCTGTGCCTGTATGGCACAGGGCACATGGAAATTGTCTTTGGGCGGGCGTATTTCCATTCACAGCCACAAGCCGTCAGGCGCCTGGCGCACTCCTGGACTTCGCCTGCGGTTGCGACGAAGGTCGGGCTTGCGTAGCCGATGCAGCGATCGCGTTGAAGGTGTTGACCAAGGTCTGCCAGGAGTCAAGAGACGCGATCAACAGTTGTGCAGGAGATGCAGCCGTTCCGGGACGATGTTGGAACTGGTCGTTCCACTCTGTCGCCTGGCGCAGATATGACCGCTGCGCTTCATTGAGAAGGTCGGCCCACTGGCGAACAGTGCTCGCACTTTGGTTGGCCTGCAGCTTCATGTACGCGCTCTGCGCCGAGGCCAGTGCGGTCCAGTCTTTGACTGCATCCAACTGGCCCTCCAACTGGGACAGGTTATCCAATGCGGTTTCTGCCATCTTGACGCGAAGGCGCGCGAGCTGAAGCTCGCTATCCACGAAGAACTCCGCAGCGCGGCTGGCATCGCGCATGGTGGCGCAGGCGAGGGTGCAGACGGCATCAGTAGGCTGTTGCATCACGATCTCCGGTTGATATGACTGGAGATTAGGCACTTCGGTATTGCCGGATTTGACCTGACGCAAGTCTCCAGATCGGCTTGTCGGGCGCTCCTGAGGGGTCGGTTTTCTTGGGGCGGTTAGCTGCCTGAGCCAAAGACGTTACGGCGGGGGCGATGCGTTCGGGCGTGATGTCGATCAACGCTCTCAGGGCGGTGTTGCCTAGCATGGAGTCATCCGCGCAAAGGGAGCACGTCGATGCGGGCAGGGCCTCTGAACCGTCCAGGCGGACCATCACCTCTGAGTACCGCTGTACTTGCAGATCGCTATCTTGCGCCCGGCGAAACGACGTGCAATGACGTATTCAAGCGGGTTGCCCATGCGCTTGCCGCTGCAGAGCAGCCAGACCAGCGCGCACATTTCACGCGCTTGTTCTACGCCAATCTGCTGCAAGGCGCCATTGGAGCGGGGCGCATCATGGCGAACGCGGGAAGTGCGAATCACGGGACGATGGTCAACTGCTTCGTGCATCCTATCGGCGCTAGCGAGCAATCCGTCGCAGACGCTTCCGATGTCGAACGCGCTTTGCATGCAGCACAGCGCACCTTGCAGATGGGTGGCGGGGTCGGCTACGACTTCTCGGTCATCGCCCCTGCTGATGCCGAGCAGGCAACGTCGTACAGCGGAACTGGAAGCGTCTGTGCCGTCCTCGACTCATTTGATCGGGTATGCACAACACAAGCGCTCGTCAACACGCGAGGTGGGGCGCAGATGGCCGTTCTGCGCTGTGACCACCCCGACCTGGCCGCTTTCATCACTGCCAAGCGCGGGCGCAAGCGCTGGGCAACGTTCAACCTATCGGTTGCCGTTACCGACGCGTTCATGCAAGCGGTTGCCGATGACGGTCTCTGGTGCCTGCAGCATCGAGCCGTGCCCAATGCACAACGGCTGGCGACAGGCGCCCACGCGCTGTCTAACGGCAAGTGGTGCTACGCAGTCGTTCCCGCACGGCAGCTTTGGAACATGATCGCGGAAGCCGCGCATCACAGTGCAGAGCCGGGTCTGCTGTTCATCGATACGATCAACGCTGCCAATGACCTTGCCGAGATCGAGACGATTGCCGCAACCAATCCTTGTGGAGAACAACCATTGCCGCCCTGGGGCAGCTGTGTACTGGGGCCGATTGATGTATCCAGGTGGGTGCAGTGGCCGTTTGGAATGGGCGGTCAACCACTGTTCGATTTCGTCGGCCTGAGCCAGGCGGTGCGTGTTCAAGTCAGAATGCTCGACAACGCGATCGAGATCACACGCTGGCCGTTGCCTGAGCATATGCACGAGGCCCAGGCCAAACGCAGGATCGGCGTAGGCGTGACCGGCCTTGCCGATGCTCTCACAATGATGTGCCTGCCTTACGACGCTCCGGCAGCACGATGCTTCGCCGCTCAGATCGGGCGATGCTTGCGTGATAACGCCTACGCAGCTTCGGCCGCATTGGCATGCGAGCGCGGGCCGTATCCGCTGTTCAGTCCGGAACGCAGTCTTGCTTCCGGACATTTCAGCGCCGCATTGCCCAAGGCCGTGTGCGAAGCTGTCGCAAAGCACGGACTGCGCAATAGCCACCTCCTCTCCCTGGCACCAACGGGTAGCGTAAGCCTGGCGTTTGGAGATAACTGCTCCAGTGGTATCGAACCTGCGTTCGATTGGGTGTATCAGCGTCGCGTGCGTATCCAACATCGCGCGCCGCAGCTTTACCGTATTGAGAACCGCGCCTACAGGCTTTTCCGGGCGCTGTACGGACAGCGTGCAGCGTTGCCCGGCTACTTTGTCACCGCAAGGCAGATTGATGGGCTCGACCACTTGCGCATGGTGGCGACGCTGCAACCGTTTGTTGATGCATCCATTTCAAAGACGGTCCTTCTTCCCTGCAGCGCGTCGTGCGCACAGGTTGCGGCACTGCTCTTTCACGCATGGCAGTTGCGACTCAAAGGCATCACGATCTTCAGGCCGGACACCGGTCCGGACGACGTGCTCTCCGAGCTGCCCCCGTTGAACGGTCGCCCCACGTGCTTCTGTTGAGCAACCCAGCCAGCGCCTAATCCAGATCCAGCTCTGGATGGTCCGACAGAACGTCGGCCCGTGAGCGGCACGCACGCAGCGGATCGTCCGGCCCGATCCATGCCGCGCGCACATTGGCGCAGACATCACGAAAGCGGGCGGTGGGGATGCCCATGCGATTGGCCGCCGTGGCCCAGTGTGTGAAGACTTTCGAATGCACAGCCAGATACTTCTGGCGAGTGTCTGGATCTCGCGGAAACATGCCATCCGCAGTGGAGAAGTCGGGGCACCTGAGGTAGAGGTTGAACCAGAAGAGCGCAGCGTACGCCCGGAGAATCTCCTCCACCGACTCTGGGCACGTCGTATCGAAGGCAATCTGCGGGCAGGGGCAATCGGTCGCACAGAAAAATGTCGTACGCATGTTTGCGCGCTCCCGGTTATCCGACGTGTTGACTGTGTTGGGCGGCGGGATACGTTCTCAGTGGATTGGTGAGGGCTTCCACCGTAACCGTCATGTCCAGGCCGCCGACGCCAGGCAAGCGGAGCAGGGCCCTCTTCAGAGACTTCAGCGGGCTGGCATTGCCGACGTGGCCCGCCATGCGGATGCGACCGTGCTCCGCGCTGACATGGATTTCGCTCGCCAGCGTCGGGGCAAACCAATCGGTTGCCGTCTTTGCCAGCACGGCAAGCGCCGGATCGGGGAGCAGACTGGAATTGGCTACCGGAAGAAATGCCGTCGCCAACGCGTCTTCGTTCATGGGCTCAAGGGGTGCCGCTTTCGCGAACTGAGGAGGGACGAATGCTTGAGCGATCATGGCGAACTCGGTGTGTCGAAGCGTCTTGCTACCACTGTAGTAGACGGCTCGGAAGCGCATTTGATCGTGAGCAAAGCTGGAGCCATCGCCAGAAGCCTTCGAAAGGCTCCGGATTGTCTTTGCTATGCGTATCCGGCGTTGAACATGGCCGAGTTTGAAGTTTCATCCGACCGGTCAACGTAGCCTTCCCGCACATCGGCGATCATGCAATCCGTGGTCAACAACAGGGCGGCAATCGACACGGCGTTCTGCAATGCGGTGCGCACCACCTTGACAGGGTCGACTACGCCCAACTCCAGCATGTCGCCATAACGATCGGACGCAGCGTCGTAGCCGTGCGATCCCTCACCGGAGAGCACCTGGTGAACGACTGCCTGTGCATCGGCTCCTGCGTTGGCTGCGATCTGGAGCATCGGCGCGGCCAGGGCGGTGTGCACGATATGGGCACCCGCTTGTTGCTCGGCATTGGGCGCGGTCCATGCATCGATGGCGGAACGCGCTCGGAGTAGAGCAACGCCACCGCCCGCCACGATGCCTTCCTCAACGGCGGCACGCGTGGCGTGAAGGGCATCCTGGAAGCGGTTCTTGCGCTCGTGCAACGCAGCCTCGGTTGCCGCGCCCACCTTGATGACGGCAACGCCACCGCTCAGGCGTGCAAGCCGTCGCTGAAGCTGCTCGCGGTCGTAGTCCGTCTTTGCCTCGTTGAGCTGTGCCCGCAATTGGGCAACGCGCTGCTCCACTGCGGCCTTTGCCGTATCGCCCGCGATGAGTGTGGTCGCATCCTTGGTGGTTTCCGTACGGTGTACGTGGCCGAGCTGATCAAGCGTCGCATGCTCCAATGAAACGCCGGTCTGCGATGAGATGACGGTCGCACCAGTCAGCGCAGCAAGGTCGGCCAGTTGCTCCGTGCGCGACTCGCCAAAGCCGGGCGAACGGATCGCGCAGCTCTTGAGCGTGCCGCGCAGATTGTTGACGACGAGCGTGGCCAACGCTTCGCCTTCCACTTCGTTGGCAATGACCAGTAGTGGCTTGCCGGTACCGGACACGGCTTCAAGAACCGGCAGCAGTTGGGCGACCGCGCCGATCGTGGCGTCGCACAACAGCACCCAGGGTTCTTCCAGCACGACGGCCCGGCTTTCGGTGGTGGCAAAGAACGGCGATAGAAACCCGCGGTCCACGCGTGCGCCTTTCGCGATCTCGACCTGGTCTTCAAGCCTCGAGCCGTCTTCCACGCTGATAGCGCCGTCCTTGCCGACCTGTTCAACCGCGCGCGCCACCAGCGAGCCCACGGTTTGGTCGCCGCTGGCGGAAATCGTGGCGATCTGCCGCATTTCGTCTACGGTCGTGCAGGGGCGTGCCATGTCGTGGAGCTGTTGCGCAACCACGGCACCTGCGGCCTCAATGCCGCGCCTGAGCTGCATCGGGTCGTGCCCGGCTTCCACGTATTTCACGCCCTCGGCCACGATGGCGTGCGCCAACGTGGTGGCGGTGGTCGTGCCGTCACCTGCGACCTCGCTGGTGCGCGCCGCTGCCTCGCACAGCAGCCGAGCGCCCATATCGGCGAATGGCTCGCGCAGTGCAATGGAGCGTGCAACCACAACGCCGGAGTTGGCGACCATGGGCGTCATGCCCGGCCGTTCGATGATCACGTTGCGTCCCCCAGGGCCGAGCGTCACCTTGACGGCCCTGGCCAACAGGTCGATTCCGTTGAGCATCATCCTGCGGGCGGTTTGATGGAAGACGAGGGTCCTGGCTATCATGGTCAACTCACATTGGGTCGGGTGTGCCGCGGCGTACGGCTTCGCTTACAGAAACAGAAGGTGCCGCCGCCGGCATTGCACGCCACGCACGGGCTGTTGTCTTTCAGGTTAGCCATGACGGAGGGCGCGGGGTTGGGCTGGATCAAAGGTTGCGCCATATCAACGCGCTCCGGTGCGCATCGACCATTGTGGGGTGAGGGAAGCGAACGGATTCTCAAGGAGGAGCCGACCATGCTGCGGTTACAGAGCCTCTTGCGGGCTGCGCTGGTTGCAACGTCTCTCGTATCGACACACGCGGCATTGGCGCAGGCACCCGCCCCCGAGCCACTACACCATCCGAGCCCCGATTTCTGCGCGCAGATGCGCAATGCCCGGACACCGGCAGAACGCCGTGCGTTGATGCAGCGCATGCAGGATATTCACGGCTTGAACGAGTCGGATCGGATGAGCGGCCGGGCACGAGGAGGGATGCCCGGCGGCACGATGAACAGGCGATCGTGGCGGGCCATGTACGAGGAGGGGTGTCTGAATGAAGATGCCTCTGCCGTGCGTCCCGTTCCACATGTGCAAGGAGGCGTGGCTTATGTGTCAGGAGGGGTGGGGCAGGATTCGGTGGATGCAATGCGTGGCGTTGCAGCGAACTACAACCTGCGCTTGACGTTCATCGACCAAGGCGGGGCGTACGTTTCAGATGTCGATATCCGTATTCGCTCCGCGGACGGGGCGGTGTCCCTGGCGGTCGTATCGGAAGGCCCGCTGTTCTACGCTCACCTGCCGCGTGGCCAGTACCAGGTCAGTGCGTCTTATAACGGCGTGGTACGTCAGGGCACGCTTGTGGTGCCGGCACATGGAGCGATCGTGCGCACGATGACTTGGCCCCGCTAAAGGACTCGGTAGCGACGTCGGCAAACGATGTGTTTTTCAGGATGGCGAAGCATGCGTGGCGCCGGCATTCTTCGCCCTGCCACTTCATTGATACGTGGTCGTTTCAACCGGGGTCAATACGGCATAGCGCGCAGCAAGCTCCCTGCCGAGCAAGATACCCGCGCTGAAGGCAAGCTCGCGGGAAACGTAGCCTTCAGCGCTGGCGGCGGAAATCCAGGACGAGCATTTTCCACCGGGCGACACGAACCGGCACTCGCATTCCCAGCGCTTGTCCCTTCGCCGCTTTGTACGAACATCCACCCAACCCCGCCCGGCTTGAACGGTCAAGCTCACATGCCCCCCTTGGCTCCGATGGTTGCTTTCGACTGCCCACGGACCATCTCGCGTCGCAACGCGAACTCGACTTCTCTGAACGCTTCGCAAAGTGCCGCTCGGGCGTCCTCGCCAGTGGCGTGGCCCGAGAGGTGGCGATCGTGGCGCGTCATCACATCAATGTGAACCCTGACGGATTGGATGGGTGTCTGCTGTCGAGGCAGTTGAATCAACTTGACGCGGCAACGTACGATCTCCGCTTGAAACCTGGCCAGGCTGCTCGCCTGTTTGATGACAGCATCCTCGGTCGCTTTGGAGTACGGAAAGTCCCGAAATGAAATGTCCAATGGCAAGGTCACGCTCGAACTCCTTGACCCAATGTCGGGCGCTGCCACGACTTCAAGGGCAGAACAAAACTTCAAGGTCGCATCCTGTCAACCGGACGACGCGGCCGGAGCGCAGTCGCTCGGGCCGCGAGTAAGACCAGGATCGGCGCAGCAGCGAATCGTGCAGCGATTTGCTGCCATCCGTCCTCCGCTGTTTTTGCGATGAGCTGTCCGTTACATCAGCCCCCGTTTACGGGGATGGTCTTGGAAGCCGCCTGCGCCGCATCCGTCTTGGGCAGCGTCACCGTCAATACGCCGTTCTTGAAGCTGGCCTGGATCTTGTCTGTATCGACGCCGTCTGGCATGCGGAATGACCGCTCGAACGCCCCGAAGTGGCGTTCATGCAAGTAGTAGTCCTTTTGTTTTTCTTCCTTCTCTTCCTGCTTCTCGCCTTTGATGGTCAAGCCGCCGTTGACCAGCTTGACCTCGACGTCCTTCTCTTCCATGCCAGGCAGGTCGGCTTTGATCTCGTAAGCCTTGTCGGTTTCGACAACGTCCACTGCGGGCGCGGACGTCAATGCCCATTCGCGCCGCCAGAACGGCGCGATATCCAGCGCGGCGCGATGAAACGGAAAGAGATGAAATCCGCGGTCGAAATCATCGAAGACACGTGCAACCTCTTGCCGCAGGTTGTCGAATGCGCGCCAGGGTTGCATGCCACCGGCTTGTTTGGTCGATGCTTCCGAGCCGGTCTTCACGGGAAGCTTGGTATCGGATTCAGCCATGATGCTTTCTCCTATGCAGGTACGGGGAGAAACCATTCTGGACGCAGATGCGAACAACATCTTGATGGGCATCAACCGTTCTATGCCGTCGATGTTTCGGCTCATGGTTTGTGTGCGCATTGCGTTTCACCGGCGATCACGCAAACGATCTCGCCGTTGCCCGAACGGTATTGATAAGAGCATTGGTCCCCTCGGGTCATCAAAAACAGCGCGCATTCACGTTCCTGACCTTGATCAGAAAGCCATGCGCGAAGCGTTGGATGGAGTCGCCGTGCCACCTACGATGGAACAGAGGAAGCACAGATCCAGAGGACACGCGATGATCAAGGTGCTGATAGCGGACGACCATGCCGTCTTTCGTGAGGGATTGGGTCGGATCCTGAGCGATGCGAGCGATATCGAGGTTGTCGGCGAGGCTATCGATGGTGCATCCACCATTGATCTGGTGCGCAATACACCGGCCGACGTCATCGTGTTGGACTTGTCGATGCCCGGCCGCAGTGGCATTGACCTGATCGCCCAGGTTCACAGAGACGTTCCGCAACTCAAGATCCTGGTTCTGACCATGCATGCTGAGGACCAGTACGCACTGCGCGCGTTGCGAGCCGGGGCGGTCGGCTATCTGACGAAAGAGGGAGCGGTCAAGGAGCTTGAAAAGGCCATCCGCAAAGCCGCATCGGGCGGTACGTACATGACGCAGGCCGTGGCTGAGCTACTGATACACAATCTCGGGGATCCTGCAGACAGGCTGCTTCATCAGCGGCTCAGCGACCGGGAGTTCGATATCTTCCTGCGCTTGTCTAGAGGCGATTCACTGGCGACCATCGCGCACGATCTCTGCATCAGCAAGAAAACCGTCAGCACCTATAAGGCACGCATTCTTGAGAGGATGAACTTGCCAAATGACGTCGCCCTGGTTCGGTATGCGCTCAGCCACGGGTTGGCATGAGGCTGGCCGGAGCGACCGTCGCGGCG
The DNA here is from genome assembly GCF_016466415.2 of Ralstonia pickettii. Classification (NCBI taxonomy): domain Bacteria; kingdom Pseudomonadati; phylum Pseudomonadota; class Betaproteobacteria; order Burkholderiales; family Burkholderiaceae; genus Ralstonia; species Ralstonia pickettii. Next base: position 1,160,435 of record NZ_CP066772.2, on the reverse strand, counting down.
ATGTCGGATTACATTGCTTTTGGCCCGGCACCGGAAGCTGGCAGCGGCAATTGCGGAGATGTGGCCATCGTTTGCGGAATGGTGAGTTCGATCAACGTTCCGGATTCTGGCGACGATTCGATGCTTAAGCTCCCGCGTACGAGATAGGCGCGCTCACGTAAGCCCACAAGCCCGAAAGACAGATCCTTTCTCGGATGGGCGGGGTCAAAACCGATGCCATCGTCCTGCACGGAAAGCTGGACGGTGGGCGCCTCATAGAGCAGGCGTACATGTACAGCCGACGCGCCGGCATGGCGCGCTACATTGGCCAAGCACTCCTGCAGGACGCGATAGACGGTGGATGCAAAAGGCTCGGAAAGTTCAAAATGCCCGGGTACGATCTTCAGTTCGCACTGAATGCGGTGGCGCCGTTGAAATGACTCGACAAGCCATCTGCACGCAGGTACGAGGCCGAGATCATCGAGCATGGAGGGGCGCAGATCGGACGCGAGACGACGTGTCGCACGGATCATGTCATCTACGGCGTGTTCCATTGCGCCCAAGCGTTCGGCAACCGGCGCGTTCGTTGCATCAAGCTTGTGCTCCAACATCTGCATGTCGACCTTGAGCGCCGCCAACGATTGAGCAAGCTCATCGTGAAGCTCGCGTGAAAGGCGCCGCCGCTCTTCCTCACGCGCCCTCGAGCTGATCGCTGCCAGCTCACGCAATTCCTCTCTCGAGCGTTCGAGCGCATGTTCGGCGCGCTTACGCTCGGTGATTTCCAGTCGAAGCTCGCTGTTCGTGGCGCTCAGTTGGGCGGTGCGGTCTTTGACGCGCTGCTCGAGATGCTCGTTCGCCGCATTCAGCTGTTGCGTTTTCTTCAAGGCGCCTGCGCGCGCTGCGCTCTCGTTATCCAGTGCTTTCACCAGCATGGCGTAAAGCCTGGCGTGTTCGATGATCAGCGCGACCAGAACAAAGCTGGAAGCGACAAGACCATAGGCGCGGCCGGCGTAAAAACCGAGATCGAACCGCCTGTGGTTGAACACGGCAGAAAGTGCCACCTCAAATGCCGAAATGACGGCGACCACCGTACACCATAGATTCAGCAACGAGTGGCCGCGATGTCGCCACAGAATTGCTGCGGCCAGCACATTCAGCATCCACACAATGCTGACCGTCGTTGACATGGCGCCGGTATATCCGTTCCCGCGCATGATGGCCGGCAAGAGAGACGGCTGGGTCGCCATCGCAGTCAGCCCATAAGCCAAAAGCAGCACGATGCCAGCAGCCCATAGAACGGGGGAGACGGCGCGCGACCACCTGATACGCCGTGTTCGCTCGTTCTCTTGCAGAAGGGCATAGCCGATCAGGGACAGTGGAAACCCTCCGTGCCAGAACATGTAAAGCCACGCTGTCGTTTGCGGGCCCGCACCCAACAGCCCCGATGCAGAGAACAGCCCAGGGAAACTGAGCATGTGCACCGCCGCGACCGTGGCGGTAAAGAAGTAGCCGGATGACAGGACCAGCAATCCGGGAGAGCGCAGCAGGGTGAACTGCCCGACCAGCATCGCAGCGGTGACAAGGTCGTTGATGACGACCGCGGATTCATAGACGGGAATGAACCCCCAGACCTGCGCGAGTTGCCATTGAGCAAACGGCAATACCGCCACAAAGACCACGACGGACGCCAGCATCACTGCCGTGACCAGGCGCTGCTGATTGGGTCGGGGCAAGACGGTCGACAGGAAGATGCGGGGATCGCTCCCTGGGTCGCTCAAGATGCTCTCCAATAACTGGAACCTGCGCTCGCGCACGCTGCCCCGGAATGTTGGGCTGGACCTCAGGCGTGCTGGCTTCAAACCTTGTCAGGTTTTCCTGACATGCGGAGCGCTATCGGGCTGATGCGCTTTTCGTCCCAGGCCGCTTACTCGCGTTGGCTCGCCTCTGTAGTGTTCAACCTTAGCTTGCAAGCGCACGTATCAATATGAGGCAGCGCAGACATTCCGTTGATGAGCGCCACGCAAGTACGGAAGTCAGGCGCGCGATCGCTGTCTGATCGGCCGGCTGATCCACAAGTGAATCGCTGGCCGTGAGCCCGTTCCGGCTGCATGCACAGGAGTCCATTTTCATGTCGAGCGAAATCAAGGCAATGCACGTAGCAAGCTTCCTGCGGCTGTCTGCCCGCTACATTGACGGGGCACGGACAGGCGAAAACAGCAGCGGCGAAGTGGCACTCGTGCCAGTCGTACCGCGAAATAGTGCGCGGGCAGCAGCGAGGCCATCAGCCCCCGCGGTAAGAGTGATCAGGTTACGCCAGCCCCAGGGTTATGGGGCCAGATGAGCTTGCGCCAGCTACGCCGCAAGGTGCGGTAGCCGCTACGTATCGCTACCGGCAGGATGCGCCGCACGCTCGGCAGCGCAGCCTTGTGCGCTTTCGGCAAGTACCTTATGAGATCAATTGCCTCGGATCGAGTCCGTTTCGCCCCTTGTTGACGTGAGTCAAGCCGTAACCGGCCCTTGTGCCGAATATCGAGGGTAAAGCCGGTGCTTCTTCGGCTTGGCATGCGCTGTGTGCAACGTCGCACGCGGCCAATCGATCGAGGGTCCTGATGAGCCTGCTCGAGCTTCGCCACTTGACCAAACGTTTCGGCCCGAATGTTGTCGTCGACGATGTCAGCTTCTCGGTGGATGCGGGTGAGTTCTTTACGCTGGTGGGGCCGTCAGGATGCGGGAAGTCCACCCTGTTGCGGCAGATCGGTGGCTTTCTGGAGCCCGACCTGGGTGAGATCCTGTTCGAGGGGCGCAACCTCGCGGGCATCCCGCCGGAGGCGCGACCGATTCACACTGTCTTCCAGAGCTACGCGCTGTTTCCACATATGACGGTCGCCGGCAACATCTCCTTTGCGTTGCGGATGCGAAGACTGCCGCGAAGAAAGATTGCGCAGCGTGTGGAAGCCTTGATCGAGGACGTACGCTTGCAAGGCCATGAGAACCACTTCCCGCATGAACTCTCAGGCGGCCAGCGGCAGCGCGTAGCCATTGCTCGGGCCTTGGCTGCTGATCCGCGCCTGCTGTTGTTGGATGAGCCGCTCTCGGCGTTGGATGCTGCGCTGCAAGCCCAGATGCAACACGAGTTGATTGCGTTGCAGCAGCAAGTCAAGGTGGCGTTCGTGTATGTGACGCACGATCAGGTTCACGCATTGGCGCTGTCCCAGAGAATTGCCGTTATGCAAGCGGGCCGCGTTGTTCAGATCGATAAGCCCGAGATTATCTACCGTCAACCCATGACGCGCTTTGTGGCAGGCTTCATCGGCGCATGCAACCTGCTGGATGGAACGGTCGAGCGCGCGGCGGACGGTTGTCTGCAAGTCCGGGTCGATGGCCTCGGTGCATTGCGCGTCAATTCTGCTGAACCCTTGGTGCTAGGCAGCCGAGGCACTGTCGCGATCCGTCCCGAGCAGATTCGGCTTCAGCGGGGACAAATCAAGGCTGCGGATGATCAATCATCCAGCTGGCCGGGCGTCATCCGCGACCGGCTCTACCAAGGCGACGTGACGCTGTACACGGTTGAACTTGCCAGCGGCCCACGCTTGCAAACCATGGTGGCGAACGCCGCCACCGCCGAGGCGGGGCAGTTTCAGCAGGGCGATCCAGTAGGGCTGACGTGGCCAGAAACGGCCGGTGTATTCCTATGTCACTGAACGTTTGTCTATGGATTCCAGCACGCGGTCAGATGGGTGGATGCGTTGGGTAGCATGGGCGGTCCCGACGATGTACCTGCTCGCATTGGTTGCCATACCAACAGCCATCATGTTGCTGGCGGCGTTCAGACTACCGGGGGAGAGTGGTGGGCTCGTTCCTCTTTTTTCCACAGAGAACGGGAGTCTTGCTTTCAGCGATACGGTACACACCGGCCGTTGGCGAGACCTGTTCACGTTGGACAATGTCTCGATCCTGTTCAGCAACCGTCTGTATGCCTTGTTGTTCCTGAAGTCGGCGGGATACGCAGTACTGACGACGCTGATTTGCCTGACCGCCGCGTACCCTTTGGCATGGGTTATTGCCAGCAGCGGGCAACGCTGGCGCAACATTTTGCTGCTTCTGGTGATCTTGCCGTTCTGGTCCAATTTTCTGGTGCGCGTTTATGCCTGGATGATCATTCTGAGCCCGCGCGGCTATGTCATGCGCGGGCTCAATGGTGTTCTGGTCTTGCTGGGTACGCAACCGATTGACGTGCTCTTTACGCCTGCCGCAGTGGTCATCGTGCTGGTCTATGTGCACTTGCCATTTATGGTTCTGCCGCTCTATGCCAACCTGGAGAAGCACGATCCACTCCTGATCGATGCCGCTCGTGATCTGGGTGCGAACGTTTGGCAGCGGTTCTGGCAGGTGACGTGGCCATTGTCGCTGCCCGGCGTGTGGGCTGGAGCGGCACTCGTATTCATTCCGTGCTTCGGCATCTTTGCTGTGCCCGAACTGGTGGGGGGGACGCGCGCCATCTTGATCGGCAATCTGATCAAGCAGCAGTTTCTGGATAACCGGGACTGGCCGCTGGGTTCCGCGCTATCTCTTGCGCTGGTCGGTGCCGTACTGGGCATCATGGGGCTCGCATCGGTGGCAGCGCGGCCACGACATGGTGCATGGGTTCGCGGTCATCGTGCAGCGAGCAAACGTGTACGCGCAGCGGAATTGGAGGCGGCCCCATCGATGATGAACAGGGAGGCATCATGAAGCGGGAGCGTATCGGTTGGCCCGCATTGTTCGGGGGTGGCGTGTGCTTGTTCCTATATGCGCCACTGCTGCTGGTTGTGGCGTACTCGTTCAATGATTCGCGCCTGAACGCCGAGTGGACCGGCTTCACATTGCGCTGGTATGGCGTGCTGGCCAGAGACCTAGCCATGCAGCGAGCAGCATGGAATTCGTTGATGATCGCGGTGGAAGCTGCTGTCTGCGCCAGCGTATTGGGCACGCTGGCAGCCTTCGCGATGTACCGATACCGGCCCCGCGCGTTGACCGCCCTGGTGATCGCACCTGTTGCGATCCCGGAAGTCTTGATGGGTGTTTCGCTGCTGCTGTTCTTTGTATCGATCAACCTGGAACTCGGCCTGCTTACCGTGGTGCTGTCGCACATCACCTTCTGCGTCGGCTTTGTCGCCGTGGTGGTGCGTTCCCGCCTGGAAGGGTTGGACGACAGTTTGATCGATGCTGCCCGCGATCTGGGAGCGACCCCACTCCAGGCAATCTGGTATGTGGTGCTGCCACTGATCCTGCCCAGAGTGGCAGCCGGCGCGCTACTCGCGTTCACGTTATCCATGGATGATTTCGTGGTGACGTTCTTCACTTCAGGGCCTCGCCAACCGACGCTACCGATCCAGATCTACTCGATGATCCGCATTGCGGTCACGCCGGAGGTCAACGCTGTTTCATCCATCCTGATGCTGATTACGCTGGCAGCCTCGCTGGCTGCTTTTCGGATGTCGCGAGACGTCTGGCGGGTACATGTATGAAGCCCGGGTCGATCAGCAGAATCGTCAAGGCGACTTGCTTGCTGGTCGTTGGTGTCTCGTTCGCGTTGTTGCCCCGTTGCACTGCGGCCGAAACGAGAGCGCTGGCCGAACTGAACGTATTCAACTGGAACAACTCGCTCTCGCAGGACACGATTGAACAGTTTCAGGCGAAATGCCATTGCAAGGTCAACCTCTCGTATTACGGCTCGATGGAAGAGGCGCTTGCCAAGCTGGCGGGCGGCGCTCGCGGCTTCGACGTTATCGGGCCGAGCAACTATGGCATCCCCGCGCTTGTGCGGCTGGGTGCACTGCAGCCCCTGAACAAGGCCGCCATTCCCAACGCCGCCAATATTGAACCTGCCTATCTGGATACACCACAGGATCCGCACAACGTCTTCTCTCTGCCCTATGACTTCACCATCACGCTGATCGGGTACAACGAGGCGCGAATACGCGAGTTGGGACTGGACCCGACGTCTTGGTCTCTTGTATTCGATCCGAAGGTGCTGTCCAAGATTCGAGGCAAGGTCACCGTGCTGGACGATCCCCGCGAGGTGATTGCAGCGGCGCTGCGCTACAAGGGCTATTCGGCTAACTCAACGAGCGCAGCGCAGTTGAGCGAGGCGATTGAAGCCATTCGGCAAGCCATGCCGTACTGGGCAGCATTCAATAGTCAAAGCTATATCCGTGAGTTGACGGTCGGAAACATCTGGGTGGCGCTTGGATATTCCAACGATATCTTCCAGGCCAAAACGGATGCACTGAACGCAAAACGGCCGTTCTCCATCAAGGAAGCGCTACAGAAGGAAGGTAACGGCATGACTGGGGACAGCTTTGTCATATCCAGAACTGCCCCGCATCCTGAATTAGCGCACCGATTCATCAATTTCATGCTGCAGCCCAAGATTGCAGCACAGCTGACGAACACGCTAGGCTCAGGTAATCCCAACCGCGCGGCACATGCCTATATCCGCGCAGAACTGCTGAGCGATCCTGCCATCAATCCTGGCCCCGAAGAACGTAAACGGCTCGAGCAACTGACCGATCTGGACAGCCAGACACGGCGCGCCTGGAATCGTGCATGGACCGAGCTCAAGATGGGGCAGTAAGGCTTGAAACGAATGTGGGGGGTCGGCCACAACTGAAGTTCACGACTATTTGATTAGAGCCGTTTATTGCTTCTCTAAGCGGATACAGGTGCTTTAGAGCGAAATAATGGCAACCATAAGGTTACTGGCAACGTGTTGGAAATCGCCCTAACTTAATGAATCGGGCCGTCACTCATTGCGCGTACATGGATAAATCGGCCGCTCTTATTGACGATGAAATTCGGCAACCATCGGCATCGCGCTATGGCAGCTTCGCGGAATGGGTACTTGCTCCAGCAGTTATTGCCGCATTGCTGATTGCCATCATTCGGCTTGAGGCGACGGGGCAGGCGGCTCGCTCACCCTGGAGCATTCTTTTAGCGTCATTCTGCGTGGGGCTACTTGTCGTGGCCTATGCCAACTACACGCGTCAGTGTCGATGTCTTGCGATGTTCGTCCGTAGCAAGAGCCTCTAGAGCCAACGAGGCCAGCGCCGTCTTGAGGCGATTATTCGTGCCTCGATGGAGGCGGTCGTCACAGTTGACGCAGCACAGCGCATCGTTCTCTTCAACCCGATGGCCCAGGTGCTATTCGGATATGCAGCCGATGACCTGGTTGGGCAGCCGGTGGACAGATTGATCCCTTTGCGATTCCGTGCCGCTCACAGAATATGGGTCGAGCAATTCGGCAGGACTCGGTCAAACGAAAGACGAATGGGCAGCCAACGGCAAATATTCGCTTTGCATGCCGATGGCCATGAGTTTCCCATCGAGGCGTCCATTTCGCACTCGGAGGGGGTTGGAACAAAGTGGTACACGATCATGTTGCGTGATGTCAGTGAGCGCGTGAAAGCCAATGAGGCCCAAATGCGCTTACAGGAAGAACTTCACGGCCTTGCAGATTCAACGCTGCTTGCTCGCGAGGAAGATCAGAGAGCGATTGCGGGCGAGCTGCAGCAAGGATTCGGTCCGCGCCTCCGGGCGTTGCACGAGGCGACTGCCGGAATTGCCGAGCAAATGCAGCCTGCTGTTTTGACCGGTTGTTGGCGCCGTCTCGATGCGATTCGGATCAGCCTTGAGGCGACCGACAGATCAATACGTCGCATCTGCTCGGACCTGCGTCCCCAACTGCTTGACGACCTGGGCTTGGTGCCGGCGATCCAGTGGATCGCTACGGATTTCGAGTGGCGGTATCACATAGCAGTCATGGTTAGCGCGGATACTTGCGAGTTGGATGGGCATTCGTCGATTGGCGTGCTTCGTATCGTGCAGGAGGCGCTGACCAATGTGGCGCGCCATGCGCAAGCGCCCCAAGTGCACATGATGTCCACGCGGTGGGCGGCAACTGTGAGGTATCCGTAGCGGACAACGGAATAGGCTACCCGTCGATCCGGGATGCGGCTAAGCAGCAAGGTCTCGGGCTGATAGGTATTCGAGAGCGCGCGTGGTTGTTGGGCGGCGCAGCACACATGGAATCGAAGCCGAGCGGTGGTGTCAGCGTGAAGGTGACCGTTCCGCTGAGTGCACCCACTCGCATATCTCACACAGCCTATGCAACGACATCGATGGATACGTCCTCTGGGTGGTGAGTGAAGTGAGGGGGTCTTGCGTTATTGAGATAGGTCAAGGCGCGCTACGTAGCGTCCAATAGGCTGGCAGCTCAGTTCGCATTGGTTCCGCTTCGCTGTTGAACTTCGGTTTTACATACGTTTAGATCATGGACACTCGACGAGTCGAGATTCAGTTCCGTCACCTGCCCCCCTCAGATGCAATCAAAGAAGCCGTGAGGCGATTTTTCAACAAGCTCAATGGTCTGCCATGCAGCATCGAAAGGTGCAGCGTGAGGCTGGCTTCCGAGAGAGCCGAGCCGCTTTGTGGCGGCCCATATTTCGTTCACGTCGAGGTGGAGATGCAAGGGCAGGAGCTTGCAATAGACCAGGCATCTGATGTGGACGTGTATGTCGCGCTTCTCAATGCCCTTCGAGACATGCATGAGATGGTCAGAGCGGCGGGATTGAAACGCCGATGTGCTGCATGACCATCGGATGTGTAACAGATCCGGTCTATCGATCATGCGAAGCTTCTCGTGCCCTCACGAGATACGTTGGAACTCCTCCGCAAGCTGAGCCCGTCCTCAACCCAGGCGCGCTGGAGCGCCACCTAGAGCAGCTTTCGGATTCCGGCTGCTGCGCTTGCCGGGCATGAACCGCGTGTGGACGGAGTCGGAGAAGGGCGCTAGTCGTGCGACTGAGCGCGCGTGCCACCCGTGCGTAGTCGCGCGAGTCTTGCCTGCAGATCGGTCAATGGCTCCGCGACCACACTGAACTCGCCCGCATAGATGGAACCGTCGTTGCCATCCAAGGTCAAGGAATCGCCCTCCTGCAGGGTGGTTTCGCCCAATGAGATTGCGCGGGCGGACTCGTGCACGCGCAGCGCTTCGCAGCCGATCAGGCACACCTTGCCGAGTTGGCGCGCGACCACCGCCGCGTGGGATGTCCGCGCTCCACGCTGTGTGAGCAGGCCGGAGGCTACCTGTATTGCCGTCAGATCGCTCGTCTGCGCATCGCTGCGCACCAGGATGACGGATGCTCCGGCCGCCTGCCGTGCCCGCGCGGCGGTCTCATCCAGGGCGATTTCGCCGGCTGCGACTCCGCTACATGCGCTCGCGGCATGTGCCAACGGCTCTGGTGAGTTGCCGTCGCCAAAGGCAACGCGGTGACGTACCAGCACGGCCGGATCGATACCCGCCGTGCGTTCCTGGGCGGTTGCCGCCTCGATGATGCCTTCGTCGAGAAGGTCGAGCGCGATGCGTACGGCGGCTTCTGGGGTACGTTTCCCGCTGCGCGTCTGCAACAGATAGAGGCGTGCGTCCTGCACAGTAAATTCAAAATCCTGCATGTCGCCGAAGGCTCGCTCGATGCGTGACCCAAACTCACACAGTGTTTCCCATAGGCGGGGCATGGTCCGCGCCAGTTCTGTGTGCCCTTGCACGCGTCGCCGGCCCGACACGACGTCTTCGCCCTGTGCGTTGAAGAGAAAGTCCACCCAGATGGCCGGTTCGCCGGTGGCAGGGTTGCGCGTGAATCCAACGCCAGCACCAGAGTTCCCACCGCCATTTCCGAACACCATGCCCTGGACGGTGGCGGCAGTACCGATGTTCTCGTCAATCTGATATTGGTGCCGGTAGGCGCGCGCCTTCTGCGTGTCCCAACTGGCCAGTACCGCCTGGATGGCGCCTGCGAGCTGGGCCTCCGGGTCTTGCGGGAACGGTCGGCCGGCGGCCTGTGCATAGGCCCGCAACGAGCGCCGGGTCAGTTCGCGCAATTGTGCGAAGTCGAGCTGTTCGACTTCATCCGCTGCTCCGGCCACCATGCTGTATTCAGCCTCGAAGACTTGCGGTGCGATTCCTTCGACAACTTCGCCATAGCTTGCCACCAGGCGCCGATAGGTGTCCCACACCAGCCGGGGGTTGCCAGTCTGCCGGAGCAGGCCAGACAGCGTGGCATCGCATAGCCCGATATTGAGCAGGGTTTCGAGCATCCCGGGCATGGAAACAGCGGCTCCCGAGCGCACCGCAAGCAACAGCGGAGCACGCGTATCGCCAAAGCGCCTGTCAGAGGCGAGTTCGATTTGCTGCAACCCCGGGGCCCATACCTTGCGTTCGGTTGCAAGCTGCCGCATGGCGTCGCTCCGGCTGTAGCCCGTGCCGAGCACAAACGCGGGTGGAACCGGTAACCCCAACTGCGACATCCCTAACAGGCCGAACGCCTTGCACCCAATGTTCTCCAGCGATGCGTCAGCATGTACGAGCCCAGGCGGCTTGCGGCCGCAGCCGATCAGGTAGACATCAGCGGGCCACTCGGCGTATGTCAGGCTCGAAGGCATATTCATACCTGCTCGGCTTGGCTGAACACAGCGTCACGCAGCATATAGCTGGCGGCAAGCAGCCGGTCGGATGTCAGTTCCAGAGCCTGCGCGAGATCGTTGGCCAACATCAACGAGGCGGCATCCTTCATGCTGGCGAGTATCAAATGCCGGGCCTGTCTCAGAAGCTCATCGCATTGGCGCTCCGCGCGCAGCACATTCCACGTGGCCGCAACAAAGGCATCACTGTCGGACATGTCGCTGCAGCCAGCGAGGTCGCGCGCAATCGCCAGCGCCTTGATGTGCTCCTGCGTGGCGACCTGGACCGTGCGTGCCAGGCGGCAAAGCGTGTCGCGGATGACGTCGTTCCAGCCGATCTGATGGCCGTCGGCAATCAGGCTCATCAGAAAGGCGGCTTCTTCCAGTGCATCGGCAATGTCGTCGGAAGATTCGATCACGCGGGCAAAGCGCCCCCAACGCGGCTGCCGCTGCGCCTTCTCCCGAGCGAGTGTCACGAGCTCGTCGGCTTCCCGCTCCCACGACTTGGCGCGAGCCGCTAGCCTCTGCGTTGCACTGGCACCGGCCCCCGAATTTGGTTGCATGCATGACGTATTCATGACGTCGTGTTCGAGTGCGTCGCTGACGGACTGGGCCAATGCGTGGCAATACGCGGCATGCTCTTCGAGCAGTTCGAATTCGCTGCCGTACAGACGCACGGAACGCATCAGCAACAGGCGTGTCTGGTCTGCCAACTGCGCGACAGGTTGGTCATTAAGCATGGCCTGACTTGCCAGGCGCAACACATCGATCAGGAAACGGCATGCGTCGGCGGCACCAAGCACGGTGTCAAGACGGTCCCCGATGCGGAAGACGCCCGCGCCGACGGCTTGCATGGCGCCGTGGATGAGCGCTTCGCCACCACATTTGAGCCAGGCCATGTGGCCGGCGTCGATACGTGCAGCCTCTTGCAGGATGCCCACGGCGGCGTCCTTTCCGACAAACGACAGCAGGCGCTTGCGCGCGCGGTTCCAGTCGATCAGAAACACGATGCGGGAGCCGATACCTTCCAGCGCGTCGTCGAGCGACGCTTCGTCACCACATTCGAGGCGGGCAGTGCCGAAGATGAAAGGCTGTCCCTCGTTCAGCGCGGGATCGAGTTTCGATTGGAGCCCCTCCCAATGCACGTCCAATGGTTCGAGCATCGATCGAAAGAACTCGAACCGTTGGCGATGCAGGTCTGCGTAGTTCACCGTGATGGTCATTGCTTGCACCTGAACCACCAGCACGTGTACATCGGTCGCGCCAATGTCGTTTTGCAGTAAGAGCTTGTCCCCGTCCCGCGTCACAGCAGTCCCCAGACCTGTATGGTCGAACTTGAGCGGCGCGGTCCGATTCAGCCCGCGCATGAACGCCGCGATGCGGGCGCGATCTTCGGGAAGCACCTGCCATACGTGGGCACCGTCGATCTCCTCGGTTGCGAGGGAGCGCTCTAGTTCTGCCAGCTGCCTGTGCAGATCCATGATCAGCTGGTGCAAGCTGTCTTCGCCGCCGGCAGTCACACCGCTGGTCAACGCGCGTAGTTGTGCGTTGGTCAACTCGCCTGCATCGATCTTGCCCAGCCAGGCAAGCCAGTTCTGCACGCGCTCGCGAAATGCGTTGTCATGTGCTTCCAGCACCGGACGGGCCATCACGCCAAGTTCTTCCGCCGCCCGCTTGGCGAAACGCTGCAGATTTGGCAGGCGTAACGCGCTGTCCACCTGGATTGCTGTTGCGGGCATGTCACGCAGCCAGGCGGCATCGCTCTGGGCCACACCGATCTCTGGTGCCAGATCTAGCATCTGCAGATCGGGGTGCGCTGCGTGTGCAGCAGCGGCTTGCACAACGCTCAGGAAGAGTTTGAGACGATCATTGGCGGCGAGGGCGGCCTTGATCCATGCTGGCAGCAGCAAGCTGCGCTTACCAATTGCAACGACGGCTTCGGCTTTTTGCATCGGTATGCTCAAGCGGCAGACGTGGCCAGCCGGATCGCCGTTCCACGGAATGCTGGGACAAACGTGGAAAGTCTAGGTAGTCGATGGCGTTAGGGGTTGACTCGGATCAAGCCCCCACACAGCACATCTTCGCGGCATAGCGCCACCGGATCACTTTTGGCGGAGGAGGGCTGAGCGTGTACGGCGCTCTGGGTGCCTCATTGCCGTCGCGGCCAGACCTCGCGCGAACATGTGGCAGCAAGCGCGAACCCAACATTTCGGTGTCACCGTACCCGGCCGATATCAACCGGCGACTTGACCGGCATCAAGCTGCGCGCGCCCGGCTGGCGAACAATGATTCTGTCCTTCCGTTGCGGCCACGAACATGAAGCCAGTCTTACGAGACGTCCTGCGCAGGCGCCTGCATCGGCATGAGCGGGGTGGGGATGCAGAACAGGCTGACGGCAGCGACGTCGTGTCTACCCTAGCGGCGACGTTGCCCACGAACCGAGGCGCCATCGAGACCGTGACGATGCCCAGGCAACGGCATCCAGCTCCAATCGGCTTTTATCACCTTGAGCACACGGCGATCAGCGAGTGCGCTTGCGCGGGGTTGGCGTGTTTTGCCGCCCGCGCCGATAGACCGGACCGCTGGCAGACCGCGGCCACGCAGACCCCGGTGCTCTACTGCCTTGGCAAATGCTATGACGCACCCAGTGACGGCGCGCACGATGTTCGACCGCACGTGGGCGAGCATGCGTGCCAAACCGTGTTGTTAGGCAACGTGCTGCGCGGTGGCGTGCGCGATCTGCCGACCTATCGCCGCGGCGGGGCAGCGCTTGAGAAAGCTCGGCAGATGGCGCCACAAGCGTTGCTGAACATGATGGAGGCGTCCCGATTGCGAGGGCGAGGCGGCGCCGCATTCCCCGCAGGCATCAAATGGCAAGCCGTTGCCGGCGCATGCGCCGAAACCAAGTATGTGGTCGTGAATGCCGACGAAGGTGACCCGGGCGCGTTCTCTGACCGGTTCCTGCTGGAGGACGATCCGTTTCGCCTCATTGAGGCCACTGCGATTGCCGCACACGCAGTAGGCGCGCGACGCGGTTACATCTACATCCGCAAGGAGTACCCGGATGCGGTGCGGGTCATGTCGCATGCACTGGAACAGGCGCGTGTGGCTGGCTGGCTCGGGCCGACACTCGAACTCGAGCTGGTGGTGGGGCAGGGCGCCTACATCTGTGGAGAAGAGACGTCCCTGCTGAACGCGCTGGAAGGCCGCCGTCCGGAAGTGCGGCCAAGGCCTCCGCAGATCAGCGAGCGCGGACTGTTTGGCGCCCCCACGCTGGTACACAACGTCGAGACCTTGTGCGCGATCCCCTGGATCGTGACCCATGGCGCCGCTGCGTATGCCGCCCTCGGCTTCTCCAACAGCCGAGGCACCAAGTTGTTGTCTTTGAATTCTCTGTTTTGTCGCCCTGGGCTTTATGAAGTCGAGTTCGGCATCAGTCTGGCGGATGTCGTCGAGCAGCTCGGGCAAGGGTTGCGTCGTGGCAAGCTGAATGGCTTGATGGTCGGTGGCCCGTTGGCCGGCATCGTTCCACCGACATTGCTCGACACCCGGCTCGGCTACGAAGAGATGCAGGCCATCGATTGCGCCGTGGGGCATGGCGGCGTCATCGCGTTTGCCGACGACACGTCCATCCCACGCATCGTTGCCCAGGTCTTGCGTTTCGGCGCTCGCGAGTCCTGCGGCAAGTGCACGCCCTGTCATCTTGGTACGCCCATTCTTGCGGCGATGGCGGATGCGGCGGCCAACCGTCTGCCAGTTGATGCGGACCGTTTTCGCCGGTTGATTGATGCATTGGCGGCGACCAGCCTTTGCGGGCATGGCCGGGGGCTGGCCGAGTTTGTCCAGTCTGTGCGCCGCCACTATCCGTCGGAGCTGCAAGCATGGTGCGACTGACAATCGACGGCAGCCCATTGGAGGTGGCGGAAGGCGCCTTGCTGATCGACGCGCTGTCGGCGGCGGGCAAGGCAGTTCCGCACGTGTGCCACGACAAACGCCTGGTGCCTTCTGGCGCGTGCCGCCTGTGTCTCGTGGAGGTCGAAGGCCAACGGCGGCAGGTTGCGAGTTGCACAGCCGAAGTAGCTGAAGGCATGGTCGTGCAGACGCGCAGCCACGCGCTCGACACACTGTGCCGCACGAATCTGGAGCTCATCGCCGCGCGCTATCCGCGAACGGCGTATGCCGCAGATCCGAAGCACCCGTTCCACCGTCTGCTGGCCGAATACGGTGTGCCGCCCGGGGGCAAGCACGAGGACGGATTTTTTAAAGATGACAGCCATCCCTACCTTGGCGTCGGCATGGAACGCTGTGTCCATTGCGACCGCTGTGTACGCATCTGCGAGGAAGTGCAAGGGCAATTCATCTGGGAGACGATCGGGCGCGACGATACGACGCGCATTGCAATCGGCAAGGGGCCTACGTTGCTCACGGCGGGGTGCGTCAGTTGCGGCGCCTGTGTAGACAGTTGTGCCAGCGGAGCCTTGTTCGACAAACGGTCCGGCGTCAAGCCTACGGCTTGGACCCGTACGACGTGCGCATACTGCGCAGTCGGCTGCCAAATGGAAGTCGGAACGGCCGGTGGCCGCATAGTCCTGGTGCGCCCTGCAGATAGCCCCGTCAATCGCGGGCATCTCTGCCTCAAGGGGCGGTATGCGTTTGAGTACAACCACGCCCCAGACCGTGTCACCCAACCGATGCTGCGGCGTAATGGAAGGTGGCAAGCGGTGGGGTGGAATGAGGCGCTTGGCTTCACGGCGTCACGGCTACAAGACATCATCGCCACAAACGGGGCGGATGCCATTGGCGTACTCGGATCGTCACGGGCGACCAATGAGGAGAATTACCTGGCGCAGAAGTTCGCCCGCGTGGTGCTGTGCACGCACAACGTCGACTGTTGCGCCCGCGTTTGCCATACCCCCAGTGCGAAAGCGCTGAAGACGATGCTTGGCATTGGCGCAGCCACCAACACCTTCGACGATATCGAGCATGCGAGCGCGTTCCTGATCTGCGGCGCGAACCCGACCGAGAATCATCCGGTCGTCGGAGCGCGCATCAAGCAGGCCGTGTTGAGGGGAGCGCAGCTTGTGGTCATCGACCCGCGCCGTACCGAACTGGCGGCGTTGGCCGACGTGCATCTGCCAGTGCGCGCTGGCAGCAACGTGCTGCTGTTCAACGCGTTGGCCGCCGCGATCATCGAGGAAGGGTGGGTTGATCGCACGTTTCTGTCCGAGAGGGTCATCGGCTTCGATACCTTCGCTGCGCATGTCGCGCACTACGCTCCCGAGAGCGTTGCCGAACGATGTGGCGTGTCGGCTCCGGCCATTCGTGCCGCCGCCGGAATCTACGCCAAAGGGCAGCCCGCCATGTGTTTTCATGGCCTGGGCGTAACCGAACACCTGCAAGGCAGCGAAGCGGTGATGGCACTCATCAACCTGGCGCTGCTGACGGGCAATCTCGGTCGGCCGGGCAGCGGCATCAATCCATTGCGTGGGCAGAACAATGTACAGGGCGCAGCACAGATGGGATGCGACCCGGCTACCCTCACCGGCGCCCAATCGATTGGCCAGGCGGGCGCGCGCTTTGAACAGGTGTGGGGTGCCAAACTGCCCGCCACGCGCGGGCTGGATGTCGTAGAAATGATGGATGCAGCCCAGGCGGGTCGGCTCAAAGCGCTGTGGGTGATGGGCTACGACATTTATCTCTCGCTGGCCAATGCATCCGCAACGGCTGCCGCGCTTGGCGCCTTGGATCTGGTGATTGTGCAGGACCTGTTTATCAACCAGACGGCTGCGGCGTTCGGTACGGTGTTTCTGCCCGCGGCATCGGCCTTCGAGAAAGAGGGCACCTTCATGAACTCGGATCGACGCGTACAGCGTGTTCATGCTGTCACGACGGCTCCTGGGCAGGCACGCTCCGACTGGTGGATTATCCAGGCGCTGGCTGCTCGCATGGGCAAGCCGGAGGGCTTCGAGTTTGACGGCCCCGAGCAGATCTGGGACGAAGTGCGCGCGCTCTGGCCAGAGGGCGCCGGCTTGGCGTATTCGCGCCTGGACGGCGAAAACCTGCATTGGCCGTGCCCTGACGAAACGCACACCGGAACACCCGTGCTCCACCGGGAACGTTTTTCCGGCGGCAAGACGGCCGCTCTGATACCGGTCGCCTATGTGCCGACGCCCGAGCGGCCAGACGATGACTATCCCTTTCTTCTGACCACAGGTCGCGTGCTGGAGCACTTCAACGCCGGCACGATGAGCTACCGCACCCCGAACGCAGCGCTACGGCCGTCGGACACGCTGGACATGGCACCAGCGGATGCAGCACGCCACGGCTTTATCGAAGGTGATGTGGTCGAGGTAACAAGCCGGTATGGTTCCGCGATCCTGCCGTTGCATATCAGCCATGCGATGCAGATTGGGCAACTGTTCTGCAGCTTTCACCGCGCCGATCTCCTGGTCAACCGATTGACCTCTCCCGTGCGAGACCGGCTGGTGCATACGCCCGAATATAAGGTGACTGCGGTACGGGTGAAAAAGCGCAGCGACTGATCAGGACCAGTTTGAGTGACGTCCGTATCACGGCGCTTTCGCGGCAGTGCTCTCCGCGGCAGCCACACTGCGTTTGACCGCGATGAAGCTGTCAGGACTCACCGATATGGAATCGATACCGCATTCGACCAGGAAGGCAGCAAACTCAGGGTGGTCGCTCGGCGCCTGACCGCACAGACCGACATGTGCACCCGCCTCGTGAGCACTCGCAATGACACTGCGGATCATCCATTTGACCGCGTCATCCTGTTCGTCGAAAAGCGCTGCGAGATCGGCCGAGTCACGGTCGACGCCCAGCGTCAGTTGCGTCAGATCGTTGCTGCCAATGGAGAAGCCATCGAAACGTTGCGCGAAGGCCTTTGCCAGAATCACGTTCGATGGGATCTCGCACATCACGTAAACCTGGAGACCGGCTTCGCCACGATGGATGCCGTTGTCAGCCATCACCTCAAGCACGCGGTCCGCTTCTTTTGTTGAGCGGCAGAAAGGGATCATCACCACGACGTTCGTGAAGCCCATCTCATTGCGCAGGCGTCGAATGGCGCGGCATTCAAGCGCGAAGCCTTCCCGGTAGCGTGGGGAGTAGTACCGCGATGCGCCACGGAATCCGAGCATGGGATTGTCTTCCTTCGGCTCGAATTCCGCGCCGCCAATCAGATGCGCGTACTCATTGGTCTTGAAGTCGCTCATGCGGACAATGACAGGGTGCGGATACTGGACCGCTGCGATCCGTCCCAATCCACGCGCAAGGCGATCGACGAAATATTCCGTCCTGTCTTCGTAGCCCGTGGTCAACGCCGCAATGGTCTGCTTGGCGTCTTCGTCCTTGAGTGTGTCAAAGCGGGCCAGGGCCATCGGGTGGATCTTGATATGGTTGTTCACGACGAACTCCATTCGCGCGAGCCCGACACCGTCGGCGGGTATCCGCCACCAGCGAAACGCCGCCGCCGGGTTGGCGAGGTTCAGCATGACCTTGGTGCGCGTCGCAGGGATATTGCCAAAGTCGATCTCCTCGACCGCAAAGTCGGCAATGCCTTCGTAGACGAATCCTTCTCGGCCTTCTGCGCATGACACGGTGATCTCCTGCTCATCATGCAGCAGATGCGTCGCGTTACCGGCGCCGACGATGGCAGGAAGCCCCAGCTCTCGGCTGACGATCGCTGCGTGCGATGTGCGTCCCCCCTGGTCGGTGATGATGGCAGCCGCCCGCCGCATGACGGGCACCCAATCTGGATCCGTCGTCTGGGTGACCAGGATGGCGCCGTCGACGAAACGCCCCATGTCGCTGGGGCTTTCGATGATGCAGACTTTGCCGGCGGCGATGGCTTCGCCGATGCTGACACCGGAGAGCATCTTGCGGCCTGCCTTCTTGATATGCCACGTCCTTACCGCACTGGCTTCACGACGTGACTCGACCGTTTCCGGGCGGGCCTGCACGACGAACACCTCGCCCGTGAGCCCGTCCTTTGCCCATTCAATGTCCATCGGTTGGCCATAGTGCTGTTCGATCACGCAGGCCCAGCGAGACAAAGCCAGGATATCGTGGTCGCTCAGGACGAAAGCCGCACGCTCGGCTTTCGAGGTGGGGACGTTCTTCGTCGGCTGCTCGTTGTCGGTTGTGCAGATCATTTTGAGGCTTTTTCCGCCAAGCTTTTTCCCGACAATGGGCGATAGCGACGGTTCCGACAACAGCGGCTTGAAGACCTCATATTCATCGGGATCGACTTCTCCCTGAACCACGTTTTCGCCTAGACCCCAGGCCGCATTGATCAGGACCGATTTGTCAAAGCCCGTCTCGGTATCGATGGAAAACATGACGCCGGCGCCCCCAAGGTCCGATCGCACCATGCGCTGGACACCGACCGACAGCGCGACCTTCAGATGGTCGATTCCCTTCGCTTGGCGGTAGCTGATCGCCCGGTCGGTGAAAAGCGATGCGTAGCAGCGCCGGCAGGCGTCAAGCAGGGCGCGCTCGCCCTTGATGTTGAGATAGGTCTCTTGCTGCCCAGCGAAGCTTGCTTCTGGCAGATCCTCGGCCGTTGCGCTGGATCGCACGGCAACGTCCAAGTCGGATTGCCCTGTTCGGCGGTTCAGTTCATCGTAAGCAAGACGGATTGCCCGCGCCGTCTCTTTTGGCCATTCACCGTGAAGCATGGCGCGTCGGATGGCAAGTCCCGCTTCGGCCAGGGAAAGTTTGCTGTCATCGAGGTCGGTGAGCGCCGAGAAGATGACCGGCTGCAAATCATTTGCCTCTATGAATTGCCTGAAAGCATCGGCTGTCAGTGCAAAGCCCGGCGGAACGTTGACGCCCCGTCCCGCCAGGTTGGCCAGCATCTCGCCGAGCGACGCATTCTTGCCGCCGACCCGTGGAACATCGGTCCGCCGGAGATTTTCGAGCCAGACAACGTGCGCGGTGTCGTTGACCATGACGGCCTCCCTTTCGGTGCGGGTTCGACGGATTGTTGCAAGAGGAACCTAGGCGCCACGCCCGAATGCGTCGAAGTCCGGAAACTCGGCGTCAAGAAGCTCATAGATCGTCCTGGCCTTACCGGTGAGTTCGATATCCATGCCGCGGACGAGGTGCTCGTCTGAGCGAAGCCACTTGTAGGCGATCTGCACATCCTCGATGGTCGGATCAATCGCAAGAATACGAGTCAACACCTCCATCTCGAACGGGCCGATGATCTCTCTGATCTCTTTCGCGGTGAGGTGCCCGTGGTTTTGTGATGCGGTCTTCATGGCGATTGCGTCTCCTATATTTTCAAGCCGATCCCTAACCTGAGACGAGAAGCAGCAAGGGTGACTCGGCCAGTCGAATCAATACTGGCATGATGGATGGCGCTGGTTTTGTGCCGTATCAAACGAGGGCCGATTACCCCGCGCCCAGAAAAATCGCCTGGACACGTTGGCACTGTCATGCTGCCAGTCGTGCCCCCTGGAGGTGTGCAATGCCGGAAATCGTCACGCTCACGGTCAATCCCGCAATCGATATCGCCACGTCGGTGGAGCGCTTGACGGATACGCACAAGATGCGCTGCGCACCGGTGCGCTGTGACCCTGGAGGGGGCGGAATCAACGTCGCCCGCGTTGTCCATCGCCTGGGCGGGGATTGCCTCGCCATCTACCTTGCCGGCGGTCCGGTGGCCGAGCGATTGGCGCGTCTCCTGTCGGCAGAGGGCTTATCGTTCGCCGCCCTCGGGATCGAAGGGGAGACGCGAGAGAATTTTTCCGTGACGGAACTGTGCAGCCACCGGGAGTTCCGGTTCGTCATGCCGGGGCCGGTCGTCTTGGAGGCGGAATGGCAGCGCTGCCTGGACCACCTCGATGCGCTGCAACCACCGCCGCGCTACCTGGTGCTGAGCGGAAGCCTGCCACTTGGGGTTGCCGACGATTTCTATGCATGGGTCATTGACAGGGCCAAGGCACGCGGCAGCCGCGTCGTACTGGACACCGCCGGTCCGGCATTGCGTGCTGCGTTGCCGCATACGCCATACCTGATCAAGCCGAGCCTGAACGAGCTTCGGCAACTGACGGGGCACGCGCTGGAGACGGAAGCGGATTGCATGCAGACTGCGCGGGAGATTGTCCGCAAGGGGCACGCGCAGGTGGTGGCGCTCACCCTGGGTGCGGGCGGCGCCATGCTCGTCACGCAGGAAGAGGTTGTCCGCTCGGGTGCTGTCGGAACGTCAATCCTCAGCACGATTGGGGCAGGTGACAGCTTCGTGGGCGGAATGGTGTGGGCGCTAAACCGCGATGCAGGCATGCGAGAGGCATTTCGGTACGGCATGGCCGCCGCCGCAGCCGCGTTGAGCCATGCCGGTACCGAACTTGGCAGCGCCGCCGAAATCGAGCAGCGCTTCGCGGAGATCTCATTGTCTTGAGTTGCACCTGCCTCGGCCTGATTGACCGCTATTGAAGCGCCGCTTGGCTCACAAGGCCGGCGATGATCCGTTGTATGGGTGATCGGTCTGTCGGCTAGGCGATTGGGGGCGCTACGGAACTCCCCCTCGGCGCTACCGGCTCCATTTCACGTGCAGTTCGGTCTCTGCGTTGCCATAGTCAAATGTCAGGTGCCCGTGGAATGCATGGTGGATTGCGTGGCCGATGTCGCGCGCCAGATGAAACCCGGTCGTCAGGATGTCAGTGCCGCTGCTCGTGGATTCGACGGCCATGATGCGCTCCATCGGATGATCTGCCCGCAGATCTGCCTCGCGGTGGCGTGCGAGTGTCAGGATCTCCTCCCGATGGGCCGCCTCAAAGTCCCCCGAGAGGTGGATTCTGGCCGCAGGCATCTGGTCGGCGGCACGCTGGCATGCAGAGCAGATCAATGAAGTGGCCCCGGGCGGTGGACTGCGCCATAACCAGCGGCCCTTGAGGTAGACAGCACCGCAGACTGGGCAGCAGCTTGCCGCCGGTGCCTTGTCGGGTTGCCGATACCGGTTGTGGATCGGCTCGACGGCAAATGGGCTCCAGCGTGCCGGCCGCACTCGTTCGGATTGAGAGCGTTGTTTCATGTTGACTCCTATGAGGGCGAGTTCCTCCGGCCTGCTGCAGACCAGAATCTGCAACGCAGTCGCGGTGGACAACTCTCAGAGTACGTCCCGCAGCGCGGCGCACTTTGGGCTGAATCAACTCTGCGTGCAGCAGCGCTCATCGGGCCAGACTCGAGTCGAGCTGCACCGCAATGCCGAGCGGCCTGTCGCTTGAGATAGCGCAATCAATGTGCATCAGCGCTGCCTAGACTGCAGATACTGCCGCTGCATCCGTGGAGTCCGTCGCCCATGTCTGCCCCTCTCACGCCTTTCCTTGGTGTCCGCGAAGCGGCCAGCCGCCTCACCGGAAGCGCTGTCGACTACGACCCCCTGCTGGAGATGGCAAAGGGAAAGCGCTACGTTCTTCTTGGCGAGGCTACGCACGGAACACGCGAGTTCTATCAGACACGCGCAGACATCACACGGCAGTTGATTGTGCAAGGCGGCTTTGACGCTGTCGCCATCGAGGGCGATTGGCCGGATGTGTGGCGCATCAACCGCTATGTCCAGGGCGAGGGCGCGGACACCGCTACCGAGGCGCTAGGCGATTTCCAGCGTTTTCCGGAGTGGATGTGGCGCAACCCGGAGATGCTCGACTTCATCACCTGGCTGCATGAGCACAATACGGCCCTTGCTGCCTCAGAACGTGTGGGCGTCTATGGGTTGGATCTGTACAGCCTGTACCGGTCTGCCGAGGCCGTCATCGAATACCTGCAGAAGACCGACCCCGAGCAGGCAGCGGTGGCGCGCATGCACTACGCGGCACTGGACCATGTGCGGGAACCCATGACGTACGGCTACGAAGCCGCCGCCGGTTTGAGGCTGCCAGCGCAACGCGAGGTGGTCGAGCAACTGCGTCGGCTTCGGGCAAGCGAGGCCAGGCTGATCGAGCAGGACGGGATCGCTGCCATCGACTCGCATTTCTTTGCCGAGCAGAACGCCATCGTCGTCGTCAACGCAGAAGCGTACTACCGCGAATCATTCGGGCACCGCGTCAATACGTGGAATCTGCGCGATGCGCACATGGCACAAACGCTGTTGGGTTTGGCTGCATACCGGCAGCGCCGAGGCGGCGACGGACGGGTCGTCGTGTGGGCGCACAACTCGCATGTGGGCGATGCGCGGGCAACGGAGTCCGCCAGCCGGCATGAGTGGAACCTTGGACAGCTCGTGCGTGAGCGGGTGGGCGGTGCCGCATTGCTTGTCGGCTTTACCACCTATACGGGCCATGTATGCGCCGCATCCGAGTGGGGCGGCGAGGCCGAGCGGAAATGGGTGCGCCCGGCGCGGCCGGACAGTTGGGAACATGTGTTCCATAGCACCGGGCTGGATCGCTTCCTCCTGCCGCTTGGCGATACGGCGGCAGATGTGTTCCACGAGCCGCTGCTGGAACGGGCAATCGGTGTGCTGTACCT
The DNA here is from genome assembly GCF_016466415.2 of Ralstonia pickettii. Lineage (NCBI taxonomy): Bacteria > Pseudomonadati > Pseudomonadota > Betaproteobacteria > Burkholderiales > Burkholderiaceae > Ralstonia > Ralstonia pickettii. The sequence goes on along the minus strand of NZ_CP066772.2, from coordinate 1,137,470 downwards.
GCCGAAAACCGAGTACGCCTCGCACTACTTCGATGCCGCCATCGGTGCCCAGTTTGACGCGCTGATCCATCTGGACGAAACCTCCGCCATCGAGCCATTGACCACGGCGCTGTTACCGTGAATGCGGCTGTTGCGCGGGCACCAGCGCTGGAACGCCGACGGGGGAGCCCGCTTCTGCCTTCGGGGGCGGCATTGGGGTCACGTTGCCAGCCAGAATCATGTCCAGGTCGTGGCGGTCAACCACCTCCTTGTCCAGCAACATATGCGACAAAGCGTCCAGTTTGGCGCGCTGGCCTTCCAGCGTTGCGGTCACGCGTGCGCTGGCATCGGACAACACCTTGCGCACTTCCGCATCGATCAACTGGGCTGTGTCTTCGCTATATTCCTTGCGCTCGCGCTGCATCAAGCCTGTGCCGGCGAGTAGCGGGTTGGGCGTCTGCTCATAAGTCGCCAGTCCGAGCTGTTCGCTCATGCCGAACTGGGTAATCATCTGGCGGGCCATGTCAGTGGCGCGTTGCAAGTCGTTCTGCGCACCGGTCGATACATCGTGGTACACGATCTGCTCGGCAACGTAGCCGCCCAGCAGCACATCGAGCCGGTCCAGCAATTCGCTGTGCTTGAGGAGGTAGCGGTCCTCCGTAGGCGTCTGCTGCGTGTAGCCCAGGGCGGCGATGCCTCTTGGGATGATGGAAACCTTCGAAACGCGATCGGCCAGGGGGCGGTGCTCGGCCACGATGGCATGGCCGGCTTCGTGGTACGCAATGGTCTCCTTTTCCGTGGCGTTCATCACGCGGTTCTTCTTCTCCAGGCCGCCAACGATGCGGTCAAGCGCCTGGTCAAAGTCGGTGGTCTCGACGGCGGATTTACCTTCGCGCGCCGCAAGAAGCGCCGCCTCGTTGACGAGGTTGGCCAGGTCGGCGCCGGCAAAGCCCGGTGTTCGGGCGGCAATCTTGCCCAGGTCGACATCGGCCCCCAGCGTGACGTTTTTGGCGTGGACCTTGAGGATCTGCTCCCGCCCCTTGAGGTCCGGACGGTCCAGGGCGACATGACGGTCAAACCGCCCAGGACGAAGCAGCGCAGGGTCAAGTATTTCGGGCCGGTTCGTTGCGGCCATGATGATGACGCCCTTGTTGCTGTCAAAGCCGTCCATTTCGACCAGAAGCTGGTTCAGCGTCTGCTCGCGCTCTTCATTGCCACCAACCAGGTTGAACGCACGCGTCTTGCCCAGGGCATCGAGTTCATCGATAAAGATGATGCATGGCGCCATGGATTCGGCCTGGCTGAACAGATCCCGCACGCGTGCGGCACCTACACCAACGAACATCTCGACAAACTCCGACCCGCTCATGCTGAAAAAAGGCACGCCGGCTTCACCGGCAACTGCCTTGGCAAGCAGCGTCTTGCCTGTGCCGGGAGCCCCCACAAGCAACACGCCCTTGGGAATCCTGCCGCCCAGGAGCTGATACCGCAGTGGCTCTTTCAGGAAGCTCACGATTTCCGACAGCTCGTCCTTGGCTTCATCGATGCCGGCAACGTCGGCGAAGGTCACGCCGGTTTCCTTTTGCATGTAGACCTTTGCCTTGCTCTTGCCGATTTCCATCAGCCCACCGGCGGCGGCCCCGCCCATGCGCCGGATCAGGAAGTTCCAAACCGCGAAGAACAGGAGCGCAGGCACCACCCACGACAAGAGGGTGCTCAACCATTTGTTGTCCGGCCGACCGACAAAGCGCACCTTTGCCGCCTCCAGCTCCTGAACAAGAGCGGGGTCATTCACGCGAAGGGTCTGGAAAGGATGGTCGCCCTTGCCCGTGCGGTGGATGGCATCGACCTGCTGCTGCGTCAGCAACGCCTCGACGCCTTCCGTGGAGAACGTGCCGGTGATGTCCTGGTCACCAATGGCGACGTCCTTGATCTTGCCCGCATGTAGTAGGGCCTTGAAGTCGCTGTAGGGGAGTGTGTCGACCTGCTCGGACATGAACAGCGTCTGGAACGCCAGCATGGTCAACGCGACGATGACGGCGTACCAGAGCGAGAACCTTTGCTGCCGTGGCTGCATACTCTCTTTCACGTGTTCACCTTCGCATGGTCGTGCGTCAACCGGCATCCGGATCGAAACTTGATGTTCGTGCTTGAGCCGGAATGACGGTTGATGCGGATCAACCCACCCGCAAGTTGGGGTCGGCTTACAGCAGGAAAACTTACGTTGCCACTATCGGCGGCGTGTGGGCGATGGCGGAAACAACCTCCAGCAGCCCGCCTGGTGACGAAAGAAGACGATGGCAAGCGGGCGGGCGGATGTCGTCAGCTCCGCCCGTACGCAGCCGCAATCGACGCCGGGGCAATGCAGGCGCGTGATTCGCAGATGCGGCATATCGCTCAGGCCAAACCACTTGGTGACCAGCTCGCGCAACGAGGTGTCGCATTGGGGCATGGAGTTCTCCGGTGTCACGCGGCCCGAGCCTGCGGGTGTGCGGTCCGACATTCGGTCGAAAGCGCCAGCAGCATCAGCTTGAATAGCGTGCGCGCAGCTCGCACGGGGCTTTTCAGGCACGCCTCCACCTGTGCGCTGCGGCATTCTCCGAACAGGCACCACGAACAGAAGTGCTCGCAGTTGTTGGTCAGCAGCCGATAATTGCGCTCCCCCAGGCGTGAACCGGCACGGCGGGCGACTTCTTCACCGTCGTAGCAGGGGCTGGCGTCGCGCTGGATGGTCACTGCAAAACCGCATGCAAAGCAGCCAATGGAGATGCGCTCCACCGGCCCGCGGCGCTGACGGCGCGAGAAGCCGGCGTAGTGAATGACCTGCCCATTGCCGACATAGATGCCGTGGTGTTCGTACCCATCGCGGTCCGCTACAAGGTGTGCGCCAACAGGAAGCGCAGTGTCAAAAGCGGCGAGGTCTTGCGGCGCATTCCACAGGGCGATGCATTCGATGTTCCGGCTCATGGCGCGCTCCGTTGTACTGGCTGGGCGTTGTCGAGTTCTGGGGGGCGATGCGACAAGACGCTGCGCTGTTTGGTGGTGTGCCACCAGTATTGGCAGTGCACGCGGCGGCGTCATGCAGGCTGCGCTGAGAATACTGTCGGAGCCGCGGGTTTCCATGTCAGGAAAGCCTGACACGGCAGCCGGCACCTCAGAAGCGATGTGCTTGATGCGAGTCCCAAGCCGCGCCTGCGACGGCTACCGTGCGCCACCGTTGATCTGCCGCAAGGCGCTCCGGCACTGCCGTGCCACGATGAATCTGGTGACCCCAGGAACCCGGGGATTACTCATCAGGAGGCAGTCATGAGTCAACTCAAGCGTTATGACCCGTTCGCCATTGAACCGGTTGGCGATATCTTCCAGGGGCTTCTGCGCTCGGTGCGCGGCAGCATGGATAGCGTGCTGCCATTCAAGGTCGACGTGACGGAGTCTGACAAGGCATACAGCGTTGTTGCAGAAATCCCGGGGGCGAAAAAGGAAGATATCGACGTGACGGTCGATCGCGGTACGGTCATGATCTCGGCCAAGGTGGAGCGCACTTCCGAAGAGAAGGAAGGCGAACGCATCATCCGCAGCGAGCGCTACAGCGGCACCATGCAGCGCATGTTCACGCTGGATGCGGCAGTCGATGAGAGCAAGGTCGACGCCACGTACGAAAACGGACTGCTGCGTGTGACGCTGCCCAAGAAGGACGCCTCTCCACAGCAGCGCATCACGATTCGCTAGGCGCCAGGGGACTGTGGCATGCGGCTGCAATTTCTCGGCGCGACCGACACGGTAACCGGCTCGAAGTACGTGCTTGAGACCGGCGGGCGCAGGGTCATGGTCGACTGCGGGCTGTTTCAGGGCTACAAGTCGCTGCGTCTGCGCAACTGGGACAAGCTCGCCGTCAACCCGCATCACATCGATGCGGTCGTGCTTACGCATGCCCATATCGACCACAGCGGCTACCTGCCGCTGCTCGTGCGCAATGGGTTTCATGGTCCGGTCTATTGCACGAAAGGCACGGCTGAGCTGTGCAACATCCTGCTGCCTGACAGCGCTCGGCTTGCGCAGGAGGATGCACAGTACGCGAACGCCGAGGGGTTCTCGCGCCATCATCCCGCCTTGCCGCTCTATGACGAAAAGGACGCCGCCAGGGCGTTGCGCCGCCTGCATCCCGTCGGCTATGGCGAGCGCTTCTCCGTTGCCGAGGGCGTGGAAGCGGAGTTCCACCGTGCAGGACACATCATCGGTGCGGCCACGGCAACATTGCTGACCGAGGGGCGCCGCATTGTCTTCTCAGGCGACCTGGGGCGGCAGGTCGATCCCGTCATGCGGCCACCCGAGCCCATTGCGGAGGCCGATACCCTGTTGGTCGAATCGACCTATGGCGATCGCGTGCATCCGGCGGGAGACCCGCTCGATGCACTCGAGCGGGTTGTGCAGCGGACCATCGGGCAGGGCGGCACGCTGCTGATCCCGGCTTTCGCTGTGGGGCGTACGCAGGAGCTTCTGTATTGCCTTTACATGCTGATCCGCGAGCATCGGATTCCACATGTGCCGATCTACCTCGACAGCCCGATGGCCGAACTGGCGACGGGGGTGTTTGCGCATCATATTGACGATCTGCATATCGAGGCTGCCGACTGCCAGGCCGCCTGTGCATTGGCCATTCCGGTGCAGAGCCCAGAACAGTCGAGGCATCTTGGGAACGATCGCGCGCCCAAGATCATTCTTGCGGCAAGCGGCATGGCAACCGGCGGGCGGGTGCTGCATCACCTCAAGAACTTTGGCGGCGGCAAGCGCAACGCCATCCTGATGTCGGGCTTCCAGGCCGCCGGCACGCGGGGCGCCGCGCTGCTGGCCGGTCAAAGGGCGTTGCGCGTGCACGGACGCGAGGTTGCCATCCGAGCCTCGGTTGAGCAGATCCAGAATCTGTCCGCCCACGCGGATGCCAATGAACTGATGACCTGGTTACGGGGCTTCACGCGGCCGCCACAGCAGACCTTCATCGTGCATGGCGAGCCAGCCGCCAGCGACGCCTTGCGCCAGCGCATCGAGCATGAATTGCAGTGGTCGGTCTGCATGCCGGAGTACCGCGAGTCCTACGAACTGGAGGGTGCATGACCGCCCCGACCGTTGCTCTGGACCCGCAGCGTGTGCTGATTGCCATGCCGGGCTGCGACACCGCCACCATGCGACTTGCCATCCCGCTGCGCGCAGAGTTGGGGCATACCGCAGTGACCCGCTTTCCGGACGGAGAGTCGTACGTGCGGCTTTACACACCCGTGCACGGCGCAGAAGCGGCCATTGTCTGCACACTCGATCGTCCCGACGAGAAGCTCTTGCCACTGCTCTGGCTCGCGATTGCCGCACGCCAGGGCGGGGCGCGCCGCGTTGGCCTGATTGCGCCGTACCTGCCGTATATGCGGCAGGACGTCATCTTCAATGCGGGCGAGATTCGCGCTGCGGAACACTTCGCCGCCTTGCTCAATCCCGTGTTCGACTGGCTTGTCACGGTGGATCCGCACTTGCATCGCATTTCGCATTTGTCGGAGGTCTATCGCGTGCCGACGGTCGCCGTGGAAGCCGCACCTGCCATTGCCGAATGGATTCAGACCCATGTACAGGCGCCGTTCCTGATCGGGCCTGACGAGGAAAGCAGGCAGTGGGTCGAGCAAGTAGCTGGCATGTGCGGGGCCCCATGGGCAGCATTGACCAAGACCCGACACAGTGCGTGGCACGTGGAAGTGACTGAGTTGCCGAACATTCCACCGCGGTGTGTGCCGGTACTCGTCGACGACATCATCTCGACCGGGCGCACGATGCTCGCCGCCGCAGGCTTGCTGCAGCGCGCGGGCAAACCGCAGCCGGTATGCGTAGGAGTGCATGCTGTGTTCGCCGCCGACGCGTACAGCCAGCTGTGTGCGGCCAGCGCCGAGGTGGTCACGTGCGACACGATCCCGCATCCTTCGAACCAGATTGCACTGACAGGGCCGCTGGTCGACGCCATTTCACGCATGTTTGATCGACCCCTGCCTTTGAGCAAGCAGATGCTTGTTTGACCGGGGCGCTTTCGTATCTGGAGGCCATCATGAAACAGATCAGGTTCCTGCCTGACGACCCGACATACTGCGCAGCGGGGCCGCACCTGCAATGCCGCGCGTCGGTCGATGGCTGCTCCGCAAGCTACGCAATCACGGCGGAAGCCCTCGAGGATCATTTTGGTGCGCTTTCCTGCCGGTCGGACGATCTGCTGAGCGCGTTCAAGGTGCACCGCGGAGATATCGAAGAAGTTGCACGCCTTCTGTTCGAGCAAACAGGTTCCAAGGAGATCACGCTGCACAGCGGGCACTTCCGGTTCGCTGGCTGACATGCCTGTCATGACCACCGTCTCCATGCCCCCAGTTGACGCGTCCATTGCACCGCTGGGATGCCTCAGGTTCAAGGCGCTTGGCATTGACACGTGGCAGGAGCACGTCATCTACATGCACCCGGACAGCGCGATCTGCCGGTCCGAGGGCTTTGCCGCGCAGGCCCGTGTGGAAGTCCAGATCGGGCAGCGATCGCTGATCGCCACGCTGAACCTCGTGGGCTCGGGGTTGCTGGAAAAGCATGAGGTGAGCCTGTCAGCCAGCGCAGTCGATTCGTTGATGGCGCGCCCGGGTGACGAAGTCTGCGTCAGGCACGCGCCGTCGCTCGAGTCGCTGCGCGCCCTGCGGGCCAAGATCTATGGCGGACATCTGGACGCCAAGCAATTGCAGGAGATCATTGCTGACATCTCGCATGAGCGTTATGCCGATGTCCATATCGCGGCATTCCTGAGTGCCTGCGCATCTGGTCGCATGACCATCAAGGAGACCATCGACCTCACACAAGCAATGGTCGACTCGGGTGAGCGCCTGCAGTGGGATCGCGCCGTCGTGGCAGACAAGCACTGCGTGGGCGGTCTGCCCGGCAATCGCACCAGCCCCATCGTGGTTGCCATCTGTGCGGCGGCGGGGCTGCTGCTGCCTAAAACGTCGTCACGCGCCATCACCTCGCCTGCGGGTACCGCCGACATGATGGAAACGCTCACCCGCGTCAACCTGAGCGCGGCAGAGTTGCGATGCGTTGTGGGGCAGGTTGGGGCATCGCTCGCGTGGGGCGGCGCATTGAGCCTCAGCCCCGCGGACGACGTCTTGATTCGGGTGGAAAGGGCACTGGACGTCGACAGCGATGCCCAGCTTGTGGCGTCCATTCTCTCCAAGAAGATCGCGGCCGGGTCGACCCATGTGTTGATCGACGTGCCTGTGGGGCCGACGGCCAAAGTCCGCAGTGTCGAAGACCTTGAACGCCTTGAAATGCTGCTCAAGCGTGTGGCGCAAGCTTTTGGGGTGCAGGTGCTGATGGTGCGCACGGATGGCGCGCAGCCCGTTGGCCGCGGGATCGGCCCTGCGCTGGAAGCAAGAGATGTTCTGGCTGTACTCCAACGGACCCCTACCGCGCCGTTCGACTTGCGGGAACGGTCTCTATTGCTGGCCGGCGCATTGCTGGAGTTTTGCGGTACGGCTGTTGCCGGAACGGGGCTTGTCATGGCAACCGACCTGCTGGACAGCGGTGCTGCATGGCGAAAGTTCGAAGCGATCTGCGAGGCGCAGGGTGGCTTGCGCATCCCCGGAGAAGCCGTGTTCCGCCGCGACGTCGTTGCCGAGCAAAATGGCATCGTCACCCACATCGACAACCGCCACCTTGCCCGCATTGCAAAGCTTGCGGGCGCGCCGATGCGTCAAGTCGCGGGCGTACAGATGCATGTGCGACTACGGGATCAGGTGAGCGTGGGGCAACCGCTGTTCACGATCCACGCGCAGGCCTCGGGCGAGCTGGAGTATTCGTCGGCATATGCATTGACGCATGCTGTGGTGGGGCTGTCTCCGATTGGCGTGGGCTGACATCGGGCTGTCTCCGCCTACCCGCTGGCGGTGCAGCGCGGCTGAACGGACGAGCGCGCAAGCACCGGTTGGGGCCCTGCACTTGCCAGCCTGCTGAACGCCGAAAGCCACCCGCCCGGCCCAAGCATGATCTGCAGTAACTTTCCTTACCACTCAACGTACTCTGGATAACGCTATGCAATCCGACCTGAAGTACTCCCGTCCCCTGCGCGCGCTCCATTGGCTCGTGGTTCTGGCGGTGTTGATCGCCGTCGCGGCGATCGAAGTTCTCGATTTCTTCCCGAAAGGCAGCGCCGGGCGTGCCGCTCTCTTCATGCTCCATCAGACAGCGGGGCTCTCCGTGCTCGCTTTGATGGTGTTGCGCCTGTTGGCCCGGGTGGCCACGCAGGCCCCGCCTCCCGTTCCGGGCACACCGCTGATTCAGCTTGCAGCACGACTCACGCATGGCGCGCTCTATGCACTGATGGTTGGGATGCCCCTTCTGGGCCTGTTGGCACTGGCCTGGGGTGGCAAGCCGATCCAACCGTTCGGGCTGGATCTGCCGCTGGCGGTTGCACAAGACAAGACGTTGGCGCACTTGGCCAAGGAGGTGCATGAGTCGGGCGCCACGCTGGTCTATATCGCGGTGGGGCTGCATGCCGCCGCGGCGCTCTGGCACGAATTCATCCTGAAGGATCGGCTGCTGCGCCGCATGATCTAGCGCACATGAAAACTGCGCCGACAGGAGGCTCAATGATGCACTCCACGCGCTTGCTCGCCAACGTAGCATTGCTTGCCGTGTCGGCGCTGACTCTGGCGGCCGGGTTGTGGGCACGGTACCTCGGTGCCGATGTCCTGGCGTGGCAACTCTGGCTGATTGGTGTCGTTCCAAACTGGCTGACCCTGGTCGTCACGATTGTTCGGTCACTGATGCGACGGCAGGCCGGCGTGGATGTTCTGGCAGTGATATCGATCAGCTTTGCGCTCCTGTCCGGCGAGGTGCTGGTCGCAGCGGTCATTGCGTTGATGCTCGCGACGGGGCGCGCGTTGGAAGACTTCGCGCAAGCGCGTGCGCAGCGCGAGATGACCGCGTTGCTCGGCCATGCACCCAAGCGGGCCAATCGCTTCGCCGACGGGCAGTGGCACCAAGTCAGTCTGGAGAAGGTGCAAGCGGGTGACCGGTTGCTGGTGCGGCACGGTGAAGTCGTGCCGGTGGACGGCACCTTGTCCGGGCCTGCCGATCTCGATGAATCCACGTTGACCGGAGAATCGCTCACCCGCCATCGTTTGACGGCCGATGCCATTTGCAGCGGCGTGCTGAATGTGGGCGCCGCTTTCGAGATGATCGCGAGTGCATCCGCCGAAAAGAGCACATTTGCGGGCGTTGTCCGGCTAGTCAGTGCGGCGCAGTCCGAGCGCAGCCCTTCCGTAAGGCTTGCTGACCGGTACGCCTTTGCCTTTGGGGGCGTCGCCGTTCTCCTCGCTGGGGCAAGCTGGATTCTCACGGGTGATTCGGCGCGTTGTCTTGCCGTGCTTGTCGTGGCTACGCCGTGTCCGCTTATCCTGGCAGTGCCCGTCGCCATCGTTTCAGGGCTGTCGCGTTGTGCCAAGCGAGGCGTGCTGGTCAAAGGCGGCGGCGCGCTGGAGCGGCTGGCGTTGGCCGACACGCTGTTCTTCGATAAAACTGGCACGCTCACCAGCGGATTTGCACGACTGGTCGATGTTGAATGCGCACCGCACTACGCGTCCGATGTTGTGCTGGGCCTGGCCGGGTCAATCGCACAGGCATCGAATCACGTCACGGCAGAAGCCGTCGCCAAGGCTGCGCGCGAACAGGGTGCAAAGCTGCGACTGCCGAGTGGGGTTGTCGAGAGTCCGGGCGCTGGCGTTTGCGGCCGCGTTGACGGACATGTCGTCTCCATCGGCTCATTGCCTTATGTCCTGGGCTCGTCCGCCGAGCCGTCCTGGGTGGAAGCGTTCGCCAAGCGCGTGAGCTATGCCGGTGCGTCGGCTGTCTTTGTCGGCGTCAATGGTGAACTCGTGGGCGCATTGCAGTTGATTGACCGCGTTCGCCTTGAGGCACCTCGTGCGCTCCGGCTCCTGCGTCGAGAGGGCATCAAACGGCAAGCGATGTTGACCGGGGATCGGGCAGATGTTGCCGAATCTGTTGGATCCATGTTGGGGGTGACGGAGGTCCATGCGGCCCTGTCGCCAGCGGCCAAGCTCGCGGTGATTCGGGGCGCCCGCGCCGACGGCAAGGTGATCATGGTCGGTGATGGCGTCAACGATGCACCTGCGCTCGCCGCGGCGGACATTGGCGTGGCGATGGGTGCGCGCGGCGCTGCGGCCTCTTCGGAAGCTGCAGACATTGTCTTGTTGGTCGACCGCCTGGATCGGCTCGTTGACGCGGTCCGGATAGCGCACCGTACACGCAGCGTGGCACTGCAGAGCGTGATGATCGGCATGTCGTTGTCGCTGGCAGCCATGGTTGTCGCAGCGCTGGGCCATCTACCACCGTTGGCGGGCGCCATGCTGCAGGAGCTCATCGATGTATTGGCGATCGCCAGCGCGTTGAGAGCGCTGTTGCCCACGCCAGATGAAGCGACCCGTTCACTCGTCTGCGCAGACGTCGAGCGCCTCAAGGCTGAACACGCCGAGCTGGAGCCCATTCTGAGCCGGATCCGCTTGGTCGCAGACGCGCTGCCCCATATGGGAGGCAGTGCCGCAAAAGGCGCGCTGCTATCGCTCAACCAGTCCTTGGCTGACGTCCTGGTACCACATGAGCGCCGAGACGATACCCAGCTCTATCCGGACGTCGCCCGCCTGCTCGGTGGAGACGACCCGATGGCGGCAATGAGCGCCATGCATCGCGAGATATTCCGCGTGACGAACCTGTTGGGCCGAATCGTGGCGGATGTTTCCGCCGACGGCCCCGATGCCGCTGTGACGCAAGAGCTGCAACGCTTGCTGTATGGGCTCGATGCCATCCTGCGGCTGCATTGCGCGCAAGAAGACGAACTGTTCCATGTGCTCGGTGGGGAGGCTTGATCAACATGGCAAACCTGCTTGCGTTGTTCGGGACAGTCTTCTTGCTCAATGTGATGCCGGCCTTCGCACCGCCGACGTGGATGGTGATGTCATGGGTCGGCTTCTCGCGACCCGAGGCCGACCCCGTGATTCTTGCAGGCGTTGCCGCTTGTGCAGCGACGGTCGGCCGGCTGGTGCTGGCGCGGCTCTCTTGCTCACTCGTGCGCAACCGCTGGATGCGCGAGGCCGATCGCCAGAACATCGATGTGGTGCGCGCCTGGCTGGAAGACCGCAAAGGTATGACGGTCGGCCTGATGCTCGCATACGCCTTCAGCCCGTTCCCGTCCAACTACATCTTCATTGCTTACGGCTTGACTGGGATGCGGTTATGGCTGATCGGCCTGCCGTTCTTCGTTGGCCGCTGGGTGAGCTACCTGACCTGGACGCACATTGCCCAGATTGGCGCGCGCTATCTAGATGAGGAAACAGAGATCGACGGGGCGTATATGGGTGTGTACTTCGTCGTGTCGCAGGTCGTGTTTCTGGCGCTCGTCTATGGGTTTGCCAAACTGGATTGGCAGCACTTGTTGCAAACGAAGCACCTGCGATGGCGGCGACGGGAATCGATTGCATCTCCCGCCAAAGACACACGGACAAAGGTCGAGCGCTGAGCAGGGTGCATTGGCAACGAGCCTGAGACGTATTGCCGACACGCTGGGCCCGCAGGGATCGCGTCCACAGCGGTTGAGGTACGTCAACGCCTTGCGGGCGAATACAAGTAGCCTGAAAGAACCAGTGCGTTGCCCCTCTCTTCTTCGCCCGGCAAACCTTGCCAAGACATGGGCAGCAGAGCTTGATCAGTCAGGCATGCACTACGCCCCCGAGCGCCTTGCAGGAGATCGATATGTCGGCCTGGGCAATTGAACAGCACCGTGGCTGCTCCATTCATATTCTGGTGGTCGTTGGGCGTAGCGATGGATTCAAGTACGCCTACACCGGCTTTGTCTGCTCGCCAAAACAAGCCGCGTTGGAGTATCCGAAACTGGAGCGTTTCCACCACGTCTCTCCGGATTTTGATTCTGTGGATGTTGCCATTGCGGCAGGCATGCAGGTGGGGAGGGCGATTGCAGAACGCTGGACGTCGCATTCAGCGCAGCACCAAACATCTGAGCGGCCCACTCGCCCGCCCTCCTAGCAGACCGGTGTGTTGTGGAAACGGTGTTCAATATTCAGGCCGTCAGCAAGGTCTACCCAATGGGGAGCGTGAGCGTGCGCGCTCTGGAACACGTCGACCTCGAACTCGGGCCGGGTGAAATCGTTGTGCTGCTCGGGGCGTCGGGTAGCGGAAAATCCACGCTACTCAACCTGATGGGCGGGCTGGATACACCAACGAGCGGTTCCATCGTGTATCGGGACCACGATCTTTCCCACGCGGGAGACCGGGGCCTGACGCGCTTCCGACGGGAACATGTTGGATTCGTCTTTCAGTTCTACAACCTGATTCCAAGCCTGACTGCCCGCGAGAACGTCGCACTGGTGACGGACATCGCGGAGCATCCGCTGGATCCCACTGAGGCTCTGAACAGGGTCGGGATCGGGACGCTTGCGGACAACTTTCCCTCGCAGATGTCGGGTGGTGAGCAGCAACGCGTTGCCATCGCCCGCGCGGTCGCAAAACGGCCAGATGTCCTTCTGTGCGATGAGCCGACCGGCGCACTGGATTTCCGGACCGGGCAACTGGTGCTGGAGGTGCTCGAACAGGTGAACCGCGAGTTCGGCACCCTGATCGTGATCGTCACGCACAACGCCGTCATCGCCGACATGGCGGATCGTGTCGTTCGTATGAGCAGCGGCACCATTGTCGAGCACCGCCGAAACGGGCAGCGTGCCCGAGTCGGAGACCTGGCATGGTGAGCATGCTTGTCCGGCTACTCTGGCGAGACCTCTGGCAAATGCGGGCGCAGGTCTTGGCGGCAGTCCTCGTTGTCGGATGTGGTGTCGCCACGTTTGTTGCGATGCGCAGCACCTATCTGGCTTTGTTGAACGCCCAGCAGGACTACTACGCGTCATACCGTTTTGCCGATCTCTTCGTCCATCTGAAGCGCGCACCACTGGAGATTGCCTCGCGCGTTGCTGCATTGCCTGGAGTGTCACATGTGGACGCACGCGTAGTGTCAGATGTCACGGTCGACATACCCGGCCTTTCCGAGCCAGCCACGGCGCGCCTCGTTTCCATCCCGGAGCTCGGTTGGCCCGCGCTCAACCTGCTGCACCTTCAAAGCGGCCGATACATTGCGCCGGGCAGAGAGGATGAGGTGTTGGTCAGCGCGGCCTTCGCAGAGGCCAACAGCCTGCGAGCGGGCGAGTACTTCAGCGCCATCCTGAACGGCCGCTGGAAGCGCCTGCACATTGTTGGTCTTGCAATCTCGCCGGAGTATGTCTACGAGGCAGGCGCGGGCTCCATCTTCCCGGACAACCGCCATTACGGCGTAGTCTGGATGGGAGGGAATGCGGTTTCGGCAGCGTTCCGCATGGATGGCGCCTTCAATGATCTCGTGCTGTCTCTCGATGGCAGCGTGCCCGCGCCGCACGTCATCGCGCAAATCGATCGAACGTTGTTGCCGTACGGCGGACTTGGAACAATCAGCCGCGATCACCAACTATCGAATCGGTTCATTACCGACGAGATCGCACAGAACCGCGTGACTGCCACCTATGTGCCAGCCATCTTTTTTCTGGTCGCAATATTTCTGCTGCAGAACGTCCTGACCCGACTCATCGATACACAGCGCTCACAGATCGGCTTGATGAAGGCGTTTGGATACGGTGACCTTTCAGTCGGTTTGCATTACCTGCAGCTCGGATGCGTCGTTGCTGCGGCAGGCACCGTTGTCGGTATTGGAGGGGGATTGGCGTTAGGGACATATCTAACCGACCTCTACGCCCGGTACTACCGGCTGGCCCACCTCGAGTTTCGCGCCGATTTTTCGACGATGGCCTGGGCGTTCTTCATTAGCTTTGGAACGGCGGTTGGCGGTGCCATCGCGAGCACTGCGAAAGCCATGAGATTGATGCCCGTCGAGGCGCTTCGCGCGGTCGTTCCGCCAGCGTTTTCAGTGGGCTGGGTAGAGCGGGCGGGCATCTACCGGCAAATGAGCGTGGTGTGGCGAATGATTGCGCGCAATATCGCGCGTCAGCCCGTCAAGTCGCTTCTTGGTTCTTTGGCCATTGCGTGCGCAAGCGCAATTCTTGTCGTCGGCGGGTTTTTCTTCGATTCAATCGATTTCCTTTTCGATACCCAATTCCAGCAAATCGAGCGGCAGGATGTGACGGTGGCCTTTTCTCAACCCTTATCCCACCGCGCCATCTACGCAATAGAGCGTCTGCCCGGCGTGCTGAAGGTCGAGGGGTTCCGCGATGTACCGGTCAAGCTATCCGCGGGGTATCGGTCTCGGCGCGTCTCGCTGAGTGGAATCGCTCAGAAGGCGGATCTGCACAGGCTAATTGATGACGAGGGCAGACCGTTGCATATGCCCCCGGACGGCTTGGTGGTTTCGGCCCGACTCGCCGCCGTTCTTGGCATAAGACCTGGTGATCCGATCACGATCGAAGTGCTTGAAGGAGAGCGTCAAACCAGGCAAGTCACGTTGATGCGGCTGTCCGGAGATCTGGTGGGCGTCGCGGCCTACATGGACCAGCATGCACTGGCAAAGCTGCTTGGGGAGGGTGGAAACTGGTCAGGTGCTAGGCTGCCCGTCGATCAGCATGCGGCTGCCCATCTGTATGCGACGCTCAAGCGTCTGCCAGCGGTGAATGCAGTGGCGGTTCGCCAGTCCGTCATCGCCAGCTTCCGCAAGATCATGGACGAGAGCGTTCGTCTGTCCACGTCCATCAACTTCGCCTTTGCCTGTGTGATCGCGTTTGGTGTGGCGTTCAACGGCATGCGCATCGCTTACTCGGAACGTGTTCAACAGTTGGCTTCCCTGCGCGTGCTCGGGTTCACGCAGGCCGAAGTCGCGTGGATTCTGCTCGGGGAGCAGTTTGTGCTCACCGCCATTGCGCTGCCAGCCGGACTTTTGCTTGGCTACGGCGTGTGCGGGCTCCTCTCTACACGGCTGGCAACCGACTTGTACCGGCTTCCGCTCGTGGTTCACGCCGCGACCTTCGCTTACGCATTCGTTGTAGCCGGTGGCGCGGTCGTGTGTTCGGGGCTGCTGGTGGCGGCCAAGATCAGACGGTTGGATATCGTCGCAGTGCTCAAGGCAAGAGAATCATGAAGC
Organism: Ralstonia pickettii; assembly: GCF_016466415.2. Taxonomy (NCBI): domain Bacteria; kingdom Pseudomonadati; phylum Pseudomonadota; class Betaproteobacteria; order Burkholderiales; family Burkholderiaceae; genus Ralstonia; species Ralstonia pickettii. The sequence continues at coordinate 1,122,289 of NZ_CP066772.2, read as the reverse complement.
GTGGTGGCCTGCGAAAGACGCTCGCACTTGCAAGTGCTGCGCTGGCGCTGGCATTGGCGCTCACGTACGCACTCTGGCCGGTACCTGCGGCCGTGGACAGAGGGCGTGTCACCCGTGGACCGCTTCAAGTCACGATCGATGAAGACGGCGAAATCCGTGCGCATGATCGTTACGTCATCACTGCGCCCATCACAGGCCGACTGCTTCGCGTTGAACTGCATGAAGGCGATCAGATTAAGGCAGGGCAGGTGATCGCCGTTCTGGTGCCGGCGCCGATGACTCCGGGAGAACGAGCGACCCAACGCGCACGTGTTGATGCGGCAGAGGCAATTTTCAGTGAGGCCCAGGCGCGGGCCGCGCATGCGCGGGCAGACTACGACCAAGCCCGCCGAAACTTGGACCGGGGCGAAACGCTTTTGAGCAGCGGTGCCATGTCCAGGCAGGAAGTGGAGCAGATGCGGACCATGGCTGCATCAAGTGCCAGCGATCTGACAGCAGCACGCGCAAGAGAAACGTCCGCCGCCGCCGACGTTCGTGTCGCCATGGCAAATTTGAAGGCGCTGGAAGCCGGGCAACCCGTTGAAGTCCGTGCCCCGACCAACACCGTTCTGTTGCGCATCGAACAACAAAGTGAGCGCGTGGTGCTTGCAGGCGCGGCCCTGATGCTTCTGGCCGACCCCTCGCGCTACGAACTCGTCGTCGACGTGCTATCGACCGATGCGGTCAAGATCAGTCCTGGCATGCGCGTATCGGTAGTGGAGTGGGGCGGTCCGTTGGCCGTCAACGCCACGGTCCGGACAGTAGGTCCAGGGGCGTTTACCAAGGTGTCGGCGCTCGGGGTTGAAGAACAGCGCGTCCATATCGTGGCGGATCTTGTCGACCCGCCAGGCAGGTTGAATGATGGGTACCGCGTACAAGGGCGCATCGTCATCTGGGAACAACCCGACGTACTGAAGCTGCCGATTGGCGCGTTATTCCGCTGCGGCGGTAACTGGTGCACGTTTATCGTTAAGAACGGAAAAGCTGTACAGCGAATCATTCAGATCGGACAGCGCAACGCGGAGGAAGCCCAGGTGCTCGATGGGCTTCAGGACCACGACACCGTGGTCGTCTATCCTCCGCCCACGCTCAGTGACAGCATGAGCGTGCGCCCCCTGAACGCCCGTTGATTGCACGGAGGCTAGGGGCCTACGCGGCGCAGACGCAGCGCATTGGATACCGCCGCAACCGAACTCACGCTCATCGCGAGCGCCGCGCTCATGCGACACAGCAGCAAGCTGGCCCGCCGGATCTACTTCTGCCTCATGCCGCCCATACCCGGACCCATTCCGCGGCCCATGCCCATGCCCTAACCATCCATCATCATTTGCATCACCTCCTGCATCACGGCGGTGTTCCGTTCCATCATGCCTCGGCATGTGGGTTGGGGCGGGTGGCGTGGATTCGGCGGGGACAATACAAAGGTCGCACGAGCCCGGCTGATGCGCTGCTCAGCCGTTCATGCGCACGCGGTTACTTAGGTGGAGGCCGGCGAATTTGCCGGCCCCCACATGTCGCAGGGTCAATTCAAATCAAAGGCGAGACGACATGTACTGCTCCCGGACCGCCAGCCCGGCGTAAGGCAGGTTGCTCGCGGTGACGACTGCCACGTAGTCGGAAAATCGCCACTGCAAACGCGCGGTCTGCAGTGGCGATGCGCCCAGTACCGCTGGCGATGCATCACCCATTGTCGACGTTGGCATACCGAGCACATCTCGCAGCGCATGTCTAGCGCCATCCCAGGCGGCGGTTGTGTCGTTGGCGCTCATACCCCGCCGGTAGACGTCTACACCGATGAGATGGCCATTCGGACCGAAGCTGAGCCATAACTCGCTGACGGGCGGGCCGGCAAGACCGAGCTTATTGGCTTCGACGCCGCGACAACGAAGATAGCTGTAGCCGTGCTTGACATCTTCACAGGCTATGCGATTTTCGTGTGCCCACTGGCGGGCCTCCTCGGGGGTCGTGGCATCCAGTACGAACCCGCCGGGGACCGGGCGAGCCGGCGCGAACTTCACAGCCCGAAGGTGCGCTAGTCCGCTGGCGCGCAGCGCGCTGACTTGCTCCGCAGTGGTGTTGTCGACGGGGCACGGAACGCCAAGCATCGCGAGCACAGGACGAGCCGCCTTCAAGTGCATCGCACCGACCAGACCGATCGCAACCGTCAAGGCTGCAATGCCGGGCAGTGCGTAGCGGCGCAACCCGCTTCGCGGGCTCACTTGCAGTTCTGGGCGGTGTTAGGGCCCAGATACTGAGGCATGGTCGACACGATGGTCGACTTGAGGCCGGTGAGCACGGGTGCTACGCGAGAGATGTAGCCATCCGGAACGCCATCGGTCTTCATGACAGCGGCGGCATCGGTAATGAACTGATCGAACACACAGCCAGGGATGCCAACGTCAGAGTGTGCAGTGGCCATGTCGTCACACATCACGGTAGTGCCGTCCGCCGCGACTTGCCCCGGATAGCTGAAGGGGCCGCCAAACAGCGCTTTGAACTGGAGGTTCAGGCAGGCTTTGAGACGTCCGACCGTATCGTGTCCCGGCTTACCGATGTTTGCGAAGTACGGTGCTTCTTTGGGGTCCGCAAGCAGTCCGGACACCGCATCGTCGACCACCTTTGAAATGGCGGCCGGTGCGCTGGCATCTCCACCAAGCCCGGCCCACATGTCGGCATTTTGGGGAAATTGTGCTGTCGACGCCGTTGATGCCATCGCCTTGGGCGTGTCATCGCCCCCTCCGCAGGCACTCAAGGTCGCGGTGGTCAAGGTCAAAACCAGTAGCAGTGCTCGCTTCATGGGTCAATCTCCTTTGGCAGGGTATGGATCGGGCACTGCGCGGTTTATCTCAAGGGCTGCGCAGCGCTGGTTTGATATACGTCTGCCAGGCGATTTCGGATGCAGAATGGATCGAGCCAGCACGCCATTCATGCGCTCCACGCGTTCCGGGCGTGCCCCTTGGCCACACGTCGATCCGGCTCTGGCGGCAGCGACCAACACAGCCCCCGCTGTTCTGCCAGCGTGCGGCCGATCCGCCATCAGCACGGTAGCCGGCGTTCATGTAGCGTCCCCCTGCAGTTCGGCGAGCACAGCCGCGATCAACAACCCCGATCTGCGACCGCACGACGCTCTGAGCGTCGGCAACCATCGGTTCGGAGGATGTCGACGATCTTTCTGATGCAAAGTCAACTCAATTCTGTGAACCACCAATGCGTTGTCGCATGTTCTGTTTGTGCATCCGATAGCCGGTTGGATTCGTATATCGATTGCTTCCACATTGCGAAGCGCCACGATAGAGGTCAACGATGAAACGGTTTCAACTGGCAGGGTTGTCTGGTGTTCTGGTTTCTTTCGCAATCATTTCTGGCGGCTATGCGTCCGTAGCGGCGGCCGCAATGGGCGATAGCGAAGCGACCACCATGGTGGGCGGCGCTCCGATGTATCCGTCCAAGAACATTATTCAAAATGCGGTCAATTCGAAGGATCACACCACGCTTGTTGCTGCCGTGAAGGCAGGTGGCTTGGTCGATACGCTGTCCGGGGCAGGCCCATTCACCGTATTTGCACCGACCAACGAAGCCTTTGCGGCGCTGCCCGCCGGTACGGTCGATAAGTTGCTCAAGCCTGAAAGCAAGCCGACCTTGGTCAAGGTGTTGACCTATCACGTGGTGCCCGGCCGGCTCACGGCACAAGACCTGATGAAGGCCGTCGCCGATGGCGGCGGCAAGGCGATGCTCAAGACCGTCGAAGGTGATCCGCTCACCGTCATGCAGAAGGGCGACCATCTGACCGTCACCGACGACAAGGGCGGGGTCGCCATGGTCACTATCGGCAATGTGTACCAGTCGAACGGCGTGATTCACGTCGTGGACAAGGTATTGATGCCGTAATCCTTCCCGTGAAGCGCGGGGGCGAGTGCCCTCGCGCGCTCGGACTATGACGAGAGGAAAGGCAATGTCATCCCAACTTCGCTACGCTCAAGACGTTCGTTGCGGGAACAACGCCGGTGGTATACCTTTGCCACATCCCGTCATGGGCAACCGAGGCACGCGAAATCATATGCACGTTGTCGGAGCATCTTTGCCCGAAGCCGAGGGCACGATATCAGCGCGCCAGGAAGCCGTTCGGGAACGGCTCGTTGAGTTGCTCAAGCAAACTGGCGAAGGAAGTAAATCAGCGTTCGAAGAGCTCTACACGCTAACTTCTCCCAAACTCTATTCGTTGGCGTACGGAATCCTTCGCAGCTCAGGTGAAGCCGAAGACGTGCTGCAGGATATCTATGTCGCCATCTGGCAACGCGCCGACCAATTCGATCCTCATCGGGGGACCGCCATGACATGGCTGATCTCGCTGGCGAGGAACAAGTCGATCGATCGTCTTCGGCAATCGCGCGAGACCACCGGTGATGAGACGGACTGGGGCCAGATCGTCGATGAACGGGCAACGCCATCAGAAGTGGCGGACATGAGCCAGGAGCATCGACGCCTGGAGAGTTGCATTCGCAAGCTGGAGGGTCGCCAGCGTGGTGTGATCGTGGAAGCGTTCTATACAGGGGTGACTTACGCTGAACTCGCAGCGCGTCTGAGCGTGCCGGTCGGTACGATGAAAAGTTGGGTGCGACGCAGCCTGCTGCAACTGAAGATGTGCCTGGAGCAGCAGTCATGACGCCAGATCGCGATCTGGAGTGCGCTGAATACGTTCTCGGTTTGTTGGACACCGAGGAACGCAGCGCCGTGGAGCGTGCACTGCATGAAGATGCAGCCCTACAGGCAGCAGTCGATGCTTGGGAATTTCGTCTTTCTCCCCTTGGTGAGGCCGTCACCCCCAGGCAACCACCTGTGCGCGTGTGGAGGCGAATCGAGGCCGATCTGGGGCTTGTAGAGCGAACTGGCGCGCCTACGACTCTGCCAGCAGGGGCACAGATGCAGCGCTTTTGGAACAGCATTCGGTTCTGGCGCACGTTGGCGCTTGCAACGACTTTCGCAATGGTTGCTGTCGTCGCGGTGAATCTTTTCCTCGCAGCACCCCCTGAGGCGCCGTCTGGTTTGAAGTCAGCTTATGCTGCGGCTGCGATTGCAGATGACGATGGCGTGCCGCATTGGACCGCGACCGTCGACAAAGCAAAGCGCGAGATCATCGTCGTGCCGGCTGTCGCATTTCAGGTCTCGGACAGCGCTTCGACTGAGCTCTGGCTGATTCCAGAAAATAGCAAACCGATCTCGTTGGGAGTCTTCCCCTCCAATCGCTCGACTTCAATTGTGTTGTCGAAGGAAAATGCCGCCAAACTTAATGCCCGTTCAGCTCTGGCTGTTTCGGTAGAGCCCAAAGGAGGTTCTCCGACGGGCCAAGCGACGGGTCCTGTGGTGGGCAAGGGCGCGATGCATGAGACGTAATGAGATTGTCTATCTCTGCATGAATAACTCCATTGCAGCAACCTTGCTCGACACTGTTTGAAGCGTCGAGCAACGTCGTGGCCATGTAATCCCCCTTCGCGCTACTGGCGCATTTGCGCCTATACAACGCCGCCGTGAGCTCCCGCCTCCTTACACCGCGCGGCGCACCATCAATTCCTTGATCTTGCCGATGGCCTTGGTGGGGTTCAGACCCTTCGGGCACACATCGACGCAATTCATGATGGTGTGGCAGCGGAACAGGCGGTACGGATCTTCCAGGTTGTCCAGCCGCTCGCTGGTGGCCTGATCACGGCTGTCAGCGATGAAACGATACGCCTGCAGCAGACCGGCCGGGCCGACGAACTTGTCCGGGTTCCACCAGAACGACGGGCACGACGTCGAGCAGCTCGCGCACAGAATGCACTCGTACAGGCCATCAAGCTCTTCGCGCTCTTCCGGCGACTGCAGGCGCTCCTTCTCGGGCGGCGGCTCGTCGTTGATCAGGTACGGCTTGATCGAGTGGTACTGGTTGAAGAACTGCGTCATGTCGACGATCAGGTCGCGCACCACCGGCAGCCCCGGCAGCGGGCGCAGCACGATCTTCTCGGGCAGCTCACGCATGTTGGTCAGGCACGCCAGACCATTCTTGCCGTTGATGTTCATGGCGTCGGAGCCGCACACGCCTTCGCGGCACGAACGACGGAACGCGATCGACTCGTCGAGCTTCTTCAGCTTGACCAGCGCGTCGAGCAGCATGCGCTCGTGACCGTCGAGTTCTACCTCGTAGGTCTGCATGCGGGGCGCTGCGTCCTTGTCCGGATCGTAGCGATAGACTTCAAAAATACGCTTCATTTTTGCGGGTCCTTCTTATCCGTTAGAACGTACGCGCCTTGGGCGGCACCGATTCCACCGACAGCGGCTTCAACTGCACGGGCTTGTAGTCCAGGCGGTTGCCTTCGGAATACCACAGCGAGTGCTTCATCCAGTTTTCATCGTCGCGGTTCGGGAAGTCGCTGTGGGCGTGTGCGCCGCGCGATTCCTTGCGGGCGGCAGCCGACACCATCGTCGCCTTCGCCACTTCCACCAGGTTGGCCACTTCCAGCGCTTCGACGCGCGCGGTGTTGAACACCTTGGACTTGTCCTTCAGGTGGATGTTGCCAGCGCGCTCGGCCACTTCCAGGATGCGCTCGACGCCTTCATCCATCAGTTTCTGCGTACGGAACACGCCAGCGTGCGACTGCATGTTGCGACGGATGTCGTTGGCAACATCCTGCGCGTATTCGCCAGAGCTGGACGAATCGAGCTTCGCCAGGCGCGACAGCGCACGGTCGGCAGCGTCGGCCGGCAACGGCTTGTGCTCGCGGTTCTTCAGGTTCTGCGCAATGATGTGGTTGCCCGCCGAACGGCCGAACACCACCAGGTCGAGCAGCGAGTTCGTGCCCAGGCGGTTCGCGCCGTGCACCGACACGCACGAGCATTCGCCGATCGCGTAGAAGCCGTTGATGACCTCGTTCGGGTTGCCGTTCTTCGGCACCACCACCTGACCGTGATAGTTCGTCGGAATGCCACCCATCTGGTAGTGGATGGTCGGCACCACGGGAATCGGCTCCTTGATGGCGTCGACGTTGGCGAACTTCAGGCCAATTTCGCGGATCGACGGCAGGCGCTTCATGATGGTCTCGGCGCCGACGTGCGTCAGGTCGAGCAGCACGTAGTCGCCGTTCGGGCCGCAGCCGCGGCCTTCCTTGATTTCCTGGTCCATCGAGCGCGACACGAAGTCACGCGGCGCCAGATCCTTCAGCGTCGGGGCATAGCGCTCCATGAAGCGCTCGCCGTCCTTGTTACGCAGGATGCCGCCTTCGCCGCGCACGCCTTCCGTGATCAGCACGCCCGCGCCGGCCACGCCAGTCGGGTGGAACTGCCAGAATTCCATGTCTTCCAGCGGAACGCCTGCGCGCGCTGCCATCCCCAGGCCGTCACCGGTGTTGATGAAGGCGTTGGTGGAAGCCGCGTAGATTCGACCTGCACCGCCCGTGGCGAACAGCGTCGTCTTGGCTTCGAGGATGTAGACCTCGCCGGTTTCCATTTCCAGCGCCGTCACGCCCAGCACGTCGCCGTCCTGGTCGCGGATCAGATCCAGCGCCATCCATTCGACGAAGAAGTGGGTCTTGGCCCGCACGTTACGCTGATACAGCGTGTGCAGCAGCGCGTGGCCGGTACGGTCGGCCGCGGCGCAGGCACGCTGCACGGGCTTCTCGCCGTAGTTCGACGTATGGCCGCCGAACGGACGCTGGTAGATGGTGCCGTCGGCGTTGCGGTCGAACGGCATGCCGAAGTGTTCCAGTTCGTAGACCACGTTCGGCGCCTGGCGGCACATGAATTCGATCGCGTCCTGGTCGCCGAGCCAGTCGGAGCCCTTGACGGTGTCGTAGAAGTGATAGTGCCAGTTGTCTTCGCTCATGTTGCCCAGCGAAGCACCGATGCCACCCTGCGCCGCAACGGTGTGCGAGCGGGTGGGGAACACCTTGGACAGCACGGCCACGGAGAGGCCGGCTTCTGCCAGCTGCAGCGATGCGCGCATGCCCGAACCGCCCGCACCGACGATCACGACGTCGAATTTGCGGCGCGGCAGCCCAGTCTTGACTGCGACCATGTCTTAAACCCTCCAGAGAATCTGAGCTGCGTAGCCCGCACAACCGACGAGCCACAGAATCGTCAACACTTGCAGCGTCAAACGCACTGCCACGGGCTTCACGTAGTCCATCCAGATGTCACGCACACCGATCCAGGCGTGATACGTGAGCGACACGAACGCCAGGAACGTCAGCATCTTCATCCACTGGTTGGAGAACAGCCCCGCCCAGCTTTGGTACGACGTGTCTTTCGAGAGCAGGAACGCCGCCAGCAGCACGACGGTGTAGACCGCCATGATCACCGCGGTGACGCGCTGCGCGAGGAAGTCCTTCAGGCCGTAGTGCGCGCCCACAACGAGGCGCTTGGGACCAATATTGTTATTTGCCATCAGGGACTCCTCAGAACAGGCCGAACAGCTTGGCGCCGAACACGACGGTCAGCAGCAGGCTGACGATCAGCACGCTCACAGCCGACTTGGAAGCCGAGGTCTTGTCGGGGTCGCCTCAGAAAACGGAAAATAAAGCACGCTAAGCCGGTTGCAGCGGTCGTAGCGGCCTGAACTTGCCCGCGCCGATCTTGGCGCTGCTGCGCCAGAGGTAATCGCCGGTGAGGTTGATGTGCTCCCAACCGAGCGGCGACAGGTACTGCAACAGCGCGTCATCAACGGCATGGCCGTTGCCACGCAGCGCGTGCGCAGCCCGTTCCAGATAGACCGTGTTCCACAACACGACGGCAGCCGTTACCAGATTGAGGCCGCTAGCCCGGTAGCGCTGCTGCTCGAAACTGCGGTCGCGGATTTCACCCAGGCGGTTGAAAAACACTGCCCTGGCCAGCGCATTGCGCGCCTCGCCCTTGTTCAGGCCGGCATGCACGCGGCGGCGCAGTTCCACGCTTTGCAGCCAGTCCAGGATGAACAGCGTGCGCTCGATGCGGCCCAGCTCGCGGAGCGCCACGGCCAGGCCGTTCTGGCGTGGGTAGCTGCCGAGCTTTCGGAGCATCAGGGAGGCCGTCACCGTGCCCTGCTTGATCGAGGTGGCCAGCCGCAGGATTTCGTCCCAATGGGCGCGGACGTGCTTGATGTTGAGCGTGCCGCCGATCATGGGTTTCAGCGCGTCATAGGCGGCGTCGCCCTTCGGGATGTAGAGCTTGGTGTCGCCCAGGTCGCGGATGCGCGGCGCGAAGCGGAAGCCCAGGAGGTGCATCAGGGCGAAGACGTGATCGGTGAAGCCCGCCGTGTCGGTGTAATGCTCCTCGATCCGCAAGTCGGACTCGTGGTACAGCAGGCCGTCGAGCACGTAGGTCGAATCGCGCACGCCGACGTTCACGACCTTGGTGTGAAATGGCGCGTACTGGTCAGAAATGTGGGTGTAGAACGTCCGCCCTGGGCTGCTCCCGTATTTCGGGTTGATGTGGCCGGTGCTCTCGGCCTTGCTGCCGGTGCGGAAGTTCTGGCCGTCCGACGATGAGGTGGTGCCGTCGCCCCAGTGCTCGGCGAAGGGATGGCGGAACTGTGCGTTGACCAGATCGGCCAGCGCCGCCCCGTAGGTTTCGTCGCGGATGTGCCAGGCTTGCAGCCAAGCCAGCTTGGCGTAGGTCGTGCCGGGGCAAGACTCCGCCATCTTGGTCAGGCCCAGGTTGATCGCGTCGGCGAGGATCGTGGTCAGCAACAGGTTCTTGTCTTTGGCCGGGTCGCCCGATTTCAGATGCGCGAAATGCCGAGTGAAGCCCGTCCATTCGTCCACCTCCAGCAGCAGTTCGGTGATCTTGACGTGCGGCAGGATCATTGCCGTCTGGTCGATCAGCGCTTGGGCGGTGTCGGGTACCGCCGCGTCGAGCGGCGTGATCTTCAAGCCTGACTCGGTGATGATGGCGTCCGGCAGCTCGTTGGCCGTCGCCATACGGTTGACGGTGGCAAGCTGTGTTTCCAGCAGCGTCAGCCGGTCGTTCAGGTACCGGTTGCAGTCGGTGGCCACGGCCAGCGGCAATTCGCTGGCCTGCTTGAGGCTGGCGAATTTCGCGGGCGGCACCAGGTAGTCCTCGAAGTCCTTGAACTGGCGCGACCCCTGCACCCAGATGTCGCCGGAACGCAACGCGTTCTTCATCTCCGACAGCGCGCACAGTTCGTAGTAGCGCCGGTCGATGCCGGTGTCGGTCATGACCAGCTTCTGCCAGCGCGGCTTGATGAACTCGGTCGGCGCGTCGGCGGGCACCTTGCGGGCGTTGTCGCTGTTCATGCCGCGCAGCACCTCGATGGCGTCGAGCACGTCCTTCGCGGCGGGAGCGGCCCGCAGCTTGAGCACGGCAAGGAATTCCGGCGCGTAGCGGCGCAGCGTGGCGTAGCTTTCGCCGATGCGGTGCAGGAAATCGAAGTCCTCGGGCTGCGCAAGCTTCTGCGCTTCGGTGACGCTCTCGGCGAAGGCATCCCAGGACATGACGGCCTCGATGGCGGCGAACGGATCGCGGCCCGCCTGCTTGGCCTCGATCAGCGCCTGGCCGATGCGGCCGAACAGCCGCACCTTGGCGTTGATCGCCTTGCCGGACGCCTGGAATTGCTGCTGATGCTTGTTCTTGGCGGCGTTGAACAGCTTGCCCAGGATGCGGTCGTGCAGGTCGATGATTTCGTCGGTGACGGTGGCCATGCCCTCGATGGCAAGCGCCACCAGGGTGGCATAGCGTCGCTGCGCCTCGAACTTGGCCAGGTCGGCGGGCGTCATCTGGCCACCCTCACGGGCGATCTTGAGCAGGCGGTTCTGGTGCACCGACCGCTCGATGCCAGAAGGCAGGTCGAGCGCCTGCCACGCTTTGAGGCGTTCGATGTGTTCCAGCATGTGCCGCGAATTCGGTTTGACGGGCGATTGGCGCAGCCAGGCCAGCCAGGTCGTTTTGCCGTTGTCCCGACGCTTGAGCAGATCGTCGAGGCGGCGGCGATGCGCGTCCGACAGCGGTTCGGCCAAGGCATCGTAGATGCGCCGGTTGGCGCGGGTGATTGCTTCGGCGCTCGCCCGCTCGACGGCGTTGAGGGCAGGCAGAATGACCGACTGCTGCCGCAGGTGCTCGATCAAGGTGCTGGCCAGCACGATGCCCTTGTCGGTCTGCAAGGCCATCTCGGTCAGCAACTGGACGGCCTGCCGGTAGTGGCCCATGGTAAAGGGCTGGAAGCCGAACACCGTTTGCAGTTCGACCAGGTGCTCGCGCCGGGTCTGCTCCCGCTGCCCGTATTCGTCCCAGCTTTCGACGCTGACCTTGAGCTGGTCGGCGACCAGTTTCAACAAGGGCGGAAACGGCGGCTCATCGACGCCCAGGATGACACCAGGAAAGCGCAGGTAACAGAGCTGCACGGCGAAGCCCAGCCGGTTGGCCGGGCCGCGCCGCTGCCGGATGATGGAGAGGTCGGTTTCGCTGAACGTGTAGTGACGGATCAACTCATCCTTGGTGTCCGGCAACGCCAGCAGGCTTTCGCGCTCGGCGGCGGACAGGATTGAACGACGTGGCATATTTACTGATCCGTTCTCAAGTATTGATACAGGGTTTCGCGACTGATTCCGAATTCACGAGCCAGCTTGGTCTTTTGCTCGCCAGCCTCGACACGTTGGCGCAGTTCGGCAATACGCTCAGACGACAGGGATTTCTTCCTGCCACGGTAGGCCCCGCGCTGCTTGGCGAGCGCGATGCCCTCGCGCTGCCGCTCGCGGATCAAGGCGCGTTCGAACTCGGCGAACGCGCCCATTACCGACAGCATCAGGTTCGCCATCGGCGAGTCCTCGCCGGTGAAGGTCAAATGCTCCTTAAGGAACTCGATGCGTACGCCGCGCTGGGTGAGGCCCTGCACCAGGCGGCGCAGGTCGTCGAGGTTGCGCGCCAGACGATCCATGCTGTGCACCACGACCGTGTCGCCTTCGCGCACGAAGGCGAGCAGCCGTTCCAGTTCGGGCCGCCGTGTGTCCTTGCCCGACGCCTTGTCGGTGAACACTTTATCCACCTGGATCTGTTCGAGCTGCCGTTCTGGGTTCTGGTCGAAGCTGCTGACGCGGACGTAACCGATGCGCTTGCGCTTCGAAGCGTTGATAACACTCCAACCCGCAGAAGTGCTCGACGTATTCCGCGCCTTCCGGGGTGAAGGCGGCATCGAGCGGGATTTCCTTGCAGCACACGCAGCAACTGGTGGTGGTCGAGTCACTTGCATTCATGGTGGCACCCCTCCATTGACTGACGAAGACGGCGAATGCCGCCGCCGGCATTGGCTTCGCGAACAGGAAGCCTTGTCCTGTGTCGCAGTCCGCTTGTCGCAATAGATCAAGACTCGCCGATGTTTCCACGCCTTCAGCCACCACATCCATGCCCAGCCCGTGCGCAAGCTGAATCACGGTGTGCACGATGGTTTGGTCGCGGCGGTCGTTGGCGAGCCCGGCGACAAACGATTGGTCGATCTTGAGCGTGCTGATTGGGCAGCACTTCAGATGTTGCAGACAGGAATACCCCGTCCCGAAGTCATCGGCGGCGAAGCGCACACCGATCTGCCGCAAGGCGTCCAGGGCGGGGAAGATCGCCGGATCACCAAACGCGACCGATTCGGTCAGCTCGATTTCGAGATACTCGGCGGGCAACTCGGCATCAGCCAGCACGCCCTTTACCCACCCGTCGAAGTCCGGTCCCACTTGGCTCGCCGAAACATTGACGGCCAGCCGGAACGGTCGCCATGCCAGCATTCGCCAGTCACGCATCTGGCGGCAGGCTTCGCCCAGCACCCAAGCGCCGATTTCAGGCATCAGGCCGGACGATTCGACCACGGGCAGGAACTGGCCCGGTGGCAATAGTCCAAGCGTCGGATGACGCCAGCGCAACAGGGCTTCCGCGCCGACAATCCCACCACTGCGCAGATCGACGACGGGCTGGTAGTGCAGTTCAAGCTGCCCGCGCTCGACCGCTTGGGCCAGTTCCGGCGTCGTCCATCCATCCGGCCGGAAAGCGCTCATTCTCTTTCCCTGAATGCCCGCAACGCCCGCGACAGGGACAGAAGGAACAGGCCGGTCAAACCGAGCGCCGCGATGACCCAATGCTCGCCGAGGAAAGCACCGGCGGTTGTGCCGGCCAGCACGACAGCGAGGATGGGCAGGTGGCAGGGGCAAGTCAGCACAGCCAGTCCGCCCCACAGGTAGCCGGTGATCGGTTTGTGCGTCTCGGACGGCAAGCGCTCGGGGTTGTTCATGGCAGACTCTCCGCGTGCTGTGCCGGCTCGGTCGGCAGGGTGGCCAACTGCACTTCCAGATCGGCCAACGCTTCGCGCCGACGCTCGACGAACTGACGCAGCAGGGCAAGCTGCGCGGCCGCTTCGTCGCCGTCCGCCGCATCCAGCGCCCGGCACAGCCGCGCCAGCGCGTCGAGGCCGATGCCCGCCTCGAAGGCCGCCCGCACGAAGCACAGCCGTTGCAAGGCGGCGTCATCGAACAAGCCGTAGCCGCCTGGTGTGCACGCCACCGGGCGCAGCAATCCGCGCAGCAGGTAGTCGCGCACGATATGCACGCTCACCCCGGCATCAAGAGCCAGCCGGGACACCGTGTAGGCGTTCATTGAACACCTCCTTTTTCTCACCCGGCGCAGCAGGAAAGCTGCTTCACATCCTTGTTGAAGGTCTGCGCCGCGAGCTTCAACCCCTCGACCATCGTCAGGTAGGGGAACAACTGGTCGGCCAGTTCCTGCACCGTCATGCGGTTGCGAATGGCCAGAGCCGCCGTCTGGATCAGTTCACCCGCTTCCGGCGCGACCGCCTGTACGCCGATCAGCCGATGGCTGCCTTCCTCGATAACCAACTTGATGAAGCCGCGTGTGTCGAAGTTGGCGAGCGCACGCGGCACGTTGTCCAAGGTCAAGGTGCGGCTGTCGGTCTCGATCCCGTCGTGGTGGGCTTCCGCCTCGCTGTAGCCCACGGTCGCCACTTGCGGATCGGTGAACACCACGGCCGGCATTGCGGTCAGGTCGAGCGCCGCATCGCCGCCGGTCATGTTGATCGCGGCACGGGTGCCGGCCGCTGCCGCCACATAGACGAACTGCGGCTGGTCGGTGCAGTCGCCGGCCGCGTAGATGTTCGGGTTGCTCGTGCGCATGCCTTGGTCGATGACGATGGCACCTTGCGCATTGACAGTGACCCCCGCTGCGTCCAGCGCGAGGCTGCGCGTGTTCGGTGTCCGACCGGTGGCAACCAGCAGTTTGTCGGCGCGCAATTCACCGTGCGTGGTGGTCAGCACGAATTCACCGTCCATATGGGCGACCTGGCTGGCTTGCGTGTGCTCCAGCACCTCGATGCCCTCGGCACGGAAAGCGGCTGTCACCGCCTCGCCGATGGCCGGGTCTTCACGGAAGAACAAGGTATTGCGCGCCAGGACCGTGACCTTGCTGCCCAGCCGGGCAAAGGCTTGCGCCAGCTCCAGCGCCACCACCGACGAGCCGATTACGGCAAGGCGTTCGGGAATGGTGTCGCTCGCCAGGGCCTCGGTGGAAGTCCAGTAGGGTGACTCTTTCAAGCCCGGAATCGGCGGGACCGCCGGGCTGGCACCCGTGGCGACCAGGCAGCGGTCGAACATCACGACGCGCTCGCCACCCTCGTTCAAACGGACGGTAAGGCTCTGGTCGTCCTTGAAGCGCGCCTCACCGTGCACAACGGTGATGGCCGGATTACCGCCCAGGATGCCTTCGTACTTGGCGTGCCGCAGTTCGTCGACGCGGGCCTGCTGCTGGGCCAGCAGCTTACTGCGGTCAATCGTAGGCACAGTTGCCGCAATACCGCCATCGAACGGGCTTTCCCGGCGCAGATGGGCGATGTGGGCGGCGCGGATCATGATCTTGGACGGCACACAGCCGACATTGACGCAGGTGCCGCCGATGGTGCCGCGCTCGATCAGCGTGACCTGCGCGCCTTGCTCGACGGCCTTCAGCGCCGCCGCCATCGCGGCTCCACCGCTGCCAATGACCGCTACCTGCACCGGGGGCTCGTTGCCACTGTGCTTTTCGGCGGCGGCCATCCATCCCCGCACCTTGTCGAGCAGTCCGACGCGGTTGTCCGCCAGTGGCGCATCGGCTAGCGTTGCCTTGTAGCCCAGTCCGGCCACGGCGGCAGTCAGCGCGTCCGGCGATGTGCCCGGCACGATGGCGAGTTGCGCTGTGCCCTTCGGATAGGACACCAGCGCCGACTGCACGCCTGGCACTTTTTCCAGCGCTTCCTTGACGTGCGCCGCGCACGAGTCGCAAGTCATGCCGGTGATTTTTAGATGGGTCATGCAACAGATCCTTTATCGTTTGTGGCGCCAGACAATGACGTCCGTTGTGCTGCGGTGCCGTTTTCAGTGACTCACTGCTTGACGCTGGACGGATAGCCCGCGTCTGCGGTTGCCTTGGTCAGCTTCTGCACGCTGGTCTTGGCATCGTCGAAGGTGACGACCGCTTGGCGTGTCTCGAAAGTCACGTCAACTTTGCTGACGCCTTCGACCTTGGAAATCGCCTTCTTGACAGTGATCGGGCAGGCGGAGCAGGTCATGCCCGGTACGGACAGCGTGACGGTCTGGGTGGCGGCCCAGACGGGGGCAACAACGGCGGCGAGGGCGAGGGAGGCAAACAGTTTCTTCATGGTGAACTCCGATCAGTAGAAAAATGGCATGACGTAGGGAAATCCGAGCGCGACCAGAACCAGCGCGGCCACGATCCAGAAAATGAGCTTGTAAGTAGCTCGCACTTGGGGAATCGCGCAGACCTCACCCGGTTTGCAGGCCGCTGCCTGCCGGTAGATGCGCCGCCAGGCGAAGAACAACGCCACCAGCGCCACGCCGATAAAGATGGGGCGATAGGGATCCAACACCGCCAAGTTGCCGATCCAAGCGCCGCTGAACCCCAAGGCGATCAGAACCAACGGCCCGAGGCAGCAAGCCGAGGCGAGGATGGCGGCAAGCCCTCCAGTGAAGAGCGCGCCGCGCCCGGTTTTTGGTTCAGACATGCGCTTGTCCTTTCGAATTGAAATTGGATAGCGTAACCTTACTTCCGTACTCATGTACGGAGTCAAGCGATATGGAAAACAATTTGGAGAACCTGACCATTGGCGTTTTCGCCAAGGCGGCCGGGGTCAATGTGGAGACCATCCGTTTCTATCAGCGCAAGGGCTTGTTGCTGGAGCCTGACAAGCCCTATGGCAGCATCCGCCGCTATGGCGAGGCGGATGTAACGCGGGTGCGCTTCGTGAAATCAGCCCAGCGGCTGGGCTTCAGCCTGGATGAGATCGCCGAGCTGCTGCGGCTGGAGGATGGCACCCATTGCGAGGAAGCCAGCAGTCTGGCCGAGCACAAGCTCAAGGACGTGCGCGAGAAAATGGCTGACCTGGCGCGCATGGAGGCCGTGCTGTCTGAGTTGGTGTGCGCCTGCCATGCGCGAAGGGGGAACGTTTCCTGCCCGCTGATCGCGTCACTACAGGGTGGAGCAAGCTTGGCAGGTTCGGCTATGCCTTAGCGTGCTTTATTTTCCGTTTTCTGAGACGACCCCTATCTGGTCGAGCAGGGCCATACGGTGTTCTGCATCTCCTGGAAGAACCCCGACGAGGCAGATCGCGCCCTCGACATGGACGACTACCTCAAGCTTGGTGTCTTTGCCGCGCTCGATGCTGTGAATGCCATCGTGCCGGGCCAGCGCGTTCACGCCGCCGGCTACTGCCTCGGGGGCACATTGTTGGCCATCGCTGCGGCTGCCATGGCACGCGATGGCGATGCACGGCTGGCGTCCATGACGCTCTTTGCCGCACAGACAGACTTTTGCGAGCCGGGCGAACTGGGCCTGTTCATCGATGAGGCACAGGTCAGTCTGCTCGAAGCACAGATGGAGCAGACCGGCTATCTGCGCGCCAGCCAGATGGCAGGGGCCTTCCAGATGCTGCGCTCATACGACTTGCTGTGGTCGCGCCTGGTGGGCGAATACTTGCTGGGCGACCGCGCACCCATGAACGATCTGATGGCCTGGAACGCCGACGCCACGCGCATGCCCGCGCGCATGCACAGCCAGTACCTGCGGCATCTGTTCCTGAACGACGACCTGAGCGAGGGCCACTATCCCGTCAACGGCAAGCCGGTGGCACTCAACGAGATCGATTTGCCCATCTTCGTGGTGGGCACGCTGACCGACCACGTGGCGCCTTGGCGCTCCGTCTACAAGCTGCATCACCTGACCGAGGCGGAGCTGACGTTCGTGTTGACCAGCGGCGGTCATAACGCCGGCATCGTCAGCCCGCCCGCCAACTCGCATCGAAGATTCCA
Source organism: Ralstonia pickettii (assembly GCF_016466415.2). NCBI lineage: Bacteria > Pseudomonadati > Pseudomonadota > Betaproteobacteria > Burkholderiales > Burkholderiaceae > Ralstonia > Ralstonia pickettii. The sequence continues at coordinate 1,104,941 of NZ_CP066772.2, read as the reverse complement.
GTTGCAGACACGCCACACAGGCGAGAAATCGGCGGCGCCGGATGACTGGCTGGCATCGGCGCCCGCCACCGACGGTTCGTGGTGGCCGGCGTGGCACGCATGGCTCGTTGCACATGCATCGGGTTCCACGGCGGTTAACCCGCCGAGCATGGGCACTCCAGGATTACCGCCACTGGCCGAAGCGCCCGGCACCTACGTGCTGGAGAAATAGATGCGTGTGGAGAAACAACGCGGGGATCTGGTCCAAGGTCTGGTCGATGGGACTGGTGGTGTGGCCTCAATGTCTGGCCATCTGCGTCATCGGCACCGTGCTGTTTCTCGCATCATTGGCGCGCTTTCGCCAAACCATCAGCCAGATGACTTAAGGAGCCAACATGGATACACCCGCCAACGTTCCTCTCGCGCTTCAAAAGGCGCAGATTGCATTCGGACTGCAGACGTTGGGTCTGCTCAAGGCAGCGCGACAGCGCTGGTGTGAGCTCGGCGCCGAGCTGCTGGCCGCAGACGTTGCCCGCACGGAGTCTGCATTGGCCGATCTGCAAAGCGTCGAGGACTGGAGCGCGTTTGCGAGATTGCTGCCCAACGCCTTCTGGCAGACCAGCCAGCGTGCCATGGGTGTGCTGCAGGGCGTGCTGCAGACGGCCATCTCGAACCAATCGCGCTTCGTGGCCGATTACCAGCGCGTCATGCTGGAATGGCAGCAGGCTTCCGTACGGGCCCTAAGCACGGCCGGCAATGTCATGCCGGTCCACACGGCGCTACAGGGGATGCTCTCGGCGTGGGGCGCGCCAGGCGATGCACTCCTCCGCTCCCCAGCCGTGCAGCCGCATCTTGCGCGTGCCCCCCGAAAGGGCAACGGTCAACTCCACAAATCGTCCTGACGAACACGCATGGGCCCCGATCATCCGCCCGCTCTACCCGCGTTGCTGCCGGCCAGCGATCTGAACGTGGTGCGCAATCGCACCTTTGACGAGATTGCGATTGGCGACACGGCAGCCATCCTGCGCACCCTGACACCGGAGGACGTCCAGCTCTTTGCCGTGTTGTCGGGAGACGTCAATCCGCAGCACCTGGACGCGGACTTTGCCGCATCGACGCGCTTTCATGGCGTGATTGCGCACGGCATGCTGGGCGGAGCGCTCATTTCCGCGTTGCTCGGGACTCGTTTGCCGGGGCCGGGAACGATCTACCTTGGGCAGACGCTGCAATTTCTCGGTCCGGTACGCGTTGGCGACACGTTAACCATCCGGGTGACGGTGGTCAGCAAGGAGGATGCGAGCAAGCGGGTCACGCTGGCATGCACGTGTACAAACGACAGCGGCACGGTGGCCATCACGGGCGAGGCCGAGGTCATCGCGCCCACCGAGCGGATCGAGCGTCCGCGCACCACACTGCCGGATGTGCGTATCACCACCGGCAGTGATGGTATGCACCGGCTGCTCGACCATGTACGACCTCTTGGTGCAGTCCGCATGGCCATCGTCCACCCGTGCGATGCGCTGAGCCTGACAGCCGTGATGGACGCGCACGCTGAAGGCCTGATCGTGCCTTGCCTCGTCGCGCCATACGCCAAGCTGATGCGGGTAGCCGCAGATGCCGGGCTTGACCTCAGTGGCATAGAGATTGAAGACGTGCCGCACAGCTGTGCTGCTGCCACCCGCGCCGTGGAGCTTGTGACGCAGGGCAGGGCAGAGGCGCTCATGAAGGGCAGCCTGCATACCGATGAATTGATGGCAGCGGTCGTCCGCGACGAAGCGGGGCTGCGTACCAAGCGCCGGATCAGCCATTGTTTCCTGATGCAGTCGCCCGCGTATCCGCGGCCGTTTATCGTGACGGACGCCGCCATCAACATCGTGCCGACCCTCGATCAGAAGGCGGACATCGTCCGCAACGCCATCGATCTGGCCCATGCGATTGGCGTGGAACGGCCTCGGGTGGCGATCCTTGCGGCGGTCGAGACCGTGAACCCGCGTATGCCGGCCACGCTCGATGCGGCCGCACTGTGCAAGATGGCGGACCGCGGCCAGATCGAGGGTGGTGTGCTGGACGGGCCACTGGCTTTCGATAACGCGGTATCCGCCGCTGCCGCGCGCATCAAGGGCCTCGTCTCGGAAGTGGCAGGGCAGGCCGATGTGCTGGTGGTGCCCGATCTGGAAAGCGGCAACATGCTCGCCAAACAGTTGGAATACCTGGGCGGGGCTGCAAGCGCAGGCATTGTGCTCGGCGCCCGCGTGCCCATTGTGTTGACCAGCCGTGCCGACTCGCGTGAATCGCGCATCGCGTCGTGCGCCCTTGCCACGTTGCTTGCCCACCGCTACCGCAACTTGCCGCCATGAGCGATTGCATCGTCGTACTGAACTGCGGCTCGTCGAGCATCAAGTTTGCGTTGTTCGATGCCAACTTTGACCCGTTGCCGCGTGCGCCAATGTGGAACGGCACAGTAGAGGGGATCGGCACTGAACACCCCACGGCGACAGAGGCTGGCGCGCCGACACAGGTGCTGGAGCTTGATGCTGCGCAGCCGTATCACGCCGCGCTCATGCACATTCGCCAGCGGGTCGAGCAAAGGCTGGAAGGCCGCCGGCTGAAGGCCGTGGCCCATCGGGTGGTGCATGGCGGCGCCAAGTACTTCGCGCCGGTACGCGTGAACGCGGAGGTGCTTTCCGATCTGCGCAGCTACATTCCACTGGCACCGTTGCATCAACCGTTTGCACTGGAAGCCATCGAGGCGCTTCTGTTGGGCTTGTCCGATGTGCCACAAGTCGCATGCTTCGATACCGCGTTCCACCGCACGCTGCCACAGGTCGAGACGATGCTGCCGCTGCCTTACATGGCATGGGAGCGTGGCCTGCGGCGTTATGGCTTTCATGGGTTGTCGTACGAGTACATGTCGATCGCCTTGCCCGAACGTCATGGCGATATCGCCCGCGGGCGAACCATCGTCGCGCATCTCGGCAGCGGCGCGAGCCTGTGTGCAATGATCGAACTGAAGAGCGTGGCCACAACGATGGGGTTTTCCGCGCTCGAAGGCCTGATGATGGGGACGCGATGTGGCTCGCTCGATCCGGGGGCGGTGCTCTACATGATGGAGACGGAGCATCTGTCCCCGGCACAGGTCGGGCACGTGCTGTATCACGAATCGGGTCTGCTCGGCGTGTCTGGGCTGTCTTCCGACCCGCGCGACCTGATTTCGCGCGAGGCCGACAACCCACGTGTGCAGGCAGCGCTTGCGCTCTACGTGCGCCGGATCGTCCGCGAGATCGGCGCTCTGGTAGCGGTGCTTGGTGGCCTGGATCTCTTGGTATTCACGGCCGGTATTGGCGAACACAACGCCGTACTGCGCGAACGCGTTGTGGGGGGACTTGGTTATTTGGGCGCCAACCTGGATGGCGAGGCCAACCAAGCGCATGCAGCGATCATTTCCAGTTCAGCGAGCCGGATTCGCGTGGCGGTGGAGCCTACTAATGAGGAGTGGGTGGCAGCTCGGCATGCGGTTCAATGCAATTTGCAGTGACGAGTCTTCTTGTCGAAAGAACTGGATGGCACGGGCTGCTGTCACGTCGCCCATAGGCGCAGATTTTATTTTACATAACACAAATTACACGATGAATTGATGTTGGTGCCAATTAGAAATGTCGCATTTGAGCCAAATAGAAATGTCGCACCCAGTCGAGTCGACGAACCTAAAAATGCGTCGGGTCCAGGCGTAAAACTGTGTCGAAATGCTTTGTGAGGCACAGACTGATTTGTCGGCTCATTGTTACGTTCATCTGTGACGGGTTGATCGCCACCTTGCCTGGTGGTGAAGCGCTCAATCGCCTTCAATATCGGCGTTGGCATCGTTGCGCACGAAGCCCGTGTCATGAAGGACAAAGACATCATCCCCAATCGGACGATGCTCGACCTGCGTCACACGCCAGATAGCGGACGCCTTGGCGTCAGACCAGATCACCATCGGTAAATGTTCACGTGCGCTCCAACAGATCCGATTCAGGGTATTACCCTGCGACAGCACATACCAACGGCATGCCGACGCGGGTATCGGCGCTCCCGCAGGCGCGCTGGTTGGGGCAAGACGATACTCGCCGACCGGATGTCGCAGGCCGTGGGCCAAGTCGAACCAGTCGCTGAAGTGGCCAAGGCGAATCAAGTTATTGCGATCAATTCGCGTGGTGATTCGCTTCCGATAGTCCACCACCGTCATCTGATACTCGAGCGGGTCGGCAGAATTCCGAACGACATACGTGTCAAGAACCTCATCCGTCTTGCGCCGTAGGCGCACTTGCCTGTCGCGCCAGACCTGCAGCACATGCACGCCATCGCTGCCTGTGAACTCGGCCCGATAGAACAGCGCTGCAGGCTCGTCACCGGACTGGAAGACCGATTCGAACGTCCCCGCCGGGCGACCGGCCGCAGCTGCCGGTGCCAATACCGAGCACAGCAGCGCCGCGCCTGCCGCCCAACCGCTTGCTTTACTGACGGACAGCCTTGGCATAGTCAAAGTATCGATAGGTTTTACCGTCAACGCTCAGATCCTTCACGGCCAGGTTGATGGTGTAGCTGCCCTGTGTCAGCGCAGCATCCTTTGTCGCCCCCGTCGGGTCGGTCGGCACCTCGAAGCTGAGCCCCGTTGCGGGTGACACCGGATTCACCGTCGACGCCTTGACGCTCGGTGCAGTCGGGCTCGCCGGATTGAGCAGCGCTTCGTTCAGGATGCGGCCATCAGCCTGCGGCATCGACAGGCCCAACAGATAAGCAACCGTCGGCGCTACGTCAACGTTGCCTGTGGGATTGGTCACAACGGTGCTGGAGCGGAAAGATGGGCCGCTCGCAATCAACGTGTTATGCACGTCTGTCGTACCGAAGCTACCGTGCATGCCACGCTGGCCGCCCGCGCTTTCGAACTCGATGCCGGGCATGCCCTTGATCGCGACCTGATCATCCCAGTTGAAGCTGACCACCACATCAGGCTGACCATTGTTCTGCCGCTGCGCGTTTTCCAGATTGACCATGGACATGGGCAGCGTGCCAGGCAGCGCGCCATACCGGCTATCGACGAAGATCGCGCCATACTCTTCGCGTTGCTGCAGCACCTTCACAAGATTCTGTACTGTGGTCGGGTCATGGCTTGGCACATAGAAGTAATCGGACCCGCCGTTCGCGGCCACCACGATGCCATTGGCCGGGAGGTTGCCCGGGGCAGGCACCTTGAAACTGGCAACAGGCGTCGCCAGGCTCGCGCTGATCGCTTGGTACTTCGTATTGGCCGCGCCGCACAGCGAGCCGGTCGTATCAACCTTGACCGGCACGGTGGGCGTACCGTTTGCCTGCAGACCGTACATGGCGGAGGTTGTACAACCCGAGCCGTCGTACGCCTTGAAGCCCCGATAGGTCAGCAAATCGGCCGAGCGAACGTCGCCAGAGAAGGAGTAGCCCGTGGCAGATACCGCACCGATGGCAGCTGCATCCGTGCCGCTGGTTGCGCCATTGACTGGCGTGCCGCCGGGTGCCGTTCCCGAAGGCGTGATGGCGCGCAGTGGGTAAAGCGAAAGCGGGCCAGAAACACTGGAGTGGCCATGGTCCGAGACAACGATCAGGTTGGTACTTGCGTACAGGTTGTTCGCCTTCAGTGCACTGACCAGCTCGCCAAGACGTTGATCCTGTGAGCGCAAGCCGGCAATCGCATTCGCCGACCCCGGGCCATAGCCGTGCTCGACGTTATCGGGTGTGCGGAACCAGATGAGCGAAAGCATCGGCTGCTTCTTCGGCAGGATGTAGTTGGTGAACACCGACAACATGTATTTGTTGGCCGCATCTTCAGGGGCCCCCTGCGTGGTATCACTGCTGTCGCGGGCTGCGACGGCGGTCACGCCACTCGCACTGTCATAGGCCGTTGTGTTGAAGGTGATGTAGCCGGCGCGCGCGGTTGGATCTCCGTTCGTCGCCGCCAGCGTGACAGCGTTGGACCCTGAGTATCCAAACTGCGTATTGAACGGCAATGCATAGCCGGCGCTCTGCAGTTCGGTGACAAGGCTACGCGGCTGTACCGTGTTCTCATCAAGGAAGTACCCGCCCTGCCCCAGATCCTGGATAAACGCAGCTCCCGACTTGCCGACGGTCGCAGTCGTCAGGCCTGTAGCCTGGGCCGCAGCAAAGAGGCTCTTCACGAGAAGCAGCTGCCCCCCGTAGTAATTGTTCAGAGTGGTCAGGACTTGGTAGTCCTCGGTGAAGATCGGGTCGACATAGTCTGCCGATGCAGCCGCAGTTTTGGCGCCATTCGGCGTCCCGAGGTTGCCCGCGGGAATGCTGTTCGTCGCTCCCTGCGGCGGCGTCCAGAAGGTGTTGCCATAGAACCCGCTGGTCTTCGGGAACGCGCCCGTCGCAAAGGACGAGCCGTTCATCATCGTGAAGGTCGGGTACGTCGAATGGTTGTCGCTGAAGTTGACACCCGCCTGGCGTAATGCATACAGATTTGGTGTATCGGTTGCATTGACTGAGTCGGGGCGCAGCCCGTCCCAGACCATGACGATTGTTCGCGTTGGCTGGCTCTGCGCAGCAGAGGTGCCATTGCTCAATACTGAGTCGCCACCGCATGCGGCGACGAGAACGCTTCCAGCCAAGGCGGCTGCCAAGCCGTACATGTGTTTCATGTTCAATCCCCTGGAACCAACATTTAGTACTGGCACGGGAGACTAGATTTGATACATGACGGAACTGTGACGTCGCACAGAAGCTGGCGCGAAAGCAGTTGGCGTTGTCGAGTATGAGTTGGTTTCTGCGTGAAGGCGGCGCAAAGTCCAACATGGCCTTATGCGGATCCTGCTCGGAAATTGGAGCTACCCAGAAATGACGATCTCGAGCGCAGCGGCACATCCTCAAGGCATCGTCTGCGACCCAGTCGCTCGGAACAGCCCATCGCGACTCATGAAATACGACGCATAACGGCGTCCACGACATTCAGAGCCCGAGCAATCCCGCTAGGCATGCAACGTTCCGAGCAAGATACCGACGCATTCTCGACTCATCGACCAGCATTACCGCTCCCTGCTGGACAGTCCTCTGTTCGCAGTCGCCCCAGCGTATTAACCTAGAGACGCAATGAGGAGGACTTGTGAAAAGGCTCTATAAATCATTAGCCCCCAGACATTATCGAAGCGGCGAAGCGGCAAAACTGGCTCGCATGTCGGCATCCACCTTGCGCATTTGGGAACGCAAATACGCTGTCGTCTCGCCGCCGAAAAGTGCATCGGGCCAGCGTCTCTACACAGAGGAAGACATAGAGCGCTTGCGCCTGATCAGAGGACTTGTCGATTGCGGCCACGCTATCGGTGCGGTTGCGGGTCTCAATGTGGAGTCTCTAAGGGCCCTGGTGCGATCGTCCGGAACCGTTCATGCGGCAAAGGTCGAGCCTATTTCGCTTTTGATGGTAGGGCCAGTGTCGATTGCTATCTCGAATTCGGCCTCAGACAGCATGCATGTTTGCGGACATCCCGGATCGCCGGAAGAAGCGTTTCGGGACGCGCGAGCAGGACTGAGGGCGGATGCGTTGCTTGCCGCCGTTCCTTCACTCACGGAGGACGCCATCCTACGGATTGTGGCGCTGGCCGAAGCGGCGCACGCGAAAGCGATCAGCGTGATCTTTACATCGGGCACACCCCGCGCAATTGAACGGGCGAGCCTCGGTGGCTTGCGTGTAGTGCCACAATCCGATGCTGAAGTCAGGCCGGAGTCGCTGATCGCAGAGCTGGTCGATTGGGCTACGGCCCTCCGCCAGGCAGACATTTTGAACGCTGACACGCGCTCGCGAGCGGCGCGTCGCTTCGACGACAAGGCGCTCGCTGCTTTCGCGGGGCTGACTTCAACGATCCAGTGCGAGTGCCCACGGCACTTGGCCGAACTCGTAATCCAACTCAGTGCGTTCCAACGTTACAGCGATGCGTGCTTGTCCCGCTCGCCTCGCGATGCGTTGCTGCATCGCCGTCTCGGTAACGTCGCGAATCGTGCGGTTCAGCTGCTTGAGACCGCCCTGGCTGAGGTCGTGCGTCACGAAGACCTGCTCAACAGTGCCAAGCGCTAACTCGCTCCGGCGTGCGACGCGATGGTGACCGTGATGCGGTTTGAGCGGAATTTAGTCAGGCCACGACCGTTGTGCCTTCTCTGTCCGGTTGGGAACATATCAGGAAGTGATGATGGGATTTGTATGGATTACTGGAGCTAGCGGCGCTGTGGGCTCCGCCCTGGCGCGTCGCTTGAACAGCTCAGGCATTCCGCTGGTACTCACAGCGCGAGACCAGAAGAAGCTAGAACAGCTCGCTGACGCGCTCCAGCCGCCCTCGGTTCTTGTTTGCCCGGCCGACGTCACAGACCGCAGTAGCGCTCAGCTTGCTATTGAAGCCGGTGTCACCCGATTCGGCGCACCGGCAGGCCTCGCACACTGCGTCGGATCGATCATCATCAAGCCGCTCCATTTGACTTCGGAGGACGATCTCAAGCAGGCGCTCGATGCGAATTTCTTTTCGGCGTGGAATGCGTTGCGCTTGTTTGTGCAACAAGCCGTTCACCACAAAGTGCACGCAAGCGCGGTCTTAATCGGCTCGGTTGCCGCCACTGCCGGCTTCCCGAATCACGAGGCAATTGCCAGCGCGAAGGCAGCCGTCGCGGCGCTTGCGCAGTCAGCAGCTGCAACGTATGCAGATCGCAATATCCGCGTGAACTGCATTCACCCGGGGCTGACCTCGTCAGCAATGTCATCTCGACTGACAAGTGCTCCAACAGTTGCTGAGCGGCTTGCAAAGGCAAATCCGCTGGGCAGGCTCGGACAAGGAGACGACACCGCGGCGCTTGCGGAATTCCTGCTCAGCCCTGCAGCATCCTGGATCACCGGCCAACAGATCGGCGTGGACGGTGGCCACGGGCGATTGGTCATACCACCGAAGCCATGAGTACGCATACGACAAGCGTACGCGGCTTGGCAGCCGTGCTCGGGATCAGCGGGCTCATACCGTTTATCGCGCTGGCCGGACTATGTCTGGGGGACACATCGAGCCGCGGTGAATACCAAAGCTGGCTGCTGGTGTACGCGACGACCATTACGTCGTTCGTAGGTGCAGTGCACTGGGGTCTCGCCCTTCGCGCGGCAACCGCAACGCGCATGCACACCTTGCAGCTCGCCTGGAGCGTTGTTCCATCGCTCGCGGCATGGGCCGTGGCAGTCAGCAGCGAGCCGCCCGCCGCTCTTGTCAGGATGGCAATCGTGTTGGCCATCTGTTGGTTGACGGATGCAGGGTTTGAGCGTGGCGGAGCAATACCGGCCTGGTATTTTCGGTTACGCAGCGTACTGACCCTTGTAGCAACGGCGTCGCTAGCGCTTTCGGGTTTTGCAAGCGCGCGCTAAGCCCTGAGGGCCGTGCACTACGGGGATAGGATGTTGCGTCGAACTCAACAATCTCATCTGCTCAGGAATCTGTTCGAAGTCTGTTTGGAGGACCACGTGGCAATCGATTCAAAAAACGGAGCGGTCATCTACAGGAACATCGGTTTGGGCGACATCGCCCAGATTTTGCACGAAAAGGACGCTTACCCCGGCAGGAAAATGCCCACCGTAGCAAGGGCAGCCCCGGCCCAGTGATTGAGCCCCGGCCCGATCGTCCAACCGAGGAAAGCGGCAAAGGTGAAGAGCGGCCCCGGCACGGCCTGTGCGGCACCGTAGCCAGCCAAAAAATCGTTCGATGCCACCCAACCGGTCGCGACCGTCTGCTGCTCCAGCAACGGAAGCACGACGTGCCCGCCCCCAAAAACCAATGCACCCGAACGATAGAACGCGTCGAATACCTTCGCGGGCATCCACGGATGAAGATCCGTCAGAACCGGAAGTCCGAACAGCAGCGCGCAGAACAACGCCAGGCTGACGATGCTGGCCACATGAGACACGCTGAATGCGGCCTCCTGCCCTGCCCTCTGGCTACCGCTGGCCGGAAGGGATGTCCGGCACAACACCAGGCCCAGCGCGGCGCCAAGCGCAATCACGACAAGTTGCGCGTAGACGGTCGTCAACGCGCCAAGCACGGCGATGCTGAGTACCGCGATGCCTGCGCGCTGCCAGTCTGGACAGAGCTTGCGCGCCATGTCCCACACGGCCTGCGCCACCACAGCAACGGCAACCAGCTTCAAACCGTGGATCAGGCCCGCGCCAAACGGGCCGCCGAGGCTCGGCGCGAGCATCGCAAATGCCAGCAGCAACAAGACGGAAGGCAGCGTAAAGCCGCACCACGCCGCCAACCCGCCGCGCCAGCCGGCCCGGAGCAGGCCGACGGAAAACCCGACCTGGCTGCTGGCAGGCCCCGGCAGAAACTGGCACAGCCCGACCAGATCGGTGAATGTGGCGTCGTCCAGCCAGCGCCGACGCTCCACGAACTCGCGGCGGAAGTAGCCGATATGCGCGACAGGGCCGCCGAAGCTCGTGAGGCCCAGCTTGAGAAAGACCGCCAGCACTTCCATGGCAGAGCCCGCTTGATGTGTACGGGACGGTGTGGCGGAAGCGGTCATTGGCGCGGGATATCGACGTTTGAGAAACCCGTATTAGAACATTGCCGCCATGGCTTGGAAGGCAACTAAAGTGGCAGGATAGGCATCGCCGTCACCGCCATTGGACTCTGCCGGGTATCCCATCATGCACTTTGCCCACACCATTGGCGCACAGCGCCATGTGTTCAACGATCTCAAGACACTCCTGGCCAAAGCGAGCCCAGCGCGCTCCGGCGACTACCTGGCGGGCCTGGCCGCGGCCAGTGAGGGCGAACGCATGGCCGCACGGATGGCACTGGCGGATGTGCCGCTGTCGGTGTTTCTCAACGAAGCGCTGGTGCCCTATGAAGACGACGAGGTCACGCGCCTGATTCTTGATCGGCACGACGCGCAGGCCTTCGGCCCGATCGCCTCGCTCACGGTGGGGGAATTCCGCAACTGGCTGCTCCTGCATGAGACCGACAGCCAGACACTGGCAAGCGTCGCGCCCGGCATCACGCCGGAAATGGCCGCCGCGGTCGGCAAGCTGATGCGCAACCAGGATCTGGTCGCCGTGGCGCGCAAGTGCCGCGTGGTCACGCGCTTTCGCAACACCATCGGTTTGCCCGGCCGGTTGTCGGTCCGGCTGCAGCCCAACCACCCGACGGATGATCCCAAAGGCATTGCTGCATCGATCATCGATGGCCTGCTCTATGGCTGCGGCGACGCGACCATCGGCATCAACCCTGCCGGCGACAATCTCGGCGCCATCGTTTCGCTGCTGCAACTGGTGGATGAGCTGCGCAACCGCTACGCCATTCCCACGCAGTCGTGCGTGCTGACCCACGTGACGAACACCATACGCGCCATTGACCAAGGCGCCCCGGTCGACTTGGTGTTCCAGTCGGTGGCCGGCAGCGAGCAAGCCAATGCGGGGTTTGGCATCAGCCTCGCATTGCTGGGCGAAGCGCATGACGCAGCGCAAAGCCTCTCGCGCGGCTCGGTTGGCAACAACGTGATGTATTTCGAGACTGGCCAGGGCAGCGCGTTGTCGGCCAATGCGCACCACGGCGTCGATCAGCAAACGATGGAAGCGCGTGCCTATGCCGTAGCGCGGGCGTTTTCGCCCTTGCTGGTGAATACGGTCGTCGGCTTTATCGGGCCGGAGTACTTGTACGACGGCAAGCAGATCATCCGCGCAGGATTGGAAGACCACTTCTGCGGCAAGCTGATGGGCCTGCCGATGGGCTGCGACGTCTGCTACACCAACCACGCAGAAGCGGACCAGGACGACATGGATACGCTGCTGACGCTCTTTGGCGTGGCGGGCATCCATTTCATCATGGGCGTGCCGGGCGCTGACGACATCATGCTGAACTACCAGAGCACATCGTTCCATGACGCGCTCTATCTGCGCGACTCGCTCGGGCTGCGGCCCGCACCGGAGTTCGAGGCGTGGCTGCAAAGCATGGGCATCGTCGATGCGGCCGGCCGCCTGCAAGACGCCACGGCGCGGCAACCACTGCTGCAGTTGGCTCACGCACTGTGAACTCGGTGGAGAAGCCAAACATGCCGAAACACACCCTCGTTCAGCCCAATCCGTGGGCGCACCTGCGCGCCTTTACCGACGCCCGTATCGCGCTGGGCCGCGCCGGCAACAGCCAGACGACCAACGCCGTGCTGGCGTTTGGCGTGGCGCATGCCCAGGCGCGCGATGCCGTACACCTGCCGCTCGATAGCGCCGCGGTGGCGGCGGCACTTGAGGAAGCGGGCTTCTCAGCTGTGGCGACGCACAGCGCGGCTGCAGATCGCGCGGAATATCTGCGCCGTCCCGACCTTGGCCGGCGCCTTGACGAGGCCAGCCGCGCAAGACTCGGCGCGTTGCGGCCAGCGCAGCCGTTCGACGTTGTCTTCGTGATTGCCGATGGGCTCTCCGCATTGGCGGTGCACAGCCATGCCGTGCCGCTGCTATGCAGCGTGCGTGAGCTTCTGCCGGCCGGCTGGTCGATCGGGCCAGTTGCCATCGCCGAGCAGTCCCGCGTTGCGCTGGGGGATGAGATCGGTGCGCTGCTGGGCGCGCGGCAGGTGGTGATGCTGATCGGTGAGCGGCCAGGGTTGAGTTCGCCTGACAGCCTAGGCATTTACCTGACCTACGCCCCGCGTGTTGGCCGTTCCGATGCGGAGCGGAACTGCATCTCGAATGTGCGGCCGGCTGGCCAGGCCTATGACCAGGCAGCGACCCGACTGGTGTATCTGCTCAACGGCGCGCTGGCGCTGGGCCGCAGTGGCGTCGACCTGAAGGATGACACGCCGTCCGTCTCACCGGGTGCAGCCCGACTTGCCGAACCTCACAACCCGTGACACACTCCCCCCCGCTGCCCACACCGGCAGCACGCAGGCGCGGCTGAAGCACCAACGACAGCTGCAACACGCCGCAGGAGAGACCGGGCTCAACGCACACGCGCGCAACGCCCGGCGCCGATGGAGCAACCACCCCGGAAACTCTCAGGCAAAAGGACTGTGGCGTCGACTGCGAATCTGGAGAGAGGCGTACACGCGTGCGCCCACCGAAGGGGAAGGCGCCAGCGCTGCTGACGCCCAAGCTCTCAGGTCCCGAGACAGATGGGGTGAGCCGACCGGATCGTCCGGTCATGACATCACTCCATAGGGACCGCCATGACGCACATCGTCATCGTCGGCGCCGGCATATCCGGCGTCACCACTGCCTACACGCTCTCGCAACTCGGCTATCAGGTCACGGTGCTCGACCGCCACCTGTACCCGGCCATGGAAACCTCGTTCGCCAACGGCGGGCAGCTTTCCGCCAGCAACGCAGAAGTCTGGAACAGCACCGGCACGCTGCTCAAAGGCATCAAATGGATGCTGCGCAACGACGCCCCGCTGCTGCTCAATCCCAAGCCCTCGTGGCACAAATACTCGTGGATCGGCGAGTTCGTCGCCAGCATCGCGCACTACCGCCGCAACACCATCGAGACCACACGCATGGCCATCGAGGCACGCAAGCATCTGTTTGCGATGGCCGAACGGGAGCAGATCGATTTCGACCTGCAGAAGCGCGGCATTCTGCACGTCTATCACGACAAGGCCAGCTTTGCGGCAGCAGGCAAGGCCAACGCCCTGCTCGTCGCCGGCGGGCTTGAGCGGCACGCCGTGAGCCCCGAGGAGATTGCCGCCATTGAGCCGACGCTGCGCGGCAACTACTACGGCGGCTATTTCACCGCATCCGACGCCACCGGTGACATCCACAAGTTCACGCGCGGCCTGGCGCAGGCGTGTGAGAAGCGCGGCGTGCGGTTCATGCACGGCGTGGATGTGCGCGATGTGGAAACCACCGAAAGCGGCGTGCGCCTGCTGCTGCAAACCACGCTCGATGACCGCCTTTCCACCACCGCGGCGAATGTCGTACAGGACCTTGCCGCCGATGCGATGGTCGTGTGCGCGGGCGTGGGCAGCCGGCATATCGCACAACTGGTGGGCGATCGCATCAACGTGTATCCGGTCAAGGGCTATTCGATCACGGTCCACCTGGACGACGATGCCAGCGTGCAAGGCGCGCCGTGGGTCAGCCTGCTGGATGAGAGCGCGAAGATCGTGACGAGCCGCCTGGGCACTGGCCGCTTCCGCGTGGCGGGCACGGCGGAATTCAACGGCTACAACCGCGATATCCGCGCGGACCGCATCGAACCGCTGGTGGCATGGACACGCCGCAACTTTGCGATTGGTACCTCGCGTGTGGTGCCCTGGGCCGGCTTGCGCCCGATGATGCCGGACATGATGCCGCGCGTCGGCCGTGGGCGGCACGCGCGCGTGTTCTACAACACGGGCCATGGGCATCTGGGCTGGACGCTGTCTGGCGCAACCGCTGCCATGGTAGGCGACGTGATCGCGCGAGATTGCCCGCTGCATTGATCGCAGCATGAAAAAAGCCCGCCGGAACATTGGCGGGCTTTTTTTCATTGCGAGAACGAACCAAGCAATCAGAACTTATGCCGCACGCCCAGCATCACGCCCAACCGCGAGTTGTTGCCGTACGTGTTGCCCGAATTGTTGAATGCGGCGGCGCTGTTCAGAGCAACCCAGGCGCCCTGCAGGCGGGTGTAGTCCACTTCGGCGTAGACGTCGGTGCGCTTGCTGAAGGCGTAGTCGAGCATGCCAGCGGTGGTCAGGCGCTTGCCGCTGGCATCGAGGTGTTTCATCCAGTCGTACTGCACGGTGCCGATGAAACTCAGTGCGCCGGAGATCGGCACCTTTGCACCAACATAGCCGGCCTGGTTCTTGTAGTCGGCCACGTCGAGGCGGCTGTTCGTATAACCGAGGTACCACGTGGCAATCGACGTATCGAGCTTGCCGCCAAAGCCCCAGACCGTCTGCTTGCTGGCAAGCGCCGCCGGCACCGCGCCGAAGAACGCCGACGACACATCGCGCGTGACCTGATACACCGCGCCCACTTCAGCCGAGCCCATGCTGTAGACGATCGAGCCGGCGCCGGCCGAACTCTTGCTGAAGCTGCCGGCTGCTTCGCCAAACGTCCATGCGCCGGCAAGCTGCAGACCGCCGAACGACTTGATGTACTTGACCGTGTTGTCGTAGCGCAGGCCGGTGTAGTTGCCGCCCTGATAGCCGACGATGGAGTTGTTGGCAAACGCCATCGCCTCGTACGAAGACAAAACCTCGTGTGCCAGCGTGTATTGCCGGCCGAGGTAGAGCTTGCCGTAGTCGCCTTCCAGGCCCACCACCGCGGTGCGTCCGAACAGTCGCCCGCCCTGCTGGCTGCCGCCGGTATCGGGGAAGAAGCCCGATTCCAGGATGAACATGGCCTTGGTGCCGCCACCCAGGTCTTCGGTGCCACGCAGGCCCCAGCGGCTACCGGTCAGCACGCCGTCCATCATCTGCAGATTGCTGTTGCCTGCCGCGTTTTCGTGCGTGCTGTAGCGGATGGTGGTGTCGATCAGCCCGTAGAGCGTGACACCGCCGGTGGTTTGCGCTGCCGCTGGCAGGCTCGTGGCTCCGAGCACCAATGCGGCAATCATTGTCTTGTTCATGGCTCCCTTGTCTCCTCTTTGATGTGATGGGGATGGATGTGCAACGGCTGCCCGCGCAGCCGTGGTGTTGCGTGGATAACGCCCACGGCCGCACGACCGCGAGCGCCAAAGTCTTCGTGACTCAGTGGTCAGCCGTATTGGTGGTGGTGCGGCTCAGTTGCGCCTGTACGGCCATGCGCACAGCGGCGTTTGCCGCGCCGTAGCCCAGGTAGCCGTTGCGCTGGACAAGCTCGAAGAAGAAGCGCTCGCGAAAGGGCTCGGTGTAGGTGTGCAGGAAGTCGCCGTGCGGGTCGCGGTCGTAGAGCAGACCATCGTCGTGCAGGCGGGTGAGCAGCGCATCGTCCAGCCCCAGGCGGGCGGCGACGTCGTCGTAGTAGTTCTCGGGCACATGCTGCAGGTGGGCCGCGCCGCGGTCGATGGCCTCAATGGTTTCGAACAGCCGCTCGGTGCGCAAGGCAATGTGATGCACGCCCGAGCCCGCGTAGGCGGCAATGAACCGGCCGGTGGCGGTGCGCCCGCTCTCCGATACGTTGAGCGGAATCCGCACGTTGCGGTCGGGGCTCACCATCGCACGGCTTTTCACGAGGCCGTACGGGTCGGCAATCTCCTGTTCGGGTTCGGCTTCCATGCCGAAGATGGCCCGGTAGAACAGCACGAAGCTGTCGAGCCGATGTGCGGGCAGCGCCTGCGCGACGTGGTCGATCGATGCCAATCCCGCTGCATCGTCCTGCATGCCAGGATGGAGAACGAAATCGCTTTCGTAGATGCTGCGATCGGCTTGGCGGTCGTCGATCAGATAGAGCAGCGTGCCATCGGGGGCCCGCAGCGCGGGAATGCTGCGTTCGGCAGGCCCCACCGGCCCGCGCCACTCCTGGGCGCACAGCACACGTGCGCGTGCCATGGCGCGCTCGGCGTCGTCCACCTTCAGGCCGATCGCGCAGACAGACGGCCCATGCAGCTCGAAATGCTCCGACGCCGCGCTGTCCTGCTCCATGTTCAGGATCACGTTGACGCGGCCTTGCCGATACAGGTCAACGGCCTTGGAGCGATGGTGCCCGGCAAAGGCAAAACCCAGTGCACGCAGGCGCATTTCAAGCTCCCGCCCTGCTGCGGCATCGACGGCAAACTCCAGGAAGTCCACGCCTTCAAATTGAGCTGCGGCCGGCAGTTCTGCGCCGCCCGCTTCGGACTCCAGCCAGAGTAGTGAACGCATGCCATCCAGCGCCGTGAGCCGCGCGGGCGCGGAGCGGAAATCGTCATTGAAGACTTCGAGCGACAAGGGCCCGGTATAGCCCGCAGCAAGCAAGTCGCGCGCAAAGTCCGTCACCGGCAGGTCGCCCTGCCCCGGGAAGTTACGGTGATGCCGGCTCCAGGACAGTACGTCCATCGACAGCCTTGGCGCATCCGCAAACTGCACGAAGAAGAGCTTGTCCGCCGGCACGTTGCTAAGGCCATCCAACGTGTCGCCCAGCGACAGCGTATGGAAGCTGTCGAGAATCAGCCCGAGCGCCGGGTGGTCAGCCTGCTGCACGATTTGCCACGCTTGCCGCCAGGTTCGCGTGTGCCGCCCCCATGCCAGCGCTTCATAACCCACGCGCAGCCCACGCCCGGCCGCAGCTTCCGCCATCTGGCGCAGATCGTCTGCCGCGCGCGCCGGGTCGTCGATGGCGATGTCCTGCACGTTGCTGCATACCAGCACCGTCTCGACACCCAGTTCGGCCATCACGTCGAACTTGCGCTCGGCGCGCGCCAGGTTTCGGGCGAACAACGCACGCGGCATGGCTTCGAAATCGCGGAACGGCTGGTACAGCATGATCGCAAGCCCGAGGTCTGCCGCCATCTGACGCGCGCGGGCCGGGGAACCGTCGAAGTTCAGCAGATCGTTTTCGAAGATCTCGATGCCATCAAAACCGGCAGCGGCCGCCGCCTCCAGCTTTTCAGGCAGCGTGCCGGACAGGCACACGGTGGCGATGCATTTGGGATAGCGCGCTGCGCGGAGCGAATTCATGGCGATGCGTTGTCTGACGATGCCCGCAGCGTAGGTGGCCACACCCCGCATTCACAAGCGGCATTCGCGCAACAGCGTGCGATCACCGTACAATCATGCGCACATATCGCTCGTTTTTAGGGTTATCGCCATGACGAAGGAACCGCTGAACCGGCGCGACTGGATCGCCGGGCTGGAAAAAGGGCTCGCGATCCTGGAGGCATTCGACCACGAGCACCCGCGGTTGACGCCCACCCAGGCCGCCGAGCTGACCGGTCTTACCCGCACAGCCGCGCGCCGTTACCTGCTGACGCTTGAACACCTGGGCTACCTCACCAGCGAAGGCACGCTGTTCAGTCTGACGCCGCGCGTGCTGAAGGTGGGCTGGTCGTACTTCGATTCGGCGCGACTGCCGCGCACGGTGCAGCCGTTCCTGCAGCAGGTGACCGCCGCCGTGGGCGAGGTGGCGTACCTCAGCGTGCTGGATGATTGGGAGCTCGTTTTCATTTCGCGCACCAGCACCAGCCGGGTCATGAGCACGGGATTCGTCCTGGGTGCACGCGTGCCCGCCCCACTCGCGTCGGCCGGTGTGATGATGCTGGCCGCGCAACCCGAGCAGAAGGTCAAGGCAT
The DNA here is from genome assembly GCF_016466415.2 of Ralstonia pickettii. Taxonomy (NCBI): domain Bacteria; kingdom Pseudomonadati; phylum Pseudomonadota; class Betaproteobacteria; order Burkholderiales; family Burkholderiaceae; genus Ralstonia; species Ralstonia pickettii. The sequence goes on along the minus strand of NZ_CP066772.2, from coordinate 1,086,756 downwards.
GGCTGGAAACCTGTGTGCTGACGCCGTACACGCCTTACACGATCCTGCAGCGGGACCGCCTGTTCGATGAAATCCGCAAGGCCGGCCGGCAGGACTACGCCGTGGTCGAACAGCAGTTGCAGATTGGCGTGCGGGGCGTGGCCGTGCCGTTGCGTGACCGGCACGGCAACGTGATCGCCGCGCTGAGCGTGAATATGCAGGTCGGTGAAGAAACCACCGAGCACGCCTTGCAGCGGGTACTGCAGGTTCTACAGGACACTGCGCTGTCGATCATGCGGGTGCTGTAGGCACCCGCCCCCTCTTTGCGGCAGGGCCGGCCGCCCCGCCGCCTGTTCAGCGATTCACCACCTTTTTCGGTACCGTCAGGACAATCGCGGCGGCCGCGATCAGCGATGCGGCCACACAGTACAAGCCCAAGTCCGTGCTATTCGTGGCGTCTTTAATCCAGCCCACCAGATATGGGCTGACAAATCCCGCCAGATTGCCCACCGAATTGATCAAGGCAATACCAGCCGCTGCAGCCGCGCCACCCAGAAATGCCGGTGGGATCGACCAGAACTGGCACAACGCGCCCAGAATTCCGATCGTCGCGAAGGTGAGCGCCAGAACAGCCATGGCGGGCTGATGCGACACGAACGTGCTGGCCGTCAGACCTACCGCGCCAACTATGGCCGGCAACGCAACGTGCCAACGGCGCTCCTTGGTGCGGTCTGAACTGCGACCAATCATCACCATCGCAACGGCAGCGGCGCCATACGGAATCATGGTGAGCAGGCCGACATCGAATGCGCTGGTCACACCGGAAGCCTTGATAAGCGTCGGCAGCCAGAAGCTGATGCCGTACAGGCCCATGATGATCCCGAAATAGCAGGCACACAGGACCCAGACTCGCGCATTTGTAAATGCACCGCTGGCGTTGTGCACTTCAATCTTGCCGGAGTCGCTCGCGAGCTCTCGCTCAAGAACGGCCTTCTCATCGGCATCAAGCCACTTCGCGTCACGAATCCTATCGTCCAGATAGAAGAACGTGACCACACCCGCCACTAGCGATGGAATCGCTTCCAACAGGAAAAGCCACTGCCATTCGTGCATGCCATTCACGTTGTGGAAGCGATCCAGAATCCAGCCGGACAGCGGCCCACCCACCACACCCGCAATTGGAATGCCCGTCATGAACAGCGCCGTGACCTTGGAGCGCCGCGAGGCCGGATACCAATACGTGAGGTAAAGAATGATTCCTGGGAAGAAACCGGCCTCCGCTACCCCCAGCAGGAAGCGCAGTACATAGAAGGCTGTGGGCGTCTTCACGAAGATCATGGCAGCGGACAAGATGCCCCAACTGATCATGATCCGGGCGATCCACTTGCGTGCGCCAAACCGATGCAGCGCCAGATTGCTGGGCACTTCCATCAGAAAGTAGCCAATGAAGAAAATGCCGGCGCCCAAGCCGTAAATCGTTTCGCTGAACTTGAGGTCCGACAGCATCTGCAGCTTGGCGAAGCCCACGTTGACGCGATCGAGGTAGGCAAACACGTAGCACAGGAACAGGAAGGGGATCAGCCGCAAGGTCACCTTGGTGTAGGCGGCTTCCTCCAAGTCGGCATGGATGGCGGCTTCACCACCATGTGCAGTCTTCAACATCGTTGTCTCCAGTCATCCTCTAGCGGGCCGTTCCGGGGGGGCCGGATCGTGTACCAAGGCCGGCCCGCTGGTCCTTGATCGCCGTTGATAAATTGCGTTGCGGTATCAGTCGAACATGTCGGGGTTGGTCTGCACCAGTTGCTCGTAGATCGGCTGGAAATGGAGCCAGCCGATGTATTCGCTGCCGACGTGTTCACGGCTGTAGCGCGAGCTGTATTCCGACACCATCACCGGCTTGGCTCCGGTGGCTTCAATCAGCAACTGTTGCTGGCAGCAGCGTTCCAGCGCGATAAACCAGAAGGCGGCCGCTTCAATGCTGTGGCGGCTGACGGTCAGCAGACCGTGGTTCTGGTGGATGGCAGCCTTCACGTTCTTGAAGTGGTCGCAGATCGACGTGCCGGCCCTCTCTTCAACAGCAACGGCACCGGCCTCGTCCTTGATGACGACGTGGTCCTCGAAAAATGCCGCGGCGTCCTGCGTGATCGGATCGAGCGGCCGGCCCAACGCCGCGAATGCGGTGCCGTAGACGGTATGCGCGTGGCACATCGCCACGATGTCTGAGTTGGCTTCATGCACCGCTGCGTGCAATACGAAGCCGGCACGGTTCAGCGCATACGAGCCTTCGATGACCTTGCCATTGTGGTCGGCAAGGATCAGGTTGGAAAGCTTGACCTGCGAGAAATGCACGGCCATCGGGTTGGTCCAGTACAACTCCGGAAACTCCGGATCGCGCACGGTCAGATGGCCGGCAAAGCCGTAATCGAGGTTGTGCAGCGCGAATGCGCGGCAGGCTGCCACCAGTCGCTCTTTGCGATGCTGGCGCTCTTCGGCAAACATGGTGAATTCGGGCAGCTTGGGGAATTTCAGGCCTTGCTGCCTGGGCTGATAGATCGACTGATTCGATGGATGTGCGGCCGTGCGGCCCAGTTCATTCAGTTTTTGAGCGAGGTTGCTCATGCTTGCTCCTATCTACGGGGGGCGTGGGAATCGGAAACTTGGTGAAGCGAAGTTTCATCCAGCAGCCGCGACCGATCTAGGCGCGCGCCGCAATAAGATTTATTGCGTCCGCATATAAATGCGCATCAAGGCACCTGCCTTTGCCAGGGTGGTTGCCGGAACACCTCGACAAAGTAGTCGACAAAGGCGCGGATACGCGGCACTAACTGGCGTTCAGGCAAATACACGGCGTAAATGGCAGTGTCGTCCTGCGCTTGGTAATCGGATAGCAGCGGCACGAGCTTGCCGCTGCGAATGGCCGGCAGTGCCAAATGTTCGGCCAGCCGCATGATGCCAATGCCAGCCACGCACAACTCGAACAGCGTGCTGCCATCGGTGCTGCGGAATCCGCCCCGCACCAGAAATTTTTCCGGCTTGCCATTCATCATGAAAGGCCACTGGTTCAAATGCTCCCGCGGGGCATCCCAGAGCAGGCACTGATGGCGATCCAGCCCTTGCGGCGTCACTGGCATGCCATGCCGGGCAAGGTAGCTAGGTGCCGCAACGACAATACGCTGCAACTCACAAAGCTTTCGGCTGCGTAGCGACGAGTCCTGCAGGCGCCCCATCCGCACCGCCACATCGAAGTTGTCCTCGATCAGATTGACGAGCGAATCAGACAACGAAAACCGAACCGTCAACTTCGGATAGGTCGAAAGGAAACCAGGTAACGCCGGAACAATCTGATCGATGCCGAATGCCTGGGGGACGCTGACACGCAAGTCTCCCGTGGGCTCGGTTGCGCGAATCTGAGCTTCGGCCTGCTCAACGGCTTCAAGCAGGTCATGGCAGGAAGCGAGAAACCGTTCGCCCTCACTGGTCAAGCGCTGCTTGCGCGTGGAGCGATGCAAGAGCTGCACACCCAAGCGGCGCTCCAGATGGGTGATGGTCTGGCTGACAAAGGGCTGGCTGGCATTGAGTGCATGTGCCGCCGCGGTGAATCCACCGGCTTCAACCACAGCCTTGAAGATCCGCATTTCCAGCAATCGATCGTCTTTCATGAGAAGCCGCTCCTCGTGCCCCCGCAGCGTATCCGACGGGTTCTCCCTGTGTGGCCGGTGCATTGCCATTGCACAGGACGCGGTCACCTGCGAAGTGGGGATACCTCACGTTGTAACAGCGACTACCCAGACATTTCCTTCGGAAAAACCCTCGAGCCGTGCGTTTTTCGCACAAACTCGTGCGATGATCGACCGCCCTCAGGCGTTCTTCGCTTGTGCCACACCGCTGCAGCGGACTACGCTGCGTTGCGTGCACAGACGGCCCTTCATCGAACGAATCGCTCGACAGGCCGCACAGATAAAACCGGAGACAACCATGACCGCAGCCCCTGCCCACGAGCCCTTGGGCAAGCACCAGTCGAAGAAAGCCGCCGCCAGCGGCTGGATCGGCTCGGCGCTCGAGTACTACGACTTCTTTATCTACGCCACCGCAGCGGCGCTGATCTTTCCGCAGATCTTCTTCCCCAAGGGCGACCCCAAGACGGCCATCATCGCCTCGCTGGCCACGTACGGCGTGGGTTACATCGCGCGGCCGATCGGGGCGTTCGTGCTGGGCCACCTGGGCGACACGCACGGGCGCAAGAACGTGCTGCTCTGGTGCATGTTCCTGATGGGCTTTTCGACCATTGCCGTGGGACTGCTGCCCACGTATGACCAGGTTGGCCTGCTGGCTCCCACGTTGCTGGTCATCATGCGGCTGATTCAGGGTTTTGCCGTGGCCGGTGAAATTTCCGGCGCCAGCTCGATGATCCTCGAGCACGCGCCGTTTGGCCGGCGCGGATTCTATGCGAGCTTTACGCTGCAAGGCGTGCAAGCCGGGCAGATCCTGGCGGCCGCCGTGTTCCTGCCCCTGGCGCACTACATGCCCGCAGAACAGTTCAACACCTGGGGCTGGCGCATTCCGTTCGTGCTGAGTTTCGTGGTCATCATCGCGGGCTACGTGATCCGCCGTGAAGTGCATGAGACGCCCGCCTTCACGGCAGAAAAAGAACAGCAGGCGCGGCCTCGCTCACCCGTCATCGACGCTTTCAAGTACAGCACGCCCAACATGTTGCGCGTGGTGTGCATGGCGCTCATGAACGTGATTCCTGTGGTGGCCACCATCTTTGGCGCGGCCTATGCGGTGCAGCCGGCTTACGGCATCGGCTTCGCCAAAGATATTTACCTGTGGATTCCGGTGGTGGGCAACATCGTTGCCGTGCTGGTGATTCCGTATGTTGGCGACCTGTCCGACCGCATCGGCCGCAAGCCGCCCATCGTGATCGGTTCGCTGCTCGCCGGCCTGCTGGCGTTTGCCTATCTGTACGCCATCAGCATCAAGAACGTGCCGCTCGCGTTTGCCATGTCGATTCTGATGTGGGGCGTGGTCTACCAGGGCTATAACGCCGTATTCCCGAGCTTCTATCCCGAGCTGTTCCCCACGCGCACCCGTGTGTCGGCGATGGCGATTTCGCAGAACATCGGCACCGCCATCACCGCCATGCTGCCGGCCATCTTCACCGCCGTCGCGCCGCCGGGAGCCACCAACATCTGGCTGACCGTGGGCGCCATTGCCTTTGGCGTGACCGTGGTTGCCGCGGCCGCCGCCATGAGCGCACGCGAGACCTACCGCATCCACATGGACGAGCTGGGCCAGCCAGCCGCCCAACCCGTCGACAAGGCCGAATATGCCCGCCAGCGGGCCGGAGCCTTGGCCGCCTGAAACACGCACACCTGAACCATGATTTCTGGAAAAACCACCCTCATCGCCCACATCGGCTACCCGACCGAGACGTTCAAGTCACCGATGATCTACAACCCCTGGTTCGAGCAAAAAGACATCGATGCCGTTGTGGTGCCGATGGGGGTCAAGGCGGAGGATTACGCGCAGAGCTTCGAATCGATTTGCCGTTTCACCAACCTGCGCGGCGCGCTGATCACCATGCCGCACAAGGTCACCACGGTGGAACTGGTCGATGAAGTCACGCCCGCCGTGCGCATCGCGGGCGCCTGCAATGCCGTGCTCAAGCGCGATGACGGAACGTTGCTCGGCGACCAGTTCGACGGTGCAGGCTTCGTGCGCGGCGTGCTGCGCAAAGGGCGTCAGCTCAAAGGCGCGCGCGTATTGCTTTCGGGGGCCGGCGGTGTCGGTTCGGCAATTGCGGCGTCGCTGGCGGCGGCGGGGGTGAGCGAGCTGGCCCTGTACGACACGCGCGCTGAATCCGCCGAAGCGCTCGGCCGACGTCTACTTGAGCACTACCCCGCGCTGGTGGTGCGCACGGGATCGAATGATCCGGATGGCTTCGATGTGGTCGTCAACGCCACGCCGGTTGGCATGAAGGAAGACGATCCGCTGCCCTTCGACGTGGCACGCATTGCGCCGAGCTGCTTTGTCGGCGAGGTCGTCATGAAATCCGAATACACGCCGCTGTTGCGTGCGGCGCTCGACAAGGGCTGCGACGTCCAGGTCGGCACCGACATGCTCTTCGAGATGATTCCCGCGTATCTGGAGTTCTTCGGCTTCGGCACCGCCACAGCAGAGGAACTGCGGCGCAGTGCAGCCATCGCCTACTGACCCGATGACGCGTCGCCCTTTGAGCTTTGCCCTGTTGCTGCCGCTGTTGCTATCGGCACAGCCGGTTGCGACCGACAGCTACCTCCCCGCCCTGCCAGCGATTGCCCAGACACTGGGATCGGCCAGCACGAGCCTCACGGTCTTCGCGCTGGCCTTTGGCATCGGGCAACTCCCGATGGGCAGCCTGGCCGATCGTTTTGGCCGGCGCCAAGTGCTGCTGATCGGGCTCGCGTGCTATGCCCTGGCTGCCCTGGCCGGCGCGCTGGCGACAACCGCTTCGATGCTGACCGCGGCACGCGCCCTCCAGGGTTTCTCGATGGCCGCGATCCTGGTGTGCGCACGTGCTGCCGTACGCGATCTGCACCCGGCACGCGATGGTCCGCACGTTATGGCGCGCGGCCTCACTGGGCTCGGTTTCGTGGCGTTGATGGCACCGATTCTGGGGGCCTTCGTCGCACAACACGCCGGTTGGCGTTGGGTGCTGGTGGGCATGAGCTTTTATGCAATCGTGCTGTGGGCGATGTGCTGGTACGGCTTTGCCGAAACCCGGCACGAGACACCGGCGCAGGCGGGCAGCGTGCGGGCAATTTTTTCGAGCGCGGATTTTCGCGCCTGGGGTTTGCTCGCAGCCGCCACCTATGCCGGCATCTTCTGCTTCCTCCTGCTTTCGCCGATGGTCTACATCGCATACCTCGGCCTATCACCGGAGCTTTATGGCTGGATACCGGCCGGCGGCTCGCTCGTCTATATCCTCAGCACGACAGGATGCCGACGCCTGCTGCGTCGCCAAAGCCTTGTGCGGACGGTACAGCAAGGCGCAACGCTCAGCGTCGCCGGCGCGTGCATCCAGGCGCTGGGCTGCTGGCTGCTTCCGGGACACGCGTGGCCGCTGCTGATCGGGCACGCAATCTATTGCATGGGCCATGGCATTCACCAGCCTTGCGGCCAGGCAGGCGCAGTAGGCGAGCTGCCGCATCTCGCGGGGCGTGCCGTGTCTTGGTCGGGCTTCATCATGATGCTGGCGGCCTTCTGCCTGGGGCAGACCGCAGCCGCGTTTGACGACGCCTCGCACAGCCTCGGCGCCTGGCCCATGGTGGCGCCCATGATGCCTGCCGGCGCCGTGCTGGCGACCATCGCATTTCTCTGGCTGCCAAAGCTGCAGCATCAGCCGAATGCACAAAGGGCTGCCGCATAGCAACTGTGGGGTGCGCATCGCCACCTGCGTGGTACACAATGCGGGGTCCTCATTCTTTGCCTCAGCCACAGGAGTTCGACCATGAGCCGCAACGCCGACCTGCCGTTCAAGACCGCCGGCTTGGAGTTCATTGAGTTCGCCACGCAAACGCCCGCCGCGCTCGGCCAGGTGTTCGCATCGCTGGGTTTCAAGGCCATCGCGCGGCATGTGAGCAAGGACGTCACGCTGTATCGGCAAGGCGACATGAACTTCCTCGTCAACGCGGAAGCCGATTCGTTCGCGCACCGTTGGGCCGAAGAATACGGCGTGGGCATCTGCGCCATCGGCATCCGCGTCGACGATGCCCAGCGCGCCTACGACCGCGCCGTCGAACTGGGGGCATGGCCGGCCGAGGCCGAGCCCATCGGCCCGAGCGAACTGGTGATCCCGGCCATCCAGGGCGTGGGCGATACGCACCTTTATTTTGTCGACCGCTGGCGCGGCAAGCACGGTGCCAAAGGTGGCCTGGGCGACATCTCCATCTACGACATCGACTTCCGGCCGCTGGACACTGCGACCGCGCATGAGGACTGGCACCACGCAGGCGTCGGACTGGCGCGTGTCGACCACCTCACGCAAACCGTCGGCCCAGGGCGCTTGCAGGACTGGATCGACTTCTACCGCAACCAGCTCGGCTTCAGCGAAATCCACGAACTGCACGCCAACTGGCACGTCGCGGCCGATTCTCGCGTGATGGTGTCGTCGTGCCGCATGATCCGGATTCCGCTCTATGAAGAAGGGACGCACCGCGCGCACCTCATGCACGCCTACCTGCCCGACCATCCCGGCGAAGGCGTGCAGCACATTGCGCTGGCCACCGACGACATCCTGCGCACAGCCACATCGCTCGCCGCCAACGGCCTCACTTTCGTCGAGCCGCCCGCGCACTATTACGACACCGTCGACGCGCGCCTGCCTGGTCACGGATTGGATCTGCAAGCCCTGCGCCGATACGGCATCCTGGTCGACGGCGAAATCGTCGACGGCGCACCCAAACTGTTCCTGCAAACCTTCGTCAAGCGCCATCCGGGCGAGATCTTCTTCGAGATCGTGCAGCGGCGCGGGCACCACGGCTTTGGCGAAGGCAACCTGCCGGTGCTGACCGCGGCAGCCTGATCCGGTAAACGCCGCAAAGAAAAAGCCCGCCAAGTTTCGGCGGGCTGTTTTCGTGCTGCGGGTGCTGCAATGCCGATCAATAACCGGCTGCCAGCCCCGTGTTGCGACGCGGATCATTCGCGCCATAGAACCGGTTGTTGCCAATCGGCTTGCCACCCAGCGACGGCGCCCCGACGATGATCGCCGCCAAGTGGTTGGCCGGCTGCGGCGCGCCAAGGTTGTGGCCCATCGACGTCAGGATCTTGCGCGTATCTTCGGACAGCGCATACGCCTCGACGTTGGTCACGTCCGGCAGCCATTGCTGATGGAAGCGCGGCATGTCGACGGCTTCCTGCACGTTCATGCCGTAGTCGATCGCGTTGATCATGGTCAGCATGACGGCCGTGATGATGCGGCTGCCGCCCGGCGTGCCCACCACCATGACGGGCTTGCCGTCCTTGGTGACGATGGTCGGGCTCATCGACGACAGCGGACGCTTGCCCGGGGCGATCGAGTTGGCTTCACCCTGCACCAGGCCGTACAGATTCGGCACGCCGACCTTGGCCGTGAAGTCGTCCATCTCGTCGTTCAGGATCACGCCCGTCTTGGCGGCCGTCACCTTCGCGCCAAACCAGTCGTTGAGCGTGTACGTGACCGACACCGCGTTGCCGTACTTGTCGGCAATCGAGTAGTGCGTCGTGTTGCTGCCTTCATGCGGCTCGACGCCCGGCTTGATGTCCTTCGACACGCCCGCCTTCTTCGGGTCGATCACGGCGCGGATCTTGGCCGCGTAGTCCTTGCTCAGCAGACGGTCCAGCGGGTTCTTCACGAAATCCGGATCGCCCAGGTAGCTGTTGCGGTCCACATAGGCGTGGCGCATGGCTTCGATCTGGTAGTGCGTGGCCTGCGCTGAATGCCAGCCCAAATCCTTGAGCGGATAGCCTTCCAGAATGTTCAGCATTTTGCAGATGATCACGCCGCCCGAACTAGGAGGCGGTGCCGACACCACGTGATAACCACGGTAGTCGCACTCGACCGGCGCCAGCTCGCGCGTCTTGTAGCTGACGAGATCATCTTGCGTGATCAGGCCACCGCCGGCCTTGCTCGATGCAGCAATGGCCTGCCCGACCCAGCCCTTGTAGAAGCCGTCGGTGCCATGTTTGCTGATCTCACGCAGCGTCTTGGCCAGATCGTGCTGAACCAGCTTCTCGCCCACCTGGAAGGGCTGCCCCTTGTTCAGGAAGATCGCGCCCGATGCGGCGTCTTCCTGAAAGTCCTTGGTGGAGGTGTGCAGCATGTCGACGTCGCCCTGATCGAGGACGAAGCCCTTGTCGGCCAGCGTGATGGCCGGCGCGATCAGTGCAGCGCGTTGCATGGTGCCGTATTTTTCGCGGGCGTATTCCATGCCCGACACGGTGCCGGGCACACCGACAGCCAGGTGTCCCTTGGTGGACGCGCCCTTGATGACGTTACCGTCCTTGTCGAGATACATGTTGGCGGTGGCGGCCTTCGGGGCGACTTCACGGAAGTCGAGGAAGGTCTTGCGGCCATCGGCCAGCTGGATGGTCATGAAACCACCGCCGCCCAGGTTGCCGGCTGCCGGATAGACCACGGCCAGCGCGTAGCCCACAGCCACTGCCGCGTCGACAGCATTGCCGCCGCGCTTGAGCACTTCCACGCCGACCTTGCTGGCCAGGTGCTGTGCCGCGACGACCATGCCGTTCTCTGAGGCCACGGGGGCGACGGATGCCGCGTGTGCGACGGTCGTGATGCTGATCGATGCGATTGCGGCGGCGATCCACCGCATGCCTGTTCTTGGATTCTGCATAGGAGCTCCTTTGGTACCTTCAAGGACGCCGGTCGTGCCAGCGTACGAGTTATGGCGCGCGAACCTTATCAGGCACAGCGCTGCGGCACTATAGCCTCATCCCCGTATTGACGCATTGTGCAGGCGGTGGAACGGCACGCGTCGCTAGCCCAGCGGCACTTCGAGCCCCACCTTCACGCGGTTGAGCACCACGGCCGTGTGATACCACTTGATATTGTCGTTGTCGTCGAACAGGCGTCGAGCGAGGGCTTCGTATTCGGTCATCGTGGCCACGTTCAGAATGAGGACGAAGTCCGCCTCGCCCGTCACGTAGTAGCACTGCTGCACCTCGGGGCCGGAGAGTGCTTTTTTGAGCGCCGCCACGGCCGCGGTATTGGTGCGCTCGGCGTGCACCTCGACAATCACGGTGATGGGTTTGCCGACCCGCTCAGGGTCCACCACGGCCACGTTGCCGACGATGACACCGGCCTCCTCCATTCGCTTGATGCGCCGCTGCACCGCGGCGGTCGATAGATTGACTTCCTCGCCGATCACGCGCAGCGGCGTGGTGTAGCACCGCTGCACGGCGTTGAGGATGGCGATGTCGAAGGCGTCGAGTTCGAGCGATTTCTGAGAGGCCATGGCCGGACTTTGGGCGAGAAATTTTTGCGTCTGGCTGGGCAGAATAGCGGAAATTGCTTCTCGCGCGTGACATAGGATTTCGTCATCATCGCTCACGGAGGCGCATCCTATGCATTGGCAATCCCAGCTCGTCAGCGCGGAAACACTTGCCCCGGGCGGCTTCCGATCGCTGGTGACACCCGTCTACCGTGGTTCGACCGTGCTCTTCGACAACGCGGCGCAGGTCGTGGACGACTGGCGCCACGCGCAGCACGGCTATACCTACGGCCTCTACGGCACACCGACCGCCGTAGAACTCGGCGCACGGATTGCGCAAATGGAACGCGCCCGCCACAGCTTTATCGTGCCAGGCGGGCAGGCTGCTATCGCGCTCATCTACCTGGCGTGCTGCGGCGCCGGCAGCCACGCACTGGTGCCGTTGAGCGCGTACGGGCCCAGCCGAAGCATGGCTGCCGGCCTGCTCAAACGCATGGGCATCGAAGTGGAAACGTATGACCCGCTCATCGGCGCGGGCATTGAGGGGCTCCTCCGTCCGAACACCACACTTGTTTGGACTGAAAGCCCCGGCTCGGTCACGATGGAGGTGCAGGACGTGCCGGCAATCGTGGCCGCGGCGCATGCGCGCGGCGTGCCGGTAGCGCTCGACAACACGTACACGGCCGGCGTGTACTTCGACGCCTTCGCGCACGGCGTAGACATCAGCATGCAAGCCCTGACCAAATATGTCGGCGGTCACAGCGACCTCCTGCTCGGCTCGGTCTCAGTCAATTCGGAGGCAATGTTCGAGCGGGTGGGCAGCGTGTTTGCCGACCTGGGCATGGGCGCCTCGCCCGACGATTGCAGCCTGGCGCTGCGTGGTCTGCAAACGCTCGCGCTGCGCCTTGAGCGTCTGCAAGCCTCCACGCTGGCGGTGGCGCGCTGGCTTCATCTGCAGGATTGCGTTGCCACTGTGCTGCATCCGGCGCTGCCGTCATGCCCCGGTCACGAACTCTGGAAGCGCGACTTTACCGGCGCAACGAGCGTGTTTTCAGTGGTGTTTCAGGAAAGCGTTTCGGCCGAGCAGGTCAGCGCGTTCATCGATGCGCTGCGCATGTTCCGGATCGGCATGAGCTGGGGCGGCACGAGCAGCCTGGTGATGCCCTATCCGGATCTGGCGCGGCCGAATCATCACTATCGAGGTCGCCTGGTGCGGCTCAACGTCGGGCTGGAGGCGCCAGAAGACCTGATCGCCGATCTGCGGCAGGCCATGGCGCGTGCAGCCATCCAGGAGCCCGCTGTCACCGCATAGCGGCAGGCACGTCAGTCAGCGGGGGCAAACGGCGGCGCGCGCCGCTTCACTGGCTGCGCCTTGACGATGGCAGTGTTGGTTTCGGCGTGATAGGCCACGCGGTCGAGAATCTCATCGAGCTGATCGATCGAGCGCACATAGAGGCGGGCGATGAAGCAATCCTCGCCCGTCACCTTGTCGCATTCGCCAATCTCCGGAATCTCTTCGATCAGCTGCTGCACGATATGCAGCTTGCCCGGCATGGGCCGCACCCGGACGATGGCCTGCAGCGTGTAACCCAGCGATGCCGGGTCAATGTCGACGGTGTAATGCCGGATCACGCCGCGCTCTTCCAGCCGGCGCAGGCGCTCCGACACGCTGGGGGACGACAGCCCCACCTGCTCGGCGAGTTGCTTGAGCGAGATGCGGGAATCGGTCAGCAGGACGTCAAGAATGCGTTGGTCCAGGGCGTCGATCGCGTTCATTTTTCCTTCCGTGGTCCGTTCCGGCGTTTCGCCTTATTTCATGAGATGCAACGTGGATTTTGCCTTATAAAAGCAATGGAAGTCAGGCCATCCGCATGCGATCCTTCTTGCATCCAGCGCTCAAGGTGGTTTGCATGAACGATAAGACGCGCGGCACGGTCGAGATGACCGCCGCCATGATCATCTCGGGGACAATCGGCTGGTTTGTCGTCCGCTCCGGCCAGCCGGTGGCCGACGTTGTGTTCTGGCGCTGCGTGTTCGGCGCGCTGACGCTGCTGGCGGTATGCGCAGGGCTGGGGCTGCTGCGTGGCGCGATCACGTGGCGGCGCGCCGGCATTGCCGCGCTGGGTGGCGTGGCCATCGTCGTCAATTGGCTGCTGCTGTTTGCAGCGTATCCGCGCGCATCCATCTCGATTGCCACGGCGGTCTACAACACGCAGCCTTTCATGCTGGTGGGGCTTGGCGCGCTGTTTCTGTCGGAAAAACTGACGGCGGCCAAGCTCACATGGCTGGCCCTCGCCTTTATCGGCGTCGTGTCGATCGTGCAAGTGGGCCCAACCGACAGCGCGGGGACCGATTACCTGACAGGCATTGCGATGGCGTTGGGCGCGGCGTTTGCCTATGCGGTGGCCGCGCTCCTGATCAAGAAGCTGGCCGGTACGCCGCCGCATCTGATCGCGCTCATCCAGGTGTGTGTGGGCGTGCTGATGCTGGCGCCACTGGCCAACCTGTCGCATCCGCCGGCCGAGCCACATGCGTGGGTGATGCTGGTCACGGTGGGCGTGGTACACACGGGGTTGATGTACATCCTGCTCTATGGCGCCATCCAGCGGCTGCCGACGCATCTGACCGGGTCGCTGTCGTTCATCTATCCGATCGTTGCAATCGGGGTGGACATGGTCGCGTTCGGACACCGGTTGCAGCTCGCGCAGTTTTTGGGTGCGGGCGCGATCCTGCTGGCGGCGGCGGGCATGAATCTGGGGTGGTCGCCGTATCGCTGGTTGCGGGCGCAGGCCGAATCCCCGGTTTCCAAATAACGCAATACGCGCAATAGGCCGCCCCACCGGCAACACGAATGGGCGGCCCAACTGCTGTTATTCTTGTGCGTTTTCCGCTGGCGCCCGGCGCGCCCTGCGCCTGCCTCTCTCTCCCTTTGGCACCCAGCGGACAGAAACCCCAAAACATACGTACAAGATGAAGGAAGGTCACCCGCCGGAGCCGGGTCGCGAAAATGCGATCGCCTGGATCCTGGAACAGATGCAGATGTACGGCCTGTCTATCGAAGACCTGCAGGCGCAGGGTTGCTTTGACGCTCCGTCTCCGCCCCCACCAGCGGCGCCTATCGGCCCGGTCTACATGAGCGCTGACGGCCAGCACTGGGACGGCTCCGGCGACATGCCGGACTGGCTCCAACGCGCTGTCAACGCTGGACAGAGCATCGAGCATTTCCGCGTGGGCTGACGCGCAGGCAGCGCAGGTACGCCGGTTGCGTGGTCGTAGACGCAAGCGCTGCCGGTTCGTTGATCCATGAGTTGATTCACAGCATTCCCGGCCGGCGCTCCAACTCAACGGAGGACGTCACCATGCCGGAACGCAAAACCGTAGAACGTGCGCGCGCCGACAAGCGCCACGGCAAAGCCGCCTCGACCCAGGCGGGCAACTTCGTGAAAGAAGAGATGGATCACATCCGCGAAGGCAAGCACGGTGCGAAAAACACCAAGCAGGCCATTGCGATTGGTCTATCGAAGGCACGCCGCTCTGGCGTTGCCGTCAAGCCGCCGGGGGAAGGCAAGGCATCGGCCTCCACCCGCAAGAAGGCGGAACATGATGTCAAGGCCGGCAGCAAGACGGGCAACAAAACCGGCAGCCACGCCAGTGCGAGCAAGGAATCCACGGCCAAGCGCAGTAAAACCACAACGCGCACGCTGAAGAAGGAAGGCCATTCGGCGGCGTCCAAATCATCGTTGTCCAAGCAGGCACACAGCGCGGCGTCGAAGCGTTCGAGCAGCGAGCGCTCGTCAGCAGCCAAGAAAGGCGCCGCCACCAAGGGCGCGGCAGGCCGTTCGGCTGCCGCGAAGAAGGCAGCCCGCACGCGCGCCTCCCACGCCAAGTAAATTTTTCCTGTCCGATCTGAAGGCGGCCCATCGAGGCCGCCTTTTTTTCGGACCGTCTCGAAAAAAAATCAAAAAAAAATTTGTTCTCCGTGTCAGGAACGTAGCCATGCGCCGACGAAGGTGCACGGAACACATCTGCGCGATGCCGCAGTGCACCGTACGGCGAGGGATTTCGCCCTGCCAGCCGTTCAACGACACCTGTTCAATCAAGGAGAACACCCATGAAACAACACGCCATGATCGCCGCCGCCCTGGGTAGCCTGCTCGCACTGGGCGCAGTGTCGACGCCGGTGCAGGCGGCCGACGCTGCCGGCAAGGAAAAGTGCTACGGCGTCGCCAAGGCCGGCCAGAACGATTGCGCCAGCCCCGGCAGCGCCCACGCCTGCGCGGGTCAGTCGAAGATCGACAAAGACCCGATGTCGTGGAAGTACGTGCCGGCCGGCACCTGCGCGCAGATGGGCGGCACGATGCAGCCTGCGTCCAAGTAACGCGCGACGCCGGGTGACTGCCATGCAGACCGCTCTGCCAACCTGCGCCGGTGCAGGCCTGCGCGCCCCGCACTTCCCCGCCCTGCTGCACGGGCAAGCCCGTTTCCCGTGGGCGGAAGTGCACAGCGAGAACTATCTGTATGGCGGCCCGGCACGTGCAGCACTGCTGGCCGCGCGCGAGCACCAGCCGGTAAGCCTGCACGGCGTGGGCATGGGGCTCGGCAATGCCGATGGGCTTGACGTCGAGCACGTCCGCGCCATCGCTGCCCTGGCCGACGCCGTCGCGCCCGCCGCCATTTCCGAGCACCTGTGCTTCAACCGCAGCGGCGCACAAGTCGTCAACGACCTCCTGCCGCTGCCTTACTCCCGCGAATCGCTGGATGTTGTCTGCGCCAACGTCATGCGCGCCCAGGACATCCTCAAGCGGCCGCTGCTGATCGAAAACATTGCCGCGTACATCGACTGCCGCACGCTGGTCGACGCCGACGACGCCGTCTCCGAAGGTGCATTCCTGACCGCCCTCGCCCGGCGTACGGGCTGCGGCATCTTGCTGGACCTGAACAATCTGTACGTCAACAGCGTCAACCATGGCGTGACCGTCGAATCGGTACTGGCCGATATCGACCCGGCGCTGGTCGGCGAGATTCACCTGGCGGGCTTCAGCGTGGAAGACGGCATGCTGATCGACACGCACAGCGCGCCCGTCCATGCGCCCGTCTGGGCGCTGTATGACGCGTGGATTGCCAAGCACGGCGCACGCCCCACGTTGATCGAATGGGATGCTGACCTGCCTCCAGTGCAGGTGTTGCTGGAAGAAGCGGCTCGCGCCCAGGCAACGCTCGATCGCCACGCCAACGCCGCCATGCAGGAGCCTCGCCATGCGACTGCCTGACTGGGAAGCGCACCTCATCGGCGCACTGACGGACGCCGCAACCAACGAAGAAACCCCCGGCATCGCCATTTACCGTAATGCGCGTTTGGCCATTCTGCGCAACGCGCTGGCGGGGGCCTACCCCGTCTGCCGCACGCTGGTCGGCGATGACTGCTTCGATGCGCTCGTGCGCGACACGCTGGCGGTGCAGGCATCCACATCTCCGAACCTGCATCACTACGGGAATGCGCTGCCAGACGTCATTGCGCAATCGCCGTTGGCACACAGCGTGCCCTATCTGGCCGATGTCGCGCGCCTGGAATGGTGCGTGCATTGGGCGCATTACGCCCCGGACGCCCACGTTGAAGCGGCGGACGCCACCCTGCTCGCGCAGCCTGCCGACACCATCCGCGCGGGGCTGGTCGAGGGGACCCAGTGGATCGTTTCTCCATGGCCCGTGGTGTCGATCTGGCGCGCGCACCAGCCGGGCGAAACCATCGCGCTCAATGCAATCGACCTGGGCGTGAGCGAAGCCGCCGCGATTGCCGTGCGCGGGCATCGCGTTGCTGTGGTCGATCTCGATCCCCCAACCGCCACGTTCCTCGCCGCTTGCGAAGCTGGGACCTCGCTTCAGGCCGCGCTCGAAACCACGTTGGTCGAGCGGCCGGATTTTGATCTGACTGCATGCCTGTCCGGCCTCTATCGCTCGGGGCTGCTCGCACTGTCTGCCTGCCCAACAACCTTGTCTACTGGAGACACGCCATGAACACCCTCACCACGACGTTTGCCCCGCTTACGCGCATGCGCGCGTCATTCGATCGGCTTGCCGGTCCGCAAAGCACGCTGTGTTCGGTCATCCTGTTGATCGCGCGGGCGTATCTCTTTTACGTGTTCTTCCGCTCGGGCCTGACCAAGCTGAACGACTGGGACACGACCGTGCTGCTGTTCACCGAGGAATACAAAGTGCCGCTGTTGCCGCCCGCACTGGCAGCAGCGCTCGGCACGTTCGGCGAACTGGTTTTCCCCTCGCTGATGCTGGCCGGCATCGTGCCGCGGCTAGCAGCTGCCGGGCTGTTCTTCGTCAACGTGGTGGCGGCGGTGTCGTACTGGGCCAATCTGTCGGCATCGGCCATCGAATTTCATTTCGTGTGGGGCGTGCTGATTGCCCTCGTGGCAACGGTGGGACCGGGTTGGCTGGCGGCGCAGACCCTTTGGCAGCGCCGCAGGCGTTAAGCAGATTGGGGGGCGGCGGGCTTATGATGTCGGCTTGTCGCACTCTCTTCAGGAGTATCGATGCGCTTCCCTCAGTTGTCCTTCGCAGCCTCGGCCGGTGTGTTGGCTGCAATCGGTGCCACAACACTTCTGACCGCTTGCGCCTGGGGTGATAGCTCCACCGCTTCCGGCGCGCGCATGCTCGACGACTCGCTGCTCTCGTACCAAGTCAAGGCGGCGCTGGACCAGGACACGGCACTCAGCACGCGCCAGATCCGCATCCGATCCAATCCCGACGGCAAGGTCACGCTGACGGGCTGGGTCGATACCCCGGAAATGGCTCGCCGCGCCGGCGAAGACGTCAAACGCTTCGTTGACCCGGCCAAGCTCGATAATCAGCTGCGTGTGCTCTCGCGCATGCAGGTGCTGGGGGGTGGCCCGTACATCCCGGCCGGCTTGCCGCCCGAGGCACCGGCCAGCGCCCCGGCCGCGCGCTGAACTGCCAAGCGCTTACGCCGCCCGCGCACCTGCTCGCACAAGCAGGCGGCCCACGGGCAGCGATTGCAGCAGCCCAAAGCCAATCTCTGCGATCAGGAAGGGCACCAGCAGCAGCGTCGCGCCCGATGCCAGGGCGTACGCCTGCCACGCCGCAAACAGCCCGCGCGCCACGGCGTCATACCGGCCCAGCGCCACACTTGGCCGTCGGATGCGCAATACGGACCACACGCACACCACCGATCCCATCAGATTGGCCATCAGCAGATGCGTCGGCTCGAAAGCCGGCAAGCCGCCCATGCCCAGCGCATGCGCCAATGCGCTGAGCGCCTGATGCAACAGCGCGAACGTCCACGGCGTCGCAAACGGCGCGGTCACGATCAGGTCATACCAGGCGCTGGTCCGCACGATACGCAGGAAGGTCGATTCGGAAACCGAAACCATGACAAAACTCCAGAAGTGAAGTGAAGGAGTCGCCACGGTAAAGCTTGGTGTACGCTCGAAGGTCAAGCCCCCGACCGCATTGCATTTCCCAACCACCATGCCTGCTGCCCTCCCCGTACCTATCTCCGATGCGCATGTCGGCGACCTGTCCATCGGCGACTTGGCGGCTGCAACCGGCGTCTCGCGGGATGGCTTGCGCTTTTACGAGGCGCGCGGCCTGATCCGAGCGCGGCGCCGGAGCAACGGCTACCGCGCCTATCCGCCCGAAATCGTGGAACTGGTGCAATACGTGCGCACGGCCCAGCAGCTGGGTTTCACACTGGCGGAAATCAAAGAAGGCATGTCGCACGTGTGGCAGCAACCCGACACCGATGCCGCCGTCACCGCGTTGCTGCGCGACAAACTGGCCATGATCGATGCCCGCATCGCAAGCCTGCAGGCCATGCGAAACGCACTTGCCACGCGCGTCGGCATGGCATGTCCCCTTGCACCGGCCTGAGACGGTCATCATGTCTTGTCATATAACTGTCGCAGACTGGCGCTGCAGGGCGGGGTTTTTGCGTTTTCCCCGAACCTGACAGCTTGCTGAGCCGTGAAAGGCGCTTGAAAGTTCGCGTCGGTAAAAACGCTCCCGTCTCAAGGGGGAGTCTGCTGCAGTGAAACATCGGGGTGCATTCCATTTACGGGCGAGGGCCGTGCTGTGCGCGGTGACCTGCCTGCCATTTGCCGCTGCCTGGGCAGCCACGCCGGCATCGGCGCCGGCTGCGGCCAGCATGCCGGTCGCCACCATGCCGCCCATCAAGCCTTCCGTGCCGGGCGTGACGGGCGCCGGCTTCAACCTGGTCGAACTGCTGCAGGAGCTGAAAGGCAACAACCCGCAATTGATCCAGGGACGCCATAACTATCTGTCGGCCAAGTCGATACCGCCGCAGCTTGCGTCGCCCAACAATCCGCAGCTCGGCTATATCTGGAACAGCATCCCCAAGGGATTCCCTCTGGCGGTGAACCGCGCGGGCGGCAGCCAGTACAACCTGACGCAGCAGATCCCGTTTCCGGGTAAAAAAGCGCTGGCGGCCGAGATTGCCGATCGCCAGGCTGAGTCCCTGAACGCGCAGAATGACGCGCTGTACCTGCAGCTCTATGCGCAGCTTTCCACCACGTACTACCAGGCGATTGCGCTGCAAAAGCAGATCGACGTGCAGAAGCTGACCATCACGCGCCTGGAGCAGGTCAAGCAGATCACGCGTGTGCGCTACGCCAACAACGCCGCCGCCTACGCAGATTTCCTCAACGCGCAGGTCATGCAGAGCAGCGCACAGAACGACCTGTTTGCCGCGCAACGCCAGTACGACAGCACGCTGCAGACGCTCAACACGCTCATCGGGAAAGATCCGAGCTTCCCCCTCGTGCTGCGGGCAGACGACGAGGCTGTACGCCTGCCGGATGAACCGCTGCCCGAACTTGAAAACCAGGCGCTGCGCGAGCACCCGTCGATCAAGGCATCGGCCGAACTGATGGACGCGGCGCGCAAGAGCGTGACGCTGGCGCGCAAAGCCTACCTGCCCGACTTCCAGGTCATTGCCACCGTCACGACGGACAACCCGCCGTATGGCGTGCGCCCGAACAGCTACCAGATCGAACTGGACGTGATCATCCCGTTCTGGTTCCTGACCAAGGAGAAGTACGGCGTGAACCAGGCGGTGGAAAGCCAGATTGCCACCGAGGCGAACGATGTGTCGGTGCGCCAGCAGACCTTACTGGCCGTCGATACCGCCTACAACACGCTGCGCCAGACGCTTGCGCAGCTCGATTTCAACAAGCAGCGGCAACTGCCGCAGGCGCTGGCGGCCTATCGCGTCACGATGACCAACTACGCCAGCAACAACGCCGATTTCAACGACCTGCTCACCGCCCAGGGCGCGCTCAAGAACGCCGAACTGTCGGTCGCCCAGGCACAGGCCACGGCCTTGCAGGCCTATCACGCGCTGCTCGCGGCCACCGGCCGCTCGCCGGTTCAAGCTCAATAACATCATGAAGAAGTTCTCTCCTGTCGTTGCTGTGATCGCCTTGGCAGCAGCCCTCGCTGTAGGCGTGGTGGTCGGACGCAAGTGGCCTACCGCCGAGCCGGCCGAGACTGCAAAACCCGCCGCCGGCCCGGCCTCTGCGCCGGCTGCCGCCTCTCGGCCGAAACCCGACTCCATTGAAATTCCCTCCGGCGGCTTCGACCCCCAACAGGTGAAGGTCGCGCAGGTGAGTCAGCTTTCGGTGCCGGTGGAGCTGTCCACGCCTGGCAAGCTCGCGTACAACGCCGAGCTGACCAAACTGGCCTCGGCGCGCGTGGCCGGCCGGCTTGATCACATCCTGCAGTTTGAAGGGGCGCTGGTGCGCGAGGGTCAGCCCATTGCCGAGCTCTACGCACCCGACTTCATCTCCGCGCAGAAGGAATACCTGCTGGCACTGAATACTGCTCGCCAGCTCAAGGGCTCCAACATGAAGGATCTGCTGGAAGATGCAGACGCCACCGTACAGTCCGCCGCGGGCCGCCTGCACGTGCTGGGCATGTCCGATGCGGATGTGGCACAGATCGCCAAGCGCGGCACACCGGCTGAACACCTGACGCTGCGCGCACCCATCTCGGGCACGATCGTCAAGCGCAACATGGACCCGGGCGCCTTCCTGAATGTGGGCGACTCGTTCATGAGCATCGTCGATACTCGTGTGCTGTGGTTTACCGGCAACGTGTATGAGAACGACATTGCCAGCGTGCGCATCGGCCAGCCGATCTCCCTGCGCACGGCGGCGTATCCGAATCGCGAGTTCACGGGCCGCGTAAGCTTCATCGCCCCGAATATCGACCCCGCCACGCACACGCTGACGGTACGCTGCGACGTGCCCAACACCGACGGGCTGCTGCGCCCGGAGATGTACGCCACGGCGCGCATCCAGACGGGCAGCGGCCAGGCCACGGTGGTGCCGAAGACTGCCCTGGTGAAAGACCACGGCGGCTACTACGTGATCGTGCAAAGCGATGCCACGCATTTCAAGCGCGTGGAGGTGCGCGGCAAGGACACCGGCACGGATGGCAATTTTGCCGTCACGGCAGGGTTGGATGCCTCGTCGCGGGTCGTGGTGCGCGGCGCCGCACTGCTCAACGAGATGATCGTGAAGGCAGGAGCTTGAGCATGCAGTTCAACCCGATCGCGGGCATTCTCAAGCGCCGGCTGCTGATCGTCTTTCTGGCGATCGCTCTGCTGGTGGTCGGCGTGCTCTCATTCAAAGAGTTGCCGTTGCAGGCGTATCCGGGCGTGGCGCCGCTCTCGGTGCAGGCCATCACGCAATGGCCGGGCCGCAGCACGACCGAGGTCGAACAGCAGATCACCATCCCCATCGAAAACGCGCTGGCTGGTGTGCCGGATGTGCAGTCGTTCCGCTCGGTATCGCTGTTCGGGCTGTCGGTGGTGACGCTCAAGTTCAAGGAAGGCACGGATAGCTTCAAGGCGCGTCAGAATTTTTCGCAGTACTTGGCGAGCGCCAACCTGCCGACGGGCGTGCAGTCGTCTCTGAGCCCGGACTCGGATGCGACGGGCGAAATCATGCGTTTTCGCCTTGAGGGCGACGGCGTCGATCTCACCACGCTCAAGAGCTACCAGGACTACGACATCTCCAAGGGGCTCAAGCACGTGCAGGGGGTAGCCGATGTCAGCTCCTTCGGCGGCAAGGTGAAGGAGTACCACATCGTTCCCTCGCCCGCGAAGCTGCTGTCATACGGGATCACGCTGTCACAGCTCATCACGGCCATCGGCAACGCCAACAACAACACGGGCGGCAATCTGCTGCGCGACGGCGAGCAGCAGTTCGTCGTGCGCGGCGTCGGCCTGCTGCAAACGGTCGACGACATCCGCAACGTGGTGGTGACCGCCAACAATGGCGTGCCTGTCCGCGTGCGCGATATAGCCGAAGTGGAAGTCGGGAATGTGCAGCGTCTGGGCCAGGTGCAATACAACGACCAGCCCGACGTGGTGGAAGGCATCGTGCTACTCAAGCGCGACGCCAACGCCACCGAAGTGCTGGCCAAGGTGCGCGAAAAAGTGGCGGAGCTGAACAACGGCATCCTGCCCAAGAGCGTCCAGATCAAGCCGTTCTACGATCGCCAGGTGCTGCTCGACATCACGATGGGCACGGTCGAACACACGCTGGTGGTGGGCATCGCGCTGGTGCTCGCGGTGCTGTTCGTCTTCCTGGGCAACTTCCGGGCGGCGGCTGTGGTGGCGGCGGTGATTCCGCTGGCGCTGTGCGTCTCGTTCATCAGCATGGAGCACTTCCATGTGCCGGCCAACCTGATCTCGCTCGGTGCGATCGACTTTGGGGTGATTGTCGACGCGGCCGTGATCGTGATGGAAAACATCATGCGGCACCTCGAAGAAGGCGCCGAGAAGCTCGAAGACGCGATCGTCAAGGCGACCAACGAAGTGCAGCGCGCGATGATCTTCTCTACGGGCATCATCATCGTGGCGTATTCGCCGCTGTTCTTCATCGGCGGCGTGGAAGGCATCATCTTCAAGCCGATGGCGTTTACGATGGGCTTTGCGTTGATGGCATCGATCGTGCTCAGCCTGACGTTCGTGCCGGCGGCCACGTCGTTCGTCTTCGGCAAGACGCTGCATCCGCATTCGCCGGCGTTCATAGCGGCGATTCTGCGCTGGTACAAGCCATTGCTGCGCAAGCTCATTGCCCGCCCGATGACCGTCTTTGCCACGGCCATTACGGCGCTCTTGCTGACGCTGTACAGCGCCACCTTCCTCGGTACGGAGTTCCTCCCCACGCTGGAAGAGAACAACCTGTGGCTGCGCATTACGCTGCCCAACACGGTGGACCTGGAATACTCCGCGTCGGTGGCCAACGACTTGCGCACGTACTTCACCAAGCAGCCCGAAATCCAGAAGGTTTCCGTGCAGATCGGACGTCCGGATGACGGCACCGACTCCACCGGCGTGTTCAACCAGGAGTACGGCCTCTACTTCGCCCCGCCCGACCAATGGGCCAAGGGCATGACCAAGGGACAACTGGTCGAACGCCTGTCCAAGCACCTCGAGAAGATTCCCGGTATCGAATACAACTTCTCGCAGTACATCCAAGACAACGTTGACGAGGCGCTGTCCGGCGTCAAGGGCGAGAACTCGGTGAAGCTGTTCGGGAACGATCTCAACGTTCTCGAAGCGAAGGCCAACGAAATCCAGGCACAGCTTAAGAAGGTGCAGGGTCTGGTGGACGTGGGCATCTTCCGCGAGCTGGGTCAGCCGACACTGAACGTTTCGATCGACCGCCAGGCGGCTGCGCGCTTCAACATCAACGTGAGCGACGTGCAGAACCTCGTGCAATACGCCATTGGCGGCGCCCCGGTCACGCAAATCCTGGAGGGCGAAAAATCATTCGGGCTGGCGGTGCGGCTGAACCAGCAGGCACGTGCGTCGTACGACGCTATCCGGGAGCTGCTGATCGATACGCCCGATGGGCAGCACATTCCGCTGTCGATGATCGCCAAGGTGGAAATGACCGACGGCCCGTTCTTCATCTACCGCGAGGAAGGCAAGCGCTACATCGCCATCAAGTTCGGTGTGCGCGGCCGTGACCTGGGCGGTGCCGTGGACGAGGCACAGCGTGTGGTGGGCAACAGCGTAAAACTGCCCGAGGGCTATACCGTCAAGTGGGATGGCCAGTTCAACGAGATGAAGGTCGCCCAAGGCAAGCTGATGGTGATTGTGCCGTTGACCATCCTGGTGATCTTCCTGCTGCTGTACAGCACGTTCGGCAATTTCAAGGACGCGCTGATGGTGGTGCTGAATGTGCCGTTTGCCGCCATCGGCGGATTGCTGGCGCTGCATATCGCAAATGAGACGCTGTCGATTTCAGCGGGGATCGGCTTCCTGTCACTGTTTGGCATCGCCATCCAGGACGGGGTGATTCTGATCTCGTACGTCAACCGTCTGTCGCAATCCGAAAACGTGCGGGAAGCCACCGTCGACGGTGCCGCGCTGCGTCTGCGCCCGGTGATCATGACCGCCATGCTGGCCGGCCTGGGCCTCTTGCCGGCGGCGCTCTCGCACAGCATCGGCTCGGAAGCGCAGCGTCCGCTGGCGCTGGTGATCGTCGGCGGCATGGTCACAACGACGATCCTGACCCTGCTGGTGTTGCCGGTGGTCTTCACGTGGGCGCACCGCCATCGTCGTCCGCCCCCGCGCGATTCGGACGTCAATCCAACTGCTGCCATGCTGCCTTAACCTGCGCATGTGCTGAAAGCGCAACGGGCGCATCGCTTCACCGGCGGTGCGCCCGTTTTCCTTTGGGCTCGCACCAGAATCGGACCAATCTCATGGCGACGCGTGGACGAGGCGAGCAGAGTGCATCTCTGATTCCCACCGCACGCACCGCCACCATGCACCTCACGTCCAACGTCTCCGCCAGCGTCGTCGCACAATTCCCGCCACAGGTCATCACTACGCTCACCGAGCTGTTTGGTACCGATCTGCAGCAATGGCGTTTTATCGTCGATCTATTTTGTGAGACGGTGGAACAGGATCTCGCCAACCTGGCGAACGCCATCCGCGGCGGCGAAGACACACAGATCGTTGAAGCGGCGCACCGCATCGTCGGTTCTGCTCGCATGCTTGGGCATCAGGCGATTGGCGATGCCGCCCGCCGCATCGAGCGCGCAGCGCAGAGCATCGGACCGTATCAGCAGCGTGTGGAAGACATGCAATCCGCCCTCACCTGCCTGCGCGCGCTGGCGAGTGAATTCCGCCAGCAGGCAAGCGGCTGCCCGTGGTCAGACGCTGCGGTTGCGAGCTGACCGTCCGCCACCCTGCGCCGCACATCGCTTGAATAACCCCCCGGCTATTTATGTTCTCAGTCACATAAATTAAGCGATTAGGTTGTACGTTGCGTAACTCGCAATACAACGGGTGACTACAACTATTGATCTAGAACAGACTACCCCACTATCTTTCGCGGGCAACGTCGGCGCATTCCAACTGCAGCTGGCTGGCACGCACCGGCCATGACCGGCGCGGCCGCACCGTTTCACCACGTACGTCACAACGCGGGCTCAACCTATCCGGGGGGATTCGATGTCCGAAGCAGTCCTGCATCCATTTTTTTCGCGCGAGCGCACCGTCGCCGCGGTTGGCTTCAACCGCTGGCTGGTTCCTCCTGCCGCACTGGCCATCCATCTGTGCATTGGCATGGCCTACGGTTTTTCCGTCTTCTGGCTGCCGCTCGGCCGCGCGCTGGGCATCACCAAGCCGCTCACATGCGGCGCCGATGTCTCGCTGGTCGCCGAGCTGTTCACCACCACCTGCGACTGGCGCGTCTCCAGCCTGGGCTGGATGTTCACGCTGTTCTTCGTGTTCCTGGGCGCATCCGCTGCCATGTGGGGCGGTTGGCTCGAACGCGTTGGCCCGCGCAAGGCTGGCGTCGTGTCGGCTGTGTGCTGGTGCGGCGGGCTCCTGATTTCCGCACTGGGCATCCAGATACACCAACTGTGGCTGCTGTGGGTGGGCTCGGGCGTGATCGGCGGCGTCGGCCTGGGGCTGGGCTACATATCGCCCGTGTCGACGCTCATCAAGTGGTTTCCGGACAAGCGTGGCATGGCCACGGGCATGGCCATCATGGGTTTTGGCGGCGGCGCGATGATCGGCGCCCCGTTGGCTGACCGCCTGATGAAGCTGTTTGCGACGCCCGAATCTGTGGGCGTGTCGCAAACCTTCATTGTGCTGGCCGGCATCTACTTCGTGTTCATGATGGCAGGTGCGCTGGGTTACCGCGTGCCGCCCACGGGCTGGAAACCGGCAGGCTGGACACCCTCCCCGGCCAAGGCGAAGGACGCGATGGTCACGCAACGCCATGTCCACGCAAACGAAGCGCTGAAGACGCCGCAGTTCTGGCTGATCTGGGGCGTGCTGTGCCTGAACGTATCAGCCGGCATTGGCGTGCTGGGCATGGCCTCGCCACTGCTGCAGGAAGTGTTTGGCGGCAAGCTGCTGGGCGTGACGACGTCGTTCATGGACCTGACCGCCGCGCAAAAGGGCCAGATCGCAGCCATCGCTGCGGGCTTCACGGGTCTGCTGAGCCTGTTCAACATCGGCGGCCGTTTCTTCTGGGCGTCGCTCTCGGATCGCCTGGGCCGCAAGATGACCTACGCGGTCTTCTTCGTGCTCGGCTTCGTGCTGTATGCGTCGATTCCGTGGACGTCGCACACGGGCAATATCGCGCTGTTCGCACTGGCCTTCTGCGTGATCCTGTCGATGTACGGCGGCGGTTTTGCGACCGTGCCGGCGTATCTGGCTGACATGTTCGGCACGCAAATGGTGGGCGCCATCCACGGCCGGCTGCTCACGGCGTGGTCGACGGCCGGCATCCTGGGCCCCGTGCTGGTGAACTACCTGCGCGAATACCAGATCGCCCATGGCGTGGAACGCGCAGCCGTGTACGACATCACGATGATGATCCTGGCCGGCCTGCTGATCCTCGGCTTCATCTGCAACCTGCTGGTGCGCCCTGTCAACGCGAAGCACTTCATGACCGAAGCGCAGCTCGACGAGCAACGACATGCTGCGGCAACCAAGAGCCCAACGCCGTCGGTTGCTGCGCCGGAAACATCGCTGGAATGGCAGGCGCATCCGGGTTCGGCTGTAGCTGTGGTGCTGGCCTGGGCCGCCGTGGGCCTGCCGTTGGGCTGGGGGATTTGGATTACACTCCAAAAAGCTGCCGTTCTCTTCTCCTGACCCGTGATTTAAAGCTGCCCCGCCACCCATGAAGCATCAGAAGATCGAGTTCTACCGTCACCCGGCCGGTGGCTGGGGTGCGCTCAAAAGTGTTGCGCATCAATTGCTGTCGCAGGGCATCGCGGCCAAGGGCGCCAAGACCATGCTGTCGGCCAACCAGCCCGATGGCTTCGATTGCCCCGGCTGCGCCTGGCCTGATCGCGACCACGCCTCCACCTTTGAGTTCTGCGAAAACGGCGTCAAAGCCGTGGCTGCCGAAGCGACGTCGCGCCGCACCACGCCGGAGTTCTTCGCGCAGCACACCGTGCGCGAACTGGCCGAGTGGTCGGACTACGCGCTGGAAGATCAAGGCCGCCTGACGCACCCGATGGTCTACGACGCAGGCAGCGACAAATACGTCCCGATCGACTGGGACGCCGCCTTCGCGCTGATCGCGCAGCACCTGCGTGCGCTGCCCGATCCGAACCAGGCGATCTTCTACACCTCGGGCCGCACCAGCAATGAGGCGGCCTTCCTCTACCAGTTGTTCGTGCGCGCCTATGGCACGAACAATTTCCCCGACTGCTCCAACATGTGCCACGAGCCTTCCGGCACGGGCATGCGGGCCAGCATCGGCGTCGGCAAAGGCACCGTCACGCTCGACGATTTCACCAAGACCGACGCCATCTTCATCTTCGGGCAAAACCCGGGGACGAACCACCCGCGCATGCTCGGCGAGTTGCGCGAGGCATCGAAGCGCGGCGCAAGCATCGTGTCGTTTAACCCGCTGCGTGAGCGCGGGCTGGAGCGCTTTGCTGATCCGCAGAGCAAGATCGAAATGCTGACGCTGGGCTCTACGCGCATTAGCACCGAATACCACCAGGTGCGCATCGGCGGCGACCTGGCGACGGTCAAGGGCATCATCAAACACGTGATCGAGCGTGACGACGCGGCACGCAGCCGCGGCGAGCCCGCCATCATCGACCACGCCTTCATCGCCCAGCACACTGGCGGCTACGACGCCTTCGCCGCTGACGTGCGCGCGGAGTCGTGGGCGACCATCGAGGCCGAATCGGGCCTGCCAGAGCACGAAATCCGCCAGGCGGGCGACACGTACATCAAAGCCGGCAGCGTCATCGCGTGCTGGGGCATGGGAATCACGCAGCACAAGCATTCAGTCGCGACGATCCAGATGATCGTCAACCTGCTGCTCCTGCGCGGCAACATCGGGCGCCCGGGTGCCGGTGCGTGCCCCGTGCGCGGCCACAGCAATGTGCAGGGCGATCGCACGATGGGCATTTATGAGAAGCCCGCGCCGGCATTCCTGGATCGGCTGGAAAAGGTGTTCAGCATTCAAGTGCCGCGCGAACATGGCTACGACACCGTCGGCGCCATCGAAGCGATGCAGCAAGGCGCCGCGCGCGTGTTCTTTGCCATGGGCGGCAACTTCGCGGCAGCCACGCCCGACACCGCCGCCACATGGGCGGGCCTGCGCCAGTGCGACCTGACCGTGCACGTGACCACCAAGCTCAACCGCAGCCACATCGTGCACGGCAAGGCTGCGCTGATCCTGCCGTGCCTTGGCCGCACCGAGGTCGACCAACAGGCCGGCGGCGCGCAAGGGGTGACGGTGGAAGACTCGATGAGCATGGTGCACATGTCGGCAGGCATCAATCCGCCGGCCTCTCCGCATCTGCTCTCGGAGCCGGCCATCGTGGCACGCCTGGCCGAGGCGACGCTGCCCGAGAGCACCATCCCGTGGCGCTGGCTGGTCGAAGATTACGACCGCATCCGCGAACGCATCGAAGCTGTGTTCGACGACTTTGCCGGCTTCAACGAGAAGATTCGCGTACCGGGCGGCTTTCGCCTGCGCAACACCGCGTCGGAACGTGTCTGGAACACGCCGTCGGGCAAGGCGGAGTTCCACGCGCATGCCGTGCCGACTGACACGCCGGTCCACCGCGCTCGCGAGCGCCATGCCGACGCCACCGTCTTTACGCTCGCCACGGTGCGTTCGCACGATCAGTACAACACCACGATCTACGGCATGGACGACCGCTACCGCGGTGTGTTCGGCCAGCGCCGCGTGGTCTTCATCAACAAGGAAGACCTGCACACGGTCCGCATGAAAGACGGCGAGTGGGTCGACATGGTGACGCTTTCCGAAGACGGCACCACGCGCCGCGCCGATGGCTTCCGTCTGGTGGCGTATGACATTCCGCGCGGGTGCCTGGCGGCGTATTACCCCGAGACCAACCCGCTGGTGCCGCTGTCTTCCGTGGCTGACCAGGCACGCACGCCGACATCCAAGTCGATTCCGGTGATGCTGGTGCCGAGCCAGGTCGCGCGCACCGCTGACACCCAAGCGGCCACCACGGCCGAAGCCTGATGCCCACAGAGCCGGCGTGGTCTGCGCTGCAGCTGGCGCTGCTGGCCGCATTGCGCGAGACCGACGCCGGCAAGCCGGTGTCGATGCCGTGGCTGACCAAGCGCGTGGGCGAGCGCGCCAGCACGGTCCTGCGCGCGCTGCATCCGCTGGCCGATGCAGGCCTGCTGCGCGTTGCCATGGACGACACACGCTGGCTCATCGTGCTGCTCGATGCCGGCCGCGCTTTGCCTCATTTCACTGCATGACTTTGCTACCCCGCCACCCCGCCGGCTTGCCCGTCGTGTCCACTAACGCGACGAAACGCACACGCACCGGCGCGCAAGAAGACACCTCCACGGCCGTCGCCGATGAGGCACCGGTCGCGCTTGTCTTCAACGGCATCACGCATGCCGTAATGATGGCGTCGCCGACCGACCTGGAAGACTTTGCGCTGGGCTTTGCGCTGTCAGAAGGCATCATCGACAGTCGCGCCGATTGGCGGGGCGCAGATGTGGAAACGCATCCGCATGGGCTCGAAGTACACGCTGAAATTGCTTCGCATTGCTTCGTGCGGTTGAAGGAACGCCGTCGCGCACTGGCCGGCCCGACCGGCTGCGGGCTGTGCGGCATTGAAAGCCTGCAGACTTTTGAAGATGCGCCGCAACCGCTTGTGCCACCCGCGTGGTTGGCATCACTTGCCGACACGCAGGTATTGGATGCCATGCAGGCGATGACGGCGCATCAGCCGGCCAATGCGCTCACGGGTGGCTTGCATGCCGCAGGGTGGGTGCCCTCAGACGGCAACGCACCGCTGCATGCGCTGGAAGACGTGGGTCGCCACAACGCTCTCGACAAGCTGATCGGCCGGCTGGCTCGGCTCGGCATCCGCCCCTCGGACGGGTTTATCGTCATGACGAGTCGTGCGAGCTTCGAGCTGGCGCGCAAGTGCGTTCAACTGCAGGTGCCGCTGCTGGCAACGATCTCCGCGCCATCCTCACTCGCAATCCGCCACGCCAAGGTCGGCCAGCTGACGCTGCTGGCGTTCTGCCGAGGCGATAGCGTGACGCGGTTTGCGTAACGCACAGAACGCGCGAGGTTAGATCTCCACCTTGCTCCCCAGCTCAACCAACCGGTTGGCAGGAATCCGGAAGAAGTCCGACGGTTTGGCGCTGTTGTGCTGCATCCAGGCAAACAACGACTCCCGCCACATCGCCATGCCGGGCAGCGGCGACGGCACCACCGTGGCGCGTGTAATGAAGAACGACGTTTCCATGTCTTCAAAGACGATGCCCAGCCGCTCGCCCACGCTGCGAACGATCTCGTCCACAGCGGGCGTTTCCTTGAAGCCGAAATCCACCACTGCGGTGTGGATGTCGTCGCCAATGGTTTTGATGACCAGGCGCTTGGCAGGGTCCACATAGGGCACGGCCAGCGTACGGAAGTGGATGAACAGCACGCGCTTGTGCAGCACGTGGTTGTGCTTGAGGTTGTGCAGCAACGCCAAGGGCACGAAATCGATGCTGGGCGTCAGGTACACGGCCGTGCCGTCCACACGATACGGTGGATGGCGCAGCAGCCCGTCCATGAACGGCTCAAGCGGAATGCCGCCTTCTACATTGCGCGCCTTCAGCAGCTGCGTGCCCGAGTGCCACGTCACCATCAGGAAGAAGATCAAGCCGCCCAGCAGGAGCGGGAACCAGCCACCGGCTGCAATCTTGAGCAGGTTTGCGGCGAAGAACGACAGGTCAACCGCCAGGAATACTGCCCCGATGCACGCCACCAGCCAGAGGCGCCATTTCCAGGCGTTGTGCATGACGACTGTGACCAGACCCGTCGTCAATACCATGGTGGTCGTCACCGCAATACCGTACGCCGCGGCCAGGTTGTCGGACTTGCCGAACGCCAGCACCACGGCCACCACCAGCACGAGGAGCATGTAGTTGACCACTGGCACGTAGATCTGGCCGATTTCCACATCCGACGTGTAGAGAATCTTCATGCGCGGCGCATAGCCCAGGTGCACGGCCTGCGCCGTCATCGAAAACGCGCCAGAGATGACAGCCTGCGACGCAATGACGGTGGCCGCCGTAGCGAGCAGCACCATCGGGCCAACCGCCCAGCTCGGCATCAACAGGAAGAACGGGTTTTGCACGGCGCTCGGCTCGCGCAGCAGCAAGGCGCCCTGGCCAAAGTAATTCAGCAGCAGGCACGGCATGGCAATGTAGAACCACGCGTACCGGATGGGGCGGGCGCCGAAGTGGCCCATGTCGGCATACAGCGCCTCGGCACCGGTCAGCGCCAGGAACACCGAGCCGAACACGATGAACGCCAGCACCGTATGCCGGAATCCGAATTCGATGGCGTACACCGGACTCAGCGCCACCAAAATCTGCGGCGACTTCACCACCGAAACCAATCCCATCAGCCCCAGCAGCACGAACCAGATCACCATGATCGGCCCGAACAGGCGCCCAACCACGTGCGTGCCATGCCTTTGAATCAAAAACAGCGCGATCAGCACGATCAGCGCCAGGGGCAATACCCACTTCTGCAGCGCAGGCGCCATGATTTCCATGCCTTCGATGGCGGAGAGCACCGAGATGGCGGGGGTAATGACGGCATCGCCATAGAACATGGCTGCGCCCAGCAGGCCGAGGAGCATCAATGTGCGTGTGAACCGGGCGCTGCCGCTGCTCGCACGCATGGCCAGCGCCGTCAGCGCGAGGATGCCGCCTTCGCCGTTGTTGTCGGCGCGCATGACGAAGAGCACATATTTGACGGATACCACCAGCGTCATCGCCCAGAACAGCATCGACAGGATGCCGAAGACGGTCTGATCGGAAAACGGGACCCCATGCTCGGGGTTGAAGCATTCCTTCAGGGCATACAGGGGGCTGGTGCCGATGTCCCCGAAGACCACGCCGATCGCGCCCACCATGGTGGCCATCAACGCGGGATTTTTCTTAGTGTGACTGGCTGCGGCTGTCGTCATGGGTAGGCTGCGACTGGAACGACGGGGGCGCACGCAATTTTCGTGCACCGACTGCGACACCGGCTTTACGGGCGGGCCGAGTGCGGCAGAAGCCACTAAAGCTTAGGTGAAAACGCCCGGTTTTGCGCGGGTGTTTGCACCGATGGCAAGCGCGCGCCAACCCTGGTGCGGGCCCGAAAACAGCAGCCGCGGCCGCTCCAAACGGAAACCTTAAAAAAACAGACTTTGACGAGGCGACGCGCCAAGCATATATTCACCAAACGATCGTTTGGCCGGTTCGGCCGGGTCTGCCTGCTACGTTTGGATTTGGCCGGCGGCCGATCGATTTCTCAACTTCACGACTCAAAATCATGGCTACTGGTACCGTCAAGTGGTTCAACGACGCAAAAGGTTTCGGCTTCATTACCCCGGATGATGGCGGCGAAGACCTTTTCGCACATTTCTCCGCGATCAACTCCGCAGGCTTCAAAAGCCTGAAGGAAGGTCAGAAGGTGTCGTTCGAAGTCACGCAAGGCCCCAAGGGCAAGCAAGCTTCGAACATCGTGCCCCAGTAACAAGGAGCACGCGGGCGCGGTAGACCGGTTTTGGCTTGCCGCGCGGGGTTTCCTCGCGCGTGTATTGGCCGGGATATTCCGCCAGGCAGGTTGTTTCAGTACGTGTTTGCCATCAAGCAGTCGGATGGCCACCGGAAGCGGTGGCCTGGTTTGACGAACCCCTATTGGGAGCATGCAATGGCCAGCCGAATTGAAGAGAACGCCGTTGAATATGATCCGCCCGCCGGGGCAGCTGCAGAAATGCATGCTGCCCCGAGTTTCATTCGGGATTCGGAAATCCAGTTTTCGCGCTCGCAGACATTCCATGAAGGGCAGCGTGTCAGCTTTGATGTAGAGATCGGGCCCGATGGCGAACTCATCGCCGTCAACATCAAACCAATATGACACGCCGGTTTCAACTCGGCATGCGCAAAGGAAAAAGGGAGGCACCGCCTCCCTTTTTCATGGGTGATGCGCCGGCTTACTTGGCTGTCGGCATGACAAACTCGGCGCCCTTGGCGATCGAATCCGGCCAGCGTTGCATCACGCTCTTGTAACGCGTGTAAAAACGCACGCCTTCTTCGCCATAGGCGTGGTGGTCGCCGAACAGCGAGCGCTTCCAGCCGCCAAAGCTATGCCACGCCATCGGCACCGGAATCGGCACATTGATGCCGACCATGCCCACCTGGATCTGCCGCGCAAATGCGCGCGCCACGCCGCCATCGCTCGTGTAGCACGACACGCCGTTGCCGAACTCGTGCGCATTGATGAGGTCCACCGCCTCGGCAAGGTCATGCACGCGCACCACCGAAAGCACGGGGCCGAAGATCTCTTCCTTGTAGATCGTCATCCCGGGCTTGACGTGGTCGAACAGCGTGCCGCCCGTGAAGAAGCCTTCGGCATGGCCATCGACCGTGTGGCCGCGGCCGTCCACCACCAGCTCGGCGCCCTCTTCGACGCCCTTGGCGATATAGCCTTCCACCTTGGCCTTGTGGGCGGCGGTCACAAGTGGACCCATTTCGCTGTCGGCCTGCATGCCGTTGCCGATCTTGAGCGCGCGGGCGCGCTCGGCAAGGCGCGGGACGAGCTTGTCTGCCACGTCGCCCACTGCCACAGCCACGGAGATCGCCATGCAGCGCTCACCGGCCGAACCGTAGCCTGCACCGATCAAGGCATCCACCGCTTGGTCGAGGTCTGCATCCGGCATGACGACGAGGTGATTCTTTGCGCCGCCCAGGGCTTGCACGCGCTTGCCGCGCTTGGTGCCTTCGGCGTAGATGTATTCGGCGATGGGCGTGCTGCCGACGAACGAAATGGCCTGCACATTCGGATGCTCGAGCAGCGCATCAACGGCATCCTTGCCACCCTGTACCACGTTGAACACGCCGTCGGGAAGGCCCGCCTGCTTGAGCAGGTCGGCAATCATCAGGCTGGGGGTCGGGTCACGTTCGCTGGGCTTGAGGATGAACGTATTGCCGCACGCCAATGCCACCGGCGCCATCCACATCGGCACCATGAACGGGAAGTTGAACGGCGTAATGCCGGCCACCACGCCCAGCGGCTGGCGCAGGTTCCAGTTGTCGATGCCGCCGCCGATGTTGTCCGTGAACTCCGTCTTGAGCAGGTTCGGAATGCCGCAGGCAAATTCCACCACTTCAATGCCGCGCGTCACTTCGCCTTTGGCATCGGAGAACACCTTGCCGTGCTCACGCGTAATGGCGGCGGCCAGGGCATCGTGGTTCTGGTCGAGCAGCTCCTTGAACTTGAACAAAACGCGCGAGCGCTTGAGCGGCGAAGTCTCGGCCCAGTCCGGGGCAGCCGCATGGGCGGCGGCTACGGCGGCGTCCACTTCGGATTTGCCGCCCAGCAGCACCTGCGCGCTCACCGCGCCCGTAGCGGGGTTGAAGACATCGGCGCTGCGTGTGCCGCTGCCGGCATGGCGCTGCCCGCCGATGTAATGGCTGACAACGGATTCGGTCACGGCGGGATCAATCGGTCGGTTCATTTCAGGCTACCTCTTGCAGAACGGTACGAACGGTGTCGAAGATGCGCGCGATCTGCGCCTCTTCGATGATGAGCGGCGGGGAGAACGCCAGGATGTCGCCGGTGTAGCGCACCAGCACACCACGCTCCAGGCATTTCAGGAAAACTTCGTAAGCGCGCGCGCCCACGGCGCCGGGGCGCGATTCCAGTTCGATGCCGGCCACGAGGCCGAGGTTGCGGATGTCCTTCACATGCGGCGCGCCCTTGACCGAATGCGCTGCCGCTTCGAACGCCGGCGACAACGAACGCGCGCGCTCGAACAGCCCTTCGCTGCGATACAGATCCAGCGCGGCCACCGCCGCGGCCGCCGCCAGCGGGTGTGCCGAATAGGTATAGCCGTGGAACAGCTCGATGGCGCCTGGCGCGCCGGCGTCGACGACGGTGTCGTGCACCGACTGGCGCACGGCCACGGCGCCCATCGGCACGGCGGCGTTGTTGATGCCCTTGGCCATCGTGAGCAGGTCCGGCGTCACGCCAAAGAACTCCGCCGCCGTTGCCGCGCCCAGGCGGCCAAAACCGGTGATGACTTCATCGAAGATCAGCAGGATGCCGTGCTTGTCGCACAGCGCGCGCAGACGCTGCAGGTAGCCCTTGGGCGGCACCAGCACGCCGGTGGAACCCGCCAGCGGCTCGACAATGACGGCAGCGATGGTCGACGCGTCATGCAGCGTGACTAGGCGCTCCAGTTCGTCGGCAAGGTGCTCGCCCCAGGCCGGCTGGCCCTTGGAGAATGCGTTGTGCTCAGGCGCATGCGTATGCGGCAGGTGGTCCACACCCGGCAGCAGGTTCGCCGAGAACGCCTTGCGGTTCGGCGAGATGCCGCCCACCGAGATGCCGCCGAAACCCACCCCGTGATAGCCGCGCTCGCGGCCAATCAAGCGTGTGCGCTGCCCTTCGCCCCGCGCGCGGTGGTAGGCCAGCGCAATCTTCAGCGCCGTATCCACCGCTTCGGAACCGGAGTTGGCGAAGAAGATGCGGTTCAGGCCTTCCGGCATGATCTCGGCGACTTTTTCTGCCGCGCGGAACGCCAGGGGGTGCCCCATCTGGAAGGTGGGCGCGAAATCCAGCGTGGCGGCCTGCGTCGTGATGGCGTCGACGATTTCCTTGCGGCAGTGGCCGGCGTTGACGCACCAGAGGCCGGCAGTGCCGTCCAGCACCTCGCGGCCATCGCCGTCACGGTAGTACATGCCCTGGGCGGAAGTCAGCAGGCGCGGTGCGGCCTTGTACTGGCGGTTGGCCGTGAACGGCATCCAGAAGTAGGACAGATCGGTGGTTTCCAGCGGGTGGGGTGCGGGTTTCATCGGCGGCTCCGAAAAAACAGCGGAAAGGGAACGGGCTGGGCAAGCCAGCGGTTGAAGCAAACTGTACAGAGTCCAATGCGACACGGACATGCACAGATGGCGGTTCTATAAGAAACTGTATAGGCCCTCATCACGGCTTCGTGCCGCATCGCAACATGCAACTCGAACTCGATCCTTCTCATCCCCAGCGTACGTTGGTCGACCAGATCGTCCAAGGCATTCGTGCGGCGGTCGACAACCATTCTCTGCTGCCGGGCACGCGGCTGCCCTCGGTGCGCAAGTTGGCCCAGGCGCACGATGTAAGCACTTTTACGGTGGCGGAGGCCTATACACGGCTGGCGGCTCTGGGCGCCATCGTGGCCCGGCCACGTTCGGGCTACCTCGTAGCGGCGCGTACACCCACCCAGCCGGCCCCCGTGGCCCCACGCTGGGAGCCGCCCACGCTCAACGCGGCGTGGCTGCTGTCGGATGTGTTTGCCGACCGCTCCATCTCCATCAAGCCCGGCTGTGGCTGGCTGCCGAACGACTGGCTGGACGAGCGCGGCGTACAGGAAGCCATGCGCGCGGTGAGCCGTGTTTCCGCGTTGCGGGTGGCGGGCTACGGACATCCGTGGGGCTATGCGCCGTTGGGCGAATACGTCGCGCAGTCGCTTGCGCTACGGGGCCTGCCGGTGGAACGGTCGCAAGTGCTGCTGACCAGCGGCGCCACGCAGGCGCTCGACCTGATCGTCCGCACGCTGTTCAAAGCCGGCGACATCGTCGCGGTGGATGACCCGGGCTACTGCAACGTACTCCAGGTGCTCAAGCTGGCCGGCCTGCGCGTGGTCGGGGTGCCTCGCACACCGGACGGGCTCGACACCGCGGCACTGGAAGCCATCCTGCGCGCGGACGATGCCGACCGGCCGCGCGCCCTCTTCACCAGCGCCGTGCTGCAGAACCCCACTGGCTCCTCAATGACGGCGCAGAACGCCTATCGCGTGCTGCAACTGGCCGAACAGCACGGCCTCTGTATCGTTGAAGACGACCTGCACCGCGAGCTGGCCGACCCCGCCGCCCCGATGCTCGCCGCACTCGACGGCCTGCGCCGCACGCTGTACGTGAGCGGGTTCTCCAAGACGATCTCGCCCTCGTTGCGCGCAGGCTACGTGGTGGCCGATGCCGCCATCACACGCGAGCTGGCACGCACCAAGATGGCAGTGGCGCTCACCTCGTCGGAAATTACCGAGCGAATCGTGCACGCATTCGTCACCCGCCCCGTCTATGCCGAACACGTGGCGCGGCTGATTGCGCGGCTCGGAGAAGCGCACACGCGCGTCGAAGCGCTCATGCGTCAACATGGTGCCGAGCCGTTCGATACGCCGGGCCGCGGCCTCTTCCTGTGGGCACGGCTTCCGGGCCAGGCCGACGCCTCCGCGCTGGCCAATCGGGCCATCGAACACAACATCTGGCTCGCGCCCGGCCAGTATTTCCGCCCGCATGACGAGCCTAGCCCGTGGCTGCGCTTCAACGTCGCGTACTCCGCAGAACCGGCGCTCTGGGAATTCCTCTCGCACGCGTGACGGCGCTGGCCTGCATGCGGCGCAATGGCGCATTGCATGCAATCAATCGCGTATCGGGCACTCAAACGTGAAATTCGCGTGAACGGAAGCAGACAGCGTCACAAAAGCGCGACACCATGCGGTGTCGCCTACCGTTCTCTTGCGCCGTACCGATTCCCAACGCCACTTGCAGCCCGACCTGCACAAGGAGTGCCATGGACATCAAGACCGTCCGCGAAACCGCCTTCGCGATGCCGCTTACGAGCCCCGCCTACCCGCCCGGCCCATACCGCTTCATCCACCGCGAATTCTTCATCATCACGTACCGCACCGACCCGGCCAAGCTGCGCGCCATGGTGCCGGAACCGCTCGAGGTGCCCGAACCGCTGGTCGCCTACGAGTTCATCCGCATGGCCGACTCCACCGGCTTTGGCGATTACACCGAAAGCGGCCAGGTCATCCCGGTCACCTACGAAGGCAAGCCCGGCACGTACACGCTCGCGATGTACCTGGACGACCATCCGCCGCTGGCCGGCGGCCGTGAAATGTGGGGCTTCCCAAAGAAACTCGCCTCGCCCAGGCTCTTGACCGACAAGGACACGCTGATCGGCACGCTCGACTACGGCCCCGTGCGCGTGGCAACCGGCACCATGGGCTACAAGCACCGCGAGCTGGATCTGGCCGAGCAGAAACGCCGCCTGGAGCGCCCGAACTTTCTGCTCAAGATCATTCCGCACGTGGACGGCAAGACCGCGCGCATCTGCGAGCTGTCGCGCAACGTCATGATCGACATCGACATGAAAGGCGCCTGGACGGGGCCGGCATCGCTGGAATTGGCGCACCATGCGCTGGCGCCCGTGGCCGAACTGCCCGTGCTGGAGATTGTCGAAGCCCGACACATCATTGCAGACCTGACCCTTGGCATGGGCGAGGTCGTGTTCGATTACCTGGCGCAGTAGCACCTGCCCAAGGCCATTCTTATCCCCGTCACCGCCAACCCTCGGAGTACACACATGTCTGATTTGAAAGGCAAAGTCGCTGTCGTCACGGGAGCCGCCAGCGGCATCGGCAAGCAGATCGCCCTCACGCTCGCCAATTCGGGTGCGGCCATCGCCATCGTTGACCTGAACGAAGACGGCGCCAAGGCCGTCGCCAAGGAGATCACCGATGCCGGCGGCAAGGCCATCGGGCTGCGCATGGACGTGACCGATGAACAAGCCGTGGACAGCGGCATCGACCGCGTGGCCGAAGAACTCGGCTCGGTCGACATCCTCGTCTCGAACGCCGGCATCCAGATCGTCAACCCGTTCGTGAGCTACTCGTTTGCCGACTGGAAGAAGATGCAGGCCATCCACGTCGACGGCGCGTTCCTGACCACGCGCGCCGCACTGCGCCACATGTACAAGGACGACCGTGGCGGCGTGGTCATCTACATGGGCTCGGTGCACTCGCACGAGGGTTCGCCGCTCAAATCGGCCTACGTGGCCGCCAAGCACGCACTGCTGGGCCTGAACAAGGTGCTGGCCAAGGAAGGCGCCGCGCATAACGTGCGCTCGCATGTGGTGTGCCCCGGTTTTGTGCGCACGCCGCTGGTCGAAAAGCAGATTCCCGAGCAAGCAAAGGAACTCGGCATCAGCGAAGAAGATGTCGTGAAAAAGGTCATGCTGGGTGACACCGTGGACGGCGTGTTCACCACGGTGGAAGACGTGGCCGAGACGGTGCGCTTCCTGGCCACGTTCCCGAGTGCCGCCCTGACCGGCCAATCGTTCGTGGTGAGCCACGGCTGGTTCATGCAATAAGTCTCTGCACACGCAAGGAGGTTGGAGGAGATATGCCCGCACCGAAACTACGCGTGGCCGCAACCAAGCGGCCCACGCCGGCAGAGTCGTCACGCCCCGCCGATGCGCCGCTCACCACGGCACAGCGCATCGTGCTGCCGGCGTACGAAAACATCGCGCTGGTGTTGCAAGGCGGCGGCGCGCTTGGCTCGTACCAGGCCGGCGTGTTCGAAGGGCTGGACGAAGCCGGCATCGTGCCGAACTGGATCGCGGGCATCTCCATCGGGGCGCTGAATACGGCCATCATTGCCGGCAATGCCCCCGAGCATCGGCAAGCGAAGCTGCGTGAGTTTTGGCAGATCATCACGCAGCCGACGTTCTCGCCGCCGCTGCCTGACATCCTGGAAAACGCCTGGTTTGACGGCAATGCGCATCTGCGTAAATGGCTGACCGCCATGCAGGCCGCCGATACGCTGCTCGAGGGCCAGCGCGGCTTTTTTACGCCACGCTTTCCTGCCCCGCTGCCCGCCAACGAAGTCGACCCGCTCGAAGCCAGCTATTACGACACCACGCCGCTCAAAGCGACGCTGGAACGGCTGTGCGATTTCGATCGCATCAATGACGGCGGCATCCGCGTGTCGGTCGGCGCCGTAAACGTGCGCACAGGCAATCTGGAAGCGTTTGATAACACCGAGCGCCGTCTACGCGCCGAGCACTTCATGGCATCGGGCGCGCTGCCGCCAGGCTTTCCACCCGTGCTGATCGACGGCGAGTATTACTGGGACGGCGGTGTCCTCTCCAACACGCCCCTGTCGTATGTGCTGGGCTCAAAGCCACGCCGCGACACGCTGGTGTTTCAGGTGGACCTGTGGAGCGCGCTGGGCCCGGTTCCCAATACGATGATCGGCGTGGCTAGCCGGCAGAAGGACTTGCAGTACTCCAGCCGGACGCGGCTCATTACCGACTGGATGGAGCGCTCGCAATCGACGCGCCGGCTGATGCGCAAGCTGCTCGACCACCTGCCACCCAAGGAGTTCGAGCGCACGCAGTGGTACAAGCACGCGCAGGAAATGGCCTGCACTAAGCGCTACAACGTCTTCCACCTCATCTACGCGGCCAAGGAGCACGAGGGGCCGGGCAAGGACATCCAGTTCGGGCCGTCGACCATGCGCGACCACTGGGCCTCGGGCCTGGCGGACATTCGCGAATCGCTCTCGCACCCGGAGTGGCTGGAGATGCCCGATAACGACACGGGCTTCGTCACGCACGACATCCACCGCCATCCGAGCGTGGAGCGGGAAGACAAGCGGCTCTGAACAGGCTATTGCGTCAGGGCCGGCGCACGTCATGCAGTCGACAGCGGCGGCCGCGGCAGCGCGGCCGTCCAGGCACGGCGGATCACCGCGCTGATCTGCTTGTAGACCTCTTTCGAGATCACCGTTTCGGCCAGCATTGTGTCGATCTTGCTCTGGCCGATGTACAGCGCGAACAGCACCAGCAGGCGCTTCTCCAACGCGGCGCTGTAGTCGCCAAACTTTTCTCGCAGTTCTGCCAGGCCCTCTTCTGCAGCCTCGATCCGGGCAATCAACACACCATCGAGCACGTCTGCCATGCGTTCGCCCAGCACGGGCTGCAGCGACGCACGGTTATACGCGCGCAAGCGTTCGAGCACCGTCTGGCGGCAAATGAGCAATTCAAAGCGATCGGCCAGCGCATTGGCCAGCGGGCGGTCGATATGCATCACGCGGTGCAGCCACACCGCAAATCGGTAGCCGGCGTGCTTGGCCAGGATGCGCCGCGATGCACGCTTGTAACCTAGGCGCCCTTCCGTGCGGGCCGCGTCGATCATGTCGGCGGTGTTACGCATCATCGCGTCGAGGTTGCGGATCGAAATCAAACCGTTGCCGTACTCGGGAATCAACTCGCGCTCGCGCGTGGCCAGCGACACAAGGCCAATGGTCAGGCGCTCGCGTTCGGACAGCGCTTCCTCGAGGTTCAGCTCGACCGCGCCGGCCGCGACCTCTCGCCGATACACCTCCGCGGCCTGATCCGTCGCACCTGACGCGAAATGAAAATGCCCGCCGATGCGGCGCATGGTCGATTCCACTTCCTCCGTCGACATGTTCAGCGCCTGACCTTGCAGGGCCTGCTCCTGGGGCGACAACTGATCCAGCCCAAGTTGGCGCATCACCCAGCGCAGCGTGGCGCCGTTGAAGAGCACGCTCACCAGCACAAAGCCGGTGGCGAGGATGGTGACGAAATGGCGATCCGCCTCGTGCACGGCCTGGTTTTCGGCCACACCCAGCGCCAGCACCAGCGTGACGGCACCACGCAGGCCGCCCCACGCAATCGCGAGCTTGTACGCATGACTGACCGGCGCGGAGAGCTTGAGCCACGCCAGCGCGGGCAGCAGGCCGAACAGCACGGCAAGGCGCGCCGCCAGTGCCGCCAGCACGATCACAGCGAGCCACAGCGCGTCTTTCCACACCACGCCGTGCAGCAGTTCCGGCACGCGCACCGCAGCCAGCAAGAAGACCACCGCGCCGGCCAGCGCTGCAATCTGTTCCCAGATGAGTTGCAGGTGCGACCAGTTGCGCGGCGTCAGGCGCGTGCGGCCCAACGCGCCAATCACAAGTCCCGCACACACCACGGACACCACGCCCGACACCCCCAGCACATCTTCGGCCACGAGATACAGCGGATACGGCAGCGCCAGCGTCCACGCGGCCTCGGCCTGGGCAATGCCGCGCAGCGCCGGCAGCAAGAATGCGGCGATCCGCCCCGCAGTCAATCCGAACACCACGCCGCCACTAAACCCCTTGGCCAGCTCACGCAGGCCCGTGCCGATGGAGGCATCGCCGCCGTGCCCGGTCAGCATGGCAAGCAGCACGCCCATGATGGCAATGGCTGCGGCGTCGTTGAGCAGCGCTTCGCCCTCCACCAGCCGGATCAGCCGTGCCGGCGCGCCCACGTCGCGAAACACCGCGATTACAGCGGACGGATCGGTCGTGGCAATCATCGCGCCGAGCAGCAGGCACGTGACGATGCCGAACGGCGTGACGGCCGCCGCAGCCAGCCCGATCACGCCCGTGGCAACCACCACGGCCACGATGGCGAGCATCAGGATCGGCGCGGCATCCGGCGCCATGCTTCGTACATCCACCGACAGTGCTGCCTGAAACAGCAGCGGCGGCAGGAACAGCCACAGATACGCCTCTGCCGGCCAGCTCGGATCGACCAGTGGGGCGAAGAAGGTGGTCGCAAAGGCTGGTGCGCCGTTCCGCAACATCACATAGGCGCCGCCGATGCCGATGCCCGCCAGCGCCAGCAAGGTCGATTCCGGCAGCGTCAGACGCGAGGCCAGCATCTGCACCAGCGCCACCACCGCGAGCAAACCGCCCGCCACCAGCAACAGGATGACGACGCCGTTCACGAGGCGGTCTCCCGCGCAGCCAGCCAGTCTGCGCGTTCGGCATCGGTCAGGTCCGGCACAACCGCCGTGCCGGTTTCGGCAGCGGCCACGGCGGCTTCGAGCACGGCCATGACGGACA
The DNA here is from genome assembly GCF_016466415.2 of Ralstonia pickettii. Lineage (NCBI taxonomy): Bacteria > Pseudomonadati > Pseudomonadota > Betaproteobacteria > Burkholderiales > Burkholderiaceae > Ralstonia > Ralstonia pickettii. Next base: position 1,043,547 of record NZ_CP066772.2, on the reverse strand, counting down.
CGGCCTGCACGGGCGGAACCGGGTTTGCGCGCTGGCCGAAGATGGCATCGCGCACAGCGGCGTAGTAGGCGCGTTGATCGCCCGCCGGCGTCGCCACGCGGGTTTCGGTCGAGGTGGCGCCGTCGATCAGCACGCCCGCGTCATCATCTACACCCCAGCCTTGCGCGCCGGGTTTCATGCCGGCCAACAGTTGCGCTTCCTGCTGATCCATCCGGCGTTTGACAAACGAACCGCGCGTGCCGTGGACGATCCAGCGCGGGGATCCACCCGCCACCAGCATGCTCGCGTGAAGGACGGCTCGACGCTCCCCCACATCCAACACGACATGCGCCCAGTCCGGCGTTTCTGCGCCCGGCCGCTGGCGTGCGAACGAAGCGCTTACCGCATCGGGCAGGCCGAGCAGTTGCAGGGCCTGGTCGATCAGATGCGGGCCCAGATCAAACCAGATGCCTGTGCCCTGCCCCGCTTGCTCGCGCCAGCGCGCACGCACCTGCGGTCGATAGCGGTCGAAATGCGCCTCGACGTGCATGGCTTCGCCAAGGGCACCGCCCCCGATCGCGGCTTGCACGGCGAGGAAATCGCTGTCCCAGCGCCGGTTCTGAAACACCGACAGCACGCGCCCCGCGTCGCGCGCCACCCGCGCCAGATGCCGCGCTTCTGCCAGCGTGACGGTGAACGGCTTGTCCACGACGACATGCTTGCCCGCACGCAACGCCGCTTCTGCCAACGGCGCGTGACGGTCGTTGGGTGCGGCAATGACGACGAGGTCGACGTCCGCATGCGTTGCCGCTGCTTCGGGCGTGCAGACCGTCGTATCCGGCCGTTCCGCATGTACCGCGTCAGGCCGGTTGGAACCGATGACCTGCAAATGCAGCCCGGGCGTGGCATCGATCAAGGCGGCGTGGAAAAGCTTGCCGGCATAACCGTAGCCCACCAACGCGGCCTTCAATGGCATTTGATGTGATGAATGCGACATGTTAGAAAATTGGCAAAAACAGGCGAATCAGACGATGGCAGAGCAATTTAGTGCCCTACACATCGGAGATGGACTGAACAAATTGCCTGATCGGAGATCGGCAAACGTTACCCATCGTCAAAAGCGGGTCTTAACTCTCTTGTAAATAGGAATTGTTCTCATTATTATCTGCGCCTCCACATTCTGAAGGCGCCGCACCTCGGGGGAGGGAGTCGCGTCGTACTTTTCACTTTACGGGAACTGCAATGCCGCCGAAACGTTTGTGCCTGTCTCTGGCCGTCCTTGGAACGCTGCCGTTTGCCCACGTGGCAACTGCAGCCGACACCGTTGCCGCAGCCGATGCGGGCACATTGCCGACTTCCACAGTCAAGGGCACGCGCAGCAGCACGAGCTACGACACGCCCATCGCCAACACCGCCACGAAGATTCCCGTGCCGCTGCGCGAGATTCCGCAGTCAGTGAACGTCGTGCCGCGTGCGGTGATCCAGGACCAAGGCGCGCTGTCGATCAACGACACGCTGCGCAACGTGCCGGGCGTGTCGGCCTCGCTGGGCGATGCGCAGCGCGATCAGGTGACCATTCGCGGTTTCTCGTCGATCAATGACCAGTACGTCGACGGCCTGCGCGACGATTCGCTCTACTTCCGCGACCTGTCCAACATCGACCGCGTTGAAGTGCTGAAGGGCCCGGCGGCCGTGCTGTATGGGCGTGGTTCATCGGGCGGCATCATCAATCGCGTGACGAAGAAACCGCTGGCGACGCCGCTGGCCGAAGTCGGTGTGGTGGTGGGCACGGAGCGCCAGAAGCGCGCGGAGTTCGACCTGAACACGTCCATCAACGACGACGCCATCCGCGCGCGCATTACCGGCGCCGTTGAAGATTCGGGTGGTTTCCGCAACGACTACTTCCTGCGCCGTCAGGCGATCTCGCCGTCGTTCCTGTTCAACCTGGCGCCCGATACCAAGCTGACGGTGCAGTTCGATTACCTGCACGACAAGCGCATCGCAGACCAGGGCGTGCCGTCCTACCACGGCCGCCCCGTCGATGTACCCATCGGCACGCGCTATGGCTCGGCCGATGCGGGTGCCGGCAATGTGGAGTCCACCGTCAAGAGCGTGACAGGCACGCTGGACCATCGCTTCAACGATAAATGGTCGTTCCACAGCGTGGTGCGCAACTACGAATACTCGCTGGGCCGCAACAATTACACGACCGTCAGCCGCGTCACCGATGGGCCGATCCCGACCGTCACGCTATCCGTCAACCAGCGCAACCGGAACGACCGCGGCACGCTATGGCAGAACGAGCTGACGCAGAAGGCCGAGACCTGGGGCATCCAGCACACGCTGCTGTACGGCATCGAGCTGGGCTATCAGGACAAGAGCGACCGCGTGGCCGGCGCGCCGGGCACTACGACTTACAACCTCTTCAACCCGACGCTGCAGGTGTTGCCGACCGTCCCGGGCAACGCAGTGCCGACCAACTACGGCCTCTCGCACAACGAGACGTATGCGGCGTACGTGCAGGACTTGATCAAGTTCTCGCCGCAATGGACGGTGCTGGCCGGCCTGCGCTACGAAATCCTCAAGCAGAGCCGCGACGACCTGACCCCGCGCAATGTCGATCTGTCACGCACCGACAAGCCGGTCAGCCCGCGTTTTGGCGTTGTGTATCACCCGATCGAGCCGCTCTCGCTGTATGCGTCGTACAGCCGCTCGTTCCAGCCGCTGGCGGATAGCTTCACCTTCTTCCCGAACAGCGGCGCGCTGGCTCCGCAATCGACCACGAACTACGAGATCGGCGCCAAGTACGACCTGTCTGCCGGCGCGAGTGTCACGGCCGCGCTGTTCGACATGAAGCAGACCAACCTGACGGCGGCGGATCCGGTCACGCTGCTGGGCGTGCCCATCGGCACCCAGCGCACGCGCGGCCTGGAGTTGTCGTTCACTGGCGAGATCGTGAAGACCTGGTCGCTGATGGCGAGCTATGCCTATCTGAACGGCCGCCTGGAAAACCCGAACGACCGCAGCGGTGGCGTGGCCGTCAACGGCAACCAGCCGTCCCTCACGCCACGGCACAGCGGCTCGGTATGGCTGAAGCACGACCTGCCGAACGGCTTCTACGTGGCCGGCGGCGTGCGTGCGGAAGCTGCGCGTTACGCATCGCAGTACAACCTGACGACGCTGCCCGGGTACATGACCGTCGACCTGGGCGCCGGTTATCGCAGCAAGCACCTTGATGTCACGCTGAACCTGCAGAACCTGTTCAACCGCGCGTACTACGTGTCGGCTCACGGCGCCGCCGAGAACTACAACATGCCCGGTGCCCCGCGCATGGCGCTGCTGGGCGTGCGCTACAAGATGTAAGCGTCGAACAGGCGAACGGGCAATGCTGCGACGGGTGCTCTTCCGCCTGCACTGGCTGATCGGGTTGTCAGCCAGTGTGGTGCTGGCCGTCGTCGGTGCTACCGGCGCGCTGATGGCCTACGAAGACGAACTGCTGCGCGCGCTCAACCCCGGCGTGCTCACCCTGCCCGCACGCAGCGGACCTGCGCCGACGCTGCCGCAAGTGGCGGCGCAGGCGCGCGCTGCCATGCCGGACCGCCCCGTCACGTTCGTCACCGCTGCGTCCGACCCCACCCAGCCGTGGCGCGTCTGGTATGCGTGGCCGCCCGGCAAACACGGTGGTAGCAGCCGCGGTGAGCTGCGCTACATCGATGCCGCCACCGGCACCTTGCTGCCCGAAGCGCGCGCACAGCGCTTCTTTGCCACCGTCAAACTGCTGCACCGGACGTTGCTTGCCGATGAGATCGGCAAGCAGATCGTAGGTGCGAGCACGATAGGGCTCGTCGTGATGGCGCTGTCGGGCTTGTACCTGCGCTGGCCGCGTCGCGTCTCGAACTGGCGAAGCTGGCTTGTCATCCGATGGAGCCGTGCGGGCCGCATCCGATGGTGGGACGTGCACACCGTCATCGGCACGCTGGTGTTGCCGCTCTATTTGCTCGCCGCCTTCAGCGGGCTGTATTGGGCATATGACTGGTACCGCGATGGCCTGCAGCGCTTGGCAGGCATGCCGGTTGTCTCCAAGGCAAAACCGGTGGAAGTCCCGCGAAAACCGCTCGAAGATGCGGCAATTGAGCGCACGTGGAACGCTTTCCTCGACAACGCGTCGAACTATGGAACGGCCACCCTCCGTATCGACGATGCCCGCACGGGCCAGGTCGATATCAACTGGCTGCCGGCCGATGCTCCGCACGACCGCGCCTTCAACCGATTGACGCTGGACGCTGCTACCGGCGCCGTCCTGCGCAACGAGTCCTTCGCTGCAAAGCCGCCAATGCAACGCCTGCTGGCAGGCATGTTGCCGCTTCACAATGGACGCTATTTCGGCCCGATCGGCGTCGTGCTAGTGTTGATCGGAGCGTTGATGCTGCCGGTATTTGCAGCAACAGGGTGGTGGCTGTATCTGGATCGGCGCCGACGCGTGCAACCTCAGCGTAAGCACGCATCCGCAGCGACACGTCCTTGCTGAACGCGTTGGGACGTCGACGCGATGTCGGGCGCCTCAACACAACAAGGACAACACCATGGTGATCGAAAAATCCCGCGACCTTTGCCTGCGCCCGCTGGAGCGCAATGACTTGCGCTTCGTACACGAACTGAACAACGACGCGAAGATCATGCGTTACTGGTTCGAAGAGCCGTACGAAACGTTTACCGAACTTTCACAGCTCTACGACCGCCACGTGCACGACCAGCGCGAGCGCCGCTTCATCTGCGAGAACGATGCCGGCGAAGCCGTCGGCCTGGTCGAGTTGATGGAGTTGAACTACATCCACCGGCGCGGCGAATTCCAGATCATTATCGCGCCCGGCTGGCAGGGTCACGGCTATGCGTCAACCGCAACGCGACTTGCCATCGACTATGCATTCATGGTGCTGAATCTGCACAAGCTGTATCTCGTGGTCGACGTAGTGAACGAACGCGCGATCCACGTGTACGAAAAATGCGGCTTCCAGCGCGAAGGTGAACTCATCGAGGAGTTCTTCAGCAATGGCGCGTATCACAACGCGCTACGCATGTGCGTGTTCCAGCGCGACTACGTCAAGTCGATCCGCGGAACCAACTGACGCACGGCCGCAGGGCCCTACGCCGTGCGCAGCCATGCATGCAATTCGCGTTGCCCGACCTCGGTCATGTTCAGTGCACGCGAATGCTTCTGCCGCGCCAGCCAGCCCAGTGCGATGCAGCGCTCCGCCACGGCGGCCCCGAGCGCGCCTGCCAGATGCGGGCGACGCTCGCTCCAATCCATGCAGCCATAAGCAAAGCGGCGTCGGCCGTTGCGCAACGCACTCACATCGACGCCGATGGCGGCCAGCGCCTGCTCACCCTCGGGCGTGACGTCGTAGGCGCCGTGCGTTTCATCGAGCTGCGTCAGCCAGCCGCGCGACAGCAGTTTCTCCGACACCTCGGTGCCGAGCTGCCCGGCCAGGTGGTCATAGCACAGGCGTGCAGCACGCAGGTTTTCAGGCACGACTGATCGCCGCGGGTCAGCAGGTTTTTCAGGCGCAACCACCAGCAGCGATTCGATCATCTCCGCCACCGCCGGAGAGCGCAACCCGAAGTATTTGTAGCGTCCGCTCGACAACGAGGTGATAAGCGCATCGGCCTCAAGCCGGCGCAAGTGCGCGCTGGCCGTGGCGGGCTCCACACCGGCCCCGTAAGCGAGTTCCTTGGCAGTCAGGGAGCGGCCTTCCATCAACAGCAGCAGCATGCGGATGCGGGTGGGGTCGCCAATCGTGGCAGCCACGCGGCCGATGTCCGGCTGGGTGGTCGATTCAGTGGCTGAGGAAGATGCGGTCATGGTTCGATGGAGACCAAACTGTTGGCGCGTGACTGGCGGGCGGCCAGTGCAGACAATGAGAGCCATCTTACTCCCGCGCCCCACGCTGATGATTGCCCTCAACACCGCCCCGCCCGCTGACGTGCTGCAAGCCATCGTGCATGCCGATCCCGCTCCCTATTACGCCGAACTTGCAGCACAACGCCCGTTTTTCTTCGACGCCGCCCTGGGCTGGTGGGTCGCCGCCAGCGCTGAAGCCGTAGACGCGGTGCTGGGCAACGCCGCCTGCTGCGTACGACCTGCCGATGAGCCCGTGCCCAAAGCCGTGGCCGCGACGCCCACGGGCGAATTCTTCGGCCGCCTCGTGCGCCAGATCGACGGCCCAGACCACAGTGCGCGCAAAGCCAAGGTGATGACTGCGCTGGGCCGCTTGGATGTGTCTACGCTGGCGGGCCACGCGCAACGGCATGCGCGCACTGCGCTGCCCGAGGCAGCAAGCCTGGATGCCGCGCTGGATACCGATGCCCACTTTCGCGTGCCGCTCGCCACGATGGCGCACACGCTGCTGGGCAATGGTGCCGATGCGCCTGCCTGCCAGGCCGACATTGCCGCGTACTTGGCAGCGCTGAGCCCCGGCGCCAGTGCAATCGCCGTCGCGCAGGCTGATGCCGCCGTCGGCCGCTTGCAGCAGCGCTTTGCCGACTCGCCGTTCGCCGGCGCTGACGCTGACGATGACAGCGACACCGACATCGCCAATCTCGCCGCCCTGCTTGCGCAAACCTACGACGCCTGCGCGGGGCTGCTCGGCAACTGCATCGTCGCGCTGTCGCGGCACGCCGGGCTGACTGCCCGGCTGCGCGCCCAGCCCGACGCCATCGAGCCCTTCGTGCGCGAAGTCCTGCGCCGCGACGCGCCGGTGCAGAACACACGCCGCTTCGTCGCGCACGATGTTGATCTGCTCGGCCACCCGCTGCGCGCGGGCGACAAGATCCTGGTGCTGCTGGCGGGTGCCAATCTGGATGGCATAACCAACCCCGACCCACTACGCTTCGACATCGACCGCACGGCGCCGCGCCTTTGGACCTTCGGCGGCGGCGCGCACCGCTGCCCCGCCGATGCATTGGCCACCACCATCGCGCGCGAAACGGTGCGGCATCTGCTGAGCCTGCAGGAAGTCGACCGATGGCTTGCCGGGCTCGGCGAGGTGGCATACCGCCCCTCGCCCAATGCGCGCATTCCCCGCTTTCAAGCTTGAAGTAGCACCCACGAACGCATCACGAAAACACCCCACAGGAGACTTGCCATGATCGCCGTCATCTTTGAAGTCGAGCCCGCACCGGGCCAGCGCGACACCTACCTCAACCTGGCCGCACGGCTGAAGCCGCTGCTTGAGCAGGTGGACGGCTTCATCTCGGTAGAGCGGTTCCAGAGCATCACGAACCCCGACAAGATGCTCTCGCTATCGTTCTTTCGCGATGAAGAGGCCGTCAAGGCGTGGCGCAACCTGGAGCAGCATCGCGGCGCACAGCACGTCGGCCGCGACCGCGCGTTTGCGGACTACCGCCTGCGCATTGCCCACGTGGTACGCGACTACGGCATGACCAACCGCGACGAAGCCCCAACTGACAGCCGCGCGGAGCACGTCTGAGCGCAGGGCAAGGTGCCTCTGCAGGCCCGATGTGACGCCTTTTGCCCCCACCGGGCACCACCTTTGCTTAATCAGTCAGCACCCGCACGGCGGAGCACGCTACACCGCGGCCTCGGCATGCTGCCGTGCGCAACGATTGCAAAGGAATTGTCATGAATACTGCTTCTCATGAGGCTGCGGGTGAGCTGCAAGTCGCTCCAGCCCGCGCCGTTCAAAACCCGGTGCGTTATGCCGTGGTCGGGGCTGGATGGATTTCCCAGGCTGCATTTCTGCCCGGCGTCGCGCAGAGCGGCAACTCCGTCGTTACGGCACTGGTCACGGGCGATGAGGCCAAGGCCACCGCACTGGCCGATCGCTACGGCATCCAGCATGTCCACGGCTATGCCGACTACGACCAGTTGCTTGCCTCCGGCGACATCGACGCAATCTACCTCGCGCTGCCCAACGACATGCACCGGCAGTACGCCCTGCCCGCCCTGCAGCGCGGCGTCCACGTTTTGCTTGAAAAGCCCATGGCCACGAGCGAGGCCGATTGCGAAGCGATGATCGAGGCAGCCCGGGCCGGCAACGCGAAACTGATGATCGCCTATCGGCTGCATTTCGAGCCCGCCACGCTGGCCGCCATTGAGCTTGTACGTACGGGCAAACTGGGCCGCATTCGCGCGTTCTCGGCCATGTTCAGCCAATCGGTGGCGCCGTCCAACCACCGCGCCAGCCACGGCTATTGGGCCGGGCCGGTGTCCGACATGGGCGTCTATCCCATCAACGCGGTGCGCAATCTCTTTGGCGAAGAGCCGATCGAGGTGTCGGCCTGTGGCGTGCGCGACCCCGACCTCCCGTTCAACTTCGACGACACCGTCAGCGTCACGCTGCGCTTTGCCGACCACCGCGTCGCCCAGTTCGTCGTCAGCTACAGCGGCGCGAGCATCGACCAGTACCGCATTCTCGGTACCAAGGGCGATCTGGAAGTCTCGCCGGGCTTCATGTTTGGTGTGGGGCTTAAATACCGGGCCACCATCGACGGCAAGACGCATGAACAGGCGTTTGACGCGACCGACCAGTTTGGCGGCGAACTGCAGTACTTCTCGGACTGCATCCTCAACAACCGGGAGCCTGAGCCCAACGGCGAGGAAGGCCTGGCTGACGTGCGCGTACTGGCCGCCATCGAACGCGCGCTGGAATCCGGGCAGCCGCAAAACCTGGGGCCGTTCCAGCGCCAGGGCCGCATGGAGACTGGGCAGGTACGCAAGCTGCCGCCCGTACCGTCGCCGGAACTCGTGGACGCGGCAGAACCCGGCAAAGGATAAGAAAGACCAAGAAAGAAAAACGCCCGCGACGAACGGCGGGCGTGGGATTCAGGATTTACAGATTGATGCGCTGGACGGCGTCGCGCATGCGCTTGCGTATCGAGACATCCGAGTTGGTGTTGCTGCTCGAGCCGTCGGTCTCCATGGCGTTATCGCACCGCCACTCGGTGGCCTCGCCGTTGTCGGTCAGCGCACAGACGCGGTGCGTCCAGCGGTCCCACACGAACACATCGCTGCCGGCCTCGCCAGAGAGCAACGGCTCAAAACGGTACATCCACAAGTACCCGACACCCAGCAGGGTGACCAGAAAGATCGCCATCCAGGACGCTTTGATTCGGCGCCACATTCTCATTTCTCCTCGCGGAGCCGCTGCGCCGGACGCGTTTGACAGTGCGTCGCTGGGCCAAAAGCGCGGTGCTCCGAGGGGCAAATCGTAACATGGGGCGCATCCCTGCCCCGTCTCGGGCGGGCAGCCTATGCAGCCGTACCACGACAGCAGCAACCGTATGGGAGCGTCAGTTGAAGACGTCCTGCCGGTAGCGTCCGGATTGCATCTGCGCGGTCAGCCAGTCCGACGCAGTCGGCAGATCGCTGCCGTGGCGCGCCTGGTGCATGCGGATCAATGTGTCGCGCACGGCTGGCGCCATCGCACGGCCATCGCCACACACATACAACGTGGCGCCGGCATCGAACGCTTTCCACACGGCTTCGCGCGCATCCCATAGCGCGTGCTGCACAAAGCGATGCGGATGCTCCGCCACGCAGGAATACGCGGGAAAAACCCGTACCACACCCGCGTCTTCCCATGCTCGCAAGGTGTCGCGGTACAGAAAGTCGTGGTCGGGGTGGCGACAGCCGAAGCAGAGCAACGACGTCGCCACCGCCTCGCCTGCCGCCTGCTGCGCGGCGCGTTCTTCCAGGAATCCACGAAACGGCGCGATGCCTGTGCCGGCGCCGATCAGCACCATCGGCTTACTAGCGTCTGCGTCCGGTGCGAACGGCGGGTTGGGCGTGCGCACGGCGGCAGCGATCTCCGCGCCTGCACGCAGCATCATCAGGTAGGTCGATGCCGTCCCACGATACGTACCCACCCCGGACCAAGCCGGCCCCGACACCGTGCCCACGGTCAACGCGGCCACACCCGGTGACACCCGCGCCGACGACGCAATGGAATAGAAACGCGGACGCATCGGCCCGAGCCGCGCGAGGAATGCCTCCAGCGTCAGCTCGATCGCGGGGAAGCGGATCAACAGATCAAGCACGCTCACGTGCGGAGCCTGAATGTCACGGTCGAAGCGCTCGGCTGCCTCATCGCCTTCCAGCCAGACGGCGAGTTGGCCTCGCGTGAACGGGCATCGCGTGGCCGCGTGCAGCGCGGTGATATCGCGCACGGTGGCCGTGTCCTGCAGCTCGACGAAATCGCGCAGCAACTGACGCACGGACACCGGCTGGTTGAGCGGCAAGTGCCGCACGTGCGCATGGCGCGCGGTCAGGGTGACGAGCGCATCGCCCTCCAACGCCAGCCGCGTGATGGCGGCGTCGACACGATCATCGGCATTGCGCGGGTAGACGGCGAGGTGGTCTCCGGTGGCGTAGGTCATGCCATCGGGCAACCGCACAGTGAGGTGGCGCGTCGGGCCGCGCGGGGCTTCCTGCGCGAAATCCCACAGGCCGCTGGCATCACCGACGAGTTCTGCGTTGGCGAGCACCGTCATCGCTCGGGCCGCGGACGGCAGCGTGGCGGCACGCACGGCGTCGGGAGCGACGTAGTCAACGTGGACCGATGGGCCATCGGCTTGTGCCTGACGGGCGCCCAGGGCGCTCCACAGGCTGCGCGTCCAGGCCTCGACGGCGGCGTCGAAACCGGCGTTGCCGTCAGCTTCGCCGCGCGGCACGATAGCTTGCGCGCCGGCTGCCGCGAGCATCGCTTCCACCCGCTTTGGAAACGCCTGGAACGCAGGCCATTGCGAGTTGCCGCAACCAAGGACGGCATAGCGCAAGCCGGTTGCCTGCCTGGTGAGTGCAGCGGCGGCATCGAGCCGCGCCTCCAAGGTGCGGGCGCTGTCCGGCGCACGGCCGTTGTAGGTGGCGGCCACCACGATCAGCACGCCCTGCTGCGGCAGCGCGTCGGCAATGGCATCCAGCGGCGCCACCTTGGCGTCAAAGCCGGCCCGCGAGGCGGTGGCGGCAAGCTGTTCGGCGATGTCTTGGCAAGTGCCCAGGCTGCCGCCATACAGCACGTGCATCGGTTCGCCGCCGCCGGCAAGCGCGGATTCGGCGTCGACTTGCGTCGTGGCTTCGGCGCGCGAAGGCGCGGCAATCGACAGCCGCTCGCGCGCATTGCGCAGCCGCGCTCGCAGGCGGAAACCGTCCGGTTTGAGCGTCAGCGTTTCCTTGATGTGGAAGTCATAGTCGTACGGGTCGGACAGCGCAAATCGCTGCAGGATCACGGCCAGCGCCAGCTTGGCTTCGGTCAACGCAAACTGGCGGCCGATGCAGGCGCGTTCGCCGTTACCAAAGGGCTTGTAGGCGTGCGGGTGGAGCTTCGCTTCGTTCTCGGGCAGGAAACGGTCGATATCGAAGACTTCGGGGCGATCCCACACCGCCGGGTCGCGATGCAGCGCCAGCAGCACGGTCACCACGCGCTGGTCCTTGCGGATGGCGTAGCGGCCGCCAATGCGCGTGTCTTCGTAGGGCGCCACGCCAAAGCTCGGGGCGGTTGGCCACAGGCGCAGCGTTTCCTTCAGCACGCGCTCGATCACGTCGAGCTGCGCGAGGTGCGCATACTGCGGCACGGTATCGCCCGGCAGCACGCGGTCAACCTCGGCGTACGCCTGCGCCAGCACTGCCGGATGGCGCAGCAGCATGTAGAGCGCAAAAGTCAGCAGGCCGCTGGTGGTTTCATGCCCGGCGATCAGGAAGGTGATGACCTGGAAGCGGATGTTGGTGTCGTCCAACGGCTCGTCCGACACCGGATCGCGCGCGTTGAGCATCAACCCCAGCAGGTCGCTCGCGCCCGCGCCGCCATCTTTTGCCTGACGGCGCGCGCGGATCACCTCGTCCACCAGTTGGTGCATGGCGGCCACGTCGTGCTCGAACCGCCGATGGTGTTCGCGCATGAAGCGGTCTTTGAGCGGCAGGCGCGTGAGCTTGCCCATGGCTTCGGACAGCACACCCACCATGGCCGCCAGGAACGGATGCAGCTCCGGCGTATTGAACGAATCAAAGCGGTATCCGAAGCCCGCCAGTGAGATGGTGTCGAGCGTGAGCCGCGTCATGTCGTCGGCCACGGGGATATCGGCGTCGGGCCCCTGGCGCGCCCATTTTTCGGCCAGCGCATTGGCCACTTCGAGCATCACGTCGAAGTAGCCCTTCATCGCACGCTGGCTGAAGGCCGGCAGCAGAATGCGATGCGCCTTGCCCCAATTGGGCTCGTCCTGATGCGCCGTGAAGAGCCCATCGCCCGCGCCCGCCCGCAGGAACGACAGCGGCGGGCCGATCAGCTTGCGAAAGCGCGTTTCGTCGCAGAGTTCTGCCACCAGATCGGCGGAATAGACGAACGGCACGCGCCGCCCGGCAAAGTCGAGCTGGTAGAGGCCTTGGGGAAACTGCCGGCTGGTTTCCAGAAGCGTCTGGGCCAGGCGGTCTTTCGGGAGTTGCAGCAGGTTGCCCAGCCACGGCAAGCCCTTGGGCTGGGGGATAGGCTCCGCCGCAGCGGGCGAGGCATTGGCAGGTAACTCGGAGGCGGAACGCATGCGCGGTCGACTGCGAAAATGGGTTGTCCGCCAATGTACGCGCCGCCCCGCTACGCATCAAACAAAGTCGCCATGTTTGAATGCGGTCCCCTAAAAGTGAATCGGGCGACCCGCAGGCCGCCCAATCCGGGACGATGCAAGCGCTGGATCAGCGACGGCGCGGCTGCGAATTGAACGGCGCGTTGACCTGGGCTTCGAGTTCGCGAATCTGACGCTGCAATTCGTCGACGCGGGCGCGGGCGGCACGGCGTTCGGCATCCAATGCCTCGGCTTCCGTGCGGGCGACCTTCTGCCGTTCCTGCGCCTGGGCCTGCTGCTGACGCTGAATGTCCAGGTCGGTCTTCAGGCCACGGAGCTTTTCCTGCTGCGCGGCAATCTGGCGCTCGGAACGCTCTTTCTGGGCTTCCAGACGGATGCGCTGCAGCTCCAGATCCGCCATCGTTCGGGTCTGCTTGGCGAAGTCGCTGTACAGGCGTTCGGCAGAGGCTTCATTGGTGGTCTTGATAACGCGCCACAGGTCTTTCTGCTGGAACAGCGTGACGTAGTACGTCAGGTCACTCTGGGCAAACAGCAGGCTGGCGCCGTAGGCCCCGTTATAGGTGGTGCGCAGCTCTGACAGTTCATGCGCCTGCATGCGCTGTTGCAGCTCGAATACGGCGCTGGCGGGAGCCGGACCGTCGGTGCGGGCTGCGCCGGCGGGCGTGGCAGCCGCCCTGGCGGCAGGCGCCGTGGCAGCCGGCTGACCAACCGTGGCAGTCAATGCCGGCACAGGCGCGGCGGCGGCAATCGGTGCAATGGCGGTGGGCGGTGCGGCGGGGCTTTGCGCCACGGCCGATGTGCAGGCGGCCGTACCAGCCACGACTGCGATTGCGGCCACGATGGCCAATCCCCTCTGAAACGCCCGGTGCGACGCTTTCCCTGATTGTTGTTTTGTTCTCATCTCGACCCTGTGGATTCTGCGCAGGTGTTGCAGCCAAAAACTATACGCGATCCGCCACCCGAGTGGCGCATCGGGCGCCCGCCGCGCAGTAGGGTGTTGTATGGCATCACTCCAGCTCGCGCAGCTCGGTTTCGCCGTCGGCGATCTGGTATTTGCGCATCTTTTCCCACAAAACCTTACGGCTGATGCCGAGTGTGGCGGCGGTGTCCTGGCGGCGCCAGTTGTTGGCGTCCAGCGCCGCGAGGATACGGCGGCGCTCTTCTTCGCCGCCATTGCCACCACTTCCACCCCCACCGCGATCGCCATACCCGCCATTGCCACCATTTCCCGCCTCGCGCTCGAACGCATCGCGCTGCAGGCCGGCAAACAGCGGCAGGATGCGGGCCTCGTCCCAGCGGCCGAACTGGCGCAGGGTAATGCCGATGCGCTCGGCAAGGTTGCGCAACTCGCGCACATTGCCGGCAAAGTAGGCGCGAGCGACCGACGTCCGCACCCATTCAGGCACAGGCGGCATGGCGTCAAAGGTTTTGTCGCCCAGCAGGTGCCGCAGGAACGAGAGCAGCAGCGCGATCTTGTCGTCCGCGCCGCGCTGCTCCAGGCTGGGGATGCGCAGCTCGATTACGGCAAGGCGGAAGTACAGGTCTGCGCGGAATTTGCCCGTAGCCACCATCTCGCGCAGGTTCTTGTTGGTGGCGGCCACGAGGCGGAAATCCAGCTTGACGGGCACCGTCGAGCCGAGCCGCGTGCATTCGCTGTCTTCCAGCACGCGCAACAGCTTCACCTGCTGATACAGCGGCAAATCGCCCAGCTCATCGAGGAACAGCGTGCCACCGTTGGCCTGTTCGAAGTAGCCGCGGTGCGCGTACATGGCGCCCGTGAACGCGCCCTTGGCATGGCCGAAGAACTGCGATTCGAACAGCCCGTCGGGAATCGCGCCGCAGTTGACCGCCACAAACGGCCCCTTGCCGTAGACGCTGTTCTTGTCGTGCAGCAGGCGCGCGATGCGTTCCTTGCCGGCGCCGGTTTCACCGTAAAGCATGACGTTGCTGTCGCAATCTGCAAAGGTATCGACCTGCTCCAGCAACCCGTGCATGGCCGGCGATGCAGCCACGAGGTCGCTCTGGTCCTGCGCCTGAGCCTGCGCGGACGACATCGACGGCAAGACCTTGCTGATCTGCGCGCGGAGTTCGGTCGCGCCAAAATCCGGCCCGAGCACGTACGTGTACTCGGGTGGAAAGCGGCTCGAATCATGCTGCGTATCCGCCGCCACCCAGATCACCGGCATGCCTTGCGCAGCCTGCCAGTCGAGCACCGTAAAGCCCCCGCTTTCGACCACCGATGCGCTGATCACCGCCACGGCGGGCTTCAGCCGAGGCTCGGCCGGCTGGAAATCGATCCCGCCCGCGCGGATCACCTCCGCCCCAAACGGTGCCATGAACCGCGCCACACGATCAGCAATGTCGTGACGGCCTTCCCAGACAAAAATCTCAAGCGTTTCGTACGCCCAGCGATCGGTTTTCATGTCGTCGCTTCCATGTCAGTAAACCAGCTCGACGGCGTCGCAGTCGAGCGAGAGGAGTTTGATGTCGGCGTAGCCGAGTTGGATGCCGAGGACTTCGAGTAGAGGGGTGAGGACGGCGTCGAGGGTCTGGCCGACAAGTCCAAGCGTCGCTCGTACAATCACATCCGAAAGTCCCAAGATGTTCAGAACGCCCGAGCCGAGAACCTGAAGCTTTACTTGGTTCGTATCGTTCAGAATCGAGGCAAAAAAGGTTCCTGTGCCTGACACCCGCGTAGTCTGCCCAACGCTCAATGTGGTGGGATCAGGTGTCCAGCCAGCGCTGGCTGCGGGCGCGATACTGGCTTGCAGTGATATCGCGTCCGCGCCTAAAGCTTGCAACACAACCGCTGGTGTAGCAGGACATGAGTAGCCATTGATACTACTCGCCGCCGTGGCGGCTCCGTTGGCAATGCAAAGCGATACGGGGGCTATCTGCCCGCCGAAATCGGCGGAGATACCACTGCGAGGGACAGGGCAGTGCGCCGCTTCGAAGTGGGCATTAGCGCCGGCGGCAATCAGACCGATAGGAACGTTCAAGTTGGCAAGCCCGAGGACCGAAGCGGAAACATTCAAACCAAGGCTGACCTGGCCGGTGCGCGCCACAGTGCGCCAGTTCCCCGATGCGTCGGTACCCGGGGGGCCTATCGCAATCACTGGAGGCTGAATGATCTTGAGCGACAGCGCCACATTGACCAGGCCGGGCAGCCCCCCCACGCCAGGCAACCCCAGATTGGTCGAAATGGCTACCCCGTTTTGAGCATTGGCAATCTGGGCCGCCGTCATCAACAGGTCCAGCACGTTTAACGTGGCATCCGCCGCCGATTGGTCATTCCCTACGGCTGCAAGCAATTGCAAAACACCCGGCGTTCCAGCGCTATTACCCATATTGATGGTCGTGCCGCTCAGCAGGGGACCAAGGACCAATGTATTCGGAGCGGCTACGGTCCCAGCCGATATTCCGGCTAAACCGTTCTGTGCGCCAGCTGAAATGACTGCATTAAAAAACTGCGTCAAAGTCAGTTGCGTCGACAGCAATTGCTGGACGGTGCCGACGCCCACCGCGGTCATCAAGTCAGCCACGCGGATGTTGGTGTTCGCCAGACCTTGATAGGAAACAAGGCTCAGACTCAAGGGGTTGGCATTGCCAAGTAGGCTCCCCAAAAGCTGATTGAGCAGGCCACCGTTCACAGACGCCAACCCAGACCCCAACGAGAACGACGCGACCGGCGTGTTCTTCGCAATCGCCGTCGCTGTCAGTTGCCGCCGGCCCACCATGAAGAAATACGGCACGTTCTGCGTGATCGTCACCTGCGCGGCGTTGGTGTTGCCGTCCACTGCAGCCTGCGCCGTGAAATACGTGGGCGGCGTGCCCGCACTCGCATCCCATACGCCCGGCACGACGGCCAGCGTGACGTTGGTGCCATCCACCGTCAGCCCGTTCTGCACCACCGCCTGTTGTGCAGCGGCAGGCAAATCCAGCCGCTGTGCGGCCGCCATGGCCGCGAGGTCGGCGGAACGCTGCAACGCGCGCTGCGTATTGAACAGGTTGCCGATGTCGATCGACACCAGCACCGCCAGACCAACCGTGGCGATAAAGGTGGCCGTCATCACGCTCACCGCGCCGCGCAGACGGCTGCGGAGCTTAGCGGCTCGACGAAGGCGGAGGGTGGCTCGTGTCACAGCGGCGTTCTGTGAAGGGTCAACGTGCGGTAGTGGCTTGACTCGAGCTTGTCGACTTCGCACTCGGAGCCGTCTGCGACAGGCCAGGCATCGGTCGACTGAACGAATCAAGGTAGCGCTGGTACGCCAGCGCGGCCTGCTCCCCACGTAACGGGACGAACTCGCCCGCATACGTCCCATCGCGTTGCGCCTTGAGCAAGGCGCGAGTGGCATCGCCCATGTTGCTACCCACGTTGGGCGCAGCTTGCGTAGCGTTCTGGGGATTGCCGCCCGAAAAGCCTTGCGCGCCAGCCGGGTTGCTCATCAGCCATACCGCCATACCGGCAGCCATCAGAAAGCGTGGGATCATTGCGCGGTCTCCAAGGTGTCAAGCAAGCGGCCGCGCTGCAATGCCAGCGGACGGGATTGGGTCGTGATAGCGGGCGTGGCCGTCCTGGCTACGCCTGCGGCAGACGGGCTGAGCGCCACCGCACGGGTGGCATCCGCCGCCGCGTCGCGAGCGATACGCCGGTCGCGCCAGGCGCCTCGCACGCGTGCCACGTCTTCGTCAATCGCCTTGCGCGCGGATGCCGTCAGTTGGGCGTGCGACGCGAGCGATGCGGCATCGTCCTTGCGGTCATTCACGGTCAGCCAGATCACCAGGTTGCCGGCGATCTTCGGGCTGGCGGCGGCCATCTGCTGCGCCTGCATCAGCGGCACGCGGGCTTGCTCGACCTCGCCAGATCGCATCAGCGCGTAGCCAAGATCGCTGGCTGTGCTGGCGTCGGTCGGATTGGCCTGAGCCGCCACCTGGAGGCGGCGAGCCGCTTCGGCAAAGTTGCCTTGACGCCCCGCCACGATGCCCAGGCCGCGCCACGCCGCGGCATTGAGCAGTCCGCCTTGCGTGCCTGCGCCCATGGCGGACGTTGCTGCCACCACCGCGCGGTATTCGGCATCGGCAGCGGCAAGCTGATCGGTTTCGCGCAGTGCGTCAGCACGCAGCAGCATGATCTCGGGGGCGCGGCCATAGCGTTGCTGGTAGGCATCGATATGCGCGAGCGACGCGTAGTACAGGCCCTGCTCCTGCATCCTGTGAATCAGCGAAAGATACGTCGCCGGGCTGGTGATCTCTGCCTTCTCCTGGCTCTGGCGCTGACGTGCCATCTCGATGTCGGCATCGGCACGCAGGCTCATGTCGGATGTGGCCATCGAGCCGCAGCCGGCCAGGAGGATGGTCAACATGGTCACACCGGCCCAGCTGGCACGCGTGGTGTTTGGGAAGCGTGTCATCTCAATGTCCCCCGGTTTGTTGAAGGCTGCGCATGACGCCCATGAACCCCGGCCCTGCAGTGATGATCAGCAGCGCGGGCAATAGCGTCATGACCATGATCATCGTCATCTGTACGGTCAGCTTGCCCACACGCTCCTTCAGCCGCGCGCGGCGGTTCTCCTGCAGACGCCCGCCGAACTGCCGCAGCGGCTCCTGCACTGCGCCGCCGAAGCGATCCACCTGGGTAAGCAGCGTGATCAGGCCCTTCAGGTCTTCGTTGTCGAACAGGCGCGCGATGCGCAACAGCGTCTGCTCGCGGGGGCGGCCCGAGGCGAACTGCTGGTTGGCGCGGCCAAATTCACCGGCCAGCACAGGCAGCATGCCGTGGAATTCGTTGGCAATCACCTGCAGGCTCTGGTCAATCGACAAGCCGACGCCCTGCAGCAGCCGCAGCATGTCGACCATGACCGGCAGCTCATCATCCATACGGCGCCGGCGGCTTTCCTTCCGACGTCCGAGCAGCCACTTCGGCGCAAGGTAGCCCAGCGCAAAGCCGACAAAGCCAAACACGAACACAAACAGGACCGATGACGCGTGCAATGCGCCGAATACGGCAAGCAGCGGGGGCAGCAAGATACGGGTGCCGCCAAAGACCGTTCTGGCGTGTTCACCGTAGTAACCGCATTCTTCGAGCAGCTTGCGGTCTTCCTCAGTCACGATGCGGCGGCCCAGGCCTGTGTCGATCCAGCGCTGCCCCACCTTGGCGATCTGCTGCTGGAGCTGCTGGGCTTCACGCGAGCCATGCGGGCGCGGTCTAGCGGCGGGCGGCACAACCGGCGACGCTGCGGGCGCGGCCGGATTGGCCGCCGTCGCGCGCATGTCGGACAGCGCCGTATCGAGCTTGCGTGCGCTGCGATGTCGCGTGAGCGTTGCACGCAGGGCGAGCCCACCGAATACCAGCACGGCCGCGGCCGCTGCGGTCAGGCTGAGGGTGATCAAGGTTTCGTCCATGCGCTCTCCTCAGACCGATTTCGCCAGCCTGGCCAGCATGACCGCACCCAGGACTTCCATGCCGAAAGCCGTAAGAATCAAGGTCTTGCCGAACGGATCGCGCCACATCGACATGATGTACGCCGCGTTGAACATGATGATGACACCGCCCACCACGACGGGCAGCAGCCCGATGATCCACGCGGATAACCGCGTCTCCGCCGACAGCGCAAACAGCTCGCGCTGGGCTTGCTGCCGGTCGCGCATGAATGCAGCCGTTCGCTCCATCACAATGTCTGCCCGGCCGCCGTAGCGCAGCGCGAGCCGCAGCACTGACGACAGCAGGACCAATTCGTTCACGCGGTACTGCTGGCCGACGGTCAGCACCGCGGCGTCGAGGTCCTTGCCGGCGCGCTGCATCTGCGTGATGGCAGTCAGGCAGTTGCGCAGCGGCTGTTCGGTGTTGGCGCTGGCCGCCTGAAACGCCGCGGGCACCGCGCTGCCGATGCTCATCAGCCGCACCACGCCATCGAGAAAGCCCGGCAATTGCGCCAGCAGGCGTTCGTTTATCTTCCGGGTCCGGTTCCAGATCAGGAATACGACGATGACCACGTAGAGCGCCAGCGCCGTCAGGGCCGAAAGAGCGCTCGACATCGCCCAGACCGCGAGCGCAATCATCAGCGCTGGGCCAATCAACAGCACGTAAAAACGCCGGCTCGGCTCGATGCCCGCGCGGCGCAGTGCATCCTGCCAGGCGCGATTCAACGAGTCGGGCACGCTTGCCGGCACGGGCTCCACATTCGGTTGATAACGCGCGTTGATCTGCTCGGTCTGCGCACGCACAAAGCTGCGCGATGCCTCGCGCTCGCAACGGCGCACGGCCTCCGCCCACAGCATGAGCGATGCGCCCATCAGCAGCAGCGCGAGGCAACCGAACCAGAGCGTCATGCTAGACATGGAACCGGCCTCCGCCGCCAAATCCAGTCATGCCGCCATCCATCCCGCCGCCTTCGCTGTTGCGCATGCGGGCCAGCTTGGGCGAATGCGGCTGCAGGCCAAGCGCCGTCCAGCGGTCGACCTCTTCGCCGTCTGGGCCGATGTAGGGCTCGTAGCGGTACAGCTCCTGCGTCGAGATGATGTTGTCCCCCAGCCCCGTGACTTCCGTGATCGACAGGATGCGGCGCTTGCCGTTGGATAGCCGCCCGATCTGCACGATGAAATCAATGGCGTTGGTGATCTGCCGGCGCAGGCTCACCTCACTGCCCTGGAAGCCGGCAAAACCGGCCAGCATCTCGAGCCGATAGAGGCATTCGCGCGGACTGCTGGCGTGGATGGTGCCCATCGAGCCATCGTGGCCGGTGCTCATGGCTTGCAGCATTTCCAGCACTTCACCGCCACGCACTTCGCCCACGATGATGCGATCCGGCCGCATGCGCAGGCTGTTGCGCAGCAGCTCTCGGATCGTAACGACGCCCGTGCCCTCGAAGCCGCCCGGCCGGCTTTCCAGACGCACCACGTGCGGGTGATTGAGCGACAGCTCTGCCGTGTCTTCAATGGTGATCACGCGCTCGGTCGTCGGTATGTGATACGCCATTGCGTTGAGCAGCGACGTCTTGCCCGAGCTGGTGCCACCGCTTACCAGGATGTTGCAGCGCGCGCGCACAGCAGAATCGATCAGCGCCCCGATCTCTTCGCTCATCGTGCCCAGGCCAAGCAGGTCTTCAGGCTTGAGCGGGTCTTTCCGGAACTTGCGGATCGACACGACCGGCCCTTCCAGCGCCAGCGGCGGAATCACCACGTTGATGCGGCCGCCGTCGGGCAGGCGTGCATCGACCATCGGGTTCGACTCATCCAGCCGGCGCCCGATCGGTGCGAGGATGCGGCGCACGATACGCAGCAGGTGGTTGTTATCGGCAAAGCGCACCGGAATGCGTTCCAGAATGCCGTGCCGCGACACATAAACGTCCAGATGGCCGTTGACGAGAATGTCTTCCACCGCCGGATCGGCCAGCAGGTCTTCGATGGGGCCGAAGCCGGCAAGCTCCTTTGTCAGCGCCTCGGCAATCTGCCGGATCTCCGTCTCATTGACGGGGATGCGGCGCATGCGCGTGAAGCCTTCCACTTCCAGATCGACAAAACGCTGGATGGCCGTGCGCGACCAACGGCCGAACTCGGCGCCAAGTTCTTCGATGCGTGTCAGCAGGTGTTCGTGGGCGGCTTCCTTGATGTCCTGGAAAGCCTGCGAAACGGCAAACACGCCGTTGCCGGCATCCGCCTGGTTGGAGAACTCGATGGGCTGTGTCATGTCGCGTTCCGTTCGGTAGTACCGATATCCAGTTCAGTGGCGTCTGCCGACTTGCGTTTGGAGCGTCCGCCAAAGCGTCCGCCCAATCGAGCACTCACGCCAGACACCCAGCTCGACAACGCAGACGCGTGCGCGCTCTGCTGGGCATAGCCGAGTGTCTGGGCAATCCGGGCAAGCGCGCGCACATAGGCATCGGTGGGGTGCGTTTCCGCGAGCATCGCGCCCTGGTTGGAAGCGATGACCAGGGCTTCACGGCGGTTCGGCACCGTCAGCACCGAGGGGATCTCCAATCGCTCCGCGATCTGTGCCGCGTCCAGCGACAGGCGTGCGTCGAACTTCGAAATGGTCAGGTGCAGGTGGTCCCGGTCAATCTCGCGCTTCTTGAGTTCCTGCATCAGCTCGGCGGCCGAGACAATGGCGCCCACGCTCTGCTCGGTCACCAGCATGACGTCGTCGGCGGCCTTGATGATCTGCGCAATGAAGTCGATGTTGCCGAAGCCGCCCAGGTCGACGACCTGCAGGTCGAAGAACGTGCGCAGCCGATTGAGCAGGCCAAGCGCTTCGGAGAACGAAATGTCGCGCATATCGGCCAGCGAGATCGGCAGCGGCAGGACGGCAAGCCCATTCGGATGACGCGATAGCGCGGTCTGCACGAACACCTGGTCGAAGCGGCGCAGATTGCGCACCGCCTCGACGAAATGGAAATTGGCCTGCACGTTCAGGTAGAGCGCGCCGTCACGCAGCGGCTGCCCCAGGTCGAGCAGCATCACATCACTGGCCGATGTGCGGCGAACGAGCGTGGCCAGATTGGTGGCCAACGTGGTGGCGCCCACGCCTGGGCGTGCGCCCAACACGGCCAGCACGCGGCCACGGCGGGTCGGCTCGGCCGATGCGCGCTCCGCCAACAAACGGCGGACAACGCGCACGGCCTCGGCCGGCGCCCCATCCACGTCAACGAAATCCTTGACCCCGGCGCGCAAGGCCGCCAGCATCGCGCGGCCATCGGCTGCGGAACCGACGGCCACCAGCGGCAAGCCCGGAAACAGACGCGCAAGTTGCGCGACCAGTTGCATCGCCTCGTTGATCGCGTCGGCGCCCTCGCCCAGCTTCTGGTCCTGATCTGGCACGTCGATCAGTGTGGGAGACGAGGCAAAGCGCACGAACACCACCTCGGGGTTCACTGCGCCAATCTGCTCGATGAACGCGTCGTGGCCAGTGGTTTCGGCCACCAGCACGCCCAACTCGCGAATTGCCGCGGCCAGCCAGCGGTGTACGCCTGCCGACTGTGCGTCGCCTTGCTTACCGCCACGTGCGCCGCCGTGCAGAAGGAAATAGTCCATGCCCGCCCCTTACTTCGAGAACCCAGGCATGGCGGCCGGATCTGCCACCCCCAGCGCGAACGGCCGCCACACGGGATCGCCCGCGGTATCGCGATCCCGCCCGCTACTCTGTCCCGGCAGCATCTTGTCGATCGGCGCATTGCGTGCCATCGGCTTGACCAGATGCGGCGTGACGATGATCACCAGTTCCCGCTCTTCCTGGTTGTAGTTCAGGCGCTTGAAGAACGTCCCGATAACCGGCACGTCACCCAGGAACGGCACCTTGTCGACGTTGGACAGCGTGGACCGGCTGACCAGCCCGCCGATGACAAAGCTCTCGCCATCGCCAAGTTCAACTGTTGTATCGGCACGGCGCGTGACGATGGCCGGCACCGTCGCACCGTTGAGCGTCACGCCTCGGCTGAAATCCAGATCGCTCGCTTCAGGCGCCACCTTCAGCGCGATGCGGTTCTCCGAGAGAATGGTGGGCGACACCGTCAGCCCGATGCCGAACGGCTTGTATTCGATAGTCGTGGTACCCAGCGCTTGGGGCACTGGAATCGGAATCTCGCCACCGGCCAGGAAATTGGCGCTCTGGCCTGACAGGGCAACCAGGCTTGGCTCGGCCAGCACACGCGCCATGCCGTTTGATTCCAGCAAACTGAGGTCGGCAAAGAGGCCCTTGCTGACCGAGGAGACCAGCAGGTTGAACGCCGAACCGATCGGCATGGTGGATTCGGTAGACAAACCGTTGGAGCCAAACGTGACCTTGGAGAGCGACGACGGCGCAAATGTCCGGAAATCGAAACCGCCGCGCGTACGACCAAACGTGAACCCGGCCTCCTTGAGCACCGTCTTGCTGAACTCCACTACCCGCACGTCGACTTGCACCGTACCTGGCACGTTCATCGAGGTGGTGTCGATGACGTTGCCATCTTTAGGTTTTTCTGCGCCGCTGGCTGCAGCGGCCGAACGGCGCGCACGGGCCAGTGCGTAAACATCCTTGGGCTGACCTGAAACAACCGCCGTATCGCCCTGTGCAACCACTGCCGGGTCACCCGGCACAGGCGCCGCGGCGTCCACCTGCACGTTGTAAGTCGTCGCAACGCCGCCTTGCGTCCAGACCATCACGTTGGCCGCACCCGGCTTCTTGGCGATGATCAAAACGCTCGTGGCCGTACCTCGCCCCTTGAGCAACAGGGCATCGGCAATCTCGGGGTTGCCGATGGCAATGCGTTCGAGCGGTTTGCCCAGGCGAATCTCGCGCTGGCTTCCCGTCAGCAGATGAAGCGTCTGGCCGGTCGGTGCCGTCTCGGCAAATGCGCTCGACACGAAGGCGGCGCAGCCCAACGCGAGTCCGCCCATCCAACCGCGAACCATGGCGGCATCAGTCATGTTGCTCCTCACGTTTTCCTGCGCGGATGATCTCGACACCAGTGCTGGCGGTACTGCTGCGCACCGTCGTGCGGGCCGCGGCAATGGCCGGCAGCGGCGGCGGCACAACGACCAGCCTGCGCGCCGAACCCGTCAGGCTGGCCATCGACACGCCGGCTTGTGCAACGTCCATCGGGTTGCGATTGGCGGCTGCCAGCAATGCGGCATCCTGCGGTTTGACGGTCGGTTCGGCGTCGTCGCCTGGGTTGCGCAGCGCCAGCAGCAGACGACCGCTCTGGTGTGCCATTACCAGTTGGCTGACAGCCTCCACCGGCACGGCCAGCACGGCCGTCTTGGCTTGATCGACCTTGCGTGTGACGTTGTTGCTCTCCGGCTGCTTCTGCGGCCCTTCGTTGACCGCCAGCGGGCCGAACGCCAGCACGCGCAGGTGCGGCAGCAGCAGGCGCGCCTGGCTGTCTTCGATCTCCTGACCGTCCTTACGCATCACGAGAAACACATCGACGTAATCGCCCGGCATGACGCGATTGCCCACGCCGATCACCTCGTCCACGTTGATGGCAACCGCGCGCTGGCCGGCCTCGACCTGCTGTGCCAATCCGGAGGAAAGTTGCGACGCAATCAGCGGCACACCCACGCCGACCGGCAGAATGGGTTCACGCCCGACGACCTTCGTGACGTCGGAAAACGCTTCGGCCGGATTGATGGGCAGTTGCTCGATGGCCACCTGGTCTGCGGTGATGGGCTTGCCCGCCTCCAGCGGTTTCGTGGTCACGACCACGGGATAGACCGCTTTGCCATCTTTCTGCTCGGCCACGGGCGCCGGTGGGCGATGCGCCGACTTCCACGCCACGGCGCCAAGAATGGCGGCAAGCAGCAATAGCGCGGCGGCGAAGATCTGAAGGTGTTTGCTGGTCATCTGGGCGGCGTGTCCGAGCGGTCGATCGAGAAGGTCAGCGAACTGAAAAACGTCAGGAGCCGGGCACAAGCTGCACGACGGCAGAGCCCGTCAACGTAGCCGGTGCGGGCAACAGCGGTATCGAGGGCAGCAGCGGGTTGTTGCCGGAGGTCACGGGCAATGTCAGGACCACGCTCAGGCATTGCATGCCCGCCACGTTCTGGCAATTCACCAGCGGGGTGCTGCTCTGATTGGTCTGGACCCGCCCGGTCAGGAAGGTGGGGAGTACTGACGTCACGGCCGCATAGGCGGCTGCCACACGCTGTGTGTTGGAAGGCTGATAGCGGAGCGCCGCGCGTGCGCCCTCTTCCGCCGCCAGGGTCAGCGCCTGCTGCATGGCGAGGATCACGCCGTAGTACACGATGCCAAGCATGAGCACCAGCAGCACCGGCACGACGATGGCGAATTCGACTGAAGCTGCGCCGCGGCCGCCGTGCCGCCGGGGGCGGCGGACAGCATGCGTGCGGACTTCCGGGTGCATGCGAGCACCTTCCCGTTCCCGTTGCAATGTCGGCATGGCCGACTCCTTTCTTATAGGCAGGCCGCTTGGCGGCTCTTGTTCATCGCTTCAACTGTCTGAACTACATGCCCGGCAGCCACGGCATGCGCATTACTGGAGGCACCCATGGCAGGCTCAGCAGACCAATTGCCATGTAGGCGGCGTACGGAATGCCTCGACGCCCTGCCTGAGCGGTATCCCAGCGTGCGACAGCCGGGCACACGCGCATCACGATCCATGCCGATGGAGAAGATGCGTCAAGCTGGCGCAGCATCATGATGCCGAGCGCGTGCAGGCCGGAGATCATGCTCGAGACAAGCCATACGGCCACGAGGCCATGCCAGCCTGCCAGGAGGCCGACGACCGTGAAAAACTTCACGTCGCCGGCGCCCATCCAGCCGAGGGCGTACAGCGGCAGAAAGCAGGCAAACGCGATCGCTCCGCCGAGCCAGAAATCCTGCCAGTCATAGGCAAGGTCCTGCACTCCACCGAACTTGATCAGAGCGATGGACAACATGACCCCCGCGACGACGAGCCAATTCGGCACGCGCCGTGAGCGAATGTCCAATGCGATTGCAAGAACTGCGAGAACTGCGACGCTTGCCCAGCCAGCAATATCGATGTGGCTATGCAATCCCAAGCTCTAGCAGGCAGTCCCGCCCTTGACGGCCGTACAGATGTTGGTGAAGACGGTGTTGAGCTGCGTACCCAGCTTGCCCACGATGACCGTGATCGCCGCTGCGATCAGACCAGCGATCATGCCGTACTCAACGGCAGTGGCACCTTGTTCGTCGCGAAGGAACTTCAGAATGGCGTTTTTCATGATCTCTCTCCTGTTTGCACTCGCCCGCGGATGTGTTGATCTCGACCAGCTTTCGGCGCTCCAACCTTAGCCAGTTCATATTTGCTAATCACGGATAAAACGCATGGGGATTTACTGCGATGACACGACCAGCAAAAATTCTCCGCTCGCGTCGTTCCACTAATGGAACAAAATTCGAATGTCACCGAACGCAGTGTCCCGAACGCGCCCGATGATCACCGCCCACCCCCCATGAACATCCATTTTTTCCAGCGTGTCACCTATGTCACGTAACACACCGTAACGACTTTATAGGCGTGCGGCGCCGCAAACAAAATAACTCAATTGGGGTACTTTCCCCAATTTAGAGTGAAGTCTCTATTTAATTTTATTAATAACACGCCAACTCTTTGAAAACTAATGGAAATCCCTTAATGAACCCGAGACCAGTCTGATTATTTGGACGGGTTTCCCATTAATACTCGCGGCTGGTCTAAACGCTCCCCATTTCTGTCTAAGCAAAAAAAAGGATGCGCGAGCGACGGGAACACGCCCGCGCACCTTCAAGAGCACAGACAGGTACTGCTCAGTGCACCGGGCTGCCAATGCCGCCCAGCAAGTTGGTAACGGGAGCCAGCGGGTTGCCGCCCGATGCTCCACTGGCAGCGCTCGTCACGCCGCCCAAAAGTCCGGTGACAGGCGCCAGCGGGTTGCTGCCGCCGGCCGCGCCGCCCAGCGCGCCGGTGACCGGGGCCAGGGGGTTGGAGCCACCAGCGCCGCCCAGCAGGCCTGTCAACGGCGCCAGCGGGTTCGAGCCGCTGGTGCTGCCGCCCACCCCACCGAGCAGACCGCCCAGAGGGTTGCCGCCGGCGGAACCGCCAGTGGTGGCGACGCCGCCGACTGCCGCGACCGTGGCACCAAGCGAAGTGACTACCGGGCCCAGGTTCGAGACCACTGGCACGCCCGTCCCGGTGATGGTGTTTCCGGCGCCGGCGACGCCACCGCCAACGGTCCCTAACAGGTTGTTCAGGGCTCCGCCCAGACCTGTCGAATCACCGACCATCTGGGTGGCGCCGCTAATCTGCGTGGTAACGGGCACGATCGCCGTACTCAGTTGCTGCGTCACCTGCTGGACCGCGCCCGAAGACAACGCGCTACCCAGGAGGGTGCCACCGCCAATCAAAGCCTGGCCGACTTGCTGAACGCCACCGCCCACAGGTTGGGTGATCGGCGCGAGCGGTGCGCCCGAGCCCTGGCCGAGGCCCTGCACCAGCGAGCCGGCGCTCACCGTGGCTTGGCCCAGATCCGTCACGACATTGCCCGTGCTGGCCACCGTCGTGCCGATCGGGTTGGGGTTCTGGCCCATCTTGCCAAGCCCGGTCTGGACGCCCAGACCGAGATCGCTGACAGCCTTGCCGGCGTTGCCGACCGTGCCGCCCAGCCCAGCCTTGGCCTGATCCGACAAGCCCGGAATGTTTGCGTTCTGAAGCGTCGAGCCAAGGCTGCTAACTGCCTGGCCGGTCGCCACAACGGTGTTGCCGCCGCCGTTTGCAACCTTGCCGATGGGCGTTACGCCCGTCGTGTCGTTTGGGCTCGGATTGGGCGAACTGCCCGAGCCGGAGCCTCCCGAAGAACAAGCCGCCAGCATGAGTGCGGCAACTGCGCAGGCCAACGGCGCAACGCGAATGGAGTGTCGAATGTGAGTCATGGTCCGTCCCCTTCTTGGAATGATGTGTCTTGATGTCTGAGCTCGGTACTGCGGACTGCGGGCCGCATTCTGCAAATCGCATGCCAACCGCATTAGAAATAGCGCTCAGTTTTCAAAGGACGGCGTGTGTGTTGGTTTTACGGGCACCGCGTCAGGTGTTTCCCTAACTTGAGCGCCGACCGTTACCCCACCCAAATCCATGTTCCCAGCGTTACGACGTAACGTGACACGGAACACATCCATCGCCGACATAACCCCGAAAGCAGACGTTTAACCCCCACTTTTGTGGGGTATGTAAATTCCGCATTCTGATTAGTTTTCACAATTCCCCCGCTTTATCGAGATAAACGGGGCAAATTCAGATACAGCATTACACAGTGCGTAATAATGGTGACATGGCACACCGTTTGCAGAGTCCGGCCACCTCACGTCGAGAGTGAGACTTTTTCCTGCTGACTAAAGCGGACTTTTAAAACGGGAGATCCATCATGAATAAGAATATCAAGTGCCTGGCCGCCACCATGGCAAGCCTGTTGGTTTTGGGTGGTTGCGCCAGCTCCGGCTCCGGCGACCTGGGCAGCTCACTGGGCGGTTCAAATGGCGGCGGCTCGAACAACAACGGTGGCTCAACACCAACGCCCTCGCCTTCCCCGTCGCCTTCGCCCTCCCCCTCGCCGTCTCCGTCGCCCTCACCCAGCCCGAGCCCGAGCCCGAGCCCGACTCCGGCACCTGCGCCGCTGACGCCGACTGGCGCTGTCCTCAACAATGCGGGCGGCATTGTCACGAGCGCCGGTTCGACGGTCAGCGGTCTTGGCAAGACGATCGCAACGGCGCCGCTGCCCTCGCAACTGAGCGGTGTCCAAAGCGGCTTGGGCGGAGTCGTCGAAAACGCCGGCGCGACAGTTTCTGCGCTGGGCGCTGGCGTGCAGAATGGGCTGGGCAGCATCGGCCGTAATGCCAACCCGGTGGGCACCACGGTCTCCAGCCTCGGTAATGTGGTGACCGGTGCCGGTAACACCGTCACGAGCGCCGGCACGCTGGTCAACAACCTGGGCACCGGCCCGCTGGCACCGCTAGCTCCGGTGACAACGCCGCTGGCCGGTGTGGTCTCGCAAGTCGGCCAAGCGGTGGCCAACGGCGGCGGCACGCTCGGCACGGCCCTGTCGACTGGCCCCGTGGAGCAACTCACGCAACAGCTGAGCACGGCGATCGTGCCGCTGACTTCGCAGGTCACCAGTGGTACGCAAACGCTGGGCGCGGCCACCGGCCTGGGTTCGCCGGCCAACACGCTGCTGGGTACGATCGGCGGCGCCGTAGCCAAGGGCGGCACCACGCTCACTTCGGCCAATGTTCCGGTGGTCAGCGGCCTGGGTGGTGTGGTCATGGCCACAGGCAATACGGTCGCCGCGCTGGGTGGCGTCGTGTATTCGCCGACGGCATCGGGCGGCAACCCGCTGGCGCCGATCACGGGTCTGCTGGGCGGCCTCGGCGGTGCGACGGGTGGCGGCAATCCGCTCGCCCCGATTACTGGCGCACTGGGCGGTCTTGGCGGCACTGGCGGCACCAGCCCGCTTGCTCCGATCACCGGTCTGCTGGGCGGTCTCGGCGGTGCGACTGGCGGCGGTAATCCGCTCGCTCCGATTACCGGCGCACTCGGCGGTCTGGGTGGCACCGGCGGCGCCAGCCCGCTCGCTCCGATCACCGGTCTGCTGGGCGGTCTCGGTGGCGCCACGGGTGGCAGCAGCCCGCTCGCTCCGATTACTGGTGCACTCGGTGGGCTGGGCGGGGCGACGGGTGGTGGCAACCCGCTCGCTCCGATTACCGGCGCGCTGGGCAGCGTGGGCGGTGCAGCAGGTGGTGCCGGCAACCCGCTGGGCCCGGTCAGCACGATCACGGCGCCGGTTGGCAGCGTGGTCACCACGGTGGGTACGGGCCTGACGTCAGCAGGTGCGACAACGCCGCTCTCGCCGGTGACTGGCGCAGTGGGCGGTCTGCTGGGCACGGTGGGCGGCGTGCTGGGCGGCGCGCACCACTGATCTACAGTCAACGCTTCGGCGGGCCGGTTATCACGCCAGCCCGCCGCTGTCGCGTTTCAAACGGACCAATGCCGTGCAATGCGGCATCGTCATTCGGTTCGCGGGGGCGCGGCCACGCACCATCGGTATCTACGTGGGCCGTTGCGCCGCGTGAACGCTCCCTCTATGTGTCTTGTTGTAAAGCACCATGTCTCGCGGTTATCGTTTGATGCAACGCGCGGCTGTACGGCATCGCGACACCACAAACGAATACCACGGAGGAGACAGGCGTGCGGACCACCACCATGCGGTTGGCCCTGGCCACAGGCGTAGCACTGACCGGCCCGGCACTGAGCTGGGCACAGAGCAGCCCAACGCAAGGCAACCCGATCGACACGCTTCCCAAGGTCGATACTTCCCGTCCGCCCCAGCAGAAAATCCAGGTCGAGGTTCAGCGACCGAATCCGGCATTGGAGAATCTGCTCGCCACGCATCTCACGCCGACCAAGTTCCAGATCGAAGGCGTCAAGACACTGCCGTTTCCAGAGGTCGCGGCGTATTTCGCGCCGCTGGCCGGACACGACATCACCGTCGCGCAACTCTTGCAGGCTGCGAACGAGGTCACCAAGCTGTATTCCGACCGCGGTTTCCCGCTGTCGTTTGCCTTTGTGCCCGCACAAACGTTTGAAGGCGGTGTCGTGCGCGTCACCGTAGTCGAGGGCTATGTGGCGCGCATGCGGATCGAAGGGACACCTGGGCCGCTGGAAGGCCGCCTGCGCGAAATCTCTCGGCGCCTGATGGATGAAAAGCCCCTGCGCCGCGAGACATTCGAGCGCGTGACGGGCGTGCTGGCCCTGCAACCCGGCGTGCAGATCACCGCGACCGTGCAGCCGCCCACCACCACCGATGGTGCGAGCGAACTCGTGTTGAACGTGAAGCGCCAGCCGTACACGATCGGGACGGGCATCGAATACCGTTCGCCGGGTGTGCGGGCCATCATCACGGGCACGCTCAACAGCGTGACGCCGCTGGGCGAGCAGATCACTGTGTCGACCCTGCAGCCGCGCGGGCCGGACCATGAAACGTTCTACTCCGCCACGTGGGCGCAGCCGATTGGCACCGATGGGCTATTGGCTAAGCTCACGTGGTCGCACTATCGCGGCATGCCCGAGAATCTGCCGCTGGAGCAACTGGGCTATCAATCGCGCTACCTGACCGACACGCAGCGGCTCGGTTTGTCATTGAGCTATCCGGTACTGCTGTCGAACACCCGCAACCTCACGCTGACGGGCACCTTCTACGGCAACGACGACAAGCAGCGCTATACGCCGCAAAACCCGGGCTTTGCGCAGACCGAACTGGATGCGAAGGTGCGCGTGGCGGGCGCCGAAGCGCTGTACACCGAAGTGAAGCCAGGCGAGACGCGCCGTGCCTCGCTTGGCGTGTACCAAGGCGTGAATAGTCTTGGCGCAGGCAAATCGCCCAACAACAACGTTGACCTGGGCTTCCTGCGCACGCGCGTCACCGCCAGCGAAGCCCACGACTTGCCCCTGGGCTTTGGCGTGGTGGTGTCGGGAGCGGCGCAGTACAGCGGTGCGGTGCTGCCGTCTTCGGAACAGATCAGCTTTGGCGGACGATTCTTCGGCCTCGCCTATCCGGCCGGTGAAGTGGCAGGTGATCGCGGCTGGGGCGCATCGGTGGAAATCAACCGCGCATTCCAGGTATCGATGGACTATCTGAAGACCGTGCAGCCCTACGTGCTGTACGACACCGCAAAGGTCTATTCGAACGCAGGCACGCTGGTGCATGACCAGCTCGGCTCGATTGCTCTGGGCGTGCGCTTCTCCGATCGGAAGTACTACACGCTGGACCTGGCCATCGCGCGCCCCGTGGGAGACAAGCCGATCAACTCAAGCTCCCGCAGCCTGCGGTTCAACGCAGCCTATACGTATCAGTTCAACTGACGCACGCCAGCATTGTGAACATGTGCACGAATTTTTTATATTTTTTATATTTTCAGCGCTGAAAGTCGCCCATACTCCCCTCTCAAGGGGGAGATACATCGCCGCCGGAATTTGGGAGCATCGAAAGCGGAATGTTAAGTTTTTCCAAAGAGTTGCCGATTACCACAGAAGTCGCGCAGAACAACAATAATCATGACAGCGACGGCGGCATCGCGCCGCAACATGCCGACAGCAAGGGATTGCACTCTGAGCTGTCGCAATACGCACCGGGGGCCATCATGCTGCAACGTCTATCGGATGACGCAGAATTCCATCGACTCGTCGATACCATCTACGAAGCGGTACTCGAGCCTGCGCAGATGCCGATCGCCCTGGCCCTGCTTTCTGTGTATGCCGGCGCCGAAAGCGCACACTATTTCGTCTGGGACAAGCACACCGACACGCCGCGCCAAGGCGTTTCGTCGGGCTGGTGCCAGCACTGCCCGCAGCCGGGCCACTGCAACAGCTTCTGTCACGATCCGCAACTGCTGAGCGCCGCGCCGCCCGAAGAGACGCCTGCGGCAGGCATGACACTGATCGATACGCCAGACATGCGCGTCACGATGCGGCTGCGGACCCGCGATGACGATGCATCCGAAGTCAGCACCATCGAACGCGAAACCCGCCTGCAGCGCGTGCTGCCGCACCTGCAGCGGGCTGCGCGCATGCAGCAGCGCAATCTTGAGCTGAACGAACTCGCCGCGCTCGGCATGGCCGGGCTGGATACGCTCGACTTCGGCGTGATGGTCATCGAGCGCACCATGCGCGTGAAATACGCCAACGCCTGGGCGCGCACGATGACGACGGAAGACGACCGATTGTCGCTCGATGGCAACCTGTTGCATTCGGCTGATCACACACACGACGCGGCGCTTCGTAACCTCATCGAACATGCCGCCGGGTCACTCGGCGTACAAGG
This sequence comes from Ralstonia pickettii, assembly GCF_016466415.2. Lineage (NCBI taxonomy): Bacteria > Pseudomonadati > Pseudomonadota > Betaproteobacteria > Burkholderiales > Burkholderiaceae > Ralstonia > Ralstonia pickettii. The sequence goes on along the minus strand of NZ_CP066772.2, from coordinate 1,010,679 downwards.
CGCGGCCGGATCGTGGATGTACCTGGCGCGCGATGGCCGCCCGGTACCGTTCATTGCCACGCCGCTCACGCCTTCCGATGCGATGCGTTCGGCCTGGGCCTCGCCGCTGGCGCTGGTGCTGGTCGGCAACTCCGAGGCACGGTCCGTCATGGACGCCGGCGTGCTCGCCTCGCTCTTCGGGCTGACCAACAAGGAATGCATCGTCGCCGCACGGCTGGCCGCAGGCGAAACCCTGCAGGAAATTGCCGAGCGCGAATTCCTTTCGCTGCACACGGTGCGCGTGCACATCCGTGACATCCTGCGCAAGACCGGCACGCATCGCCAGTCTGAGCTTGTGCGCCTGCTGCATCTGTTGCCCAGCGTCGATCTGGAACGTGCTGGCGCTGCCACTCCGGCTGCGCGCCGGCGGGGCCGCCTCAACGCCTGAGTCCGTGCGCGATTTTCCTCCCCCCTTCGCCTGACTTCCAACGCCCAATCACGAGCGGCGAGCCATCCGCGTATACCCGGCTCACGTTTCGGCGGTTTCTGCCGATCCCCCAAGACAGGCGTGGCGCCGTCATGCTTGCTTGATGCGAAGCGGTAACGGCGAATGATCCCGACGCATTCTGTGAATAACGCGCAACAAACGCGCCTTTTCGCGGCCTGAAACGACAGGCTTTTGCGCTATCCTCGCCGCAAAACACAGACTAGGCGCTGGTCGTAGATCGGGGGGCCGCGCCGGATGCGCTCGCATGCATAACGATTTCCATATTGCGCTGCTGCTGTTTGCGTGGGTCAGCACTGGGCTGACCACGTTTGCCGCACTGGACGCTGCGACACGTCTGCCGGGGGGCTCGACGATCGCAAAACGCCGCAACTGGCGCATCGCCTGTGCGGTCATTCTTGGCATTGGGCTGTGGTCGGGACTTTGGCTCGGCCAGCTCGGCCTGCATCGGCAGGTCGGTGCGGCCGTATCCGCGCCCATTGTGGCGACACTCATGACAGCGCTGGCGGCCTCGCTGGCAGCTTTCTCTATCGTGTTGCCGGAGACTTCGGCTTCCAATGGCGCACCGGCTCCGCAACGACGCAGCATTGCCATGGGCGCCGTGGCGCTTGGCATCGGCCTGTTGACGATGGAGCTGTATCTGACACGCCCCTGGGTGCATGACCAGGCATTGTCGCTGCGCCGCGCCGTGCTTGGCTGGGGCGGCGGCACGCTGGTGCTTGGTGCAGGCGTGTGCTTGGCGATGTGCATGGCATTTCATATGCCGCCCGCGCAGCGCCGCGCCGCCGTGGGTCTGCGCGCACGTGCCGCAGCCGTGCTGGCGACAACTGCGGTGCTATCGCTCGTGCTGTGGCCGTGCGCCGCCGCTTGGCCGGCCGATGAATCAACGATGCATATCGTGCCCGTCATCATGCTCAGCGCCGGCGGCGTGTTGATCGCACTGGGCCTGCACGCGGTGCTGATGATGCTCGAGACCCGTGTCGACTCGGCGCAGGCGCACCTGGAAGCTTCGCTGGCGCGCGTGGCAAACCAGACGCCCCGGCCCCAACTCCACGACGCGCTGACCGGCCTGCCGAACCGCCTGCATCTGCGCGAAGCGCTGGAGGCGGCAATCCTGTCGTCCACGCGACGCGGGCGTCCGTTTGCCCTCTTCTATCTGGATCTCGACAATTTCGGGCAGATCAACGACCAATACGGCCGCAACGCCGGTGACCGTGTGCTGCAGATCATTGCCGAGCGCCTGCGCCAGGCGATTCGCGGCGAAGACACCGTGGCACGCCTTGGCGGCGACGAATTCGGCATCCTCGTTGAAGGTCTGGCGCTGCCCGAGGCTGCCGCCACCATTGGCGACAAGCTGCTGTTCCGCCTGCGTGAATCGGTGGAAGTGGAAGGCCGGCGCCTGCGCGCGACCGCCAGCATTGGCGTAGTCGTTCATCCTCACAACGGCGCGACGGCAGACACGCTGCTTGAACATGCCGACACGGCCATGTTCGATTGCAAGCAATCCACCGGCAACGCCTACCGCTTCTTCGAGCCGCGCCTGAACACCACGGCACACCGCGTGCTGCAGATCCAACGTGCGCTCTCGCATGCGGCCCTCAACGGGCAGCTGTCGGTGTATTACCAGCCGAAGTACGACGCGCGCACGCAGGCCATGGCGGGCGCTGAAGCACTTCTGCGCTGGAACCACCCGGAGCTTGGCCCGGTGTCGCCAGCGGAGTTCATCCCATTGGCAGAACGCACCGGCACCATCGTCGAACTGGGCGACTGGGTGGTCGAAGAAGTCTGTCGCCAGATCATGCACTGGGATGCCATCGGTATGGCGCCGCAGCGCATTGCCGTCAACCTCTCGCCACGGCAATTCCAGCAACCTGATCTCGTGCAGCGTCTGTCGCAGATCCTGCATCGCTATCAGGTTGCCGCACATCGATTGATGTTCGAGATCACCGAGACCGCGGCCATGCGCGATGCCAGCCAAAGCATCGCGGTCATCCGTCAGATCCAGTCGCTCGGCTTCGAGGTGGCCATTGACGATTTCGGGACCGGTTATTCCAGCCTCAGTTATCTGCAGCGATTTCGCGCCCAGCAGATCAAGATCGATCGCGCATTCGTCTCCGCGCTCGATGACAATCCGCCCGAGGCAGCCGCCATCATTCGCGCCATTTGCGCGATGGCGCACTCGCTGGACATGACCGTGGTGGCGGAGGGCGTGGAAACCGAAGCGCAAATGCAGGCCCTGGTGAATCTGCAATGCGACCAGGTTCAGGGTTATCTGCTGGCGCGTCCGATGCCAGCCAAGGATTTTCAAGGGTTGCTCGGAGTCGAGTACGCCTGAACAGGCGGCACAGAAAATGCGCCATTTTGACGCATTCGGTATCACGCTTCAGCAACCTTTCATCTTCGCATTCGCCGATATTAGGCCAAGACCACCGGCAATTGCCGAAGCAATGAAGCAGTCACATAAGAAAAGAATTGAATAGGGATTGCGTAGTTGGTGCGTTGCCTCGATTGCAATATGGCCCAATGGTTTTGCAATGGTTCATATGTTTACGATTTCGACACATCGCGTAAACGCCCATCCCATGCAGGTTAGCGCAAAGTAAAGTGAGGCAGAAAATCCACGTCGTTGACATGAGGTCTTAACGAAATTCAATTCTCAATGGCAAAGTCGTTATAATGCGCTGGGCTACGGGGAGCGTGCCCGCGTTTCAATTGCAAAGTTGAGGAATCCATAATGCCGACTTACAAGGAAATCGTTCAGAAGATCTCTGAACTGCAGCGCCAAGCCGATGAACTTCGGGCAAATGAACAAGCGACGGTGATCGCTGAAATCAAGCACAAGATCGTGGAATACGGCCTGACCGCCGAAGACCTCGGTTTTGGCGCCAAGGGTGCCGTGGCCTCGAAGAAGGCTGGCCGTAAGGTGCCGGTGCGTTACCGCGACAACAACGGCAATACCTGGACGGGCCGTGGCAAGCGCCCGGGCTGGCTGGTAAAGGAGCTTTCGTCGGGCCGGAAGATGGAGGATTTTCTGGTCGCCTGAGCAGCGCTTCCAGCGCGGCATTCCGAGCCCGCACAAAGAGGCGCGCCGGAAACCACAAAGAGAAAGGCCGGCGAATTTGCCGGCCTTTTGCATGTCTGGCTGACCGTGGTCAGGCGCAGTTATACCTGGAAGCGCCCCACAGCCGTACGCAGCAATTGCGCCTGCTCTTCCAGCGACAGCGCAGCGGCCGCAGCCTGCTCCACGAGCGCAGCATTCTGCTGCGTGACTTCGTCCATCTGGTTCACGGCCTGGTTGACCTGCTCGATGCCGGAACTCTGCTCGTCGGACGCCGCCGAGATCTCGCCCATGATGTCCGTTACGCGCTTCACGGCAGTCACCACGTCCTGGATCACCACGCCAGCCTCTTCCACCAGCGCCGATCCGTTCTGCACCCGGCCCACCGAATCGCCGATCAGGTCCTTGATTTCCTTGGCAGCGCTCGCCGAGCGCTGCGCCAGGCTGCGCACTTCGCCCGCCACCACGGCAAAGCCTCGGCCCTGCTCGCCCGCGCGGGCGGCCTCCACGGCAGCGTTCAGCGCCAGGATGTTGGTCTGGAAAGCGATGCCCTCGATCACACCGATGATGTCGGCAATCTTCTTGCTGCTCTCGTTGATGCCGGACATGGTCTCGACCACGCGCCCGACCACCTCTCCGCCCTTGACCGCAATATCCGACGCATTGACGGCCAGCGTGCTCGCCTGACGCGCATTGTCGGCGTTCTGCTTCACGATGCTCGTCAGTTCCTCCATGCTCGACGCCGTTTCTTCCAGCGACGAGGCCTGCTGCTCCGTACGCTGCGACAGGTCGGCATTGCCGGCAGCGATCTGCTTGGTGGCGCTGGCAATGGAATCCGCCGAGCTCTTGATGTTGCCGATCGTGCCCGTCAGCTCACGCTGCATCTGCGCCATGGCGTAGAGCATGCTGTCGCGATCCCCCGAGCGGGTTTCAACCGGCACAGCCAGATCACCCGCGGCGATGCGGCCGGCAATGCGGGCGGCATAAGCGGGCTCGCCACCCAACTGGCGCTGCAGGCTGCGCGTAACGGCCACGACCACCACAGTCATCAGCAAGCCGACACCAAACAGCAGCCCCAGCGCCTTGACTAGCGACGCGTGGAATGCGGTCTCGATGTCGTCCATATACGTGCCCGTGACGAGGCACCAGTCCCAAGGCTGGTAATACAGCACGTAGCTCTTCTTCGGCTGCGGCGCTTCCGCGCCGGGCTTGGGCCATAGGTAATCGACAAAGCCGCCGCCGCTCTTGCCCACGCGAGAGATTTCCTCGAACAGATGATTCCCTGCCGGGTCGGTAAAACCCGACATGTCCTTGCCGTTCATTTCGGCTTTGATCGGATGCATCACCATCACCGAGTTGGTCTGGTTGATGCTGAAGTAGCCATCCTTGCCGTAGCGGATCATCTTGATGCGCGCGAGGGCCTGGGCACGCGCCTCGTCGGCGGTGAGCTTACCGTCTTGCGCCATCTGTCCGTAGTCTTTGATGATGCTGAATACGGATTCACTGATGTTCTGCAAGTCGCGCTGGCGTTCTTCCAGGCGCAGGGTGCGGGTCTCCCAGGTGCTCCACAATGTGATCAACAACAGACAAAGCCAACTCAGGACAAGTGGCAGCCACAGCTTCTGACGAAGCGTGAGTCGATTCATCTTCCTTCCTCCAAGCGTTTTCTTTTTGTCCGCTAGGCACAGTTACCGATCGCGGCGCTCCCCTGGCGCGATTACACACGCTCTGCTTGAGCTATCGAACACCTATACGAAAAACTTGAGTAGGACATCTACCCAAGTGCCAAGTCACCGCGGAGGAAAGGGGACACAGAGAAAGACGCCTCAACGCAAGGCGTCGGGATTGATGCTGGGAAGCGCGCCGCCTGTGGACGTCGTAGTGGGCCCAGGCGGTGATGTCGATTCTGTCTGCGGTGCGACAGCTTCTGCGGCGGGATGGTCGGCAGGCGTCCACGATTCCCACAAGCCATGGCGACGCAGCGTTTCCGGTGCCTCGGCAACGATCGAAGCGGCTGAGCCGGCAACCCCTGCCGAGGCTGCTTTTGCAGCCACCTCGATATGCGACCCTGCCATGCGCACGGCATTGCCACCGGCGTCGCGCACTGCCACGCCGTGCGCAGCAATCTGGCGATAGCTGCCGTCCTTGTGCCGCATGCGGAATTCCGCCACGTACGCCGGCGTAGTGCCGTCAACATGCGCCTGGATGCGATTCAGCACCATGGGCAGATCATCCGGGTACACCAGACGGAGATACTCGCTCGTGCTTGGACCGATCTCCTTGAGCGTGTAGCCCAGCATGGCGGCAAAGCGCGCGGAGAACTGCGCAGCGCGGGTGACCAGATCGAACTCCCACAGGCCGACATCTGCGCCGTCGAGCAGCAGTTGATGGCGGGCAACGAGTTCGGCCTCGCGGCGGCGGTAGCTCTGCTCCAGGTCGTTGAGCGCCTGCACGGTTTCCTTGCGCAGACGGATTTCGCGTGTGGCAACGGCGGCCGCTGTGTCGCCTGTTGCACGATCCCGATAGCCCAGCAGCAAAGCAGCGAGCACTGTTGCAGCCGCACCCACCACGAGCAGCAACCGCAACCCTGCCGGCGCATTGCCGGGCATGTCGGAAAGCGTCGAAAACGAGCCTGCGAGCGACGCCGTGTACACCGCATCCGCCGTCAACGCAACGCCAAACAGCACGCTGACAAACAGACTCACGCCCGGGCGGCGTACCGCAACCCCGGTCGCCCCCGACCGCGCCGAGAGGGCAAGCTGCAGCGCCGCCGCACACGCCACCGCCGACAGCACCATGACGATGCCGAGCAGCCCGGCGTCTTCCCAGGCGGTGGCGCTGAAGCTGGTCACGCCGGCCAGCAGCAACACCGCCACGGGGCCGCTTACGCTCAGCAACACGCCGAGCAACAGGGCGCGCATCAGGCCCGCACGGCCGCCCAGCACGCACCACAGCGCCGCCACAGCCAGGCTCCAGCAGAACGACGCGAGCGTCATCACAAGCACCGCGGGGCCTTCGTGCAGCGGCCAATGCACAAGCAGCGGCAGCAGCGGCACTGCCCACAGCCCGACCGCCGAGAACAACGCTGTCATCACCAGTGGCACGCGCGTGCGCGGGGCCGTCGCACTGCGCAAGTCATCAAGCAGACGCAGCAGCAGACTGCCCGCGCCGCAGGCCACGACAAACGGCAGCAACGCAGGCAACAACGCCTGCGCCAGCATATTGACCAGGTGGGCGATCAACGCCTTATCCACGAAGGGGCGTCTCCTGTGGGTTCGAGTAGTTCAATGCATCAACCACGGGTTTGAAAGCCGTCCGGATTCATGCTTTGCCAACGCCACGAATCCTCACACATGCGCTCGATGCCGTATTGCGCGCGCCACCCCAGCAGCGACGCAGCCAGCGCCGGATCGGCATAGCAGGCGGCAATATCGCCGGGGCGGCGATCCACGATCTGATACGGTACCGGCTTGCCGCTGGCGCGCTTGTAGGCCTCCACCACTTCCAGAACCGAATACCCGCGGCCCGTGCCGAGGTTGACGGTAAAGCCGCGGCCATCGCGGCGCAGCGTGTCGAGCGCCGACAGGTGCCCGCGCGCAAGGTCGACCACGTGGATGTAGTCGCGCACGCCGGTGCCGTCGGGCGTGGGCCAGTCGCCGCCGTAAATGGAAAGCTTCTCGCGCTTGCCCACCGCTACCTGTGCCACATACGGCATCAGATTGTTGGGGATGCCGCGTGGGTCTTCGCCGATCAGGCCGCTGTGATGCGCGCCTACCGGATTGAAATAACGCAGGTAAGCGATCTGCCACGCGGCATTGGAAATCTCCAGGTCGCGCAGCACCTGCTCGCCCATCACCTTGGTCTGGCCGTACGGGTTGGTGGCCGAAAGCGGGAACGACTCGGTGATCGGCACGGTATGCGGATTGCCATACACCGTTGCCGACGAGCTGAACACCAGCTGACGCACATTCGCATGCGCCATGGCCGCACACAGCGTCACCAGCCCGCCCATGTTGTTGTCGTAATAGGCCAGCGGCTTCTGCACCGATTCGCCAACCGACTTGAGCGCCGCAAAATGGATGACCGCAGAGATGCGCGAGCTGGCAAAGAGGTCGTCGAGCAGGCGGCGGTCACGCACGTCGCCTTGCACGAACTTTGGCGTCTTGGCCGTGATCTGCTCGATGCGCGAGAGCACGGTCGAGCTGCTGTTGCAGAGGTTGTCGAGACCGATCACCTGGTAGCCCGCATCCAGAAGTTCAACCCAGGTGTGCGAGGCGATGTAGCCGGTAGCGCCGGTCAGCAGAATCGTTTCTGTCATGGGGTGCGAGGTATCGAGGAAGGAGAGAGCTAGCGTGCCGGTTTGACCTCGGCATCGTCGTTTTGCGCTACGCCGACCCGCTTCGCAGCGCGTAAAACAGCGCGATCATAGCAAAGCCTGCTCTCCGCTTGCGGGCGGTTTACAGCCTGCGTTGTACAAAAATCGGCCTACGCCTGTCGGTCCGGATGAGCAGCGGCCTGCCACTCAGCATAGGCTGCGCGCAACCGCCATGCCGAGGTCGCATCGCGCAGGCCCAGCGCGTACCCCACCTCAGCAGGGTCCGCGCCAGCGTCGAACAGTGCGGCGGTGTAGCCGTTGCGCAGCGTCTGTGGCGACAGCCGTTCGCTGCGGTGCAGCAACGCCGGCAACGCCGCAAGCCAAGCCTCAACGCGCCGATAGACCGACGCTGCGTGCATAACACGTCCGCCGGCATCGGCAACGAATACGCGCTCGCCCGGCACCTCTGCGTGTGCGCGAACCGCTAGCCACGCGGCCAGTGCAGGACGCGCGGCCTCAAGCACGGGCGCTTGGTACGACGGGCCGCGCGAGCGCTCGACGGTGATCGTCTCCAGCGACTCATCCACTTGGCGCAGCAGCAACGATTGCACCTGCGCGACCTTCAGCCCCGCGCCATGGCACACGGCGACAAGTGCGCGGTCGCGCGCCAGCTTGAACGCGCTGGCGTTGGCCGCAGCCTCGCCGGCCTGCGCACCCACCTCCAGTGACGCCTCGATTGCCGCGCGTTCGGCCAACGAAAGGAACGTGGTCGGATCGTTCTCGCCCTCCGCAAGCTTCTGCTGTACTGCGGAACTTGCAGGGTTGTGCGTGCCCGTGCGTTGTTGTTCGATCTGATGGAAGACGCGTTCGATCAAGCGCGCGTAGCGGTAACGATGCAGCTTGGTCAGGCCCGATTCGTCGAGAAAGGCGGCGATGTCGCCCGCGCTCCAGTCGGCCAATGCGCGTTGGTGCGACTCGGCCCAGCGCAGCCATTTGCGCCACATCGCGCGATACACCGTCGCCGACGATTCACGATAGCCGCGTGCGGCCAGCCAGTGCTCAAAGGCTTGGACAGGCTGCTCGGCCCAGTCTTGCAGGCTGGGCTGGAACAGATCTGGAACAGGCGTGGCGGGCGGCGTGAATGCAGTCACTGCGGCAGCGGAAATGCAGAAAGACAAGGCGTGGGCGAACCGGGGGTGGGGCAATTCGCGTATCCTGCCGAGCGTAACACGCAGTTCATGTATCCCATTGCGGACCTCATCGTGAAGAAAACCGACCTCGAAAAACTCAAGGGCCTCAAGATCGCCAACAATCTCAAGCGCGACAGCCAGCGCACCGGCAAGCCCGGCCAGGGCACCGGCAAGGCGATTCCCCAGAACAAACTGCTGAAGGCGCTGCTCGGCAAGCCAGTCGAAGACGACACGAATAAGTCGGGAAAATCCTGACGCGCAGCCCACACATCTAGAACCCCGCCCTGTTGTTCCAACGGGCGCTTGGGTGCTACCGTCCGGCGCGTTTCCACCTCATCGCAGCGCCGCTGCCCTGCGCCGGACATGTCCTCCTCCACGCCCTCCTCGCCTTACCCCCACCTGCTCCAACCGCTCGACCTTGGCTTCACCACGCTCAAGAACCGCGTGTTGATGGGCTCGATGCACACTGGGCTGGAAGATGGCAACCACTTCGACCGGCTGGCCGCCTACTTTGCCGAGCGCGCTCGCGGCGATGTCGGCCTGATGGTCACCGGCGGATTCGCACCGAATATTGCGGGTTGGACCAAGCCCTTTGCCGGGCGCCTCGCCACACATGGCGCTGCGCGCCGCCACCGCACGGTCACCAACGCCGTGCATGAAGAAGGCGGCAAGATCGCCCTGCAGATCCTGCACACCGGCCGCTATGGCTATCACCCGTTCGCCGTTGCGCCCACGGCGCTGCGCTCACCCATCAGCCCGTTCACGCCGCGCGAGTTGTCGGTGCGCGGTATCGAGCGGCAGATTCGCGCCTTCGTGCATTGCGCCCAGTTGGCCCGCGAAGCCGGCTACGACGGCGTCGAGATCATGGGTTCCGAGGGCTACTTCATCAACCAGTTCCTCGTCACCCACACCAATAAGCGCACGGACGACTGGGGCGGCAGCTATGCCAACCGCATGCGCCTGCCCGTGGAAATCGTCCAGCGCACGCGCGAGGCGGTCGGCAAGGATTTCATCATCATCTATCGCCTGTCGATGATCGACCTGATTCCCGACGGCAGCTCGTGGGAAGAAGTCGTGCAGCTTGGCAAGGCCGTGGAGCGCGCGGGTGCCACCATCATCAACACGGGCATCGGCTGGCACGAGGCGCGCATCCCGACCATTGCGACGAGCGTGCCGCGTGCGGCGTTTGCGTGGGTCACGAAGAAGATGAAGGGCGAGGTCGGCATTCCGCTGGTGACGTCCAACCGCATCAACACGCCCGAGGTGGCGGAGGCCGTGCTGGCCGACGGGTGCGCCGACATGGTTTCGATGGCCCGGCCGCTGCTGGCCGATGCCGACTTCGTACGCAAGGCCGCCACGAACCGCGCGCAGGACATCAACACCTGCATCGCCTGCAACCAGGCGTGTCTGGACCACGCTTTCAAGGCCAAGATTGCGAGCTGCCTCGTCAACCCGCGCGCATGTCATGAGACCGAACTCGTCATTCGCCCCACGCCGGCCAAGCGGCGGTTTGCGGTGGTCGGCGCAGGGCCTGCCGGCCTGTCGGCAGCCATCACATTGGCCGAACGTGGGCACGCCGTCGACCTGTTCGACGCAGCACCGGAACTCGGCGGCCAGTTGAACATGGCAAAGACGATCCCGGGCAAGGAAGAGTTTCACGAGATGCTGCGTTACTTCACGCGCCGCGTCGAAGCAACGGGCGTGACGCTGCGCCTCGGTACACGCGTGGATGCGCCGCAGCTTCTTGCGGCCAAGTACGACGAGATCATCATCGCGACGGGCGTATCGCCGCGCAACCCGAAGATTCCGGGGCAGGACCATCCGAGCGTGCTGTCGTACATCGATGTGCTGCGCCATCGCAAGCCGGTGGGCAAGCGCGTCGCGATTGTCGGTGCAGGCGGCATCGGCTTTGACGTAGCGGAATTCCTCGCGCTTGATGGCCACTCGCCCACGCTCGATCTGCAGACGTGGCGCGCCGAATGGGGCGTGGGTGATCCGACCGAAGTGCGTGGCGGTGTGGATGGCATCCGCCCCGAACCGCAAACACCCGCGCGCGACATCGTCCTGCTGCAGCGGCGTGCCGGCAAACTCGGCGGCGGTCTCGGCAAGACCACGGGCTGGATTCATCGGACCAGCCTCAAGAATCTGGGCGTGCGCATGGTGGGTGGCGTGAACTACGAGCGCATCGGCGACGAAGGCCTGCTCGTGAGCTACGGCGAAAAACGCGAGGCCGCCGAATGGCTGCCGGTTGACTCCATCGTGCTGTGCGCCGGGCAAGAGCCATTGCGCGAACTCGTTGCGCCGCTGCAGGCGGGCGGCGCAAAGGTGCACGTCATCGGTGGTGCGGACGAGGCGCTCGAACTGGACGCCAAACGCGCGATCGACCAGGGAACGCGTCTGGCGGCATCGCTGTGACGCCTTGGGCACGTGGGATGTGAAGGTTTTGCATCACGTGCCCATTTTTACAATCTCGCCACCCTCTCCCGCCCGCCGCGAATGCCGAAATGACAACGGCGGGCGCGGTCGGCCCGGTTCTTGCGTGAACAGGCGCATCACGCACATTCACCAGAACCGGTTTGTCCAAGAACGTCTCTCCCCAGTCTTCTGCCAACGCGGCGCCCCTGCCCTCGCTCGACCTGGGCCGAACGGCCTTCCTGCTCGACTTTGACGGCACCCTCGTCGATATCGCGCCGCAACCCGAAGCGGTGCATGTTTCTGCGCCGCTGCGCGAAACACTGGCCGCGCTGCATGCCGCCAGCGGGGGCGCGTTGGCGATCATCAGCGGGCGCACGGTGCATGACGTGGAGTCGCGCCTGTCTCTGCCCGGCCTCGTCATCGCCGGTGTGCACGGCGCCGAACGCCGCTATGCAGACGGCGGCTTCGTCCGCCTGAACGCTGACGCAGATGCACTCGCGCAACTGGAGCGCGAGTTGCGCGCAGAACTCACGCAGTTGTCGACGCAGTTCTCCGGCGTGGTGCTGGAGAGCAAGGGCATTGCGTTTGCCCTGCACTACCGCCACGCACCTGAAGCCGAAAACGCCGTGCTGACGTTGGCCGACCGTCTCGCGCGCAGCTATGCCGACCACGTGCGCCTGCAGGCGGGAAAGATGGTCGTCGAACTCAAACCGCGTGGCGCCAGCAAGGGCGATGTGGTCCACACACTGATGACCGAGCCGCCTTTCATGGGCCGCACCGTGCTGTTTGCCGGCGACGACCTGACCGATGAAAGCGCGTTCGATGCCGTCAATGCGCTGGACGGCTGGTCGATCAAGGTCGGCGCAGGCCCGAGCCAGGCGCGTTGGCGCGTGCCAGATGCGGCGGCATTGCGGGCCTGGCTGGCAACGCTCACGGCCCCGTCCGAGCGAGGTGCCACATGAGCCGACTCATTGTGGTTTCCAACCGCGTCGCGCCCGTTGCCGAAGGCCAGGGGACGGCGGGGGGCCTGGCCGTTGGCGTGTTCGACGCGCTGCGCGAAACCGGCGGCATCTGGTTTGGCTGGAGCGGCGAAACCGCGACCACCGTGTCGCACGAGCCGAACATCGTCACCAAGGGCAACATCACCTATGCCACCGTCGGCCTGAACCGCAAGGACTACGACCAGTACTACCGCGGTTTTGCCAACGCAACGCTGTGGCCGATCTTCCACTACCGCGTGGATCTGTCGCGCTACGAGCGCCAGGAATACCACGGCTACCGGCGCGTCAATGCGCAGTTTGCACATCAGCTCAAGGCGCTGGTGCAGCCCGACGACATCCTCTGGGTACACGACTATCACCTGATCCCCTTTGCCGCGGAGTGCCGCGCGCTGGGGCTCACCAACCGCATCGGGTTCTTCCTGCACATTCCGTTTCCGTCGCCGGAAATCCTGACGACGATTCCGCCGCATGAAGACCTGATGCGCGCGCTGTGTGCGTACGATCTGGTCGGTTTCCAGACCGAGACCGATCGTGTCGCCTTCTACGACTACATCGAGCGCGAGGCGCGCGGCTACATCGAACAAAAGGAACAGAACGGCCCCGTGCACGCCTATGGCCACACGCTGCGCGCCGAGGTCTACCCGATCGGCGTGCATCCGGACGAGATCGCGCAGCAGGCGAAGGCGTCGTTGGCACGGCGCAATCCGTTCGCACGGCATGCGAGTGTGCGCGGCGAGAGGATTGCACCTCAGGGGCAAGGCCAAGGTCAGCAGCCCACGAAGCTCATCATGAGCGTGGACCGGCTGGATTATTCGAAGGGCTTGCCGGAACGCTTCCGCGCGTTCGAGCAGTTGCTGGATGATTTTCCGGACCACCGCAGGCATGTGACGTTCATCCAGATTGCGCCGACCTCGCGCCAGGACGTGCAGAGCTATCAGCAGATCCGGCAGCGACTGGAAGCCGAGTCAGGCCGCATCAACGGCAAGCATTCGGAGCTGGACTGGACACCCATCCGCTACATCAACAAGCAGTACGAACGGCGCGTGCTGATGGCGCTTTTCCGCAGCTCGCAGATCGGTTATGTCACGCCCCTGCGTGACGGCATGAACCTCGTCGCCAAGGAATACGTGGCCGCGCAAGACCCGGAAGACCCGGGGGTGCTCGTGCTGTCGCGCTTTGCCGGCGCGGCGCGCGAGCTGGATGCCGCACTGATCGTCAACCCGTATGACACGCGCGGCATGGCCGAGGCGCTGAACCGTGCGTTGACGATGCCGCTGGAAGAACGCAAGGCGCGCTACGCCCACATGATGGATAGGCTGCGTGCGGCCAATCTCACCATCTGGCGCGAACGCTTCGTCGCCGATTTGCGCAACGCGTCGCCCCAGTAGTCAGGCGCCTGCGCTGCCAGTGCGCGGCATGCGCTCGGCGGTTTCCGCTGAGTCAGCCGATGCGCCGGCCTCGGGCCACAGCATGTCGGCCAGCACGGCATTCATGCGCGCCCAGTGCGAACCGGGCCAATAGACGCGGCGGCAGACATCACAGGTGCTAAAGAGCCGCTGGCGCTCACGCACGCGGGGCGGCACGCTGGCGGAAGCCTCTTCCGGGCTCAGCATCCGCAGCAGCACATTGCACTCGAGACAGCGCGAAAACGGCTTCGCCACATCAGCGAGCCGCAGGCGTGTGACGATTTCACGCATCTGTGCCTGCGGCTCGCGCGCACGGATGAACGCGCCACGCCGGATGCCGCGCCGCTTGAGAAGCTCACGGTCACGCGACAGCACGATCCAGTCTTCCTCGTGGGCGAGCGCTTCGATGGCCGCGTCGGCGTAGTTGTTGTCGTAGGCGGTATCGAAACCGGCCATGCGCAGCAGGCGCGCCGTGGCGCCCAGGTGCGCGTCGCACAGGAAGTGCAGCGGCGCCGCCGGCAAGAAGGGCTCCACAGCTGAAACGGCCACGTGGCCCCGGGCCGGCAACAACGCCTCCAGCGCCATGGCCCGGCCATCCACCAGCACCTGGCCAATCTCAGTATGTGGCACCCCAAGCGCCTCGATGGCGTGCTTGAGCGTGGCGCCCTCTGCCCACGCGCGCACAACGGGATGCCCACGCAACGCAATCGGAAGAAGCGGCGTGAGGCCGGAATCGAACGTGAGCACGACGGTCTGCATGCCTGCCACGATACTCCCAACCCAACATGGGTGCCTTGGCACGTTAGCGCCAAAGGGTCTGCCGACCGCCCGAACAATAAAAATGCGGCGTGACCGCTGAAGTCACGCCGCAAACAGGGAGGAGGATAAATTCAGTCGCTGCGCGGTTTATGCGCGCGATGCAGCGCCACCGTTCGGATAGCTCGCATCGCCATTCCACGACAGGTAGCCATACGTATCAGCCTGGCGATCCGCGCCTTGGCTGTACGGGTCAAAACGATCGCTCTTCCACGACAGGTAGCCATACGTGTCGGCCTGACGGTCAGCGCCTTGCGTGTACGGATCAAAGCGACCAGCCTGCGTTGCGGCCGGAGCGTCAAAGTTGGGCTGGATGGACGCCGTTGCGGGCTGCGACAGCAGCGTGGCGGAAGCCGACACGGTGGCCACCATGGCCAGGACAGCGCGACGGGAGAAGGCGGAGAAGAGGCGGGAGTTCATGATCGATTCCTTGTTCGTTTGCGCTCGTTGTTGCGCTTGGAAGGCAGAATAGATCGTTGCTCCCGTCTGATAAATGCGACTTTGCGGAAATAACTGTTCAGGCGGCGCTAACAATGTGCAGTCGCGGATTTTCCTTGAGCTGCAGGCACGGATGGTCGGCAAACAGCGTCGCCACCCAGTCCACAAACACCCGCACCTTGGGCGACAGGTGCCGGTTGTGCGGATACACCACCGATACGGGCACCGGCTCGGAAATATAGTCCGGCAGCACTTCCACCAGCGCGCCCGACATCAAATGCTCGTACACCAGGAAGCGCGAAGTCTGCAGCAGCCCGAGGCCATGCAGCCCGCACGCCACTGCCGATTCGGCATCGTTGACGGACACCATGCTGCGGACCTTATGGATCTGCTTCTGCCCGTCGATCACGAAATCCCAATCCATGCGGCGGCCGTTGCGCGCTGAGAAGTAATTCACCGCCGTGTGGTCCTGCAGGTCTTCCAACGTCTTGGGCGTGCCGCAGCGGGCAAGGTATTCCGGTGACGCGCAATTGACCATCGACAATTGGCCGATGCGCCGCGCGACGAGGCTGGAGTCCTGCAATTCGCCGCCGCGCACCGCGCAATCCACGCCTTCCTGCACGAGGTCGACGGTGCGGTCGCTCATGCCGATCTCCAACTGAAGATCGGGGTACGCCTCGTGAAAATCGCGAATGCGCGGCACAAGCAACCGTTTGCCAATCGACGCAGGCACGTCGATGCGCAAGGTGCCGCGTGCGCCCGACGAGCTTTGCGAGAACGCAGCCTCCGTCTCTTCAAGATCGCCGAGCAGACGCACGCAGCGCTCGTAATACGCAGCGCCATCGGCGGTGACATTCACGCGGCGCGTGGTCCGGTGCAACAGGCGCACGCCGAGATGCGCCTCAAGGCTTTGCACCAGGTTCGTCACCGTGGCGCGGGGTAACTGAAGGCTGTCGGCAGCCTTGGTGAAGCTGCTGGCTTCCACAACGCGCGTGAAAACCTGCATGGCCTGCAAGCGATCCATCTGCGGCTCCTTAGGGACGGACTCCACGGGGCGGGCGCACTGCCCGAATCAAAACGGGCAATGCGCCGGACTTGTGGAATCAAGGGGTCTGCTCATGCTCCAGAACACGCACGCGTTCTGAGCATCAGGCGCGATCAGGAAAGCTGCGACTACGGGTTTTCGCAGTGCAACAAGATCGGCCTTGAGCATGGACACTTTGTAGCACAACCGTAAATTCTGATTGTTCGGCTGCAACTAATAGTGATGTCTAATTATAGGCATTTATCCGCGTTCGTCTAATCACCATCATTCAGCCCATCGATATCCGGGTGATCCGCAAAGGTAAGCCCTGCCTGACATCATGGGTTCTTCTCCACCGCGCCTCGTTGTTTCGGATCGCTCGCCGCCCAGCGATGCGGCATCGGCCGCTGTTCGCCCAGCGCGACCGTACGCAACGCCCGCTCCCACAAATGTTGCACTGAATAACAATTTGCGCGACGCAGCATCGACGCTGCCTGAGCAAGCTTCTGCGTGCAAGGAAACGGCCGGCGTGGCGCCGTTGCCGCGCGAGGTCACGGCCGAAGACTATTGGACGCAGGGCTACGCGGGCCGGATCCGCCTGCGTGTGTTCCGCCCAGAAATGGACACCGACGATGCCGCCGCACCGCTGCGCCGCCCTGGCGTGCTGTACCTGCATGGCGGCGGTTTCGTGCGCGGCTCGATTAACGACGCAGATGCGCCGGCGCGCCACCTGGCGGCCACATTGCCGGCGGTGGTGGTGACGGTCGGCTATTCGCTGGCGCCCGCAGCGCCTTTTCCGGCCGCCCCGGAAGATGTATACGCCGCGCTGTGCTGCATGGCGGACCATGCTGGCGCATGGGGTATTGATCGTCGCCGCATTGCCGTGGCCGGACATGACGCCGGCGGCAACCTGTCGGCCGCGCTGTCGATGATTGCGCGCGACCGCGGCGGCCCGCACCTGCGTGCACAGGTCCTGATCGCGCCGATGCTCGATCCAACCATGGCACGCGTGCGCCCCGACCACCTGGCCAACGCAGACAACTCTGCTGAAGTCTGTGCCGATTGCTATCGCCAGTACCTGCCCCGCCCGACCGAGCGCGTGCACCCCTATGCCGCGCCGGTGGAATCGCGCCGTCTGCAGGGCCTGCCCCCCGCCCTGCTGCTCACTGCGCCGCAAGACCTGCTGCGCACCGAAGCAGAGCGCTATGCAGCGTGCCTCATTGAAGCGGGCGTCGTCACGCAGGTCGTGCGCGTGAACGAGGCCTGCCATGACTCGATCGCGATGAGCGCGGTCGCGCAAGACGAGATGACGTGCTTCCTGCGCTGGCACCTTGGCATGACGCGCCAGGCGGCCGTCCCGCGCAAACGCCGTCCCCGTGCGGACCGAAAGGACCGCACCTCCATTGACCCGACCGGGGAGACGCCTGGCTGAACCCATACAACAAGAAACGGAGTGCGAGGCCGCCCGCGTATTTCTACGCTGCGGCCCAAGCGCTTTTATCCAGTCTTTTTCTCTTTGCTTACCCAACAAAATCGAGAGAGTCATCATGAGCCTGTCCAAACGCACACTCGCCATTTCGGTTGCCGCCGTGCTCGGCGTTGCAGCCGTTGGCACCTACGGTCTGATCTCCAGTGCCGGCGCATCGCAGCAGCCGGCAGCCGCCCCCGCTGCCACGCCGGTGGATGTGGCGCCGGTCCTGGCCAAGAACGTGGCCGAATGGGATGAGTTTTCCGGCCGCATCGAAGCCGTTCAACGCGTGGAAGTCCGCCCGCTGGTGAGCGGCACCGTCACCGCCGTCCACTTCAAGGACGGCAGCATCGTCAAGAAGGGCGACGCGCTGTTCACCATCGACCCGCGCCCCTACGCCGCCGAAGTCGCACGCACGCAAGCCGCGCTGACCGCCGCCAAATCCCGCGTGGCCTACACCACCTCGGAGCTGGACCGTGCGCAAAAGCTGGTGGCCGACAACGCCATCGCGCGCCGCGAGTTCGAAGAGAAGGAAAACGCCGCACGCGAGGCACAGGCCAACCTGCAAGGCGCCGCCGCCGCGCTGGAAGCCGCCAAGCTGAACCTGGAGTACACGCACATCGTTGCGCCCGTCGCGGGCCGCGTGTCGCGCGCTGAGATTACGGTCGGCAACGTCGTCTCCGCCGGTGGCGCTGCCCCGGTATTGACGACGCTGGTATCGGTCTCGCCGATGTACGTGGCGTTCGATGCGGATGAACAAAGCTACCTGCGCTACTCCGCCAAGGCCGCCCAGGGCGCGAAGACGCCGGTCTACATCGGGCTGGCCAATGAAGACGGCTACACGCGCGAGGGCGTGATCCAGTCCGTCGACAACCGGCTGGACGTGCGCTCGGGCACGATCCGCGTGCGCGCCACGCTCGACAACGCGGACGGCCGCCTCACGCCAGGCCTCTACGCCCGCGTGCGCATGAGCACCGGCGCGCCGCACGACGCCATCCTCATCAGCGACAAGGCCATCGGTACGGACCAGGACAAGAAGTTCGTCCTGGTGGTGGATGCCGCCAACAAGACGAGCTATCGCCCGGTGGTACTGGGCGCCTCGGTTGACGGCCTGCGCGTGGTGAAGTCGGGTCTGAAGGCCGGCGAGCGCATCGTCGTGAATGGCATCCAGCGCGTGCGCCCGGGCGACGCCGTGGCACCCAACACGGTGACCATGGATAGCCTCGTCACCAAGCGCGTGGTGTTGCCGGGCGCACAGCCGGAAGCCCCGGCCGCACCCGCCGAGGCGAAAGCCGACACATCCGCTGCGCCCGCCGCCAAGGCCGAAACCAAGCCCGCGAACGCCAAGACTACAGCCAACGCCCAACGCCTTCCGGCCGACCGCGCCTGAGCGCGCCGGATTGCGACTGAACCTCATCGCTCACAGCCATGAACTTCTCTAAATTTTTCGTGGACCGCCCGATCTTTGCGGGCGTGTTATCCACGCTGATCCTGCTGATCGGGATCATCTCGATCTGGCGATTGCCGATCTCGGAGTATCCCGAGGTCGTGCCGCCTTCGGTGGTGGTGCGCGCGCAGTTCCCGGGCGCCAACCCGAAGGTGATTGCCGAGACCGTCGCCTCGCCGCTCGAAGAACAGATCAACGGCGTCGAGAACATGCTCTACATGCAGTCGCAGGCCAACAGCGACGGCAACATGACCACGACGGTCACCTTCAAGCTGGGCACCGACCCGGACAAGGCGCAGCAGCTCGTTCAGAACCGCGTGTCGCAGGCACTGCCGCGCCTGCCCGACGTGGTGCAGCGCCTGGGTGTGACGACCATCAAGAGCAGCCCCGACCTGACGATGGTGGTGCACTTGCTGTCGCCCAACGACCGCTACGACATGACGTACCTGCGCAACTACGCCGTGTTGAACGTCAAGGACCGCCTTGCGCGGATCAGCGGCGTGGGCCAGGTGCAGCTGTTCGGCTCGGGTGACTACTCGATGCGCGTGTGGCTCGACCCGAACAAGGTCGCCGAACGCGGCCTGACGGCCAACGAAGTGGTCAAGGCCATCCGCGACCAGAACGTGCAGGTGGCAGCCGGTGTGATCGGCGGTTCGCCGTCGGTGCCGGGCACGGACCTGCAACTGTCCGTCAACGCGCAGGGGCGCCTGAAGACCGAACAGGAATTCGGCGACATCATCCTGAAGAGTTCGCCCGATGGCGCCGTCACGTACCTGCGTGACGTGGCCCGCATCGAACTGGCTGCGTCGGAATACGGCCTGCGCTCGCTGCTCGACAACAAGCAGGCGGTGGCCATTCCGATCTTCCAGGCGCCGGGTTCCAACGCGCTGCAGATTTCGGATGACGTGCGCAAGACGATGGCCGAGCTGAAGGAAGACTTTCCCGAAGGCGTGGACTACCGCATCGTCTATGACCCGACGCAGTTCGTCCGCTCGAGCATCGAAGCCGTCACGCACACGCTGCTGGAAGCGGTGGCGCTTGTGGTGCTCGTGGTGATCCTGTTCCTGCAGACGTGGCGTGCGTCGATCATTCCGCTGTTGGCGGTGCCGGTGTCGATCATCGGTACGTTTGGCCTGATGCTGATGTTCGGCTTCTCGATCAACGCGCTCTCGCTGTTCGGGCTGGTGCTGGCGATCGGGATCGTGGTGGACGATGCCATCGTGGTGGTGGAAAACGTCGAGCGGAACATCGCCGAAGGGTTATCGCCACGCGAGGCGACGTACAAGGCCATGCGCGAGGTGAGCGGCCCGATCATCGCCATTGCCCTGACGCTGATTGCCGTGTTCGTGCCGCTGGCCTTCATGACGGGCCTGACCGGTCAGTTCTACAAGCAGTTCGCGCTGACGATCTCGATCTCGACCGTCATCTCGGCCTTCAACTCGCTCACGCTGTCGCCGGCGCTGGCCGCCCTGCTGCTCAAGAGCCATGACGCACCGAAGGATTGGCTCGCGCGTGCAATGGACAAGGGCCTGGGCTGGATCTTCCGCCCGTTCAACCGCGTGTTTGGCGCCGCATCGGAATCGTATGGCCGCAGCACGTCGCGCGTGATCGGCCGTAAGGCGGTCATGCTGGGCATCTACCTGGCGCTGATCGGTGCGACCGCGCTGCTGTTCAACAAGGTGCCGGGTGGCTTCGTGCCGATGCAGGACAAGCAGTACCTGGTGAGCTTCGCGCAACTGCCGGACGGTGCCTCGCTGGACCGCACGGAAGACGTGATCCGCCGCATGTCGGATATCGCCCTCAAGCACCCGGGCGTGGAAAGCGCTGTGGCGTTCCCGGGCCTGTCGATCAACGGCTTCACCAACAGCCCGAGCGCCGGCATTGTGTTCGTCACGCTCAAGCCGTTTGATCAGCGCAAGGGTGCCAACCTGTCGGGCGGTGCCATCGCCGGGCAGCTGAACCAGCAGTACGGTGCGATCAAGGATGCCTTCATTGCGGTCTTCCCGCCGCCGCCGGTGCAGGGCCTGGGTACGGTGGGTGGCTTCAAGATGCAGATCGAAGACCGGGGTTCGGTCGGCTACGAACAGCTCTTTGCCGCCACGCAGGCCTTCATGGCGAAGGCACGCCAGACGCCTGAGCTGGGCCCGTCGTTCTCGAGCTACCAGATCAACGTGCCGCAGCTGAACGCCGACCTGGACCGCGTGAAAGCCAAGCAGCTTGGCGTGCCCGTCACGGACGTGTTCGACACCATGCAGGTGTATCTGGGCTCGCTGTACGTGAACGACTTCAACCGCTTCGGCCGCACGTATCAGGTGAAGGTGCAGGCAGACGCGCCGTTCCGCGCCCATGCAGAAGACATCCTGCAGCTGAAGACGCGCAACACCGCGGGCGAGATGGTGCCGCTGTCATCGCTGCTGCGCGTGTCGCAAGGCTTCGGGCCGGACATGGTCGTGCGCTACAACGGCTACACCGCTGCCGACATCAACGGCGGCCCGGCCCCCGGCTTCTCGTCGGGCCAGGCACAAGCGGCAGTGGAACGCATTGCGCATGAAACGCTGCCCAAGGGCGTGCGCTTCGAGTGGACGGATCTGACGTATCAGCAGATCCTGGCCGGCAACTCGGCCGTGTGGATCTTCCCGATCTGCGTGCTGCTGGTGTTCCTGGTGCTCGCCGCACAGTACGAAAGCCTGACGCTGCCGCTGGCCGTGATCCTGATCGTGCCGATGAGCCTGTTTGCCGCCATGCTGGGCGTGTGGGTCTCGCATGGAGACAACAACATCTTTACGCAGATCGGGCTGGTGGTGCTGGTGGGGCTGGCGTGTAAGAACGCCATCCTGATCGTGGAGTTTGCGCGGGAGCTGGAGCTGCAGGGACGCACCATCGTCGAAGCCGCCATCGAGGCCTGCCGCCTGCGTCTGCGCCCGATCCTGATGACGTCGATCGCTTTCATCATGGGCGTGGTGCCTCTGGTGGTATCGACCGGCGCCGGTGCGGAAATGCGTCATGCCATGGGCGTGGCCGTGTTCGCGGGGATGCTGGGTGTGACGCTGTTCGGCCTGTTCCTCACGCCGGTGTTCTACGTGCTGCTGCGCACGCTGGCGGCACGCCGCGGCCAGCGCTCGGAAGACGCCCCCGATCGTGATCTGGACCTGGATGGCACGCTGCCTGTGCCGTCGACCCAGCACTAAGGTCAATACTCTTCAAGACATCGCTATGAACGCGTCGACACAACAACAAACAGGTCCGGCCATGCGGTCGGGCCGCTGGACCCCGCTGGCGCTGGCCGCCGCGCTGTTCCTCGCGGCCTGCTCGCTCGCCCCGACCTACGAGAAGCCGGACGTTGGCACACCCAACGCCTTCAAGGAAGCTGCACAAACCGCGGACGCACCGTTGGCTGCAGGCGAGCAAGGCAAGTGGAAGACCGCCGAGCCTGCCCTGCCCGCCGACGGCGCGTGGTGGAAGATCTTCAACGACCCGACGCTCGACAAGCTCGAAGCGCAGGCCGCTGAAGCCAGCCCCACGCTGGCCGCCGCAGCCGCGCGCGTGAACCAGGCGCGCGCCTTCGTGCAAGCCAACCGTGCATCGCTGTTCCCGGAACTGGATGCGGGCTTCGGCCCGACGCGCCAGCGGGCTTCGGCGGCATCGGCCGGTTTGCCGGTCGGCGCGCCCGTGCAGCCGCAGACGTACTGGCGCGCGCAATCCACCGTAGCGTATGAGGTCGACCTGTTCGGCCGCGTGCGCAACAACATCGATGCCGCCGGGGCCGATGCCGAGCGTGTCGAAGCGCTGTACCGCGCCGCCCGCCTGTCATTGCAGGCCGACGTGGCGCAGACGTACTTCAGCCTGCGCACGCTGGATGCGGAAGAAGCCTTGCTGTCCCGCACGCTGGTCGGCCGCGAAGAGGCGCTCAAGCTCGTGCAGCGCCGCTTCAACACCGGCGACATTGGCGAACTGGACGTCGCCCGCGCTGATGCCGAGCTCGCGACGGCACGCTCGGATCGCATCGGCGTGCAGCGCCGTCGTGCCGTGCTGGAGCATGCATTGGCAACGCTGCTGGGCAAGGCGCCAGCTGATTTCACGATGGGCGCAGACCCGCTGCAATCGGCCGAAGTGCGCGTACCGGCGGGCCTGCCCTCCGCCCTGCTGGAGCGCCGTCCCGATGTGGCTGCGGCGGAACGTTCGATGGCTGCGGCCAACGCACGCATTGGCGTGGCGCGCGCGGCGTTCTTTCCGCAA
Organism: Ralstonia pickettii; assembly: GCF_016466415.2. Lineage (NCBI taxonomy): Bacteria > Pseudomonadati > Pseudomonadota > Betaproteobacteria > Burkholderiales > Burkholderiaceae > Ralstonia > Ralstonia pickettii. Next base: position 987,381 of record NZ_CP066772.2, on the reverse strand, counting down.
CTGCAGCTCACGGGCGGCTTCGGCTACGAATCGCACGACATCGGCGACCTTCTCAAGTGGGGCAGCCGCACGTGGATTCTCGGCCCGCTGGTCGGCACCGCGCTGTCGCTGCCGATCTTCGACGGTGGCGCTCGCAGCGCCGGCGTGAAGCAGGCGCGTGCCGCGTATGAAGAGAACGTCGCCAACTACCGCGAAAGCGTGCTCGTCGCCTTCCGCGAGGTGGAAGACAACCTCTCGGAACTGCGTCTGCTGGCCGATCAGGCCAAGGCACAGGACGACGCCGTGCGCGCTTCCACGCGCGCCGCGCAACTCTCGCGTACGCGCTACAACGCGGGGTCGGTCAACTACCTGGACGTGATCGATGCCGAGCGCAACATGCTGTCCGCCGAACGCATCGGCGTGCAGCTGGCCGGCAGCCGCATGAACTCCACCGTGGGGCTCATCAAGGCGCTGGGCGGCGGCTGGGGGGATCTTCCGTCAGCCGCACCGGCTACACCGGCTAACACAGCCGCCGCGGCCAATGCGGCCAATGCGGCCCAGCCCGCAACGGTGGCGCAACAGTAACGAAAGCATTGCCCCCTCTCTCTGGAAAGCGAGATCTGCGCGGCTTCGGCCGCGTTTTTTTGCTGTGGACTGCCTGCGACCTACGCCCATGCGACTTTCGCGCAGTGCTGCGCAACATGCCAGGATTGACCTGGCGTTATATCCAACCCTATATTGCGGATAACTCACCCAATCTGTCGCCGGCACCCGACGCACCGCGCCGTTCGCGGGCATGACCCGGCCGGCCGACGGCAGCTTCCCAACGTATCCGCATGTCTGCTTCCATCTGGACGCCTCTGCTGCTCTCACTCAAGGTGGCGGGCTGGGCGACCGTCCTCAACCTCGTGCTGGGCGTGGGCGCGGCCTACGCGCTCGCACGCACGCGCAGCCGCCTGCGCGAGGTCATCGATTCGGTCTTGACGCTGCCCCTGGTGCTGCCGCCGACGGTGCTCGGCTATTACCTGCTGGTGCTGCTGGGCCGGCGCGGCACGATCGGCGGGTGGCTCGACAGCATGGGCATCCAGCTCGTCTTTACCTGGCAAGGCGCGGTGATTGCCTCCACCGTGGTGGCGTTTCCGCTGGTCATGAAGTCGGCACGCGCCGCCTTTGAAGGCGTCGATCATCAATTGGAAAACGCGGCGCGCGTGCTGGGCCTGCCCGAGGCCGCCGTGTTCTTTCGCGTCACGCTGCCACTGGCCGCGCGCGGCATTGCTGCCGGCGTGCTGCTGGCCTTTGCACGTGCCCTGGGCGAATTTGGTGCCACCCTCATGATTGCCGGCAACCTGCCCGGCCGCACGCAGACGCTCTCCGTGGCCATCTACGAAGCCGTGCAGGCCGGCGACGACGCCACGGCCAATACGCTGGTGCTGATCACATCGGTCACCTGCATCGTGGTGCTGGTCGTGGCCAGCCGCCTGCTGCAAGGGCGCGCACCGAGCCTGCAGGAGCAACTGGCATGAGCGGCGGCATGATCGACCTCGTCGTGCAGAAAACGCTCACCAGCGCGGCGCGGGTGTTCTCGCTCGACATTGCCGTGCGCTCGGACAGCCGGCGCGTGGTGCTGTACGGCCCTTCAGGCGCCGGCAAGAGCCTCACGCTGCGCGCCATTGCCGGCCTGATGACGCCCGAGCGCGGCCGCATCATGCTCAACGGTCGTACGCTGTTCGACCACGCCGACGGCATCAACCTCAGCGCGCAGGAACGCCGCGTCGGTTACCTCTTCCAGGACTACGCGCTCTTCAACCACCTGACGGTGGCGCAGAACATCGCGTTCGGGCTCAAGCGCGGGTGGTTCAACCCGCCGCGCCGCACCCACGATCCGCGCGTCCAGCAGTGGATCGACATGTTTGAGCTGGGCAACGTCGCCGCCAATTTTCCGACGCAGATTTCCGGCGGCCAGCGCCAGCGTGTGGCACTGGCCCGCGCGCTCATCGCCGAGCCGTCCATGCTGCTGCTCGACGAGCCCTTTGCCGCGCTGGACCCGGCGTTGCGCACGCGCATGCGCTCGGAGCTGTCCGCCCTGCAAGCGCGGCTGCAGGTGCCGATGCTGATGATCACGCACGACCCGGCCGATGTGGAGATCTTCGGGGACCACGTATTCGAGCTGCGCGACGGCCGTGTCGTGGCCGATGCCGTGCGGACGCCCGATGCGCCGCCGCTCTCGCCGTATCCACATCTGACGGCGGTGGTGAACCGCTAGCGTCAGAACACGCCCAACGCGAGCCCCGTTGCCAAGGCCTGCCCGAGGGCACGGCAGCGCTCCAGAGCCTCTGCGCCAATCTGCTTTGGCGCCAGGATGGCCTCGGGCGTCTGCGCATGCGTGCAGACGATGATCGGCTCGGCCACGGGCTTGAGCCGCCAGCCGGTGGCAATGCGTTCAATCTGACGCACCGCATTCTGGCCATCGCTGCCCGCGCAGATCAGGCACGCGTATGGACGACCGTTGATGCGGTCGAGCGCAGGGTAATAGCAGCGATCGAAGAAATCCTTGAGCTGGCCGCTGATGGCAGCGAGGTTTTCGGGTGTCGCGAAGAGATAGCCGTCTGCGGCAAGCACATCGTCGGGGCCGGCTTGCGCGGCGTGCAGCAAGCGCACAGTCACACCGCCCTCTTCTGCGGCGCCCGCCTGCGCGGCCTCGGCCATCTGGCGCGCGCCGCCCGTCATCGAGTGGTAGACGATCAGCAGGGTTTTCGGCGTCATGAGGGTGTCAGGCCAATCCCAAGATCACGCTCGACGCCTCGAACACGGCGACGGCTTCCACGCCTGCGGCCAGTGCCAGCGTTTGAACCGCCGTGCGCGAGAGCATGGCCACCAGCACGGTTTCCCCCGCCGACGCGGCGCTCGCATCCAGCAGGCGCAGCCGCACTTCGGCCTGCACCGCGCCATCGCGGATTTCCGTGACCACGCACGGCAATTGGTTTTCTGCCGAGACCCGCCACTCGCCGGCGCCGCGCATCAGCATCACGGCAGGCGCCTTGATGAGCGCGACGGCCTGCACACCCGGCGCCAGCCCCAGCACGCGCGTGCTCTCCTGGGTGATGGTGGCAGCGACAGCCTGCCCGCCGGGCAGGCGCAGCGTCACCACATCGTTGACGGCGCCCGGCGCGACCGATTCGACCGTGCCGAACAGCGTATTGCGCGCGCTCGTGCGCAACATGAGGCGGCGCAGCAGGTTGACGTCTTCACTGGCGGCCTGCGCGGCCGCATCCAGGCGCTCGACAAAGCGGCGGTGCTCGGCTTCCAGCACGCGAAAGCTCTCGATCAGCCGTTGCGCACGCGGCGTCAGCACGCTGCCGCCACCGCCCTTGCCGCCCGTGGTGCGCACCACCAGCGGCTCGCCGGCCAGGTTGTTCATGGTGTCGATGGCGTCCCACGCGGCCTTGTAGGAAAGGCCCACGGCTTTGGCGCCTGCCGTGATGGAGCCGGTCTGCCCGATGGCAGCCAACAGTTCGATCCGGCCACGCCCGCCCCAGTTGTCTTCACCGGCGCGTAGCCAGATGGTGCCATCGAGTTCCAGCATGTCGTCCCGTCTTGAATGGAGATTGCAACATGCCGGATGTTAACGCCGATTGCTGGTTCAAGCCGCCGCCAGGCGCGGCGTACGCACGTGCAGCAGCACCGAGCGCGAGAGCAGCAGGCCGCCCAGGAAGCCGAACAGCGCGCTGAACAGCGCCATGAAGCTGCCGGAGTGCGAGACTTCCGGGTGCATCGCGAGCATCACGTTGTAGGCATAGCGGGCGGCGAACAGGCCCACGATCACGACCATCGGCACCCAGCTGCCCGGCACACGCACAGTGCGGGCCGTTTCAGAGACGGCGCCGTTGGGCGGCGACATATACGTCACCAGGAACGCCACGACAACCGCGACCAGCCACATCGTGAGCGCAAGCGGGCTGGCATGGCTTGCCATCGACACGCCGTAAAGCGAATACGCGGCCACCACGAGCGGCAGCACGATCAGGCGGCGGCGCGACACGATGCGGGGCTGCATCTGACGCACCCCAATGGCAATCAGCACGGCAAACGCGACGAACACCCAGGCGGGCGTATGCGAGACGATGGAGGCGATCGATTCGAGCATGGCGGTCTCCCTGTTGGAATGACGCCAGCTTAGGTGCCGGCCCCCGCACGCGGGAGCGGATTGCGACGAACGGCAGAAACGCCGGTGTGAACGGCGCAGTCAGCCGCGCAGTCTGCCGGGAGTGTCAGCCCAGCGCGGCGCGCACGCCGGCATCCACCACCGACAGGTGCGCCCGCAGCAAGCGGTCGAAACCTTCGGCCGTGACCGGCTTGCCGATGTAGTAACCCTGGATTTCCTGGCAGCCCGCTTTGGCGAGGAATTCCACCTGGTCGGCGTCTTCCACGCCTTCGGCCGTGACCGTCATGCCGAGGGCGCGGGCCATGGCGACGATGGCCTCCGTCAGCGCCACGGAATCCGGGTCGCCGGGAATGCCCGTGATGAACGAGCGGTCGATCTTCACGTTGCTGATCGGGAAGCGCTGCAGATACGACAGCGACGAATAGCCGGTACCGAAATCGTCGATGGAGATCCGGATGCCCTGCGCGGTGAGCGCATCGAACATGGGGCGGACTTCATCCGCACCACCCATCAGCAGGCTTTCGGTAATTTCGACTTCGAGCGCGGTGGGCGGCAGGCCAGAGTCGGCCAGCGTCTGCTCGATCATCGGCACCACGTCGCCGGCCTGGAACTGGCGCGCCGACAGGTTGACCGCCATGCGGAAGTCGTAGCCCAGTGCTTCGTACCAGATCACGGCCTGCTCGCAGGCACGGCGCAGGACCCATGCGCCAATCGGTACGATCAGCCCGGTCTCTTCCGCCACCGGGATGAACTCCACCGGCGAGATCGCTCCGAGCTTGGCGCTGTTCCAGCGCAGCAGCGCCTCGGCGCCAACGATGCGATGGCTGGCCAGGTCGTACTTGGGCTGATAGACGAGCTGCAGTTCGTTGTTCTCGCGCGCGTCGCGCAGCGCGTTTTCCAGCATGTAGCGACGTTGCAGGCGGGCGTTCAGTTCAGCCGTGTAGAACTGTGCACGGTTACGGCCGTTCTGCTTGGCCCGGTACATGGCGGCGTCAGCCGAACGCAGCAGGTCGGACCCCGAAATGCCGTCGTGCGGATACAGCGCCACGCCAATCGACACGCCCAGGTAATACCGCCCGTTGACGGTATCGAACGGCTCGCGCATGGCCTGAAGCAAACGTTCAGCCAGCAGCGCAATGCGCTTGCCCTCGACACGCTGGTCGATGAGGATGACGAACTCGTCGCCGCCCAGACGGGCGATCACGTCGCCCGGGCCGATGCAATCGGTCAGGCGCGCGGCTGCGCTTTGCAGCAGCGTGTCGCCGCAGGCATGGCCCGCGGTGTCGTTCACGCTCTTGAAGCGGTCCAGGTCGAGGAAGAAGAGCGCCAGTTCGCGGCTCTCGTCACGCGCGCTCTCAATGGCGCTTTCCAGGTGCGCGATGAAAAAGCTGCGGTTGGTCAGCCCCGTGAGCGCGTCGTGCGCGGCCAGATGGCGCAGGCGCTGCTCGGCGCGCTTGATGTCGGTGATATCGGCAAACGACAGCATCACGCTGCTGGGTGTGGGCTCGGCGTGACGACGGATCGGAATGATGTTCTGCCGCACCCACATCAGTTCACCGGTCTTGAGCAATAGCCCGTAGACGCGGCCGAAGATGGGCTCGCCGGTGCGCAGCACCAGCCCGGACGGCATCATGGTCGAGCCGACTTCCTTGCCGTGCTCGTCCACGACGCGTTGAATCGGGTCGAGCCGGTTGCGGCCGACAAGCTGGCCCGGACGCACCCGCAGGATGCGCTCGGCGCTGGCATTGGCGGCCTGCACCACACCGTCCGGCGACATGATGACGACGCCTTCGTGCAGGTTCGAAATCGCCAGCCGGTAGCGCTCTTCGCTTTCGGCCAGACCACGTTCGACGTTGTCTTTCTGAATGGCAACGCCCGCCAGGTGCGTGACGTCGTCAAGGAAATGCTGTTCTTCTTCCACGGGCATGCACGGCTGTCGATAGAACAGCGCGAGCACACCAAGCTTGTCCCCGCGCGATGAACGGATCGGCAACGCCCAGGCGGAAGCAAAGCCCGCCGCCAGTGCTGCCGTGCGCTCCCGCTGCCAGCGCGGGTCGGTCGCAATGCTGTCGATGAACACGGTGTCGCCCAGGTACATGGCACAACCGCATGCGCCCGCCTCGGGGCCGACAGGCGAGTTTTCCAGCGTGGCAGCATAGGCCGCAGGCAACGTGGGCGCGGCGGCCACACGCAGGGTCTGCGAGCCTGCATCCAGCAACAACAGCGCCGACATGGCATTCGGGTAGACCTGCTCGACGTACAGGCACAGGTGGCGCAGCACGGTCGACAGCGTCGCGTTGGAGGCAAGTTGCGCAAGCACGGCATTCTCCGAAGCGAGCAGGCGGCGCGCATACAGCGCCTCGGCGCGGGCCTGCACGGCGTGTCGCTCCAGCGCATGGCGCGACACGGCTTCACGCAGCACGAGCATGACGGCGGGCTGGCCTTCGTGCTCGCACGCGGCGGCTTCGCTGGCAACCAGAACATGCGTGTAGTCGGCACGCACGAGACGGTGCTCGACGGGCTGGGCAGACACGCCGCTGCTCACCATGCCCGCCAGGCGCGGCACCACCTGGGCAACGTCATCGGGATGAATCAGGCCGGCGAGTTGCAGGCCTGCCAATTGCGCTGGATCCTGCGCGCCCAGCAGACGGGCAGCGGCCGGGTTGGCTTGCACCAGGCGCCCATCCACGGTCAGCAATACCGCGTCGGACGACAGCCGAGACAGCGCGTCGAAATCGGTGTTACGCCCTTCGGCCATCGCCCCGGCCGTGACCGCTACCGGACGTTGCGCGGCCTCGGGGCTGGGCGCAACATCTGCAGGAAAGGCTCCGGCCTGAGCCGGAAGGAACTGGATCATGGGCAATGCGATGGCTTGGGCGACAACGGCAACAGCGACGGCAATGGGAAAGCGAGTCGCGAGACTACACGTGTCTCGACCCTAACCACAACGGCGGGCTGGTGGAAAACTGAAGGGTATTGCCTGTGATACCCCTGACGCCCGTGTGGTGGCCACCCTACGTTTGCGCCGCCCAAGAAAAAACCCGCGCTCAGTTGACGAGGCGCGGGTTGAAATCTCTGGACCGTGTCGATCTGTTCCAGAGAGGAGAACCGACCCATGGGGCAATCAACGCAGTCACGCATCGCATCGCCATGTTGTGAATCATAGTGGCCCCCTTGGAAAAACAAAGGGCGGAAAAGACCGGGTATTCCATCCCATTTTCATTTCCGCCGCCCCATTTGTTTTGGCACTGCGCGAACCCCGTTGCTGCTTGTCCCGCCTGCTTGCATCGTCGGCATGTGCGAACTCATGTGCGGCCCGTTTCACGATACAAACGACGCCGGAGAAAATCTCCCCGACCTATTCGTTGGTGGCTACATTGGTGAGAATGTTCCGACCTGCCCGATTATGTCGTTCACGTGAAGTCGCTTTGCGCAGGCAAAATCACGCAAGAGTGACCCATGAGGCAGATTGCCGCGTCAAGTTCGGGCGCAGCGTGCCGTTATTGGTCGAAAGAGCGCGCCTGCCCCGTGACCTAGCAGGCGCAATTTGGATGCCCGTGCCTGGACTGTCATGCCGTCTCTGTCCTCCCCCAATCGATCGCTTTCACGGCGCACCACGCGGCTGCCGATTGCCGTGAGCGTGCTGGCTGCGCTCGTTGCGCTGCCGCGTGCGCACGCTTTCACGACGCCGACGCCGGCGGCTGCTTCCGGCCGGCCACCGGTTGCCGTTGCGGCACCCACGCCGCTTCCGGCACCCAAGGCGGGCAAAGCCACCACCGTTGCTTCCAACGCCCCGACCTGTCACGCGATCATGCAGCGCCTGTCGGGCAGCCTGGCTGCCACGCCCAGTACGGCCGATAAGCCCGGCACCGTGATGATCGATGTCGACAAAGCCGGCGTGATGATGGCCTGCAGCCATTCCGATTCGATTGCCATCCCCGTACCGGGCGGCAAGCCCAGATGACACCCTTCTTGTTCGCGCGCCGCGTCATGCCCGGCATGCTGGTGGCGCTCGTGGCGCTGGCAGCGCTGTCCATGCCGGTGGCCGGCGCGGAGCGCTGGATCCCGCTGCCCAATCAGCCGGACAGCTACGCGTCGCTCGACGTCGGCAGCATCCAGCGCATGCCCAGTGGCCCAGTCAGCGCATGGGTGCGTGTGGAAGCGTCGAACCGCGCGGGCATGCGCTCGCTGCAGCGCATGTTCGGCGCCTTTCGCGGCGACATGGCCGATTTTCTGTACACCGTCGATTGCCGCAGCCGGCAGTTTTCGGTTTCGCAAGCCAAGCTATACCAGGGCGCGCTGACCGTCAGCGAAAGGCAGATCGCCAACGACGCCGGCTGGCAACGCGTGGATGGCGTCGGCCTGGCGGGCGAGGTGGCGCACCAGCTCTGCGGCGGATAGCACCCTGACGCGTTGCGTCGCATCGCGGCGCCATCGTTGGTAACATCGACGCGTGCGCCGCGCCCCCACGTCCCCATCGACCCAACCTGCTGATCCTCGCGTAACCGCAGACGCGAGCGTCTTCGGCACGCTTGCACGCGGCTCGCGTGCTTCGCTCGAGCGCGTCACCAACCTGGGCGATGGCGTGACCGCCGCCATCTGGCGCAACGAGCACGACGAGGCCCGCTACATCCAGCCCGGGCACCACACGCTGTCGGTCTATCTGCAAGGCGGCTACACGACGCACCGGCAAGATCTGCCGCACCTGTTCGGCGCGCCGGGCCGCGTGTGCATGCTGCCGGCCGAACACCAGTCGAGCTGGGTGATCGAGCAGCCGATGCGTTTCGTTCATCTGTATTTCACGCCCGACGCGCTGGCCGGGCACGCCGTGCGTCTGCTCGACGCAGAGCCCCGCCTGTTCACGCTGCACGACCGCACCTTCATCGAAGACGTGCATCTCGCACAAGCCTGCGCGAATATCGCTCAGCTCGATTGGACCGACCTGGACGACCGCATGCGCGCCAACGCGCTGGCCAACGACACGCTGTCGTATCTGGTGCAGACGCAGGGCCGCACGCGGGTGCTGGCCGTGCGCGGCGGGTTGGCGCCGCACGTGTGCCGGCGCATTGCCGCCCGCATCGATGCCGAACTGCATCTGCCCCTGTCGCTCGGACAACTGGCGGCAGAAGCCAACCTGTCGGAATTCCATTTCGCGCGGATGTTTCGTGCATCGTTCGGGGCCGCGCCGCATGAGTGGGTGATGCAGCAACGCATGGCGCGTGCACAAACGCTGCTGCGCACCACCACCCTTGCGCTGGCGACGATTGCCGAGCGCTGCGGCTTTGCCAGCCCGAGCCATTTCAGCCGGCGATTTGCACTCCAGCTTGGCGCGCCGCCGTCGCGCTACCGGCTGGCGTGGCAACACGGGTAAGCCGCAATTTGCCACGTCAATATCCGAACGACCGTGCTTCGCGATGCAGCGATCGTACGGTCGTCATATCGGCCGAAATGCTGTGCTGCACTAGCGTTTTCCACGATAGAGGCGCATTGGCCGGCGCAGTAACGTGGAGATGGGTTCCCCATGGAGACCGCCATGTTTACCCATATCCTCTTGCCGACCGACGGCTCCGAGCAGTGCCGCAAGGCCATCGACGGCGCACTCGAGTTGGCGCGCGCGACCGGTTGCCGCCTCACCGCCTACACGTGCATTGAAGAATTTCCTAACATGGCCTATTCGGCCGGCGTGGGAGAGTGTCCACACGCGTACTACATGGAAACGGTGCAGGGCTACGCCAAGGAGTGCATCGAGCGCATTGCAGAGCGCGCCCGGGAAGAAGGTGTGCAGTTCGACAGCGATGTGTCGCAGTTTGCCGAGCCTTACCTGGGCATTCTCGACGCGGCCAAGCGGCACGCGTGCGACGTCATCTTCATGGCATCGCACGGGCATCGCAGCCTGATGGGGCGACTGTTGATCGGCAACGAGACGCGCAAGGTGCTGACCTACGCAGACGTGCCGGTCGTCGTCTACCGCTGATCGCGCTTCGCGTTACATCGCGGCCAGTTCCGGCATCGGCGCACCTTCGTTGCGTTCCGGCGGGAGTTCGGCCACACGCTGGGCTTCACGATCGGCGATCTGCTTGCGCTGCTCGGGCGTGAGCACCTGCATGACCTTGGCGCCGGCTTGCGCACGCAGTTGCGCTTCGCGCGCCACGGCGCGGCCCAGCGATTCGGTCAGGCTGCGCGCGCGCGCTTCGTCATACTGGCCCGAAGTCACCATCTGATGCAGATCGCGCCGGGCGTGCTCGATGGCCTTGCGCTGCTCGCGCGCTTCCGGCATCTGCGCATATTCGATGGCGAAGATCTTGTCACGCTGCGCTTCACTCAGGTCCAGGCCGCGCAGGAAAGGCGCGCCACCATGATGGGAGCCCATGCCATGCGGACCGCCTGGGCCGAATGCAGGGCCGGGCCCTCGCCCCATCATGCCGGAGCCATGCGGTGGTATCGACTGCATGGGCTGCATCGGTGAGAGCGGAGCGGCGCCCGGTGCGGCAGTCTGGGCCGCCGCGGCACACGAAAAAACGAGCCCGGCAGCAGCAGCGGCCAGGCGGCGGGAAATCACAGCGGTCATGATGAAGCTCCTGATAAGAACGTCGGCCGGACACGCCAGCCATACGCTTACTGTAGCCATCGACCCTGCATAAAACGTGGGCAAACGGAGGAGTTTTCTTGAACCTCAGGCGTCGAGCCGGTAACCCACGCCATAGACGGAATGGATCATCTCGGTGCCCGGGCTCACCTGCTCCATCTTGCGGCGCAGATTCTTGATGTGCGTATCGACCGTGCGGTCGGTCACGATGCGGTGGTCGTCGTAGATCTGCTCGAGCAGATTCGAGCGCGACAGAATGCGCCCCGGTGCGCCTGCAAGCGCGGCCAGCAGGCGAAATTCAACCGGCGTGAGGTCGAGGCGCTGGCCGCGCAGCGTGGCGGCATAGGCAGCGGCATCGATGTGCAACGCGCTCTCCGGCACGCCGCCACCGCGCTGTACGCGCCGCAGGATGGTCTTGATGCGCGCCACGAGTTCGCGCGGGCTGAAGGGCTTGCAGACGTAGTCGTCGGCCCCCAGTTCAAGGCCGAGCAGGCGGTCGATTTCTTCCACGCGCGCCGTCACCATGACGATGGGCACTTCACTGAAGGCGCGCACCTCTCGGCAGATTTCCAGGCCGTCCTTGCCGGGCAGCATGAGGTCGAGCAGCACGAGTTCGGGTGCCGTCTCGCGAACGCGCTGCGTCGCGTGCGTGCCATCGGCCAGCCACTCGGTCTCGTAGTGAGCGGCGTGCAGATAGTCGGTCATCAATGCAGCCAGCTTGGGTTCGTCTTCAATGATCAGAATCATGGTCGGCTAGCGGATCAAGCACATCAAGAACAGGCAGGCGGATGGCGATCCACAGCCCGCCCAACGGCGAATGTCTGGCTTCAATGGTGCCGCCGTGTGCGGCAACGATGGTCTGGCACAGGCTCAATCCGAGGCCCGCCCCGCCTTGTGCCCGGCTGCGCGAGGCATCCACCCGGAACAAGCGATCGAAAATGCGCGGCAGCATCGTCTCGGGCACGCCCGGCGCGCTGTCCTGCACGTCGATCTGCTGCCAACCGCCTTCCTGATGGACATGCACGCGCAGCGTGCCGCCGGCGTCGGTATAGCGCAGGGTGTTTTCCAGCAGGTTCTGCATGACCTGCCGCAGGCGCTGCGCGTCGCCTTTGACCATCGTGGAATGCGACGGCGCGGCCGGCACGTCCAGTTGCAACGCGATGCGCTTTTCCATCAGGCGCGGCGTGAAGCCCTGCACGGCGCTGCACACGGTATCGGCCAGGTCGAGCGGCTCCATGTGGAAGGCCAGCGCGCCCACGTCTGCCAGCGAGAGTTCATACAAGTCGTCGATGAGCTTGTTGAGCGTCGACACCTCCGCCTGCAACGACGCGAGCGAGGTGGCCGTCAACGGGCGCACGCCGTCTTCCAGCGCTTCGAGCTCGCCGCGCAGCACGGCCAGCGGCGTGCGCAGTTCATGCGAAATATCGGCCGTGAGCTGGCGACGCATCTTCTGGTTGGTCTCCAGCGATGCGGCAAGGTGGTTGAAATCCGCGGCCAGCTCGCCGAGTTCATCGCGTGAATGGACGTCGACGCGGGTGGCGTAGTCGCCGTCGGCCATGCGGCGCGCGGCATCTGTCAGGCGACGCATCGGCGCCAGCAGACCGCGTGCGAGCAGCACCGCCACCAGCGCCGCCAGCAGGACGGAGAGCCCCGCGATGATCCACGTGGCGCGCAACTGCTGCGCCTGGAACGCCTGGTCGGCGCCTTCAGGCACGCGCATGCGCGGCGGCATGGCCAGCCAGCCGACGGTCTGGCCGTTGTGGCGCAGTTCCTGCCAACGCGCATTGGGGCCCAGCGGCGGCCCGTCGCCAATGATGACGTTGCGCTGGGCATCCAGCAGCCAGATCGGCGAATGAGGGGTCGGCGGCTCGCCGGGCGGGTGCGGCGGCAAGCGGCCTGCAGTGGGCGGCCCGGGCGGCGGCGGCGCGTCTTTTTCGATGCCGGGCGGGAGCGGATCGAAGCGATGACCCGGCGGCAGATCGAAGCGGTCGCCGCCCATGCCGTTGGCGCGTGCCCGGGCGCCTTCGCGGCGCAGCAGGCTGAACCATGCCATGCGATCGCCGCGCAGGAAATCCCAGCCCCCGTGCTGCGTGTAGGCGGATTCCACGCTTTGCGCGAGCACGGCCATGCGCTCAGCCTCGCGTGCGTTCACGTAGTCGAGAAAGTTGGCGTCAAAGCGCCAGCGCACCGCCGCGCCCATGGCGAGCGCAACGACGATGCTCAGCATGAACAACGCAACGAACAGCTTGGAGGTGATACCGAAAGACGGGCGCATGGTTCAGTCAGGGGCTGCAGGGCGCCGCCGGCGGGAGCTTCCCGCGCTGCCCGGCAGCAGGCTCGGCCCCATCTTAGCGGGCGCGCTGCCGCAGAAAGCGCCAGCATACCAACCGCCTGTGGGCAAAAAATGAGCGAAATGCGAAGAAAGCGTATGCTGCTGCCACGCTGCACACCCGTATTCGCGCACCCCCTGTCACAAGGAACTGCCCTTGCCCAGCCGGCCGGCCAACCTCGCGTTTTCGATGCATCGCTGCGCCATGCGCGGCGTGGAAGCCGTTGCCGCAGATTCCGGCCACGCTTTTCCTCGCCACACGCACGGCCAGTTCGGCATCGGCATCGTCGATCGCGGGGCGCAGAAGTCGTTCAGCGGACGCGGCACCGTGGAAGCCGGTGCGGGCGACGTCATCACCGTCAATCCGCTTGAAGTGCACGATGGCACACCCATCGGCGATGCCGGCCGCGCGTGGCGCATGCTTTACCTTGACCCCGGCGTGGTCGCCGACATGGCGACGGATCTGCACCCCGGCCACTACGGCGACGCCGAGTTTGACCGCCCTGTCATCCGCGACGCCACTCTCGCACCGCGCGTGCGCCTGCTGTTTGCGCAGATGACGATGCCCGGCGCCCGAAACGACGCCCTGCTGCGCGAGCAGTTGCTGCTGTCCGTACTGGCGGACGCGCTGCATCCCGCAAACCGACCGGCCAACCACCACACCGACGCAGTCCCCGATGCCATCCGGCTCGCCCGCACCCGCATCGATGATGACCCGGCCGCGGCCATCTCCCTGCTCGACCTCGCGCGCGAGACCGGCCTGAGCCGCTTCCAGGTATTGCGCGGCTTTGCCCGCGTCACGGGCCTCACGCCCCACGCCTATCAGGTGCAGCGTCGCGTGGCCCTGGCGCGCCGGCTGATCGCCCAAGGCGAGCCGTTGGCGGAAGTGGCGGCCGCTTGCGGCTTTGCCGATCAAAGCCACATGACGCGGCAGTTCGTGCGCAAGTACGGCGTATCGCCGGGCATGGTGGCGGCGGCGCGCTAGCCGCATCTGTCGCTCCCTCCCCCGCTGCAATTTCGTTCAAGACGCGCGCATCGCGTAGGCCCATCCTGCGGCTTCTACCCATGCAGGGATGCGCTATGTCCGAACGACTCGAAGGTTGTCTCTACCTCGCCCTGGCGATGGTGCTGGTCGGCAGCACCGTGGCGGCCAGCAAGATCATCGCGGCGGGCCTGCCGCCATTTACAGCGACAGCGTTGCGCTTTGCGATGGCGCTGCCGCTGTTCCTGCTCATCATGCGCATGACCCGCACGCGCTGGCCTGCGCTCGCACGCAGGGATTGGGCGCTGCTTTTCGTGCAGGCGGCTGCCGGCAGCGTGGGCTATACGACGCTGCTCATTTCGGGGCTGCAGCATACGTCGGCCGCGGATGCGGGCGTCATCATCGGCACGCTGCCGGTCATGTCGGCGTTGATCGCCATCGTGCTGCTGGGCGAACGGCCCGGCCGCGCGGTGCTGGGGGCGATTGGGCTAGCCACCGCCGGCGTGCTGGCCATCGCCCTGCAGCCGCGCGGCGACGCGACACATCCGCTGCTGGGCAACCTGCTGGTGATGGGCGCCGTGGTGTGCGAGGGGCTCTTCATCCTGCTCAACAAGCGGCTGCGCACGCCGGTGCCGCCGCTGGCCCTGTCGGCATTGATGAGTGCGTTCGGCTTGCTGACTGCGCTGCTGCCCGGGCTGTGGGAGGCGCCGTGGCAGTTGCACGCATCCGCGCAGGCAACGCACGCGCTGATGGCGGTAGCCTATTACGCCATCGTGCCGACGGTCGGCGGTTTTGTGCTTTGGTATGCCGGGGCCGCACGCGTGAGCGGTGCGGAGGCATCGTTGTTCACCGCACTCGCGCCTGTGGCAGCGGTGGTTTTTGCAGCAACGCTGCTCGGCGAGGCGGTCAGCGCGCGCCAGGTCGGTGGCATTGCGTGCGTGCTGGCGGGTGTGCTCAGCCTTGGTTTGGCGCGTGCGCCACGGCCGGTCACAACAACGACGAGTTAGGCTTCCGCCTCGGGCGCCGTCACGTCTTCCATGCGCTCGATGCGCACGCGCACGATGCGGCGGCTGCCCGCTTCCAGGATCACAAAGCGCAAGTCGTGGCGCACCAGCGTATCGCCCACCTCTGGCAGGCGGTCCCACTGGTTGAACAGGTAGCCGCCAAGGCTCGTGGCGCCGCCGCCTTCGTCGAGCAGCCAGTCGACATGCAGGACATCTTCGAGCTGGCGCAGGTCGGCCTCGCCAGCCACTTCCCAGCAGCCATCGCTGACTTCCACCACGCCGGGGCGTTCGTCTTCATCGGGGAATTCACCGGCAATGGCTTCGAGCACGTCGATGGGCGTCACCACGCCTTGCACCACGTCCAGCGGATCGGTCACCACCAGCATGCGCCCGCGCGCACGCTTGAGCTGATCCATCAGGCGGAGGATGCCGATGTTGTCGGACACCTTGAGCGCGGGCTTCACGCTGCGGTCTACGTCGATGGAGCCACGGGTGTCGAGATCGCCCATCAGGTCTTTGGCGCGCGCCACGCCCACCAGGTCATCCAGCCCGCCGCGGCAGACCGGAAACTGGTTGTGCGGCACGGCCAGCAGCAACTTGCGCGTAACGGCCGCATCGGCATCCAGATCCACCCACGAAATATCGTGGCGCGGCGTCATGATCGAGCGCACCGAGCGCTCGGCCAGGTCGAGCACGCCGCTGACCATGCTGCGCTCTTCCGGGCGAAAGACGGTCTCGGGTACGGACTGGCCGGCATCGTGCGAGGCAGCCTCGTGCGATTCGGACTCGGCCGGCGCGCCACGGCGGTCGCCCAGCAGGCTCAGCACCGCGTCAGCGGTACGCTCGCGCAGCGGGCGGCGGCGCTCGTAGCGCACGGTATTGCGCTGAGCCATCTGGTTGAAGAATTCGATCAGGATCGAGAAGCCAATGGCTGCATACAGATAGCCCTTCGGAATATGAAAGCCCAGGCCCTCGGCCACGAGCGAGAAACCGATCATGAGCAGGAAGCTCAGGCACAACACCACCACCGTGCGATGCGCGTTGACGAAGTTCGTCAACGGGCGTGAGGCAAACAGCATGGCGCCCATGGCGACCACCACGGCTGCCATCATCACCGGCAGGTCGTTGACCATGCCCACGGCAGTGATGACGGAGTCGATGGAGAACACCGCATCGAGAATCACCACCTGCGCGATCACGTTCCAGAACTTGCCATGACCGCTGCCATGGCTTTCGTCTTGCGGCTGGCCGTCCAGGCGTTCGTGCAGTTCGGACGTGGCCTTGAACAGCAGGAAGAAGCCGCCCAGCAGCAGGATCATCGATCGGCCCGACAGATCGACCGGCCCTAGCGTGAGCAACGGCTTGGTCAGCCCGATCAGCCACGACATGGCAGCCAGCAGCACCATGCGCATCAGCAAGGCCAGCCCCAGCCCGATCACGCGGGCGCGGTCGCGCAGCGCAGGCGGCAGCTTGTTGACCAGGATGGCGATGAAGACGAGGTTGTCGATGCCGAGAACAATCTCGAGCACCACCAGGGTAAACAGGCCAATCCAGATGGACGGGTCAGCAAGCCAGGTCATAGCGGGAAGTAGGAGACAGCAGAAAGGCGATCCGCCGATGATAACCGCAGCGCACGCACGGCCTTGCGCGAATCCGTCGCAAGGTGTTGCAACAACCGGGCCGCGGGGCTTGGATTGCGAGGCTCAGCGCTGTGCGACGCGGCTGCCGCTCTGGACGCCGGATTGCATCGCCCGCACGGGGCGATAGCCGTCGGTGAGCGTCTTGAGAAACGCAACGATGTCGCGCACGTCGGCCTCGGACAGCACAGGCTTGTCGCCCGGCTTGCCGCCAAACGGCGGCTCCATGTTGACGTTGGCGCGGTACTGGGGCGGCAGATCGTCGAACTTGTCGACCGTGCCGTCAGCCTTGCGCGGGTACCACTTCTGCGGCTGCGTGTCGCGCTGGGCGTAGAAGCGCACCGCGTCTTCCAGCGAGTGGATGGCGCCGTTGTGGAAGAAGGTCTTGCGCAGCGCCACGTTGCGCAGCGACGGCGTGCGGAAGCGGCCGCAATAGGCCGTGCGGTCTTTGAGATCGGTCCGGTCGGGGCCGCACAGGCCCAGGTCGAAGAAGTTCGGATCCGCATTGGCGGCCAGCGAGCGATTGCGTGGCACGCCCACGGCAATGTGGCCGAAATCGGTGAAAGCGGGGAACGCCCCATCCTGCTTGATCGCGCTCACATGGCACGACGCGCAATTGCCCTTGGCCCGATCGGCAAACGCCTGCAGGCCGCGCATCTCTTGCGCCGACAGCTTGACCTGCTTGCGCAAGAACGCGTCATATTTGCTGTCGTACGGATAGAACTCGGAGGGCGTTTCCTGGAAGACCTCCAGTGCCATCAACGCGGCCCGGAAGGCGGTGTCTTCGTTGTCGAGGATGTCGTTGCCAAATACCTGGCGGAACGTCTGCGCGTGGCGGCCGTTGCGCAGCTTGGCCACGACGGTGGCCTGCGTGCCATTGGCCATCTCGTGCCCCGACAGCAGCGGGATGCGCGCCTGGTCGTGCGTGGACGATACACGGCCGTCCCAGGTGTAGCCGCCGGTCGGGCCCTGGTCTTCCGAGTCGTTGCCGTCGCTCTCGTAAAAGTGTTCGGAGAACGGCGGCACCTTCTGCAGATAGCGCAGCGACGGTGCGGCACGCACGCCCGTCTTGTTCATGCCAGTGCCGCCCAGTTGCACCGACAGATCGTTTGGAGGGCCGTAGGCATGCGTCGGGCTATGGCAGCTGGCGCAGGCCTGCTTGCCCGAGGCAGACAGGGCAGGATCGAAGAACAGCGCCTTGCCAAGCGCCGCCATTGCAGGCACCGACGGGCGGCGCGTAGCCATCATGGTGTAGAAGGCTTTCTCGTAGGCCGGGGCCGCTGCCGGCTTTGCGCCCGCCGCCGTCGATGGCGCCACCGCTGCTGCTGCCGAAGCCGCCACGGTCGCGGCATGAGCCGCAGGATCGCCCCGCCCGCACCCGCTCAACGCGACGACCACGCCGGCAAGCGCCGATACGGCGATCACGCGAAACGTTGCAGCGGGCAGTACACGGGACATTTTCGGCAGGCGGGATTTTGGGAGCCTTGCAACTTAGCACGGCGGCCATGACACTTCGATGTCGTCAGACGTCTGTCACGTCAGCCCTTGGAGAGGTCCCGTGGTGACAAATGTCTTCAAACGATCGGTCGTCCCCATGCTCATCCTGATGATGGTCATCACGCTCAACTGGGGCGAAATCAGCTCCACGCCAGCGTTCTCATCATCAACTTGTCACACACGAAGCACAGACTCCGGCTCGCTTTCGCCCCCCACACAACAATCCAGGGAAATCATGAGCCGAGCGCTTCGTCTTTTGCCGCTGACCGCGTTGGTTGCTGCCAGCATGTCTGCCTGTGGTGGCAGTGATTCGAACAGCAGTGCCTCCGCGTCCACCTCGGGCGTGGTGACGGGCAGCTACTTCGAGCATGCCAAAGTTTGTATCGACGCCAACAACAACGGCAAGTGCGATTCGGGTGAAGCCAGCACCTATACCGATGCCAACGGCGCGTACTCGCTGTCGGGCACGGGCGCCATCACCGTGGAAATCGGCACGGACGCTTTCCGCAACGACCCGGACAAGGGCACGCATACGGCCATCACGCAGCCGCTGGTGTTCCGCGCACCGGCCGGTGCCAATGCTGTTGTCAGCGCCATCTCGACCGAACTGGCGGTCCTGATGGACAGCAACGGCGGTGACATCAACGCTGCCAAGACGGCACTGGCCGCTCGCCTTGGCGTGACGATCGACAAGCTGCTGGAAGACCACAACAAGGAAACCGACGCTGACACCAAAACTGCGCTGCAGGCTGAGATCGACCAGGCCATCGATCTGATCGCTGACGCCGTTGCCAATGGTGGCGACATCGATAAGCGCCTGCACGACGGGGTGACCAAGCGCATGGCGCTGGCAAACAACGTCAAAACGATCGTGGTCATCTACGCAGAAAACCGCGGTTTCGACAACCTGTACGGCCTGTTCCCGGGCGCCAATGGCATCCCCGGTGTGAACCCGACCTCGACGGGCACTGCCGTTGCGCAGAAAGACTTCGACGGCTCCGTGCTGCCGACGCTGCCGCCCACCTGGGGTGGCGTGACCGCCGCCGGCCAGAGCGTGCAGATCACGCAGGCTTCCACCGCCAACATGCCGAACCAGATGTTCCAGATCGACAGCCCGTCGGGCTTCGGCAGCACGGGCACGGTGGTCGGCCAGAACGTCATCACGCGTGACCTCTGGCACCGCTTCTATCAGAACCAGATGCAGATCAACGGCGGCAAGAACGACAAGTTCGCCGCCTTTGCTGATGCCGGTGGCCTGACCATGGGCTACTACGACGGCAGCAAGATGGCCATGTGGAACATCGCCAAGCAATACACGCTGGCGGACAACTTCTTCATGGGCGCCTTCGGCGGTTCGTTCCTGAACCACCAATACCTGGTCTGCGCATGCGCACCGATCTACCCGAACGCCGCAACCTCGCCGGCCAAGGGCAGCATCGCAAATGTCAAGACGAATGCAGACGGCAGCCCGACGCTCATCCCGGCGGCAAGCTCGGTGATGGCCGGTGCGCCGACCTCATACGCAGGCGCTGGCGACGATGGCAACCCTACGAAGGACGGCAGCCTGACGCCGGTCGACAGCAACGGCACCTCGTACGCCGTCAACACGATGCAGCCGCCGTACCAGCCGTCGGGCAACGCCGTAGCCAGCGGCAACGCAGCCTATGCTGACCCGACCAAGGCGTCGACGATGCCGACGCAGTCGACCACCAACATCGGTGACCTGCTGACCGCCCGTGGCGTGGACTGGGCCTGGTACGCCGGCGCCTGGAACGCGGCCATCGCCGACGCTCCGAACGCCACGCGCAGCGTGATCTACAGCGGCTCGATCCAGTTCCAGCCGCACCACCAGCCGTTCAACTACTTCAGCCGCTTCGACCCTGCCACCGCCACCGGCGCAGCCGAGCGTGCGGCCCACCTGCGCGACTACGACGCTGCCTTCCTGCAGGACGCAGCCGCAGGCAAGCTGCCCGCCGTCACGTTCTACAAGCCGCAAGGCAACCTGAACCAGCACCCGGGCTACGCCAACGTGGCCGACGGCGACGCGCACATCGCCAACGTGATCGCCCAACTGCAGAAGAGCCCGCAGTGGAAGAACATGGTGATCGTTGTGACGTATGACGAAAACGGCGGCTTCTACGACCACGCCACGGTGCCGAAGGCCGACCGCTGGGGCCCGGGCACGCGTATCCCGGCGATCATCGTCTCGCCGTTCGCCAAGAAGGGTTTCGTTGATCACACCCAGTACGACACGGCTTCGGTGCTGCGCCTGATCACGCACCGCTTCGACCTGCCGACGCTGCCGGGGATCAAGCAACGTGACGCCGCGCTTGTCTCGAACGGCAACAAGCCGATGGGTGACCTGACCAACGCGCTGGATTTCACGCAGGCTCAATAACGCTGCAACGCAGTCCTCGTGAAAAAGGCGGCCCGAGCAATCCGGGCCGCCTTTTTCTTTACCCGCTATTTGCCCTTCTTCTTGCCGGCGGGCTTTTCGCTTTCCAGCGTCTCCAGCCGCATCCCGACCTTGAGCGTCACCTGCCAATGCGCGATCTTGCCGTCGACGAGATGGCCACGCGTTTCCAGGACTTCGAACCAATCCAGATGGTTGAGCGTTTCGCTTGCCCGCGCGATGGCATTGCGCACCGCCGCATCGCTGGACTCCGGAGAAGAGCCGACCAGCTCGATCAACTTGTAGGTATGGGAACCCATATTGCCTCCTTATTGGCATGGTTGGAACGTCGGCAGGGGTGCCTGCAAGGCGCGGTGTGCATGTGCTTGGTTCGATGCGCGCGGCATGGCACTTACCAGAATGGCACCTGTCCCCCCGCCTTGATAGCCCGGATTTGCACGAGGCCGAAAATTCCTGGCAGTTAATTGCGTTTACCAAGCTGACAAATCTCGTCAACTGACCGACGCGCGACGTCAAACCCGCGCGCATGGCGAGCGCCCCGCTGCCGTTGATGTGCCACTTTTCGGGCGGCCGCTCGGCATGTCCGCGCACAACGGGGCTGGTACGGAACCTGCGTTGTAGTGCCTATCCGTTTCCCCCGAAGAGGAGGCGCCATGCGCCACCCCGAACAACAAGCACTCGCCTCATACTCGCCGGCGTCGGCCGTGCCGCCCTCACCGGCCACGCAAGAAACCGCACGGCTGATCGCTGAGACCATCCCCTTCAATCTCGAGCGCGGCGGCCGGACCATCGAAGCCACCTATTCGACCCGCAACGGCATCGTGACCGTCAAATACCGGGGCAAGACGCTCTCCACCTATTCGCCGCAGGGCGACGAAGCCAACTACAAGGCGGTCGCCCGCCAGCTGCTCAGTGTCATGCTGAGCATCTGAGCGGCGTCACCCATCCATCAATGCCGGGCCTTGGCCGCGCTTTGCGCAGGGCGGCCAAATTCGGCTCGCAGAGCAACCTTGGCACGTTCCAGAATCCGGCGACGGCCGCCGCTGAGGTTGTGCCCCGCCCGATTGATATAGAACGTCAGCATTGACATGGCCGACTGGAATGCCGTCCCCTTGCGCCGCCGGCTGTGCTCGGCCGATGCCTTGAGCGACGCCGCAATCCGCGCGGGGCTGCGCGACTTGAAGATATCGGGTTCGATGTCCAGCGCATCGCTGGTCTCCATCACATGGTGCGACCAGCGGCGGGACTTGGGCTTGGCCTCCGATTTGGCCTGCGACGGCTTCGACCGGGTGCGATGCGTGGCCATGATGAAATCTCCTGTAATGATGTGCCGGCAGTTCCGCAAGCCGCGTACCCGCGCGGGCGGCTACAAGGGGGCGACTTCCGCTACGATGACGGACGCTTCACGCCTTCTTTCCGCCCCCTTCATTGACCGCCGGGTTCCGGCGCACATCCAACGTGTCTGGCGACGCCGGTTTCCCCCCCGCTTCCTCTTCCGCATCTGCGCAAACGCTGTCGCACGCGCCGTTCTACTATCCCGCGTTCAGGCTCTTCTGGTTTGCCAGGCTGTCCACCACGTTCGCGTATCAGATGTTCGGTGTGGCCGTCGGCTGGCAGATTTACGACCTGACGCGCAGCGCCTATGTGCTGGGGCTGGTCGGACTGGCGCAGTTTCTGCCGTCGGTGGTGCTGGTGCTGGCCTCCGGCCATATTGCGGACCGCTACGACCGGCGGTACGTCGTGCGCGCGTGTCAGGCCATCGAGGCGTTGGTGGCGCTTGCGCTGGCCGTCATGGCAGCGAATGGGCATGCCGACGTGCAGCCCATCTTCCTGTGCGTGGTGGTGATTGGCGCAATGCGCGCATTCGAGACGCCGACGCTGCAAGCGCTGTTGCCGACGCTGGTGCCACTGCAAGCATTGCCGCGGGCGGTGGCGCTGTCCAGTTCGGCCGGGCAGACCGGTGTCATTCTGGGGCCGGCGCTGGGCGGCTTTCTCTACGTGGCAGGCGCGCCGGTGGTGTATGCCACGGCGGCAGGGCTGTTCTTACTCGCGCACATGTTGCTGGCGCTGGTACGGATGGAGCGGGCGGTGCCCGTCAGCACGCCGGTCAGCCTCGAATCGCTGTTTGCCGGCATTGCGTTCATCAAGGGGCGGCCGGTGGTGCTGGGCGCCATCTCGCTCGACCTGTTTGCGGTACTGCTGGGCGGCGCGACGGCGCTGCTGCCGATCTACGCGCGCGACATCCTGGGCACAGGCGCATGGGGGCTGGGGCTGCTGCGCTCGGCGCCGGCGGTGGGGGCGCTGGGCATGGCGCTTTTCCTGGCGCACCGTCCGCTGGATCGGCACGTCGGCCGGGTGATGTTTGCCGCCGTGGCGGTGTTCGGGCTGGCGACGCTGGTATTTGGGGTGTCGCGCTGGCTGCCGCTGTCGATGCTGGCGCTGGTGCTGCTGGGGGCGTCCGACATGATCAGTGTGGTGATCCGCACTTCGCTGGTGCAGCTCGATACGCCCGATGCCATGCGTGGGCGCGTGAGCGCCGTCAATTCCGTGTTCGTGGGCGCGTCCAACCAGTTGGGCGAGTTCGAATCGGGCATGTTGGCCGGGTTACTGGGGCCGGTGGCCTCGGTGGTGATTGGCGGCCTGGGCACCCTGTTGGTGGTGGCCGCCTGGATGCGGCTGTTCCCCGCGCTGACGCAGCGCGACCGCATGCGCGATCCGCACCCGGAACCTGCCGGACACCCCTCGTCAGGGGGATAAACCCGTCAAGCCGGGCCGCTACTGGCCTGAGCAAGAATCCGGCGCTGTCTTGCAAGCATGTCAGCGAAACCCCGATGGCACCGCTGGCGGGCAATTCGTATCCTGAGTCACCTTTGGCTGCTTTGCTCTCTGCCCGGTGCTGCACCCGTCTGTGACGTCCATTCCGCGCCCCTCGTCCCACCCGTCGGATACGCGTGCTGCCGATTCCGCCCGGCTGGCAGACCCAGGGCCGTTCAGTGCCAACGGGTTCAACGCTGCGCCGGCCATCCGTCCTTCGGCATGGCTGGTCGCGATAGGTGCGGCCGCGGTCGGAACGATCGGGCGCGTACTGCTCGAATCGGCGGTGGGTATCCATCTGCCGTTTTATCTCGCGTTTCCGGTGGTGACGATTGCCGCGTGGTACGGCGGCTTCTGGCCGGGCATGCTCGCCATCGTCTCCTATGCGGGGCTGTTCATGGCGCTGTCCGCCCTGCAAAGCTGGCCTGCCGCTGTGCCGCTCACGCCGATCCAGATGACGGTGTTTGGGGTGGGCGCACTGCTTATCTGCGCCTTGTGCGAGCAGTTGCGTCGTGCCCGCGCCGGAGCTGAACGGCGCGCGCGGGCCGAAACCCAGCAACGTCTGTCGCAGCAACGCCTGCTGGCCGCGCTGCAGGCCTCGCCCATTTCGCTCTACGACGTCGACAACACGATGCACTTCACGTGGGTGCACAACCCCGTGTTCGGCCTGCAGCCAGAGCAGTTGCTGGGACGGACGGTGCGCGAAGTGTTCGGCCGCCGCGCCGCGTCGCGCCTGACCGAAGCCGGCCAGCGCGTCATCGCAACCGGCACGCCTACGCGCGTGGAGTTCGCTTTCCGGCGGCGCCATACGCAGCGCGTGGTCTACGACGTGGTCGTCATGCCGCTGCGCGATGACACCGGCGAAATCATCGGCCTGACCAACGCCGTGATCGACATCAGTGAGCGCCGCCAGGCCGAGGCCCGCCGCACGCAGTTGCTTGAAGCCGAATCCCGCGCCCGCGAAGAGGCCGAGCGCGCCAGCCGCCTGAAAGACGACTTCCTGGCGACCGTCAGCCACGAGTTGCGCACGCCGCTCAATGCCGTGCTGGGCTGGGCTCAATTGCTGAACATGCGCGCGTACGACGAAGCGATGTTCAAGCGCGGCATTGAAGCCATCGAGCGGAGCGCCCGCACGCAGGTCCATTTGATCGACGACTTGCTCGACATGTCGGCCATCCTGTCGGGCAAGGTCCCGCTGGAGGTTGGCCCCGTGGACCTGGCCGACGTGCTGGAACGCGCGCGCGAGACCATCGAGCCGATGGCGCGCCAGAAGAACATCACCATCGATACCGAATTCCTGCCCGTGCCGATGCTGCAAGGCGATGCCGGGCGCCTGAAGCAGGTGTTCTGGAACCTGCTGGCCAACGCCGTCAAGTTCACCCCCGAAGGCGGACACATCCGGCTGTCGGTGCACCCGTCGCCCGAGGGCGTGGTCGCTACCGTGCGCGATACCGGCATCGGCATCGAGCCGGCCTTCCTGCCGCATATCTTCGACCGCTTCCAGCAGGCTGACCTGTCCAACACGCGCCGCCACGGCGGTCTCGGCCTGGGGTTGGCGATTGCCAAGCAACTCGTCGAGCTGCATCACGGCCGTATCACTGCCGCAAGCAGTGGCGCAGACCGTGGCACCACCATGGCGGTGTCGTTGCCGCTGCACGCCGCCCAGCCGGGCGAGCAGGCGAACCGCACGCCGGGCCTGGTGGCAGGGACGGGCATGCCGACGTTGGACGGTATCCGCGTGCTGGCGGTGGATGACAACCCTGAATCGCTCGGCGTCATCGCGCTGATGTTGGAGCGTTACGGTGCCGAGGTGGTCACGGTATCCAGCGGAGCAGCCGCGCTCGATGCGCTGGAAGAAGCAGACGCCAACGCCCATCCCTTCGACGCGATGGTCAGCGACCTTGCCATGCCCGGCATGGACGGCATGCAGCTCGTGCGGGCCGTGCGTGAACGCGGTTTGACCGACCTCCCCGCCATCGCCGTGACGGCATTTGCCGATCCGATCCGGCTGAAGGCGGCGAAGGAAGCCGGTTACCAATCTGTCATCACCAAGCCGATCTTCCCGGGCGAGCTGGGCCACGTGCTGGCCGCCAATGTGCATCGCAAGACGGGGCCTGAAACGCTGGCATGACGCACGGGCAGCCATGCCTGGACGGAATGGTTGACCGAACAAAAATCATTGGCGCAGGCGATTGCGCGTCCGCATACTCGTCAGCCTGTGCCGATCGGTGGGCATCTCTCCCCCAGCAGTAGCCAGCACCCGCCCGCTCGATCGGCCAGCTTGCCCTTCCCAATCAACCGTGCTCGCGGTTGCCTGCTGTATCCATAAGAACGCCGGAAACCTCCTGCCCCGTTTGGGCTGCGGTGGCATTCCAGGCGCAGAGAGGAGACTGCATCGCCATGCCCATCCGTTCCCTTCCCATTCTGCTGTCTGCGGTTGCACTCGGATTTTCCGCGCAGGCGGTAGCCAAAGACGCGCCCACATCTGCCACCCAGACCATCGCCGTACCCGGCCTGTCAAAGCCCGCCGACATCCTGATCGACCGCTGGGGCGTGCCGCACATCTACGCCAAGAGCGAAGACGACGGCTTCTTCGCGCAAGGCTTCAATGCCGCGCGCGACCGCCTGTTCCAGATCGACCTCTGGCGCCGCCGGGGCCTGGGGCAGCTTTCGGAAGTGTTCGGCCCCACCTATGTCGAACAGGATCGCGCAACGCGGCTGTTCCTCTATCGCGGTGACATGCAGGTCGAATGGAATCATTACAGCCCCGATGCGCAGCGCATTGCCACGCGCTTCGTGGCCGGCATCAACGCCTATGTCGACTGGCTGGCAAAGCATCCAGACCAGATGCCGTTCGAGTTCCGCAAGCTGAACTACGCACCCGCGCACTGGGCGCCCGAAGACGTGGTGCGCATCCGCAGCCACGGGTTGACGCGCAATCTGCAATCGGAAGTCGCGCGGGCCAACGTGGCGTGCAAGGCCAACCTTGCCGACGACACCATCCGCTTCGGCCTGCAGCCCGCCTGGCAAACCCAGTTGCCCGAAGGCCTGGACCCATGCCTGCCGAAAGATCTGCTAAAGGTCTTCACGCTCGCCACGCAAGGCGTGCGCGTCACGCCGGAATCGCTCAAGGGTGTAGACGTCGACAACACGCGCGTCGCGGCCGCAGCCAACCTCGAAGAGACGATGGAGGGCAGCAACAACTGGGTGATCGCACCGGGCAAGTCCACCACCGGCCGCGCCGTGATGGCCAACGATCCGCACCGCGCGTATTCGGCACCCAGCCTGCGCTACATCGCCCATATCAGCACGCCCACGCTCGACATCATCGGCGCCGGAGAGCCCTCGCTGCCGGCCGTGTCGATCGGGCATAACGGGCATGTCGCGTTCGGCCTGACCATCTTCAACATCGACCAGGAAGATCTTTACGTCTACGAGCTGAACCCCGCCAACAACACCGAATACCGCTACAACGGCGGCTGGGAGCCCTTGAGCGTGCTGCACGAAACCGTGAGGGTGCGCGGCGGTGAACCCCGCCCCGTCGACCTGACCTTCACGCGCCACGGCCCCGTCATCTACATCGATGCCGAAAAGCACCGCGCGTATGCGGTGCGCTCCGCGTGGCTGTCGCCGGGCATGTCGCCGTATTTCGGCTCGGTCGGCTACATGCGCGCACGCACCTTCGCGCAGTTCAAGCAGTCGATGATGAACTGGGGTGCCCCCACCGAAAACCAGGTCTATGCCGACACGAAGGGCAACATCGGCTGGGTGCCGGGCGGTCTCGCCCCGATCCGTCCGAACTGGGACGGCCTGCTGCCGGTGCCCGGCGACGGCCGCTACGAATGGGCCGGTTTCTGGCGCGGCGACCAGCTGCCCAGCAGCTACAACCCCAAGTCAGGCTACTTCACCTCGTCCAACGAGATGAACCTGCCGCCGGATTACCCGTACCGCGAGCGCAAACTCGGCTTTGAATGGACCAACGGCTCGCGCCACGCTCGCATTGATGAAGTGCTGGCCCGGCTCGACAAAGTGTCGATCGAAGATTCAATGCGCCTGCAGAACGACATGGTGTCGATCCCGGCGCGCAGGCTGATGGCCCTGCTGGCGCATCTGTCGTCCAACGACGCCGACACGCAAGCCGCGCTCAATCTCTTCAAGGGTTGGAACGCGACCATGCTGGCGGATTCTCCGCAGGCCGCGCTGCATGAGGTGTGGTTTACGCACCACCTGGGCCGCGCGTTCAAGAATGCCGTGCTCTCCAAAGCCAGCGCCGAGGCAATGGGCGCGCCCGACACCGACGTCATGCTCGACACGCTGGAGCACCCGCAAGGCAGCGAACGCAAATTCGGCGAAGACCCGCAGCAAGCCGCCGCCAAACGCAATGCCGTGCTGCTCGACAGCCTGAAGAATGCGTGGACCGACATGGTCAAGCGCCAGGGCCCGAATCCGCAAGCGTGGAACTGGGGCCAGCTGCACCACAACCTGAACGCCCATCCGTTCGCCGCCATCGTCGACGAGGCCACGCGCGCCAAGCTCAACGTCGGCCCCACGCCCGAAGGTGGTAGCCCCTACACGCCGAATCAATCCACGTATCGCGCGAGCGATTTCCTGCAGACCAACGGCCCGTCGTTCCGCACGGTGGTGGACGTCGGCAACTGGGACAACTCCCGCGCCATCAACCTCCCCGGCCAGTCCGGCAACCCCGACAGCCCGCACTACCGCGACCTGGCACCGCTGTGGCTCAAGGGCGAATACTTCCCGCTGCTGTATTCGCGCAAGGCGGTGGAAGCCGCGACCGAGTCGCGCGTGCATCTGGTGCCGGGGAAGTAAGCACACGATGAGCAAAAAGAAAACGCCACCGCAAATCACGCGGTGGCGTTTTCTTTCCCCAACAAGAACACAGCTGGTCACCAACACAGGCACACGACGGTTTGGCCGTGCCCTGCCCTAGATGGCGCCTTGGATTTTTGTCGCGGGGAGGAAAAAGGAAGGAGCCCTGTTTGAGCGCAGCGAGTTTGGCTCCTTCCCCTTCCCGTGACACAAATCCAAGGGGAAGTCGCCATCTCGGGCGCGCCTTTCTTTGCTTACTTTCTTTGGCAAGACAAAGAAAGTGAGTCAGCCCCGGCAGGGGATGAAACACCAGCGCACCAACAACATCCATTCAGGCAGTCTGCATAGACGCCAACACCGCCCGCACCACCTCCGCCCGCGGAATCGGCGCCACAGCGCTATACCCCGTTGTAGAAATCGCAGCCGCCACATTGGCATACCGCGCCGCCTCTACCGGCGAATCTCCGGCAACAATCCGCGCCACAAACGACCCGCCAAAGCAATCGCCCGCGCCAGTCGCATCAATTGCATTGACCGTATGACGCGGCACCAGTGTGCGCGACTCGGGCGTAGCCACATAGCAGCCTTCCGCGCCCATCTTCAGCGCCACCAGCTTCACGCCCCAGCCGAGCAGCGTATCGACAATGCCATCACGGTCATGGCAATCGAGCAGCACGGTCACATCATCCCAACTCGGCAGGCACAGATCGCACGTGCGCATCGCTTCCTGCATCACGGCGCGGGCACGCGCCAGCGGCCACAGGCGCAAGCGGAGGTTCGTGTCGAACGAGACGAGCACACCCGCCGCCCGCGCATGCGCCATCGCTGCCAAACCCGCGTCGCACGCCGTGTCGCTGATCGCCAAGCTGATCCCCGACAGGTGAAACGCCTTGGCCGCCGCAATCGCCTGCAGCGGCAATTGCGCGGTCTGGAAGCGACTCGCGGCCGAGCCCGCGCGCAGGTAGTCGAAATGGTGACCGCGCGCATCGTGCGAAACGAAGTACAGGCCCGTTGGCGCCTGCGTGTCGGTGTGCACGTAGGTGTGGTCCACGCCTTCGTCCTGCCACAGGCCGCGCAGCGCCTGGCCGAAGCGGTCGGCGCCCACCACGCTGGTGTAGCCCGTGCGCGCGCCCTGCCGCGCCGCAGCGATGCAGAAGTTCGACGTATCGCCGCCGAAGCCGAAATTCCACGACGTGCTGCCGGGATCCGCCTGGTTGAACTCGATCAGCGCTTCGCCGTAGGCGAGGATGTCTGCCATGGGCGGCCCCGCTCAGAAATAGGTCTGCACAACGTCAACCACGTTGTACGCATCGTCGACCACCGAAATCTGGCGCCACTTGTCGAACGTGAGGCACGGGTGCGAGATGTCGAAGGCGATCATGTCGCCGACCTTGATGTCGTCGCCGGGGGCGATCTTCAGGTAGGCGTGCTGATCCATCATGCCGGTGACTTCCCAGTGCGCCGGCGTGGCCGACGGCGTCTTGTCGCCCGGGCGGAAATGCAGCACAGGCAGCGGCAGGCCGGCGTCGAATGCAGCATCACGCTTGCCCATTGCGATGATGGCGCGCTCAGCTTCCGGCACCGATTGCACATAGGCCCAAAGCTGGAGCGCCGGCAGCAGGCTCGAACGCATCTTGTGCGCGATAGGGTTGTTGGCGTCGATACGGGCCTGCGCCGCGCGGTAGATGCCCACGTCGTGCGTCAGGTAGCAGCCCGGGCGCAGCACGACATCCAGCGGCTGGCCGATATTGGCCTTGGCGAACTCTTCGGCCACGACGTCATACCAAGCCGAACCGGCACCGGTCAGCACGGCCGGCGTGCGTTGCAGGCGCCCGCCCTTTGCCAGATCACCCATCACCTTCACGGCGCACTGCAGGAAGGTGCGGATATCCGCTTCTTCCTTGATCACACCTTCATAGACTTCGACGCCCGCAAGCTTGACGGCGCCATCGGCACGCGTGAGCGCATCGAGCACCGATTGCAGTTGCGCATCGTCGCGCACGCCCGTGCGGCCGCCCTGCACGCCCAGTTCGATCAACACCTGGATCGGGCGCCCCGCCTTACCGAAGAAGGCAGCAAGCTGATCGACCTGATCCGCCGCATCCACCAGGCAGAAGAACTCGAACGTCGGATCGGCCAGCAACTCGGCGAGGATCGCCATGTTGCGCTTGCCCACCAGCTGGTTGGCCATCAGCACGCGACGCACACCGTGGGCATACGCAATGCGCGTCTGGTGCGCCGTTGCCAGCGTGATGCCCCACGCACCGCCAGCCAACTGACGTTGGAACAGGCGCGGCGCCATCGTCGTCTTGCCATGCGGCGCAAGCTTGGCGCCGTATTCGCTCACGAAGCGCTGCATCCACGCCAGGTTGTGCTCCACGCGGGATTGCGAGAGCACCGCTGCGGGCAGGTTCAAGTCTTCGTTCAAAACATTCCAGCGCTGGGCAGCGATCTGCTCCGGCGCGCATGCGGCTTCCAACGCACCCAAGCCCTTGTCGAGCGGTTTGACGACGGCGTTGGCGTCTCCTTGGTACTTTGTATCACTCATGGGAATCGACTCGTGTTCCTTTGGGGGTAAACATCGGGTTGACACAATGATAGCGGCGAAACTATTCTCCGGGCCTGCCTGTTACAAAGTACCAAAGCACTCTCAAAGCCGCTATCCGGACGACTACCGGGGGCCAGAATGCGAGACCCTAAGCCCGACCCGATGCGTGAACCGATGGACATCGTGACCCGACTCTCCCAGCGTGCCGCTGAACTGCGCCCCGCCGAGCAGAAGGTCGCGCAGACCGTCCTGAGCGACATTGCAGAAGCCGCCGCCGGCAGCATCCAGACGCTCGCCGAGCGTGCCGGCGTGAGCGAGGCAAGCGTCACCCGTTTCGCCAAGGCGATGGGCTGCCGCGACGTGCGCGAGCTCAAGCTCAAGCTAGCGCAGGCAGCCGCAGTCGGCCAGCGCTTTCTGGATGGCGGCGCGGACCGCCCGCCGTCCAGTGCAGACGGCATCCTGGCCGACATCAGCAACGTGCTGGAGGCCAACCGCGCCCTGGTGCAGCCGGAGGCATTCCGCGCCGCGGCGGTCGCACTGGTGGCGGCGCGCATGATTGCCGTGTTCGGCATGGGCGGCGGCTCGACCACCATGGCCGACGAAATGCGCTACCGGCTCGCCCGCCTGGGACGGCCGGTCACCACCTATCATGATTCGATGCTGCAGCGGATGGTCGCGGCCACGCTCAGCCCGGACGATGTGGTGGTCGTGTTTTCCGTGACCGGCCACGTGCCGGAGGTCATCGACAGCGTGACCATCGCGCGCGAGTACGGCGCCCGGATCGTCGCCATCACGGCCATCGGCTCGCCGCTGGCGGCGCTGGCCGATGTCTTGCTGCCGATCCAGGCCATGGAAACCGATTTCATCTTCAAGCCGTCGTCATCGCGCTACGCCATGATGATGATGATCGACTTGCTGGCCACCGAAGTCGCACTGCAGCAAGCCGATCGCAGCAAAGAGCTTTTACGGCGCATCAAGTACGTGCTCGATGCGCATCGCGGCGGCGGCAATCGTCAGCCGCTCGGAGATTGACATGCAGCAGTACGACACCGTCATCCGTCAGGTCCGCATTGTGGACGGCAGCGGCCACGACCCCGAGGCCACGCTGTTCGACGTCGCCATCACCGACGGCCGCATCGCCGCCATCGCCACATCGGACTCCACCGCCTGGCTGGGCGATGAGGAAATCGCTGGCGAAGGCCGCGTCCTCGCCCCCGGCTTCATCGACGTGCATACGCACGACGACACCAACGTGATCCGCACGCCCGACATGCTGTGCAAGGTGTCGCAGGGCATTACGACGGTGATCGTGGGCAACTGCGGCATCAGCGCGTCGCCCGCCACGCTCAAGGGCGACCCGCCCGATCCGATGAACCTGCTGGGACCTGCCAGCGCGTTTGCGTACCCGACCTTCGCGTCGTACGTGAAAGCCGTCGAACACGCGCAACCGGCGGTGAACGTTGCCGCGCTGGTCGGCCACACGGCACTGCGCAATAACCATCTGGACCGTCTCGACCGCCCCGCCACCGCTGGCGAGGTTGAAGGCATGCGCGCGCAGTTGCGCGAGGCGCTTGCCCACGGCGCGCTCGGCCTGTCGACAGGCCTTGCCTACGCCAACGCCTTTGCGTCGACCACCGAAGAAGTGATGGGCCTGGCGGAGCCGCTGGCCGAAGCTGGCGCGATCTACACGACGCATTTGCGTACAGAATTTGCGGCGATTCTCGATGCGATGGACGAGGCGTACCGCGTCGGCAAACATGCGCGCGTGCCAGTGGTGATCTCACACCTGAAATGCGCGGGCGCTGCAAATTGGGGCCGCGCGGGCGAGGTGCTGGAATCCATCGAAGGCGCGCAGCGCTATCAGCCGGTGGGTTGCGACTGCTATCCGTACACCGCAAGCTCGTCCACGCTGGACCTCAAGCAGGTGACGGACGAATTCGACATCTTCATCACGTGGTCGGAGCCGGAAGCGGGCATGGCCGGACAGACGCTCAAGGAAATTGCTGCCGCGTGGGGCACCGACCTGATGGACGCGGCGCGCCGCCTGCAGCCGGCCGGCGCTGTCTACCACAACATGTCGGCGCAAGACCTGGACCGCATCATCACGCACCCCGCCACCGTCATCGGCTCCGACGGCCTGCCGAACGATCCGAAACCGCACCCGCGTCTTTGGGGCGCCTTCCCGCGCGTGCTGGGCTACTACAGCCGGGAACGCAAGCTGCTGTCGCTGGCAGCGGCCGTGCGGAAGATGACAGGCCAGTCCGCCGAGCGCTTCGGCCTGACCGAACGCGGCCTGGTGCGTGAAGGCTACTGGGCCGATCTCGTGCTGTTCGACCCCGAAACGGTGCGCGATGTCGCCACCTTTACCGACCCGCAGCAACCGGCGACGGGCATTGCGGCGGTGTGGGTCAACGGCCATCTGTCGTATCAGGACGGCGCGGTGCAGCCGCATCGGGCAGGCCGCTTCCTCAAGCGTGGGCCCCGTGCGCACGCAGCTGTGACCGCGGAAATTCACTGAGATCCGAGTTTTGTTTGAAAGCTTGAAAGAAGGAACGTAGCGATGACGATTACCCGAATTGGCGTTGAAGGCGGCACCGGCACCGGCGGCCAGCACCTCCCCTTTGCCCGCGCAGCCGGCGCAGACGGCTGGCTGTTCGTTTCGGGCCAGACGCCCATGGTGAACGGCGAGGTGGTCGGCAACGGCATCGTCGAGCAATCGCACCAGACCATCAAGAACGTGCTCGCCATCCTGGCCGAAGCGGGCTACGGGCCCGAGCACGTCGTGCGCTGTGGCGTGTGGCTGGATGACCCGCGCGACTTCCAGTCGTTCAACAAGGTGTTCAAGGAGTACTTCGGTGCCAACCCGCCCGCGCGCGCCTGCGTGGTGTCGAGCATGGTCATCGACTGCAAGGTTGAAGTCGATTGCGTGGCGTACAAGAAGCCGTAATCCGCATTTTCGTAAAGGCGCCCTGCACGACGGGGCGCCCAGACAACAAGAGCCGTGAATATCCCTGAGGAGGAAACCCGATGGTCCCGATGCAAGGCAACTCGCTATTGCTGACCGCCGCGCTGGCGGTGGTCGCACTGATTTACCTGATTGCTGTCCAGAAACTGAACCCGTTCGTCACGCTGATCGTCGTCTCGCTTGTGCTGGGCGTGGTGGTTGGCATGCCGATGGGCAACATCGTCAAGGCGTTCGAAACCGGGGTGGGCAACACGCTCGGCCACATCGCCCTGGTGGTGGGCCTCGGGACGATGCTCGGCAAGATGATGGCGGAATCAGGGGGGGCCGAGCGCATCGCCAAAACGCTCATCAGTGCCTTTGGCGAGAAGAACGCGCACTGGGCCATGATGGTCGTGGCGTTCATCATCGGCTTGCCGGTCTTCTTTGAAGTCGGCTTTGTGCTGCTGATCCCGATTGCCTTCAACGTGGCCAAGCGCACGGGCACGCCGATCCTGCTGGTGGGCCTGCCAATGGTGGCCGGTCTGTCGGTGGTGCATGGCCTGATCCCCCCGCACCCGGCCGCGCTGCTGGCCGTGACGGCTTACCAGGCCGACATCGGCAAGACGATCATGTATGCGCTGATCGTCGGCCTGCCGACTGCCATCCTGGCTGGTCCGCTGTGGGCGATGCTGGTCTCGCGCTACGTCAAGCCGGACGAGAATAACCCGCTGGCCGCGCAGTTTGTTGAAGCCGACCAGAAGCGCGAGCTGCCGGGCTTTGGCGTGACGCTGTTCACGATCCTGCTGCCGGTGGTGCTGATGCTGATCGGCAGTTGGGCCGACCTGATCGTTGCGCCCAAGACGCTGGCGAACGACATTCTCAAGCTGGCCGGCAACTCGGTGATGGCCCTGCTGATTGCCGCCATCGTGAGCTTCTACACGTTCGGCAAGGCACGCGGCTTCAATCGCGAGACCATCCTCAAGTTCACCAACGAGTGTCTGGCCCCGATCGCCACGATCACGCTGGTGGTGGGCGCGGGCGGCGGCTTCGGCCAGATCCTGCGTGATTCGGGCGTGTCGAAGGCCATCGTGGCCGTCGCCACCGATGCACATCTGTCGCCGCTGCTGCTGGGCTGGGTGGTGGCCGTGCTGATCCGCATCGCAACGGGTTCGGCCACGGTGGCCATGACGACCGCCTGCGGTATCGTCGCCCCGATCGCCGCAGCGTCGGGCGCCGCCGTCAAGCCGGAGCTGATGGTGCTGGCCACCGGCGCAGGGTCGCTGATCCTGTCGCACGTGAACGACGGTGGCTTCTGGCTGGTGAAGGAGTACTTCAACCTGACCGTGCCGCAAACCTTCAAGACGTGGACGGTGCTGGAAACCATCATCTCGATCGTCGCGCTGCTGCTCACGCTGGCGCTGGCGACCGTCGTTTAAGCTTGTTCCGTTGATGTTGATCTAGGAGAACGTTGTGGGTATCGATTCCGTCGTCAAGGCCGGCCCGGTCATCCCGGTGCTGCAGTTCCAATCTGTCGATGAAGGCGTCAAGGTGTGCCGCGCGCTGTACGAGGGCGGTATCCGCACGTTCGAGATCACGATGCGCACGCCGGTAGCGCTGGACGTGATCCGGGCCGTTGTGAAGGACCTGGGCAGCGACGCCATCGTCGGTGCCGGTACGCTCACGCGGCCGGAGCATTTCCGGCAGGCGAAGGATGCCGGTGCGGTGTTCGCGGTGTCGCCGGGCATTACGCCCATGCTGGCCGCGGCACAGGGGAAGACTGAACTGGACTGGCTGCCCGGCATCGCCACGCCGTCCGAGCTGATCCTGGCGCTGGAGTTCGGCCTGACGACGCTCAAGTTCTTCCCGGCCGAAGCGGCTGGCGGCATCCCGATGCTCAAGTCGATCTACGGGCCGTTCGGCGATGTGCGTTTCTGCCCGACCGGCGGCATCACGCCGCAAAGCGCGCCCGACTACCTCGCGCTGCCCAACGTGGTGTGTGTGGGCGGCTCATGGATGGTGCCCAAGGACAAGGTCGCTGCCGGCGACTGGGCAGGCATCACGGCGCTCGCCAAGGAAGCGGCCGCGCTCAAGCGGTAATCAGCGTCACCTCTCTCGCGCGGCCGGCGGGTCGTCAGACAAAGCTGACCGCGCGCTCCATCTGCTCGCGATATTGAACGATATCTTCGATGGTCAGCACCGGCAGGTTGTGCTGATCGGCGAAGCGCACCGCGTCGTCGCGGCGCGCCATGGTGCCATCGGGCAGCATCAGTTCGCATAGCACGGCCGCCGGCGGCAAGCCCGCCAGACGTGCCAGGTCGACCGAGCCCTCGGTATGCCCGCGCCGCGCCAATACTCCACCCTCCTTCGCCACCAGCGGGAATACGTGCCCGGGGCTGACGACGGATTGCGTATCGGCATCCGGCGCGATGGCCGCGCGGATGGTCGTGATGCGGTCCGCCGCCGATACGCCGGTGCTCACACCGGTGCGTGCCTCGATCGACACCGTGAACGCCGTGCCGTACTGGCTGCGGTTGTCTTCCACCATCGGACGCAAGCCGAGCGACGCGCTCTTCTCCGCCGTCAGGCACAGGCAGACGATGCCGCTGCACTCGCGAATCAGCATGGCCATGCTGGCCTGCGTGAGCTTGTCGGCGGCGACGATGAGGTCGGCCTCGTTCTCGCGGTCGGCATCGTCGAGCACGACTACGGGCACGCCAAGCCGAACTGCATCGAGCGCGGCGGCCATGCGCGCAGGCATGTCGGCCGGATCGAAGCGGGCTTCGATGGCATCAAAGGCCACATTCGCGGCAGGCCATGCGGGCGGGTGAACTGCTGGGGATTGCTGAGTGGACAACATGGAAACGCTCCTCGCAAGATTGGCGACAAGACGTTCCAGGGCAAGCAGACAAACACGCGCGAGCCATGCAGCGGCGCAGCCCGGCACAAAACCAGGCGCGCTCCTGTAGCACGAGCGTGTTGTTCCGCACATCTTCTTCCATCCGGACTCTGACCGTCGGCCCCGGCATCTCACCGGATCTGCTGACCCCTGCATGCAGGCGCATGCAAGGCGCTCGCGGGCTCGCGGACACACGGTCCGCATACCGCCGGTGGGGAATTTCACCCCGCCCTGAAGACGTACTGAACCGGCAGGATCGCCGGCAAGCGCAATGCTACCGCAACAAGTTGCAACGATTCGACCCTACTGACGGGTCGGGCAAAGCGCCATCCCGCGCTCTGTCACCGAGCCAGCATGGCATGCAGCAGCACATCGGTGCCGGGCATCTTCGGCTTCGTTATGGCTCAGACCGTTGACGCACAGGATAAAGATCGTCGCCGTCGGGCAATGCTTGGCAATGTGGATGGCGTAATAGTTGTCGAGCTGGGCTTTGTTCATGCGCACAACAGTGCCGGGGCGAGACATTTGGCCAGGCTAACCATCCGCTAACCCTGCATCGACTAGAATCCAAGCCTTTCCGACCGTGCTCGCTATCGCCGCCCCCGCATGGAATCCCGCCTAGTCTCTTCCCGCCGCTCGCCATGGATGGCGCTGATCGTTGTCGCACTCATCGGCGTGTTTCTCGCGCTCTGGACGGACGACCTGTTCCAGCGCTCCACCCTGTTCCGACCCGATGAAGGCCGCTATGCGGAGATCCCGCGCGAGATGGTGGTCTCCGGCGACTGGGTGACGCCGCGCCTGAACGATCTCAAATATTTCGAGAAGCCGCCCCTGCAGTATTGGACGACGGCTGCCACGTTCCAGGCATTCGGCGTCAGCGCCTGGGGAGCGCGCCTGTGGCCGGTGCTGTTCGGCCTGGGCGGCATCCTGATGACGGCCTGGACGCTGGCGGTCTATCGCGGTGGGCGGGCGGCGGCAACCGGCGCAGCGATTCTCGCCTCGTCGCTGCTGTATCTGCTGTTCGGGCAGGTCATCACGCTCGACATGGGCGTGGGCTTCTTCCTGACCGTCGGTGCGTGCGGTTTTGCGCTCGCGCAGCGGCCCGGTGCATCCCGTGGTGGGCGGCTCACGTGGATGCTGGTGGTCTGGCTGGCGCTGGCGGGCGCGACACTCACCAAGGGATTGATCGGGCTGGTCGTCCCCGGGCTGATCGGCGTGGCCTATCTGCTGATGACGCGCGACTGGGCGCTGATCCGCCGCATGCATTGGCTCCCGGGCCTTGCGCTGTACCTGATCGCCACGGTGCCGTGGTTCGTGATCGTGCAGCAGCGCAACCCGGAGTTCTTCAACTTCTTCTTCATCCACGAGCATTTCCAGCGCTTCCTGACTAACGAGCACCATCGCAGCGGCAAGTGGTGGTACTTCATCGCGGTGGGCGCGGCGGGGCTGCTGCCGTGGACGCCGCTGCTGTTTGCAGCCATGGGACGGCGGGTGGGTCGCGCGGCCGATCTGTTTGTCGGCACGCGGCAGTTTGACCTGATGCGCTGGTCGATTGCGTGGGCGGGGATGATCTTCCTGTTCTTCTCGGCATCGAACTCGAAGCTGCCGGGCTATATTGTGCCGGCCTTCCCCGCGCTGGCGATCGTGCTGGCACTGGCGCTGGAGAAGATGCCGACCCGCGCGGTCGCATGGTCGCTGGGCATCAATCTGCTGATCGCCATCGGGCTATGGTTTGCCGTGCCGATGATCGGCGCCAAGGCCGGCGCCAAGATGCCCGCCGAACAGGTTGCGCTGGCCATGCCGGCGCTGCGCGAGGTGATGGCCATGCTGGCTGCCGGCACGCTGGCCGCTCTCGTGGCGCTGCGCTGGCAGCGGCGCACAGTGGCCGTGATCGTGCTGTCGGTCTCTGCCCTGTTCTGCTGGGACCGCATTCTCAACGCCAGCGAGATCTTTCGCGACGCGCTGTCTGCCCGCGACGTCATCGAAAAGACGCTGAATGCGACGGGTCCGATTCCCGCCGAGACGCCGTTCTACTCGGTCGAGTGGCTGGACCAGACCGCCATCTATTACCTCGGTCGGCCGATGACGCTGGTCTCGGGCTTTGACGAGCTGGAAATGGGCGCCGGCCTGGAGCCGAACAAGGTGGTTGCCACCACGGACGCATGGATCAAGCGCTGGACCGACGGGCCACCCGCCTACGCATTCATGCGCCGTACGACGTGGCAGAAGCTGCAGGAAGCGGGCGTGCCGATGCGGCTGGTGGCTGAATCTGCCGACAAGGTAGTGGTGGCGCGGCGGTAAGCCTCTCCAAACCAATCGCATCCCCCAAGCAAGAAGGGCCGCAACATCTGCGGCCCTTTTCATTACCTGCGGCGACTGCCGGCACTCACCACGTACAACTGCCGCGCAGGAACGCCCATTCCTCGCATTCGTCGCCGCCGGGGCTGACGCAGGTTCCCACTTCGGCGCCATTGGCGCGCGTGGAAAACTCAAGCTGACCGCCGCGCTGCAGGCAATACGTGGATGCCGGATTCGCCATGCCGGGCGTTGCGCGTGGCGGTTCGGTGTCGCCGGCAGGCGGGGGCGCGTAGGCCGGCGGCTGGGCGGGCGCCGGCTGCATGGCAGGCGCCGGTGGCAGCGGGGTAGGCGGCGCGGGTGCGGGCCTCGGCGGCGGGGGTGCGGGTTGGATGATCGTGCGCGGCGGCTCCCACGGAGGCATCGGCGACGAGCAAGCCGCCAGACCCATCGCCAACAAACACGCGGCAACGGCGGCGGTCATGCGGGCCTGGCCAGCATCCTTGACGAGACAGACAGCGCGTTTCATGCGTTTCCTCCCGGAGTTCTGGTGAGCGCACGCAACAAGCGTGCTTGCCTCGCCTAGGATAGCTTACGCAAACGCACGCCCGTATGTCAGTCGGACGATCGGGCGATCAGGCCGCCGCGGTCGAGACCGGAAACCGCATGGTGACCCGGAAACCCGGCGATGGCGCATCCGCGGCCGTCGGCCCGACTGTGAGATCGCCGCCCAGATGACGCACCAGGCGATCGACAATTGCCAAGCCGAGCCCGCAATGCGCATTGCCGCCGCGCGCGGGGTCCAGGCGCACAAAGGGCCGCATGACGCGATCAAAGTCGGCAACGGGGATGCCCGCGCCGTGGTCTTCCACCGTCAGCGTGTAGCCGGTCTCGTCCGCCGACGTGCGCACGTTGACAGGCTCGGCGCCATACGCGAACGCGTTGTCGAGCAGGTTGACCACGATGCGCTCCAGATGGGTCGGCTTGAGGCGGAAGCGGTCCCCCGCATGCAGATCGAGCGCGACATGCTTGCCCTGTTCGGCAAACGGCTGCACCAGGCCGCGCAGATGACGGTCGACCGACACCTCTCGCGCCTCACTGTCGCCGCTTTGCGCATAGGCGAGAAACTGCTCGACGATGGCCGACATGGACTCGACATCGCGCTCGATACCGGCGCCGGCTTTCTGGTCGGCGAGCATTTCGGCGCGCAGGCGCAGGCGTGACAGCGGCGTCTTCAGATCGTGCGCAATGCCGGCAAGCATGGTGTTGCGCTCTTCGTCGGTGGCCGACAGGTCTGCCGCCATATGGTTGAACTGCTCGGTCAACTGGCGAAGCTCGTACGGGCCGCGCTCCTTAAGCGGCGGCACGTATCGACGGCGCGCCAGCGCACCGGCTGCATCGGCCAGCTCGCGCACGGGGCGCTGGATCTGCCACGCCGCAAACAGCGAGAACGCAATCGCAATCGCCAGCACCACCATCACGCCAGGCACGACGGCCGAGATGGTGGGCGGGGCATGCACCCACACCAGCGGCATGGCAATCCACTTGTTGCGCTGCGGAAAGCGCACAAACACGCGCGGCGTGGGGCCGGCTTCCAGTCGCAACTGCGTATCGGAAGGCAAGCGGCGCGCAAGCTGACGGACCAACTCCGCAGACTTATCCGAGGCCGAGGAAGCATCGCCCGCAGGCGGGTCGGCGGTTTCGGTCACGAGATCCGGCAGCTTGACCTTCAAATGACCGTCCATCGCCGCCTGGAAGGCCTGCAGCTGGAACGCCATCTGGTCTACCGACGCCTGGAACTGTCGCTCGCGCCGCTCCGCACGCAGCACGCCCAGCCACGAGAAATGGCTGAGCACGAGCACCACCACGATCAGCACGGCCAACCGGCCGAACAGCGTGTCGAATCTAGGGCGGATCTTATTGAACTTCATCGACCTCTTCCCGCTCGTCCGGCACGAAGGTGTAGCCGCGGCCGCGCACGGTCTGGATATAGCGGGGGCGCTGGGCGTCCTCTTCCAGCACACGACGCAGGCGCCAGATCTGCACGTCGATGCCCCGGTCGGACACGCCGCTGCCCGGCCCGTACATCAACTCGACGATGTGCTCGCGCGTGAGCACCTGCATCGCGTGACCGATCAGCAGCTTGAGCAATGCGAACTCGGTATCGCTGATGGAGAGCGCG
This sequence comes from Ralstonia pickettii, assembly GCF_016466415.2. Classification (NCBI taxonomy): domain Bacteria; kingdom Pseudomonadati; phylum Pseudomonadota; class Betaproteobacteria; order Burkholderiales; family Burkholderiaceae; genus Ralstonia; species Ralstonia pickettii. The sequence goes on along the minus strand of NZ_CP066772.2, from coordinate 946,283 downwards.
CTGTCGCCGCGAAACAGCGTGCGCATGCGGAAGTTGAGCTTGAACGGGCCGAAGCTGAAGCTGTCGCGGTCTTCCGGTGCGGAGGCCGGCACGGCCAGGCGTCGGCGCAGCACGGCGTTGATGCGCGCAAGCAGCTCGCGTGGCGAAAACGGCTTGCCGAGGTAGTCGTCGGCGCCGATTTCCAGGCCGATGATGCGGTCGATCTCGTCGCTGCGGGCGGTGAGCAGGATGACCGGCACGTCATCGTTGCGGGCGCGCAGGTCACGCAGGGCCGACAGGCCATCTACCTTGGGCATCATCAGGTCGAGGACGACCAGCGCGGGGCGCTCGCGCTCGAGCCGGGCTGCCAGGCCATCGCCGTCATGCAGCACGGAAACGGCAAAGCCCTGCTGGGTCAGGTATTCGCGCAGGAGGTCGCGCAGTTCGACGTCGTCATCGACGACCAGGATCTTGGTGCCGCTCATCTGTCTGGTGGAGTGTCTGGTACACGCAGGAAGGTGTGCTCATGATAGCGACTGTGGCCATCACGAATCCGGCGCGCTTTCACCATATTGTTTCTCCCGGTAACACCGCAACGGGTTTGTAATCTCACGTAATAGAACCTGCTGCGTCACTAATTCTGCGCAAAGACGTTGCCTTTAAGCTGCGGTCTCACTGGCACGGCCGCCCGCTATGATGTGCGCTCGTCCCCATATTGCTAAGAACAGGAACGCCAAATATGTCCGATCCCAAGGACCAGAAGCCCGGCCAGTTTGATGACGCCGGTCGCCGTCAATACGACGGGAACGAGACGCCCCACGAGGTGTCTCCGACGCTGCTGCCGCCCCCGCGCGAGGGCGGCAAGCGCCGTCGCTGGGGCATCTGGTTGGTGATCGTTCTCCTGGTGTTGATCTGCTATGCGGTCTATCACGCGAAATATCGCAATGCCGGTGGCCCGGGCAGCTCAGGCGGACCCGGCGGGCGCGGCGCGTCCATGGCCAACAAGCCCATGCCGGTGATGGTCGGCACGGCCGTCAAGGGCGACATCAACGTGGTCCTGTCGGCGCTCGGCAACGTGACCCCGGTCAACAACGTGACGGTCAAGACACGCGTGGACGGCCAGCTCGTGCGCCTGGCGTTTACCGAAGGCCAGACCGTCAAGGCCGGCGACCTGCTGGCCGAGGTCGACCCGCGCACCTATCAGGCACAGCTCGCCCAGGCGGAAGGTCAGCTTGCGCGTGATCAGGCGCTGCTGCAGAACGCGAAGCTCGACCTGCAGCGCTATCAGACGCTGCTCTCGCAGGATTCGATCTCCAAGCAGCAGGTGGATACGCAGGCCGCGCTGGTGCGTCAGTACGACGGCACGGTCAAGCTGGACCAGGGCAACGTCGACAACGCGCGCGTGCAGCTCTCCTACACGCGCATCACCGCCCCGGTATCTGGCCGGGTTGGCTTGCGCCAGGTCGATCCGGGCAACATCGTGCATGCGTCGGACACCAACGGCATCGTCGTCATCACGCAGATCGACCCGATCACGGTCATCTATTCCATTCCCGAAGACAACCTGCCCAAGGTCATGCCGCGCCTGCAGTCCGGCGACAAGCTGCCGGTGGAAGCGTGGGACCGCGGCCAGACCACGCAGCTCGCGCGCGGCGTGCTCATGACGGTGGACAACACCATCGACAACACCACGGGCACCGTCAAATTGCGTGCGCAGTTCCCGAACCAGAACGCGATGCTGTTCCCCAATCAGTTCGTGAACGTGCGCATGCGGGTGGATACGCTGCGCGACGTGGTGATCGTGCCGGGTGCCGCCATCCAGCGCGGCACGCAGGGCACCTTCGTCTACGTGGTGGGCGAAGACAACAAGGTGGCGCTGCGCCTGGTCAAGCTGGGCGTGACCGAAGGTGAGCGCGTGTCGGTGGCGCAAGGCCTGCAGCCGGGCGAGCGCGTGGTGATTGACGGTGCCGACAAGCTGCGCGACGGCTCGCCGGTGGAAGTGATCCAGCCGGGTGCCGCTGCTGCAAGCGCACCCGCCGCCGGCCAAGGCCATCAAGGCGGGCGTCATCGCCGTGGCCCGGGTGGCGCTTCGGCACCCGCCGCGAGTGCCCTGGCAGCCAAACCGTAAGCCCTGAGTCGTGCATTGCGTGCACTCGCCTGACGAAGTTTTCTGTTCCGAGCTGGCATGAATCCCTCCCGAATCTTCATCCTCCGGCCCGTGGCGACCACGCTGTTGATGGTCGCCATCCTGCTCTCGGGCCTGGTGGCTTATCGGATGCTGCCGCTCTCTGCGCTGCCCGAAGTCGATTACCCGACCATCCAGGTCACGACGCTGTATCCGGGCGCCAGCCCCGACGTGATGACGTCGTCCATCACCGCACCACTGGAGCGGCAGTTCGGGCAGATGCCCGGCCTGAAACAGATGACGTCGTCCAGCTCGGGCGGCGCCTCGGTGATCACGCTGCAGTTCGATCTGTCGCTCTCGCTCGACATTGCCGAGCAGGAAGTGCAGGCGGCCATCAACGCAGCCGGCAACCTGCTGCCGAACGATCTGCCGATGCCGCCGATCTACAGCAAGGTGAATCCGGCCGACGCGCCGATCCTCACGCTGGCGATCACCTCCAATACGATGCCGTTGCCCAAGCTGGAAGACCTGGTCGACACGCGCATCGCGCAAAAGCTGTCGCAGTTGCCCGGCATTGGCCTGGTCAGCATCAGCGGCGGGCAGCGGCCCGCCGTGCGCATCCAGGCCAATACGTCGGCGCTGGCGGCGCTCGGGCTGTCGATCGACGATATCCGCACCGCCATCGGTACCGCCAACGTCAATGGGGCCAAGGGCAGCTTCGACGGCCCGATGCGCGCCTCCACCATCGACGCCAACGACCAGCTCAAGTCGGCCGCCGAGTACAGCAAGATGATCGTCGCCTACAAGAACGGCGCGCCCATCCGCCTGACCGACGTGGCGCAGATCGTTGACGGCGCCGAAAACAGCAAGCTGGCCGCCTGGTCCAACACCACCCCCGCCATCATCCTGAACGTGCAACGCCAGCCTGGCGCCAACGTGATCGAGGTGGTCAACCGTGCCAAGGCGCTGCTGCCACAGTTGAAGGAAACGCTGCCCGGCAACGTAGAGGTATCGCTGCTAACCGACCGCACCACGACGATCCGCGCCTCGGTATCGGATGTGCAGTTCGAACTGATGCTGGCGGTGGCGCTGGTCGTGATGGTGATCTTCCTGTTCCTGCGCAACGTGCCGGCCACGGTCATTCCGGCGGTGGCGGTGCCGTTGTCGCTGGTCGGTACGTTCGGCGTGATGTACCTGGCAGGCTTTTCGATCAACAACCTCACGCTGATGGCGCTGACCATCGCCACCGGCTTCGTGGTGGACGATGCGATCGTCATGATCGAAAACATCGCGCGCTACATCGAAGAGGGTGACCCGCCGATGGAAGCCGCGCTCAAGGGGTCCAAGCAGATCGGCTTCACGATCATCTCGCTCACCTTCTCGCTCATCGCGGTGCTGATTCCGCTGCTGTTCATGGGCGATGTGGTGGGGCGGCTGTTCCGCGAGTTCGCCATCACGCTGGCGGTGTCGATCCTGATCTCGGCCGTGGTGTCGCTCACGCTCACGCCGATGATGTGCGCACGCCTGCTCAAGCACATTCCCGAAGCCGAGCAATCGCGCTTCTATCACGCTGCGGGCGCGTTCTTCGACAACGTCATCGCGCGGTACGGCCGCATGCTGCAATGGGTGCTTGACCGGCAGAAGACGACACTGCTGGTGGCCATCGGCACGCTGGTGCTGACGGGGCTGCTGTATGTCGTGGTGCCCAAAGGCTTCTTCCCGGTGCAGGACACGGGCGTCATCCAGGGCATTTCGGATGCGTCGCAGTCGATTTCGTTCTCGGCCATGGCGGAGCGGCAGCAGAAGCTGGCCGAGGTGGTGCTGAAAGACCCTGCGGTGGAGAGCCTGTCGTCGTTCATCGGCGTGGATGGCGTGAACACGACGCTCAACAGCGGGCGCATGCTGATCAACCTCAAGCCGAAGGATGAACGCGACGCCGATGCCACCGAGATCATCCAGCGCCTGCAACCCGAACTGGCCAAGGTGGCCGGTATCTCGCTGTACATGCAGCCGGTGCAGGACCTGACGATTGAAGACCGTGTCAGCCGCACGCAGTACCAGTTCACCGTGGAAGACCCGGACCCGAACAACCTATCGAAGTGGGTGCCCAAACTGGTTGAACGCCTGCAGCAGACCCATGAGCTGCGCGACGTGGCGAGCGACCTGCAGGACAACGGCCTGCGCGCCTACGTGCAGGTCGACCGCGACAAGGCGGCCGTGTACGGCATCACGATGGCGGCGGTCGACAGCGTGCTGTACAGCGCCTACGGCCAGCGCCTGATTTCGACCATCTTCACGCAATCGAACCAATACCGCGTGGTGCTCGAAACGGACCCGAAGATGCAGCTGGGGCCGCAATCGCTGTATGACCTGCACGTGGCATCGAGCAGCGGCCAGCAGATTCCCTTGGGCGCGTTTGCCACGGTGGTGGAACAGCCGGGCTCGCTCGTGGTGAACCATCAGGGCCAATTTCCGGCGGCAACCATCTCGTTCAACCTGGCGCCGCGTGCCTCGCTGGGCGCGGCGGTCGACACCATCAATGCAGTCGAAGAGGAAATCGGCCTGCCGGCTAGCATGCAGACCAGTTTCCAGGGCGCAGCGCTGGCGTTCCGAGCGTCGCTTTCGAACCAGTTGTGGCTGATCCTTGCGGCCGTCATCACGATGTACATCGTGCTGGGCGTGTTGTATGAAAGCACGATCCACCCGGTGACCATCCTGTCTACGCTGCCGTCGGCCGGCGTGGGCGCCCTGCTCTCGCTGCTGGTGTCGGGCAAGGACATGGGCATCATCGCCATCATCGGGATCATCCTGCTGATCGGTATCGTCAAGAAGAACGCGATCATGATGATCGACTTCGCGCTGGAGGCCGAGCGTGATCAGGGCATGGCTCCGCGCGACGCCATCTACCAGGCGTGTCTGCTGCGCTTCCGCCCGATTCTGATGACCACCATGGCCGCGCTGCTGGGCGCCCTGCCCCTGATGCTCGGCACCGGCGTGGGCTCCGAGCTGCGCCAGCCGCTCGGCATCACGATGGTGGGCGGCCTGCTGGTCAGCCAGGTGCTGACGCTGTTCACCACGCCGGTCATCTATCTGGCCTTCGACAACCTTGGCGCACGCATACGCGACTGGCGCGCGCGCCGTGCCGCGCGGCGCCACGGTGCGGCTGGTGCCAACGAATCTGGCGGGCCGCGATGAACCTGTCCGCCACCTTCATCGCGCGGCCGGTTGCCACGGCGCTGCTGACCATCGGTGTGGCCCTGGCCGGTATCGCGGCGTTCCGCCTGCTGCCGGTGTCCCCGCTGCCGCAGGTCGATTTTCCGACCATCTCGGTCAACGCATCGCTGCCGGGTGCCAGCCCCGAGACCATGGCGGCTACCGTCGCGACGCCGCTGGAGCGCTCGCTCGGCCGCATCGCGGGCATTACCGAGATGACCTCGTCCAGCTCGCTCGGCTCGTCACGGATCACGCTGCAGTTCGATCTGTCGCGCGACATCGACGGCGCCGCGCGCGATGTGCAGGCGGCCATCAATGCTTCGCGCAGCCTGCTGCCTTCGGGCCTGCCGAGCAACCCGACGTATCGCAAGGTCAATCCGGCCGATGCGCCGATCATGATCGTGGGGCTGACGTCCGACACCAAGTCGCGCGGCGAGTTGTACGACGCGGCCTCAACCATCCTTGCGCAGAAGCTGTCGCAAATCAACGGCGTGGGCCAGGTCTCCATCGGCGGAGCTTCGCTGCCGGCAGTGCGGGTCGAGCTGAACCCGATGGCGCTGAACAAGTACGGCATCTCGATGGAGACCGTGCGCACCGTCATCACCAGCACGAACGCGAACAAGCCCAAGGGCATGATGGAATCGGGCGAGCGTGTCTGGACCATCTACGCCAACGACCAAGCCAAGAAGGCCGTCGAATACCAGTCGCTCATCATCGCCTGGCGCAAAGGGTCGCCGGTGCGGCTGGCCGACGTGGCCGAGGTGACTGACAGCGTGCAGGACATCCGCAACTACGGCTCGGCCAACGGCAAGCCTTCGGTGCTGCTCATCATCAGCCGGCAACCGGGCGCGAACATCATCGACACGGTCGACCGCATCAACGACGTGCTGCCGTACCTGCGCAACACCATTCCCGCGCAGATCAACCTCGATGTGATGATGGACCGCACGCCCACCATCCGCGCCTCGCTCAAGGATGTGGAGCGCACGCTGGTGCTGTCGATCGCGCTGGTGATCATGGTGGTGTTCCTGTTCCTGCGCAACGTGCGGGCGACGCTCATTCCGAGCGTGGCGGTGCCGGTCTCGCTCATCGGCACATTCGGGGTGATGTACCTGTGCGGCTACAGCCTCGACAACCTTTCGCTGATGGCGCTGACCGTGGCGACAGGCTTTGTCGTGGACGATGCCATCGTGGTGCTCGAGAACGTCTCGCGCCACATCGAAAACGGCATGCGCCCCATGCAGGCGGCGCTCAAGGGTGCGCGCGAGGTCGGCTTCACGGTGGTGTCGATGAGCTTTTCGCTGATCGCCGTGTTCATTCCGCTGCTGATGATGGGCGGCATCGTGGGCCGGCTGTTCCGGGAGTTTGCGGTGACGCTGTCGGTGGCTATCCTGGTGTCGCTGGTGGTATCGCTGACCACCACGCCGATGATGTGTGCGCGCTTGCTCAAGCCCGCCGCCGAGGAAGAACACGGCTGGTTTCACCGCAAGACCGAAGGCTTCTTCACCTTCCTGCTCGACCTCTACCGCAACTCGCTGGCATGGGCGCTGCGGCACAGCTGGTTGACGCTGCTGATCCTGCTGGCCACGGTGTGCCTGAACGTCTACCTGTACATCATCGTGCCCAAGGGGTTCTTCCCGCAGCAGGACACCGGCCGGGTGATCGGTTTCATCCAGGCGGACCAGTCGATCTCGTTCCAGGCGATGCGCACCAAGCTGACCGACTTCATCACCATCGTTCGGCAAGACCCTGCGGTGGAGAATGTGGTGGGCTTTACGGGCGGCAGTCAGCGCAATACCGGGCAGATGTTCATTCAGCTCAAGCCGCTGGCCGAGCGCAGGATGTCCGCCGACCAGATCATCAACCGGCTGCGCGGCAAGCTGGCGGGTGAACCCGGCGCGAGTCTGTTCCTGCAATCGGTGCAGGACATCCGCGTCGGCGGTCGAGCCAGCAACGCGCAGTACCAATACACACTGCAGGCCGACGACCTGAACGAGCTGCGCGCGTGGGATCCGAAGATCAAGCAGGCGCTCACGCAGGTGAAATCGCTGACGGACGTCAACACTGATACGCAGGACAAGGGCCTGCAGACGTCGCTCGTCATCGACCGCGACAAGGCCAAATCGCTCGGCATCAACCCGAGCGATATCGACAACGCCCTGAACAACGCGTTCGGGCAGCGCCAGGTATCGACCATCTACAACCCGCTCAACCAATACCGCGTTGTGATGGAAGCCGCGCCGCAGTACTGGCAAAGCCCCGACGGCCTGCGGGACATCTACGTCATCACGGCGGCGGGTGCGCAGGTACCGCTGTCGACCTTCTCGCACTACGAGCCCACCAACACGGCGCTGGCGGTCAACCACCAGGGGCAGTTTGCGGCAAGCACGATCTCGTTCAACCTCGCGCCGGGGGCATCGCTGTCCGGTGCCACGCAGGACATCCAGGACGCGATGAACCGCATCGGCGTGCCGTCCTCCGTGCATGGAAGCTTCCAGGGCACCGCCAAGGCGTTCCAGGATTCGCTCTCGAGTCAGCCGGTGCTGATCCTGTTTGCGCTCATCACCATCTACATCGTGCTGGGCGTGCTGTATGAGAGCTACGTCCACCCGATCACGATTCTCTCTACGCTGCCCTCGGCAGGTGTCGGGGCGCTGCTGGCGCTGATCATTACCGACACGGACTTTTCGATCATCGCGCTGATCGGCGTGATTCTGCTCATCGGCATCGTCAAGAAGAACGCCATCATGATGATCGACTTCGCGCTGGAGGCCGAACGGAGCCAGGGCATGAGCCCGGCGGATGCAATCTTCCATGCCTGCGTACTGCGCTTCCGGCCGATCCTGATGACGACGATGGCTGCGCTGCTCGGCGCCCTGCCCCTGGCCCTCGGCCACGGCGACGGCGCGGAGCTGCGTACGCCGCTGGGCATCTCCATCGTCGGCGGGCTGCTGGTCAGCCAGATCCTCACGCTCTACACCACGCCGGTGGTCTACCTGGCGCTCGACCGGCTGCGCCTGCGTCGCGCCGGCCGCAGCAAAGACGCACCGCTGCCCGCATTGGATTCGCAAGGAAGCTGAACATGACAAGAGGCACTCAAGCCCTTCGCACCTCATTGCTCGCGCTGGCCGCGTGCGCGCTTATCTCGGCCTGCGCGGTCGGGCCCGATTACAAGCGCCCCGATGCCGAAGTGCCGCAGCAATACAAGGAAGCCGGCGACTGGAAAGTCGCCGACCCGAGCGACGCCATTGCCCGCGGCAAGTGGTGGGAGATCTTCAACGACCCGCAGCTGAACACGCTGGAAGAACAGGTGGCCGCCGCCAACCAGAACATCCTGGTGGCCGAGGCACAGTACCGCCAGGCCCAGGCGCTGGTGCAATCGGCGCAGGCTTCGTTCTTCCCGACGCTGGGTGCCAGCGCGTCGGCCACGCGCAGCCGGTCCGTACGTACCTCGATCAACCCGGATGGCAGCCTGTCAACCGGCAACCCGAGCCTGCTGAACTCGCAAAATCTGTCGCTCAACGCAAGCTGGGAGCTGGACCTGTGGGGCCGCATCCGCCGGACGGTCGAGTCGAACCAGGCCAGCGCGCAAGCCAGCGCAGGCGATCTATCGTCCGCCTTGCTGTCGGCGCAGGCGGCCCTTGCGCAGAATTATTTTCAATTGCGTGTCACGGATACCCAAAAGGCCGTCCTGCAGCGCACGGTTGCCGATTACGAGCGGTTTCTGAAGCTCACGCAAAACCAGTACGCCGTGGGCGTGGCGCAGCGCTCGGATGTGCTGACCGCGCAGACGCAGCTCAAGCAGTCGCAGGCGCTGCTGCTGGATACCGAAGTCACCCGAGCGCAGCTTGAGCACGCCATTGCCGTGCTGATCGGCAAACCGCCGGCGGAGTTCTCGCTGGCCCCAGCCACTGCTGCGAGCGCCGCCGACCTGCCGGCCCTGCCTGCCATTCCGCTGCAAGTGCCATCGGCCGTGTTGGAGCGCCGACCCGACATTGCCGCCGCCGAGCGCCGCATGGCCGCTGCCAACGCGCAGATCGGCGTGGCCAAGGCCGCATACTTCCCGACGCTTTCGCTGGGTGCCTCAGCCGGCCTGGCGGCCAACACGCTTTCGCGCCTGGCAACACTGCCTAGCCGCGTCTGGTCGATCGGCCCGACCCTGGCGGCGACGCTGTTTGATGGCGGTGCGCGTGCGGCCGCCGTCGACAAGGCCGGCGCTGCTTACGATGCATCGGTCGCAACGTACCGCCAGACCGTGCTCGGTGCATTCCAGGATGTCGAAGACAACCTCGCCGCGCTGCGCTGGCAAACGCAGGAATTTGGCGTACAGGCCGATGCCGTCAAGGCCGCGCAGGAAGCCGCGCAGCTCAACCTGAACCGTTATCGCGCAGGCACGGTGAGTTTCCTGGAAGTCATTACCGCACAAGCCACGGCCTACAGTGCCGAGCGCACGCTGCTCACACTGCAGGGCAAGCAGTATTCGGCAGCGGTGCTGCTGGTGAAGGCGCTGGGAGGTGGGTGGCACGGCGAAGTGCCGTTGGTCGGCAAGGCCGCACTGCAGCCGGCATCCGCGCCTGCCGCCCAATAACTCTTTCGGTGTTGTGTTGCCGGCGGCCGACGACGTTTCGCCGCCGGCAATGTCCCCTTGTGCGTAAGCACGCACGCAGTCGGATAGTTCCCCCTATAATCGTCGGAATTTATTTCAGACCGTCCCGATCATCGGGGCCGGCGGGTGCAGCAGCGGGCGCGCAAATTGCGTCGTCCGGTGCCTTGCAAGCCCGCCGCCGGTGCAATCCCGACCGTCTGTTTGCCTGCCACCACGTCCGCCGCGCGCGTGGTTGCCGACGCAGTTGCCCCGATTCACGCGCGCCGCTCAACTGATTCTGCTCTCTCTGATGATCCGATCCGCGCTTCCCCGTTCCGCCAAGCTGCTGGCCGCCGCCCTGGGTGCCGCCACGCTGTTTGCTGCCCTGCCCGCTCAGGCCGACCCGTCCGTGCGCGCCATCTACGGCAAAGACAACAAGCACGGTATCGAGAAATACGGCGTCGACCTGGATTTCGACTCGGGCTTCCACTGGGGCAACCCGCAAGGCTGGTTCGTGAACCTGGATTGGGAAGTCGCGCTGGGCCAGTGGCGCTCGACCAAGGGCACCAACCGCCAAAACATCACCGAATTCGGCGTGACGCCGCTGTTCCGCCTTGAAAAGCGCGGCGGCTCGTGGGTACCGTTCATCGAGGCTGGTGTAGGCCCGCGCTTGCTGTCGCACGTCAGCACGTCCAACGAGCACTATTTCAGCACGGCCTTCCAGTTCTCCGACATGATCGGCGTGGGCGTGGCCTTTGGCAGCAAGCAGCAATTCCAGATGGGCTACCGCTTCGAACACCTGTCGAACGCGTCGATCAAGCGCCCGAACCCCGGCACCGATCTGAACGAGCTGTACTTGCGGTACACGTTCTAAGACCTGAGCGTTTGCAACGCTTGAAGAAAGACGGCCTGCCTTGCGGCGGGCCGTTTTGTTTTAGCGCGCAGTGATGGACTAGCGGGCGTCGGCTTCGCCGTCGAGATCGCGATCGCGCGATCGCATGCCCATCAGCCGCTCGTAGTTGAGCGATGCATGGAAACCCAGGCCGTTGCCACCGGCACGTTTGACTTCATACATCGCGGCGTCGGCATTGCGGATGAGCGTCTGCGCGTCGTGCCCGTCGGTCGGGTACAACGCCACGCCAGCACTCACGCCCAACGACAGCACGTGGCCTTCCACACGGAAGGGCGTCTGCAATTGTTCGATCAGACGCTCCACAGTTTGCGTCACATCGTCGCGCGTGGCGCAATGCGTGAGGACGGCGACAAATTCATCGCCGCCCAGGCGCGCCACCGTGTCGGAAGCGCGCAGCCCGCTGCGCAACCGCATCGCCGTGGCCTTCAGGACGAGATCTCCCACCGCGTGGCCATACTCATCGTTGACGGGCTTGAAGCGATCGAGATCAATGAACACCACGGCAACCTGCCCGCGCGCGCGACGCGCCGCCTGAATGGCGACGAACAGGCGATCGCGAAGCAAACGTGCGTTGGGCAAGTCCGTCAGCGGATCATGCAACGCAAGGTGGTGCGCCTGGTCCAGCGCCGTGCGCCGCTTTGTCACGTCGAGCAGCGTGCCGCTCACACGCGTGGCCATGCCGCGGGCATCGCGCTCGGTCACGCGCCCGCGCGCAGCCACCCAGATCCATTGGCCATGGCGCGCGCGCATGCGCTGCTCGATTTCAAAGCTGTCGGCATCACCGCGCATATGGCGATAGATGCGCCGCGCGCTCAATGCGGCGTCCTGCGGATGCACCATGGCGAACCACGCATCCGGATCGTTGGACAGATCGGTCGGCTCGTAGCCGAGCATGTCGGCCGTCCGGCGGTTGAACGACACATGCCGTGCACGCGTGGACCAGTCGAACGTACCCAGCCCGGCGCCGTCCAGCACATAGGCCAGCCGTTGCTCCGACGCGCGCAGCGATTCCAGCGCCAGGCGCCGCGCGGTCACGTCCTGCATCTGCACGACGAGGTGCTGGTTGCCGTGATCGTGCGCCACCGCCACGTCGGTCTGCACCCACACGGTGGTGCCGTCTTGACGGACCAGGCGCGTTTCCATCGACAGCGCATCGCGCTGGCCGGTGAGCAGCGACTCGATGCCGTGTCGCGTGCGCTCAGTGTGATCGGGGTGGCACAGGTCGAACAGATCGCGCTTGCGCAGCGCCTGTGCTTCGTGACCGGTCAGCGCGCACAGCGCTCGGTTCACGTCGAGGAAGCGACCCTCCGGCGCGCACAGGCCGATTCCTATCGGCGAATGTTCGATCGCAGCCTTGTACAAGTGGTCGTCCTCAAGCATGGCGATGCTGTTTCGCGAATGCGGCAGTCCCGGGGGTGGTTGATGTGGTGGCCATCGCGCCGCCGGGAGCCCTATGACGCAATGGTTGCGTCGGGCGCGCGCGGTGGGCGTTGGCGTGATCCCCGTAACCGGTCTCGTGGTCTGCGTGGACCAGTTGGCAGCTGGCACTGACAGACCTTGGTGCGTTGCAAGCGCACGAATCGAGGCGGACTATAGAAGCCGCGAGTTAACGGGGCAATCCCTTCCCGCGAGGGGACATGGACCCCGAGCGCGCTTTGGGTCCCCTCGTGCGCGAGATGACGCGAAGGAAACGCGCCCCGCGTCATTCCCGTCTGCGTTTGTCGACGTCGATTGTCGACTCTTGCCCAGCGTCGCCGGACACTTCACAACTGTACACCGTCCCCCCGCCGCGAAGCAGCTAGCCGTTCGGTTAGGTCGAGTAGACACTGCCAACACGCAATCGTTTGCCACCCCGGTGGGCAACGATCTCCACATTGTGAATGTCTTAAGGTGAAAACAAGGCCCCCAGCCTCATCCGGAAGGACGAAACGCGCAAAGGGCCGGCTCCGTTACTATTCTTCAATATCGCTTCAGGGGGGCGAATTCAAACACGGCGAGCCGCGGCAACAGCGCACGCGGTTGTGGGAGGTCGTATGGAATTGAGCTTTGTCGCCCCCGGCACGCAGACGCATCGGTATGCGCTCAAGCTAGCGGGCCTGCCCGAAGGCACCGGGCCCGGAACGACGCCAGTCGATCCAGCCTGGGTGGACGATGCCCTCACCGCCGCGGTGCGCGTATTCGACGCGCACCGCGTGCACTTTGCCGACGCCTATTTCGCCTATCGCGCACGTGAAACCGCGCAGCATCCCAAGCGCACCGCCGGCAAGACCACAACTGCCCGCGTTGCCGGCGATCTTCACGACGATACGCCGCTGCTCGCGGATACGTTTGCGATTGCGCAGCTGGCGGCACTTGTCTCGCTGGAGGCGTCCGGCGTGGCCGATGTGATCGACATTCACCTGGTGGTGGAGCGCCTGCGGGACGATGCCCCTGTCCCGCCCGCTGACGGCATTGGTGACGTGACCTTCGTTTCGGAAACCGGCGTCGGCGTGCAGAGCGCGGCAAGCCGGCACTAACGCGCACGGCAGCGCCTCAGGGCCCGTTGTGCGTGGGCCGTGCCGGCACGATGATCGGTTGGGGCTCCGTTGGCGCGGCGACGGCATCGGCGTCACGAAACGTCCAGTACCGGTGCACCAGGAAGTTGAAGATGGCCGTGATGGACGAGGCAAACACCTGCGCGATCAGGTAATACAAACCGATCCCCAGGCCGACGGCCATGATGGTCGCATTGCACCCCAACGCGAGAAAGGCCACCAGGCCAAAGCGCACCATCGCGCCGATATGCCCACGTGTGCTGTTGAAGACGGCCTGCCGGCTGATGAAGTAGTTGAGCGTGGCACCGATCACGCTGCCCGCCACCGACGCCCGCCACGGCGAGACCCCCACCTGCACGAGCCCGAACAGCACCACATAGTGCGCCAGCGTTGCACCGCCGCCGATGACGACATAGCGAGCAAACTGCTCCACCGCCGCCCAGAAATGCCGCCGAAACGCCATGCGCGTGCCCACCCCATCCACGTTGGAACCGACATTGTGCTCGATCATGGCTGCAGGGCCGCAACTCGCGTGCCAGCCTTCCTGCACAATAAGTGCGCTTAAAGTTGTGCAACATTTGGCCGTAAAGAAACGTGGGGCCCCGCGCGGGCGTGGGCTCCCTATTGCCATGCTCGAACTTCAACCTCTCGACATTCCGCTTGCGATTCCCCTGCCGTGGCCGATGCTTGACGCCGACGGGCAGTTGCTCGTCCCGAAGGGCGATGTCATCCACTCGCCGGAAGAAATCGACCTGCTGTGTACGCTGCACCGCCCGCATCGTCAGCCGGACAGCACGCCCACGCCTGCGCCGGCGTTTGCCAATACGCAGTTCCCCAACACGATGTTCCCCGACATGGGGGACGACCTTGACGGTGAACGCACGATCGCCATGGAGCTGCTGGGCCTGCGCCCCGGCGGCATGCTGACCGTGCGCCTGACCGCAGGCGCCGGGCAAACCAAGGGCACCGCGCGGGTAATAGGCTACAGCCCGCAGCGCCACCTGCTCATCACCATGCCCATCGACGGCGGCCGCGCAGTCATGCCGGTCAAGGATGAATTGGTGGACGTTCACGCATTCTCGGGCGAGGGCATCGCCACTTTCGAATGCACGGTCATGGCGGTAAGCCGCATCCCGTTCGAATACGTCGTGTTGTCGCCGCCGCGGCGGATCAAGAACCGCGCGTTGCGCAAATCGCTGCGCGTGCGCGCCAACGTGGTCGGCAAGATGCTGGTGAGCGGCGACCCGCCACGCATGATCCATATCTCCGACATCAGCACCACGGGCGCGTCGTTCCGCTCGGCGCATCGGCTGGAAGTGAGCGGCGCGCCTGCGCGTCTGCGCTTCCGGGTGAAAACGCGCGACTACCATTCCGAACTGGTGGCTGCTGCGCTGGTGCGCAGTGAAAAACCGGCCGACCTGCCCAACGTGTATCAATATGGCGTGGAATTCGTCGAGTTGGTCGCCGCCCAAAAGATGCTGCTGCAGTGCTTTATCTATGAACAGTTGCTTTGGGGTGGGCAGCGCATGGTGTAACGTGGAAACAGCACTGATATTCGCATCTTTTTGATCAGAATTAATTAGCGTTAAACGTTAAAGGCGTTCGCCTGATCCACGCAAAAAGATGCTGGGAAACGGCCATCATGGCTGCCTTTAGGCTTATGATGCCGCAGGCTTACCTGTGACAAAGCATTACAATTGACGGCGCCCCGAGCGCACGCATTTCCGTTTTAAAGGTATTTGCAGGACGATCCCCATTTATGAGCCGCGCAAGGTCTGCCGCGCCATCGAGTCTGGATCCCATCTCCGGATTGCCCGACCGCGGGCGATTCGTCCAATTGCTGGCTGCCATGCCTCAGCCCGCACGCCAGGATGCAATCGGCGCCCTGCTGCTGATCGGCTTCGACCATTTTGCCGAGGCGACCAACACGCTCGGGCCCTTGGCAGCGCGGGAGGTCATCGCCGAATGTGCATCGCGGCTTGAGGCGCTGAGCGTGCCCGCCGCGGATGGCAACGCACCCATCGTCGGGCGCATCGGCCCCGAGACTTTTGCCGTTGCCTGCCCAGACTTCGTCTCGGCACAGGATGTACATGATCTGGCGCGGCGGATTTCTGCGGCACTCACGCGACCTTTCATCACGCATGGTTACGAGCTGGTCTGCTCTTGCAGTATCGGCATGACGCTTTTCGAGGGCATGCCCTCCGATGCGGCACGGCTGATTGAACAGGCCGACCGGGCACTCTATGGTGTTCAGCACGGTGCCGAACCAAGCCCCGCGCTGTATGCCCCGGCGGCCATGCCCCCAGGCACGGGCACCAACGTCGCCCGCGCCGACGGATACGACGCCATCGCCGAGCACCCGCGCCTGGCCGCCCAACTGCGCCACGCGCTTGCACGCCGCCAGTTCAGCCTGAACCTGCAGCCACAACTGAGCCTGACCGACGGACGGATCGTCGGCTACGAATTCTTGCTGCGCTGGAGCTCACCCGAGCTGGGAGGCGTGGCACCGGCGGATTTTCTGCCGATCCTGGAGCAGACCGGCGACATTCGCGAGGTGGGCCACTGGGTGCTCGACAGCGCAGCCCAGATGCTGGCCGGACTGCTGCGCGAGGAATCCGAGCGCGCGGGACGCAACAGCCGGCATCAGCCGGGCGTGCATGCAGCCGTCAACCTGTCGGTTGCACAGCTGCTCGATCCGCAATTGAGCGACGTCGTGCGCGACATTGCCGTGCGCCACGCGGTGCCGACCACCCGGCTTGTCTTCGAGATATCGGAACACACGCTGCACCGTGCCAACGGCTCGGCGCAGAAAGCGGTGGAAGCCCTGCACGCTTGCGGCGCGCGCGTGGCGGTGGAAGACTTTGGAGCCACCGCGCACAGCCTCGATTGCCTGGCAACGTTCCGCCCCGTTCAGGTCAAGCTCGACCAGGCGATCGTCAACGCAGTGAGCAACGCGAGCGATCACACGGTGCTGCAACGCCTGGTGACTGCCGCGCATGGTGCGGGCGTGCCCGTCATCGCAACGCGCGTGGAAACCGCCGCACAGCTCCATGCCTTGCGCGCCTGCCGGTGCGACGTGATCCAGGGCTACCTGCTCTCGCAGCCCTTCCCGGCCCGCTGGATCGACGACACACAAGACGTGATTGCCGAGCGCGCGCGCGATCTGATGCCGTAAAGGAAAATGCCCTCCCGCCTGTCAGGCGGAAGGGCATTGGTGTTGGCGCCCGCGCTGCTTATGTGTGTTCGACGCGGAAGACCGCCACCGCGCTGCGCAGCGCCTCCGCTTGCTCTTCCAGCGATTCCGCCGCGGCCGCAGCCTGCTCGACCAGCGCGGCGTTCTGCTGCGTCACCTGATCCATCTGCGTGACGGCCTGGTTGACCTGCTCGATGCCGCTGCTCTGCTCTTCCGACGCAGCGCTGATCTCGCCCATGATGTCGGTCACGCGGCGCACGGCCACGACCACCTCGTCGATCACCGTACCGGCTTCGGCCACCAGGGTCGAGCCGTTCTGCACGCGGCCCACCGAATCGCCGATCAGCTCCTTGATCTCCTTGGCCGCCGTGGCGCTGCGCTGCGCGAGGCTGCGCACCTCGCCGGCAACGACGGCAAAACCGCGGCCCTGCTCGCCAGCGCGTGCGGCTTCCACCGCGGCATTCAGCGCCAGGATGTTGGTCTGGAACGCAATGCCCTCGATCACGCCGATGATGTCGGCGATCTTGCGGCTGCTTTCGTTGATGCCGGCCATCGTGTCGACCACGCGGCCGACGACTTCTCCGCCTTTGACGGCGATGTCCGACGCGCTGACTGCCAGCGTGCTCGCCTGACGCGCGTTGTCGGCGTTCTGCTTCACGATGCTGGTCAGCTCTTCCATGCTCGACGCTGTTTCTTCCAGCGATGAAGCCTGTTGCTCCGTGCGCTGCGAGAGATCGGCATTGCCGGCTGCAATCTGCTTGGTGGCGCTGGCGATCGAATCCGATCCCGTGCGCACTTGCCCGATGATCTGCTGCAGGCTCGTTTGCATGGACGACACCGCGTGCATGAGGCGAGCGGTCTCGTCGCGCCGGCCAGCGGTGGTCTGGCCTTC
The DNA here is from genome assembly GCF_016466415.2 of Ralstonia pickettii. Classification (NCBI taxonomy): domain Bacteria; kingdom Pseudomonadati; phylum Pseudomonadota; class Betaproteobacteria; order Burkholderiales; family Burkholderiaceae; genus Ralstonia; species Ralstonia pickettii. Next base: position 928,849 of record NZ_CP066772.2, on the reverse strand, counting down.
CATTCGGGTGGCGAGGTCGCCGGAGGCCATACGCTCGAACACCTGAATGGCGCGCTCCAGCGGACGCACCACGGTGCGGCCGAGTACGCCACGCGCCACCACCGACAGCACCAGCGCGGCGGCCAGCAAGCCACCCGAAATCCAGATGCTCATTGCGTAGCGCGATTGGGAATGGTCAAAGCGTTGCTGGCCGTACTTGAAGCGCGCCCCGACCAGCGGCCCGAGCGCCGTGTCGTAATCGACGAAGAGCTTCGGCACCAGGTTCGTGTTCAGCTCACGGTACGTGGTGAGGTCGCTGCGCTCCAGCGCGGCAATGGCCGGCTCCAGCGCGGTCTTGACGAACTTGGTGCGGGCGGCGTCGGCGGCTTGCAGCTGGGCGCGGTCGGCCTCCGGAATCGGCAGCTTCATGAACTGGGCCCAGGCATCGTTGGCCGAGTTGACCATGGTGTGCGCATCAGCCAGCAGCTTCTTGAGTTCTTCCGGCGACGAGACCGAATCGAAATTGGTCAGGTGGATGCGCGCCCACAGCAGGTTGATGGTGTCTTTGGCCAGCAGGTCCAACCCCTTGGCGTCTTCCAGATACACCGCGCGCAAATCGTCATTGGTCGCCCGGCCGGTGGTGATACCCGCGAAGCCCACCAGGGCAATCATCACTGCAAATACCGCGACCAGAAACGTTAGCCGCGTGCGAATGCTTGTGTCCATCCACTTCCACATGTGTTTTTCTCCTGCATGGTTGGGCCGTGCGGCGCCGAGATCCCGTCCCCGCGCCCCTCTTCAGGCACCCTGTTCACTCCCAAAGGTGCTAACGGCAGCGGACGGGAGAAGTAGAGGGCTGCGCCCCGAATGTCCGGAATGCGCCGCAAGTGATATGCAAGACGGCAAAAAAGATGCGGCCGACGCACCCCACGTGCGCGGGGTCGCACTAAAATGCGGATTGCGCCACCGCTGGGGTGGCAATCACCAACATCGTGCGGGATACCGCACGGCTCACAAGGGGATCGAGATGAAGAAACTGATCGCACTGCTGGCCCTGGGCTGCGCCGTTCTGGCTGGCTGCAACACGATGGCGGGCATGGGTAAGGACATCCAGACCGGTGGCCAGAAGCTGGAAAACGCGGCTGACAACACCAAGCAGAAGATGTAATGAGGCAACGGCCGGGCAACCCCTGGCCAGAGCTGCGAAACGCCGCCCTTCGCGGCGTTTTCTCTTTTTGGGCCCCGCTATAGCAGCTCTTCCGGGGTAAACGGCGCCAGCATCTGGATCCACGTCCGGCGGCCCAGGCCGACCTCGGGCTCGTGATCGACGACGACCTCCTTGCCGTTCTCGTGCGTGGTCCAGCGCAAGTGGCCATCATCCTTGGTCACCCGGTAGGCACTGTCGCGCACCGAGTCGTCAAACAGCCGGGCTACCGCCTCCGACAGCACCGGACTGCGGATGATCAACCCGGTTTCCGTGTTCAGTGCGATAGAGCGCGGGTCGATGTTCATCGAGCCGACAAACAGCGTGCTGCGGTCCACCACGATCGATTTCACGTGCAGGCTCGCCTGCGAGGAACGGAACGTGCCGAACATCTTTGGCCGATCGCCCAGCGTCGGACGGAGTTCGTACAGTTCAACACCGTCGTCGACCAGCTCGCCACGATATTTCGCATAGCCGACATGCACAATGGGCGCGTCGGTCGCCGCCAGGGAGTTGGTCAGCACGCGCAGGCGCACGCCGCGCTCCTCCAAATGCTTGGCCACCTCAACACCACGCTTGCCTGGCACGAAATAGGGCGAGATCAACACCACCTCGCGCCGGGCATCGTCAATCATGTGCAGGAGCGTCTGGGCAAGGCGTTCGCCGCCCGGTTCCACCTTGTCGCCCGACACCTTTGCCGGACGGTCGACGATCACCTGCGCGGGTGCCCACTCCAGGCGCAGCCGGCCCCGGGCGATCTGATCGGCAAGGAACCAGTCACGCGGGGCAGGCTTGAGCGGCAAGGGTTCTTCCGGCGCCGGGCTGACGAGGTCCGTCTGGTTGCGACGTTGCTCAACGTGCGAGACCACCTGGCCCGATGACGGCTCGCTCGAACCCGAACCGGTGTCGATCGGCTGGGTCGGCACGTCGATATGCTGCGGCGCACCCTCCGGGCGACGCGGCATTGTCACCGGCGGCGGATAGTTCCCCTCTTTTTGCTCGGGCGGATGCGCGGCAGTCGGCTCGGGCGCCAACGCCCGCACCGGATAGGCGAATTCGCTGTTCCAGTAGGCATCGAACGCTGACGACAATTGCCGCACCGCGGGCCCCGCGGCCAGCACGTCGAGATCCACAAAGTTGGTGGTCTGATTTTGCGTGAAATACTCGGCGCCCAGATTGCGCCCGCCTGTCACGGCCAGCGCGTTGTCGGCAATGAAGGCCTTGTTGTGCATGCGCCGGTTGACGCGGCGGAACTCGGCCGCGCCGCTCAGATACCGCGTCAGATTCGACATCCGACCGCCCGGAAACGGGTTGAACAGGCGTACATCGATGTTCTTGTGCGACGAGAACTTGAGGAACGCGAGATCACGCCCGTCGCTGTGCAGGTCGTCAACCAGCATGCGCACACGCACGCCGCGCTCGGCAGCCGCCAACACATGACGCATCAATTCGCGCACGCTGTTGTCGCTTTCAATGATGAAGTACTGCAAGTCCAGCGTGCGTTCTGCCCGGTCGGCCAGTGTGAGCAGCGTGGCGTAGGCTTCTTCGCCCGAGGGGATCAACCGGAAGCCGGACACATCGGCCGACGGCGCGTTCGTCTGAGCGAGACGCCCCAGCAAGGTGGCCGATTCAGCATTGGGCAGCGCCGTCGTCACAGGCCGATCGACGTGCTCGGGCAGGCTTGCGCAGCCCGTCAGCAGCGCAATGACCAGCCAGGCAAACCAGGCGCGCAGATAGGCGGTCGGGTGGTTCCTTGGGTGCCCTTGCATGTTCGATGTCGTGTTGGGTACGTCAAGTCGAGAGGACGTCCACTTCACACCAGCATGCGGCGTGCCTGGACAGACAGCACGGTCAGACTACGCGAGATACCCGCCGAGGCAGTATCCGTGTTTATCCGACGCCACCTGCGGCGTGTCAAAATGGCCCAAGGTGTGCCCTCTTCCCACTGCGTTCGATGCTGACCAACACCACCGCATTTGCCGCCTTTCTCTTTCTTGTGCACTCCGTGGGCGTGCTCGCGGCCATGCATGCCGTGCTGACCGTGCGTACGTCCCAGGGCGCCATCGCCTGGGCCATCTCACTGGTCACGCTGCCGGAATTCACGCTGATCCCGTATCTGATCTTCGGGCGGAGCACCTTTGCGGGCTATGTGGATGCGCGGCGCTTTCACAACGCCCGCCTGCGCGAAATCACCCTCTCCGACGACTGGCGTCGACTGCGCGACCATGAATCGAGCGTGGTCGCGCCGCAGCACACCTGCATGCAGGCCTTGCCGCGCCTGACCGGCACACCGTGCCTGGCGCGGAATCGCGTGCGGCTGCTCGTCAACGGCGCAGAAACCTTCGAGGCCATCTTTGCGGCCATTGCGCAGGCGCGCCGGGTGCTGATCGTGCAGTTCTTCATCGTGCACGACGACACGCTTGGCCGCCGACTTGCCGAACTGCTGCTCGATCGCGCGCGGGCCGGGGTGCGCGTCTACTTTCTTTTCGACAGCATCGGCTGCCACGCGCTACCTCGCCGCTATGTGCAGCGGCTCATTGAAGGCGGCGTACACGCCAAGCCGTTCTCCACCCATGCCGGGTTCGTCAACCGCTTCCAACTCAATTTCCGCAACCACCGCAAGCTCGTGGTGGTGGACGGCGAGCGCGCTTACGTGGGCGGCCACAACGTCGGCAACGAATACATGGGCGAAAAGCCGCCGCTTGCACCGTGGCGCGACACGCATATCGAGATCGTCGGTGCCGCCGTGATGGACCTGCAGCTCACCTTTGCCGAAGACTGGTACTGGGCTGCCCGCGAAGTGCCGCAACTGATCGTGCCCGAGCTGCGCCCCGAAGAAGACATGGTTTGCCAGGTGGTCGCCAGCGGCCCGGCCGACAAGCAGGAAACCTGCTCGCTGTTCTTCATGGAGGCCATTCAGTCGGCGCGCAAGCGGCTGTGGATCACGTCGCCGTACTTCATTCCGGACGAAGCGGTGTTTGCCGCGCTGCGCCTGGCCGTGCTGCGCGGGGTGGACGTGCGCATCCTGATCCCGTCGCGGCCGGACCATCACATGGTGTTCCTGGCGTCTACGTTGTATGCGTATCAGGCGATCCGCGCGGGCGTGAAGATCTACCGCTACCTGCCCGGCTTCCTGCATCAGAAGGTCGTGCTGATCGACGACGAGGCCGCTGCCGTGGGCAGCGCCAACCTCGATAACCGTTCGTTCCGCCTGAACTTCGAGCTGATGATCATGACCGCCGACTCGCGCTTCGCCAACGATGTCGCGCAGATGCTCGAAGCCGATTTTTCCGAAGCCGCCCGCGTGGGCCGTGACGAATACGAACGCGCACACCCGCTGCGCCGCGTGATCATGCACGTGGCCAAGCTGTTCGCGCCCATCCTGTAGCCACGGTCGCGCTCCGAATTTGCCCGCAAGAAGCGGAGCGCATCCAGAGATCGCCATCCCTACCCTGAAGCGGACCTCTTCAGGAGTGTGCGATGTCCGATCCCCATGACCCTGCTGTCGACCATCTGCCGCCGGGCTTCAACCGGCTAGCGGGTTCCAACCTGGCCGCGCAGTCTGCCGAACAGATTGCGCTTGCCGCCATGCCAATGGTGGCGGTGCTCACCCTGCATGCCGACGCCAGCACGGCGAGCTGGCTGCAAGTGGCGCTCACGCTGCCGTTCGTGCTGTTTGCCATTCCTATCGGCATGCTGGCCGACCGATGGCCCAAGCGCGCCCTGATGGCCGGCGCAGAGGCGGTGCGCGCGTTGGCCTTGTTTGCTGTGGCGGGGTTGCTGGTGGTCGGGCGGCTGAACCTGGCCGCGCTCGGTGTGCTGGGCTTTGTTGCCGTGTGCGGCACGGCGGTGTTCAGTGTGGCGGCGCCTGCATTGGTGCCATCGCTCGTGCCGGCAGCAATGCTCGCGCGCGCAAACGGCCGCATCGAATTGGCGCGCACGATCGCATTTGCGTGCGGGCCGGCCATCGGCGGTGCGCTGATCGGCTGGACAGGCTCAATGGCGGCGTTCGCGCTGGCGGCGGCGCTGTCCGCCGTGGCTGCGGCGCTGATGGCTGGCGTAACCGCCCCGGCGCCCGTGGCCCGGCGCGCGGCGCATCCGCTGCAAGACATTGCCGAGGGCGCGCGCTTCGTGTTTCAACACCCGCTGCTGCGGCCGGTATTCATCACGCAATACGTTTTCACCATGTCCTTCTTCATGGTGCTTGCCATCTTCGTTCCGTATGCGGCGCACCGGTTGAGTCTTTCTGCACAGGCGATTGGGTTGACGCTCGGCATGTACGGCGCGGGCATGGTGATCGGCGCACTTCTGGCCGCGCGCATCCTTGCGCGCTGGCGCTTCGGCCATGTGGTGGCAACTGGCCCGGTGTGCGGACTGGCGGGCGGCGTGCTGCTTGCGGCCACACTCTGGCAGCCTTGGCCGGTGCTGGCACAGGCGGGCTTCTTTCTGCTGGGTGGCGGACCCATTCTTTGGGTGGTGAGCACGACCACGCTGCGGCAGACGGTGACGCCACCCGCGTCGCTGGCGCGCGTATCCGCAGTGAATGTGATGTCGTATGGCGCTCGGCCGGTCGGTGCGGCAATGGCAGCGTGGCTCGCCGCACACGCCGGTGTGGGCGCGTGCCTCGTGGCGGCGGCGGCGGGCTTTGCCCTGCAGCTGCTGTGCATTGTGCAATCGCCCGCAGTGCGGTTGGTGCGTCAACCGCGTGCGGACGATGCGTCGGCCGGGCTCGAGCCTGCCTGAGCCGCATGGGCATCGCGACCACCACGCCGCCTCTCAATCAGCCGGCAGCGGTGGCGTCAAACCATGCGGCGGATGCCGAACCGCTGCGCGCGGCGTCGCCACACGAGCGCGTAATACAGCCCCTGCATCACGAACATGGCGAGGAAGGCAGCCGGATACGCAGCCCAGATGCCGTCGGTGCCGATATGCCGGCTCAGCACCCAGGCCACCGGCACTTCCACCGCCGCAATGGCGAGGATGGAAATGGCCGTGGGCGCCATCACCGTGCCGCTTGAGCGCATCACGCCCGAGAAGACGCTCGCCATGCCGAAGATGACGGAACTCCACAGCGAGATGTGCAGCAGGCTCTGGGCAAGGCCCATCACTTCTGCGCTGGTGGTAAACCAGCCGATCACGGCACGCGAGAACAGCAAGGCCATCACCACCAGTACGCCGGTAATGGCCACGTTGAGCCAGAGCCCGGTACGGGTGATGGCGTCCAGCCGTTCCGTATTGCCCGCACCGATGGCCTCCGCGCCGAGGATGGACGCCGTGATCGCAATCGACATGGCGGGAAACTGCACGTAGCTGATGATCTGCGTGCCGGCGCCGTACGCTGCCGTCGCGTCGGAGCCGAAGCCGTTGACGAAGGACAGCAACGCCAGCTCGGCAATCGAGATGACCACAAGCTGCACGCCCGTCGGCACGCCGATCTTCAGCACGGTTTTGAGCACGCCAAAATCGACCCACAGGTGCCGCGCCAGCACGGCATCGGGCGCCAGCGGATGATTGCGGCGGCGCAGGAAGAAGGCGAGCCACACCAGCGCGACCGTGAACGAAATGATGGTCGCCGCGGCGCCGCTTGCCACGCCCAGTTGCGGCAAGCCGAACCAGCCGCGAATGAAGGTCGGCGTCAGCACCAGCCCGATTGCAGTCGACAGCGCGAGGGTGCGCAGCGGCGTGCGCGTATCGCCCACGCCGCGCATCATCGCCGTAGCCAGCAGGTAGACGAACAGGCCCGGCATGGCATAGAGCATGACGCTGGCGTAGAGCGTGGCGTCTTGCAGGATGTCGGCCGGCGTGCCGAGCCACCCCAGCAGCGCGTTAGCGAACGGGCCACCCAGCAGCGCCACCGCCAGGCCCACGATGAAGCCCACGGAGAGCGTGGTGCCGGCAACAGTCTTGACCGCCTCGGGCTTCTTGGCGCCCCACGCCTGCCCGATCAGCACCGCCGCACCGGACCCCAACCCGATGATGAAGGCGATGAAGAAGAACAGGATCGGGAAGAACGCCGACACCGCGGCGAGTGCCTTCACGCCCAGCATGTGGCCCACATAGACGTTGTTGAGCGTGCCCGACAACGATTGCAGGATGTTGGCCAGGATCAGCGGGCCGAGAAATGCAATGAATGTTCGCCACAACGGGCGAGCAGCAAGCGCTGTCATGCAGCCTCCTGTTGAGGTTGGAATGCCCGGCTCGCCAGTTCGCGCGCAAAATCGCGCACATCGGCGGGCCAGGATTGGGTGAAGGATTCGAACGCCGTGGCATCTGCGGCAAACAAGGCGCGCGTGGCGTCTTCAAAGCGTGCGGCATTGCCGGCCATGGCCGACATGAAGCGGTAAGCAGCCTCTTGGGCCTCGCGTCGGCGGTTTGCGCCTTCGGCGGCGCGGCGTGCATCTTCCACCAGCTTGCGCAGCGTAACCGACGCCCCACCCGGCTGCGCGGCCAGCCAGTCCCAGTGGCGAGGCAGCAAGGTGACCTCGCGCGCAATCACGCCGAGCTTTGGGCGACCAGGGCCACGCGGGCGGCTTTCGGGTTCAGCGGGTTGCGTGGCAGATGGCGCGGCGCGATCGAGGCGGGCAAGCACGTCTTCCACCGTGCCGCGCAAGTCGAATTCCACCGGCTGCGCGGTGGTGTTGTCGAACACCAGCACCTGCGATTCGGGGTGTGCATCGACGTGGATCTTGACGGCCCGGGCGACGTCGCGGACGGGCCCGGCTGCCAGGCGCTGCGTGCCGGCAAACGCCGTGCACGCTTGGGTTGCTGCGGCATCCATGAGAAACGCTCCTGCTGAAGTTTCAACAGGAATGCATTCTACCCGGGTTTAATTGGATGTCAATATTACCCGGGCATAAAATCGCTATCGCGCGCAGCGTGACGCGCAGTCACGCCGCCTGCTGCACGCGCGCCTCCACCAGCAACCGCTTCAGCTCCGGCACGCACGAGCCGCAATTGCCGCCCGCTTTCAGGCAGGCCGTGATTTCACCAGTGGATTGCAGGCCCTTGGTGCGAATCGCATCGCAGATGGTGTTGCGGCCCACGCCAAAGCAGGAGCAGACGGTCGGCCCCACATCGACGCCCGCTTCGATCGGCTGGCCGAGCAGCACGCCCGCGCGATCGACGTCTTCCAGGCGCTCTTGCGCAAACAGGCCTGCCAGCCAGTTGCGCGACGGCAGATCCGGGCGCGGTGAGAGAAACACGCAGGCTTCGATGCGGTCGTCCACCACGTGTACGGCGCGGTAGACACGCGCGGTGGTGTCTTCGTATTCAAGCCAGTCGGCGTGCGGATCCGTCACGCCAAGCAGCGCGCGCGCCCAATTGTGTACCGAGTCCAGTTGCTGGCGGCCGGCCAGCTCATAGCGCACGAATTGCTTGCCCTGGATGCGCGTCCACCACGTTGCATCGTCGGTGTCGAGTGCGCTGCGCGAGAGGACAAAGCCGTGCCAGGCCACATCGAACGGCTCGACCATCACCGGCGTGTGCTTGAACTCCGGCTCGCCGGATACCGGGTCGACCACCGGATTGACGACCGCACCGACGCGCGCATCGGAAGCAAACTGGCCGTTCCAGTGGATCGGCACAAACACGCTGCCGCGCGCGATGCCGCCCGTCATGCGCACACGCGCCACCACGCTGCCCCAACGCGACGACACGCGCGCCAGGTTGCCTTCGCGCACGCCAGCCAGCAGCGCATCGTGCGGGTGCAGATCGACGAACGGTTCGGGCACGTGGTCGGCCAGCTTGAGGGCGCGACCGGTGCGCGTCATGGTGTGCCATTGGTCGCGCACGCGGCCGGTGTTCAGGATGAGCGGATAGTCGTCATCGACCGCATGCGCCGGCGCGCGGGCCGGCGTCGGCACGAAACGCGCACGACCATCGGTGTGAGCGAAATGGCCATCGCTGAAGAGGCGCGCTTCGCTGTTGCCCGACGTTGCGATGGGCCATTGCACGGGCGACATGCCGTCGTATGCTCCGGCATCGAGCCCCGCCAGGCCGCCGAGGTGGAAGGCGCGGCGAATGCCGCTTGCATCGTTCGCGTAGGCGGACAGGCGTGCGTGTTCATCAAACACATTGCCGGGGCTTTTGAAATCGAAGCCGTCGTATCCCATGCGGCGAGCGACGTCGGCGATGACGTCCCAGTCGGCGCGCGCCTCGCCGGGTGCCGGCAGAAAGGCGCGCTGGCGCGAGATGCGGCGTTCGGAGTTCGTCACCGTGCCGTCTTTCTCGCCCCAGCCAAGCGCGGGCAGCAGGATATCGGCCAGCGCGGTAGTGTCGGTGGCTTCAACAATGTCTGAAACGACGACGAGTCTGCACTTGGCCAGCGCACGGCGCGCCTGGTCCGCATCCGGCAGGCTGACCACGGGATTGGTGCCGATGATCCACACGGCCTTGACGCGCCCGTCTTCAACGGCCTTGAACAGGTCGACCGCCTTGAGGCCCATCTTGTCGGCCATGCGCGGCGACGCCCAGAACGTTTGCACGAGGTCGCGATGCGACGGATCATTCAGCTCCATATGCGCGGCCAGCATGTTGGCCAGACCGCCCACTTCGCGGCCGCCCATCGCATTCGGCTGGCCGGTAATCGAAAACGGCCCCATGCCGGCGCGGCCGATGCGGCCGGTAAGCAAGTGGCAGTTGATGATGCTGTTGACCTTGTCCGTGCCTGCCGTCGACTGATTCACACCCATCGAGAACGCGGTGATGGTGCGTTCCGTATCGGCAAACCAGCTGTAGAACGTCAGCAGATCGTCGAGCTTGAGCTTGCAGGCCTTGGCGACGGCTTCGACGTCGTCGCTGCCGGTGCCGGCGGCCTTCAGAGCGGCGTCCGGGCCGTTGGTATGCAGCGTGACGAAATTCCTGTCCACCACGCCACGCCGCGAGAGGAACGACAACAGGCCGTTGAACAGCCGCACATCGGTACCGGGCTTGATGGGCAGATGCAGATCGGCCAGCTCGCACGTGGCCGTGTGGCGCGGGTCAACCACCACCACCTTCATCTCGGGCCGTGCTTCCTTGGCCCGCACGATGCGCTGGAACAGGATCGGATGGCACCACGCCGTGTTCGAGCCCACCAGCACGATGAGGTCCGCCGCTTCCAGATCGTCATAGCAGACGGGCACGAGGTCTTCGCCGAACGCGCGCTTGTGGCCCGCCACGGCCGACGACATGCATAGCCGAGAGTTCGTATCGATGTTGGCCGTGCCGATGAAGCCCTTCATCAGCTTGTTGGCGACGTAGTAGTCCTCGGTCAGCAACTGGCCGGAGACGTAGAGCGCGACCGCATCGGGGCCGTGTTCGTCGATGATGCGGCGGAAACCCTGGGCGACGGTGTCGAGCGCGGTGTCCCATGTCACGCGCTGCAGCGGGGCAATGGGGGCGTCGAGGTCATGCGAGCGTTGGCGGATGGCGGGATACAGGAGGCGGCCTTCTAGGCTGACGGTTTCTCCCAGCGCGGAGCCCTTCACGCAGAGGCGCCCTGCGTTGGCGGGGTGCGTTGGATCGCCTTGAATGCTGACACTGCCATCCGCTTGCGGGGTCGCGAGCACGCCGCAGCCGACGCCGCAGTAGGGGCAGGTGGTGCGCACGGCGTTCGGTATTGGGTGGATGGGGATGGTGGTCATCGTCATTTCCGTATTGCTGTGCGTTTGTCGTGCACCCCTTGTTTCACCCCCTGCCGGGGGCGACTCACTTTCTTTGTCTTGCCAAAGAAAGTAAGCAAAGAAAGGCGCGCCCGAGATGGCGACTTCCCCTTGAATTTATGTAACCGGGCGGGGAAGGAGGCAAACTCGCTTCGCTCAGCCAAGCCTCTTTCCTTTTTCCGCCCGCTTACAGAAATTCAAGGCGCCATCTAGGGCTTCAACGGCCACACCGGCGGCGTGCAAAGGGTGTTGCCGGTGTCGCGTCTTGCCGGTGTTCATTACGCGGCTTCCGCTTCGCAGAGCGCTCGGCCAAACAACAGGCGCTGGCGGATCGACGTGATGGGCACCTCGCGTTGGATCAGGTCGAAGTACCACGGGCCGTCTGCTACATCGCCGTAAAGGACTGCGCCGACGATACGGTCTTCCTTCAGCACCAGGCGCTTGTAGACGCCGCGGCGCGGGTCGCGCAGCACGATGTCTTCGGTGCCGTCGCCGCCGATGAAATCGCCTGCCGAATACAAGTCCACGCCGGTGACCTTCAACTTGGTGGCCGTGGCTTGCTGAACGTAGCGGCGGTGCCCGGCGCCGGCCAAATGTGCGGCGCACACGCGGGCCTGGTCCCAGATGGGTGCAACGAGGCCGAACGTGGCGCTGCGGTGCTGCACGCATTCGCCCACGGCATAGATGCGGGGGTCATAGGTCTGCAGCGTGTCGTCAACGATGATGGCGCGCTCGCAATGCAGGCCGGCGGCCTTGGCCAGCTCAATATTGGGGCGGACGCCGGCAGTCATGACCACGAGGTCGGCGGGAATCTGGGTGCCGTCCTTGAAGCGCACAGCGGTCACGCGGTCGGTGCCCAGCAACTCGGCCGTGTGCGCGCCCAGCAGGAAGCGCAGGCCCTTGGCTTCCAGCGCCTTCTGCAGCAACTGCGCGGCGGGCTTGTCCAGTTGTCGCTCCATCAGCGTGTCGGGCAGGTGCACGACCGTCACGTCCATGCCTTGGCGCATCAGACCGTTGGCCGCTTCGAGCCCGAGCAGGCCGCCGCCGATGACGACCGCATGCCGGTGGTTGCGCGCGGCCTCCAGCATCGTCTCCACGTCTTGAATGTCACGGAAGGCGATCACGCCCGGCAGCAGGTGCCCCGGCACCGGCAGGATGAACGGGCGCGAGCCGGTGGCGATCAACAGGCGGTCGTAGCGCATCTCCACGCCGTCGCGTGAGCGCAGCGTGCGGCGCGGGCGGTCGATGGCGACGACCGGGTCACCGGCGTGCAGCACGATGCGGTTCTGGTCGTACCACTCACGCGTGTTGAGCATGATGTCGTCAACCTGCTTCTCCCCTGCCAGCACAGGCGAGAGCAGGATGCGGTTGTAGTTGCCGTGCGGCTCTTCGCCAAACACGGTGATGTCGTACAGGTCCGGCGCGAGCTTGAGCAATTCTTCGACCGTGCGCATGCCGGCCATGCCGTTGCCAATGACGACCAGCTTGGGGCGCGCCGACGTCATGCTCACACCCCCACCCAGATGGTGCCGTTCTCGACCTTGGTCGCGTACGCGTGCACAGAATTGGCCGGCGCTTCCAGACACTCGCCCGTGGTCAGATCGAAATGCTGCTTGTAGATCGGCGAGGCCACGACGATGCGCTCTCCCAGATTGCCGATCAGCCCGCGCGAGAGCACGGCTGCATGGGCATTCGGATCGTAGTTGCCGATGGCGTACACGGTTTGCGTGGTGCTGCCCACACGGAACACGGCGACCTGGTCACCGTCCACCAGCGCGCAGACGCCGGTGTTGGGCACGATGTCGTCCAGGGCACAGATGGGCGTCCAACGGGATGCTTGCATGGCGACCTCCTCTTCCTCTAATTGGCTCAAGCGGCTTCGGCAACGACAGGAATGCGCACGGGCCGCGTCTTGGCACGCTCCTCGACCGAGGCCGGGCGGATCTGGCCGCGTTCTTCGACAAAGACGACATTCGCATCCTTCGCTTCGCTGTTGACGAAGTGGCGGAAGCGCTTGCGCACGTCAGGGTTCGTCACAGCCGTCTTCCATTCGTCCTGGTAGGTGTCGACCACGTGCTGCATCTCGGCTTCGAGTTCGGCCACGACGCCCAGCTTGTCGTTGATCACCACATCCTTCAGATAGTCGAGACCGCCTTCGAGGTTGTCGCGCCATGTGCTCGTGCGTTGCAGGCGGTCGGCCGTGCGCACGTAGAACATCAGGAAGCGGTCGACATACTTGATGAGCGTTTCCCGATCGAGGTCTGCCGCCAGCAGTTCGGCATGGCGGGGCTTCATGCCACCGTTGCCGCACACATACAGGTTCCAGCCTTTCTCGGTGGCGATGATGCCGACGTCCTTGCCTTGCGCCTCCGCGCATTCACGCGTGCAGCCCGAGACGCCAAACTTGATCTTGTGCGGCGAGCGCAGGCCCTTGTAGCGGTTCTCCAGCGCTACCGCAAAGCCCACCGAATCGCCCACGCCATAGCGGCACCATGTGGAGCCCACGCACGACTTCACAGTGCGCAGCGATTTGCCGTACGCGTGGCCCGATTCAAAGCCGGCCGCGATCAGCTCTTCCCAGATCAGCGGCAACTGCTCCAGCCGCGCCCCGAACAGATCGACGCGCTGGCCGCCCGTGATCTTGGTGTACAGGCCGTATTTCTTGGCGACCTGGCCTACGGCGATCAGGCCGTCTGCCGTGACCTCGCCACCCGGCATGCGCGGCACGACGGAATACGTCCCGTCCTTCTGGATGTTGGCGAGGAAGTAGTCGTTGGAATCCTGCAGGCTGGCATGCTCTTTCTTGAGCACGAAGTCGTTCCAGCACGAAGCAAGGATGCTCGCCACAGCCGGCTTGCAAATGTCGCAGCCCATGCCGCTGCCATGCGCTTCCAGCAGCGCGTCGAACGACTGGATGCGGCCCACGCGTACCAGGTGATACAGCTCCTGACGCGAATACGGAAAGTGCTCGCAGATGTGGTTGTTGACGGCCAGGCCTTGCTTCTTCATCTCGGCCTTCATCACCTGCGTCATGAGCGGCACGCAGCCGCCACACGAAGTGCCGGCCTTGGTGGCGTCCTTGAGTGCGCCCACGGACGTGGCGCCAGCACACACGGCCTGGCACAGCGCGCCCTTGGACACGTCGTTGCACGAGCAGATCTGCGCGCTGTCAGGCAGTGCATCCACACCCAGCGCCGGGCGTGCGTTGCCATCGGCCTGCGGCAGGATCAGGAATTCGGGCGCCTCGGGCAGTTCGATGCGGTTGAGCATCATCTGCAGCAGCGTGCCGTATTCGGCCGCATCGCCCACCAGCACGCCGCCCAGCAAATACTTGCCGTCTTCCGACACCACCAGCTTCTTGTAGATCTGCTTGCGCTCGTCGGTGAACTGCACGCTGCGGCTGCCCGGCGTCACGCCCTGCGCATCGCCCAGGCTGGCGACATCCACGCCCATCAGCTTGAGCTTGGTGCTCATGTCGGCGCCGCTGAACTCCGACGCATCGTCGGCGGCCAGGATCTGCTTGGCGGTGATGCGCGCCATCTCGTAGCCGGGCGCAACCAGACCGTAGACCTTGCCGCCCCACAGTGCGCATTCGCCAATCGCGTACACATCCGGCGCGGAGGTACGGCATTCGGAGTCGATCACGATGCCGCCGCGCTCGCCCACCTCCAGCCCGCAAGCGCGCGCCAGTTCATCGCGCGGGCGGATGCCGGCCGAGAAGACGACCATGTCGGCTTCCAGGTGCGTGCCGTCGGCAAAGTTCAGGCGGTGCGTCGCCGTTTCGCCGTCGACGATTTCCGACGTGTTCTTCTGCGTGTGAACGGTCACGCCCAGGTCTTCGATCTTCCGGCGGAGCATGCGGCCGCCGCCGTCGTCCACCTGCATCGCCATCAGGCGGCCGGCAAATTCGACCACGTGCGTTTGCAGGTTCATGTCGCGCAGCGCCTTGGCGCATTCCAGCCCCAGCAGGCCGCCGCCGATGACGACGCCCGTCTTGGCACGCTGGCCGCATTCGGCCATCGCTTCGAGGTCTTCAATGGTGCGATAGACGAAGCAGTCTTTGCGGTCGCGGCCCGGTACGGGCGGCACGAACGGCAACGAGCCCGAAGCGAGGACAAGCTTGTCGTACGGCAGCACCTCGCCGGTCGAGGCCGTCACCGTTTTGGCGGTGATGTCGATGGCCGTGGCGCGGGCGTTGAGCTTGAGCACCACGTCGTCGCGGTCAAAGAAGCCCGGCGCCACGAGCGAGAGCTCTTCCGCCGTCTTGCCCGTGAAGAATTCCGACAGGTGCACGCGGTCGTAGGCGGGGCGCGGCTCTTCGCACAGCACCGTCACCTGGAGGTGATGGCCCGGAGCATGCAGCAGGCTTTCCAGAAACTTGTGGCCCACCATTCCGTGGCCAATGACGACGATCTTCATGGTCATGGTGATGTCCTCTTTCAGGCGTTGCCGGCAGCGGCCAGCGTGTTGTCGTACAGCGCTTGTTCGCGCGCCTTGTGTTCTGCCGAGAAGCGCACGGCAATGGCGCAGATGGCCGACAGCGCCACCAGAACGCCGAGGATGGACAGCGTGGCCTGCGTATCGGCCATGCCCTTGAGCAGGAAGCCCGCCGCCACCGCGCCCGCGTTGCCGCCCGCCCCGATGATGCCGGCCACACCGCCGAGCGCACGGCGGTCAATGAACGGCACCAGCGCATACGTGGCACCGCATGCCATGTGCGTGAACAGGCCGAAACCAAGCATCGCGAGCACCGCCACCGTCACGCTTCCTGCATGGGCAAAGCCGAACAGGCCGAGGCCCTCGCCCATCATCAGCACGCACAGCAGTTGGGTGCGCGCATCCAGGCCTCGCTTGGCAGCCACGCGGTCCGACACGATGCCACCCAGCGCACGGGCAAACAGCGCCAGCAGGCCGAAGCTCGCCGCAGCCATGCCCGCGGCCGACAGCGACAGGCCGAAATGATCGACGTAGTAGGTGGCGGCGATGTTATGGATGAAGATCTCCACGCCAAAGCACGCGCCGTAGGTAATGAACAGCAGCCACACCCGGTAGTTGCCGGCGGCGGCCACAAAGCTGCCCCAGCCGCCCTTCTTGCCGCCTTCGATGGTCTTGCCGGCGGCGCGCAGTGCGCTGAAGTTGCCTTCCGGGCAGTCCTGCGTATAGCGCCAGTACAGCGCCGCGACGAGCAGCATCGCCACGCCCGGCACCACCATGGCCAGGCGCCAGCCCATGCTCTGCGTCACGCCCATCATCACGATGGCGGTCAGCAGCAGCGGCATCGTGCCTTGCGCCACACCGCCGCCTGCGTTGCCCCAGCCGGCCGCCGCCGCGTTGGCGGTGCCCACCACGTTCGGCGCGAACATGACCGACGTGTGGTACTGCGTGATGACGAAGCTCGCACCAATCGCGCCAATCGCCAGGCGGAAGAACAGGAAGGTCTCGTAGCTTTGCGCGAGTGCCACGCCCAGCACCGGGATGGCCCCCAGCAGCAGCAAGCCGGTATACGTCTTGCGCGGGCCGAAGCGGTCGCACAGCGGGCCGACGATCAACCGCACCAGGATCGTCACCGCCACCGCCGCGATGTTGATGTTGGCGATCTGCCCCGGCGTGAGGTGGAACTCGCCTTTGAGCACCGGCATGAGCGGCGCGCAGGCGAACCATGCGTAGAAACACACGAAGAACGCGAGCCACGTCAGATGGAAGGCGCGCATCTGCGGCGTACGCAGGCTGAACAGGTCGATTCGGGTGGCTTTGCCGGTCATGTTGAATCCCAATCAGGGGCCGAAAAAAAGAAAGGCGTCCGAGAGCCCGGCTGCACTAGCCAGGGTCTGGGACGCCGTTGTCCAAGTCGCCCTGAGCACCAGGGCCTTCACCACGAAGAGCACGGATCGCCTTTGACCCGCGCAATGGTGCTATGCAACAGGTATGCCAGGCTCACAAAGCCTTGTCCTATCGCGGTTTACAGGAAATTGGCCAGACACCGGCCAGGGCGCGTGCCTCACACACGGGCACCGCACCGCACGCTTTCGGTGCAGACACGATTCGGGATGGTGCGGCACAGCAAATGCGTCGGCCGCCGCCAAGGGCGACCGGCGCATCTCGTGCATGACCGATAGGAAGGGAAGCTGCCCGGATCAGGTTTCGGCGTCAGTAGCCGTGCGTCACGATCGACAGCACCGAGAGATCCGGATGCGTGCCGTCGACAATGCTGCGCGCCACGTGTACGGCTTCCTCCATGGCCTCTTCGGGGCTGCGGAAGGTATCGTCGCCATCTGCATGAAAGGGCACGACATGACCGGGCAACTGTGGATCGGCGCCGGGGTGGCACACGTAGCCGGTGTAGGTGTAGCGCGAGGAGTTTGCCCGTGTCGGGCTTGGAACAACGTGAATTTCGAACCCTTCGTAGAGTTCTTGCGGTGCGGTGGTGAGCTGGTCAGACATGGTGGCCTCGCCGGGTTAGCGTGTACCGGCCCCGCCGGCGCTTGTGGCGCGGCGCGGCTGCCCTGGGTTCAACCAGTCTAGGTGATGCGGTGCATGTTGAAATCCGGCGGTTGGATGACATGCGCATCCACCGCCGTTCTTGACGCCGGTGCTGGCGCGCGCTAGGCGCGCTTGATCAGCCGGATGATGAACAGCAGGATCACCGCGCCGATCACCGCCGTGATGATCGAGCCGATCCACCCACCGCCCAGCGAGATGCCCAGCACCCCAGCCAGCCATCCGCCGATGAACGCACCGACGATGCCGACCACGATGTCGACGAAGATGCCGAAACCGCCGCCCTTGACCAGGATGCCGGCCAGCCAGCCTGCCACCGCGCCGATGATCAACCAGGCAATCAAACCGTGTGAGGCCATGTTTGCGCTCCAGAGAATGTGCGTTTTGAGGGACGTTACCGCATAGGCATAGTAGGCGAAGACAGCACAATCGCGATGTGCGTTCGACGGGGTTTTTGCAATTGCGTCGGGCTCAATCCGAGCATCCCGCGACAGCGCGTCACATTGCACTGCAGGGTAGGACGCCTAAAATTTCAGAAATTCCTGAAAATTGAGAAAGATCAAAACAATGCAACTCTCTCCCTTGAAACAGCGCTTCGTCCTGCATTTCGGCGAGATGGGCAGCCGCTGGGGCATCAACCGCACCGTCGGGCAGATCTACGCGCTGCTCTATGCTGCGCGCGAGCCGATCAACGCGGACGAGATCGCCGAGTCGCTGGGCTTCTCCCGCTCCAACGTGAGCATTGGGCTCAAGGAGCTGGAGTCGTGGAAGCTGGTGCGGCTGTCGCACAAACCGGGCGACCGGCGCGAATACTTTTCGGCCCCTGACGACATCTGGACCATCTTCCGCACGCTGGCGGAAGAACGCCGCAAGCGGGAGATCGACCCCACGCTTTCGCTGCTGCGCGACGTGATGCTCGAATCCCCCACGGATCCGGATGACCGCCACGCGCAAGCGCGCATGAAACAGATGTACGAGCTCATCACGCTCATGACCAACTGGTTTGACGACGTGCAGAAGCTCGACGCCGAATCGCTGCAGCAACTCATGAAGATGGGCGCCAAGGTGCATAAGTTGCTGGAAATGAAGAACAAGCTTGCCGTTGTCGTTGGCGGCAAGTCCAAGTAGCCCCCGAGAAAGCCCATGTCACTCGATCCCGTTGTCCTGGCGCGCATCCAGTTTGGCGCCAACATCACCTTCCACATCCTCTTTCCCACCATCAGCATCGCGCTTGCGTGGGTGCTTCTGTTCTTCAAGCTGCGCTATCGCAAGACCGGTGACGAGGCCTGGATGGCCGCCTATCGCCTTTGGGTGAAGGTCTTCGCATTGACGTTCGCGCTGGGCGTGGTATCCGGCGTGACGATGAGCTTTCAGTTCGGCACGAACTGGCCTGGCTATATGAATACCGTCGGCAATATCGCCGGACCGCTGCTGGCGTATGAGGTGCTGACCGCGTTCTTTCTGGAAGCCAGCTTTCTCGGGATCATGCTATTCGGCACCGGCCGCGTGAGCCCGCGCATCCACACATTCGCGACGTTCCTTGTCGCGTTGGGCACGACCATCTCTGTCTTCTGGATCATCGCGCTCAATTCGTGGATGCAGACACCCGCCGGCTACGTGATGATCGACGGCCGTGCGCATCCGCAAAGCTGGCTGGCGATCATCTTCAACCCGTCGTTTCCCTACCGGTTCACGCACATGCTGCTGGCTTCGGGGCTGACGGTGTCGTTCCTGCTGGCGGGGTTGTCCGCTTACCGCTGGCTGCGCAACGACCGCGGTGGCGACGTGCGTGGGGCGCTCAAGACCGGCGTGGTGCTTGCCGCCATGCTCATCCCGTTGCAGATTGCCGCCGGAGATGCGCACGGCCTGAATACGCTGGAACATCAACCTGCCAAGCTGGCCGCGATGGAAGGCATCTGGCAAACCGAACGCGGTGTGCCGGCCGTGCTGTTCGGCATTCCCGATGCAGCAACGCGCAGCAATCGCTACGAGATCGCGGTGCCGAAGGTGGCATCGCTGTATCTCACGCACTCGCTCGACGGCGAAGTGCGGGGGCTCGATCAGTTCGATCAGCATCCGCCCGTGCTGCCCGTGTTCTTCGCCTTCCGCCTGATGGTGGGCGTTGGCTTGCTGATGCTGGCGGTGTCGTGGACCAGCGCCTGGCGCCTTCGCCGCAATGGTGAACTGCCGCGCTGGCTGGCGCGCACCCTCGTCGCCATGACGTTCTCCGGCTGGGTGGCGGTGGTGGCCGGCTGGTACGTGACCGAGATCGGCCGGCAACCGTGGCTTGTCTACGGCGTGCTGACCACTGCGCAGGCCGCCTCATCCGTGCCCGCGCGGATGATCGGCAGCACGCTGGCGATGTATCTCGCGCTGTACGCGTTCCTCATCGCCTCCTACATTGGCGTGGTGTTCTATCTGGCCCGCAAGGCCGGCGGCGCCATCGACCCGACCGATGCCGACATCCCCGGCAAGCACACCTCTGAACTTTCCGCGCCCGTCGCGAGCCACGCATGAGCACCATTCCTGACCTCACCCAACCCGCCGGCTGGCTGCCGGTGGTCTTCATGGCCCTGATGGGGATCGCCGTGCTGGCCTACGTCGTCCTCGACGGCTACGACCTGGGCGTCGGCATCCTGCTGCGCCGCGCCGACGACGCCGAGAAGGACACCATGATCGCCTCCATCGGCCCGTTCTGGGACGCCAACGAAACCTGGCTCGTGCTCGGGGTCGGGCTGTTGCTGGTGGCGTTTCCGGCCGCGCATGGCGAGATCCTGGGCGCGCTGCATCTGCCGGTGGCGCTGATGCTGTTCGGGCTCATCCTGCGTGGCGTGGCATTCGACTTTCGCGTCAAGGCACGCGCGCACCACAAGCCGTGGTGGAATCGCGCGTTCTATGCCGGCTCTGTCATTGCCACCGCAGCGCAGGGCCTGATGCTCGGGCTGTACATCACCGGCTTCCAGTACGACGCGGCCAACGTCATCTTTGCGATCTGCACGGCAGGCGGCCTGATTGCCGGCTACCTGCTGCTGGGCGCCACGTGGCTCATCATGAAGACGGAAGGCGCGCTGCAGCTGCGCGCGGTGCTGTGGGCACGCGGCAGCCTGTGGTTTACCGCGTTGGGCGTGGCCGCCGTGTCGCTGGCGACGCCGTGGGTCAGCACTCGCGTGTTCGACAAATGGTTTGCGCTGCCGAACATCATCCTGCTGGCGCCCGTGCCGCTGGTGACAATCGTGCTGTTCCTGCTGATCGACTGGGTACTGCGCCGCCTGCCGCAGCAGATTGCGAAGGGCGATGAACACCTCGTCTGGGCGCCGTTCGTCGGCACCGGCGCCATCTTTCTGCTGGCCTTCAACGGCCTCGCCTACAGCCTCTTCCCGTATCTCGTGGTGGACCGGCTCGACATCTGGCAAGCGGCCAGCGCGCCGGAATCGCTCGAGTTCATGCTGGTGGGCGTGGCCATCGTGCTGCCGACCATCGTCGGCTACACGATCTACTCGTACAAGGTGTTCCACGGCAAGGCGACGGAGTTGCGGTACTACTGAGTCAGCTACGAGCGCAGATACGTCCGCCCGGTGCTGTCTTGACGCTCGACTAGCCTCGCGGCCGGCGCTGCGACAGCACCCACAACATCGCGCCCACGGCTTCCGCCTGCGAGCGCGTGCAAGTCTTTTCAAACATGGCCCGCAGTTGCGAGCGTACGGTCGACCGAAGCGGTAGATCATCGACTGCCGATAGGCGACCATTTGCGCTACGCTTACGACCTCTCGCCCGACCTCGCCTTCATCGCCTTCTGCGTCACCTCATGCCTACCCTGCAACACGTCGACCTGCGCACGGACCCCGCCGCCCGCCCTTTTGTGAAGGACGAGACCGTCCACGTCGACTTTGCCACCCAAGCCGGCGAGTTGATGAGCCTGGAAGGCCCGAACCGCTACGCCCCTGGCGATGCACTGATCACCGGCTCAACCGGCGACCGCTGGGTCGTTTCGCGCGAGCGTTTCGATGCAAAGTACGTCCCCGCCGATGCATCGCTCGCGCAGGGTCAGGCCGGCGCTTACCGCAACCGCCCCAGCGTGGTGCTGGCCAAGCAGATGCGCGAAGCGTTCTCAATGGCGCGCTCCGAAGCCGGTGACGTACTGCACGGCCAGGCCGGCGACTGGGTGCTCCAATACGCCCCCGGCGACTACGGCGTCGTGCAGGCGCGGCGCTTCGCCAAGGTCTACCGCCCGGCCTGAAGCGTCACTGCGCCGCCTGCCGCTGGCGCTCGACTTCGTGGTGCTTCATCTGCAGGTAGTCCTGCCGCTCCACTTCGTGCAACTGGCGTGCGTACTGCTCGGTGGCGTTGAACCACGTGTTCAGCCGCTGCTGCAAACGCTGGTCCGGCGGCGCAGACAGCGACTTCAGATACGCATCGATGGCGAGGTAGTAGCGCATCGTGTTGCGCTCAAGCAGGCCGCGCACGCCGCCCACGAATTCGGGCTCCCCACCCGGTGACGATTCCGCCGTCTTGGTGAACCCGACCTTGCCGCTGCCCACGGTTGCAAGGTACGTGCGCATCGCCAGTCGGCCGGCGGCGCCGTAACCATAAGCGTAGGTCAGGTGCAGAAACGTGTGGTTGCCAGTGCCCGGCGCGGGAATGGCCTCCAGCATGATGTGGTAGTCGCGGGTGCTGAGCGGGCCGGAAGCCGCGCTGAGTTCAACGCGAAAGTAATCCGCACTGCTGACAACAGGGTGATAACCAAACTCAAGGCGATAGCTGGCGGAAAGCGAGTCTTCTACCTTGCGGCCGAGGTTCACGTTGAGCACGCTGCTGTCCGCGCCGTGTGTGGCGTGGCAGTACTTGATATTCAGATGCAGGATGAGCACGTCGCACCAGTTGGCTGCACCGTGCTCCGGGTCGCCCAACGCGCCCTTGACGGTGGCAAACGGGTAGTCGAGCACGCTATAGATGTCGCTCTTGAGCCGGTCGGGGGCTTCGGTGGATTCCAGGACCAGCGGGCGATGGAACACGTTATCGGCCAACTGTGGCGCCACGCTCTGGTATTTGTCGCGCAAACCTTGCGCGTTGTCTGCCGCGCGCCCGGGGAGGCTCAGGCATAAGCCGACCAGCAGCGCACCCAGGACAAGCCAGTCCAACCAGGTGGTATGTCGGTGGGGGGTCATAGGCATCGCGTTCTCGTGGGACTGTTCTCCATTCTAGGAGGGGCGGATAAACATGCCGTCGCAACAAATGGTCCTGCGCATGCACATCGGCTGCGGCGTTCTGTCATCACGGCGGGCACCGTGTGCTCCGGTGCGGGTCGGTAGAATAGAGGCTTCCTCGCCTCGTGCTTCCCGGCACTTTCGGCACCATGCCCTCGCCACTCGTCGCCATTCGCGAACGCATCGCCAACCAGGTCCGCGGCCTGACGCGCGCCACCGGCAGCCTGACCCTCGACATTGCCTCGCCGCCGGGCGACCCGGGCCTGTTCGGCCCCGACGCGGTCTGCTGGAAGGTCCATGCCGATTTTCCGGCGATGATGGCCGGCGGGATCAGCGCGCTGTTGTTGCAAGCGCTGCACCCGCGCGCGCTGGCCGGCGTGTGGGACCATTCCAACTTTCGCGAAGACCTGCAAGGACGCCTGGGCCGGACCGCACAGTTTGTGGCCGGCACCACGTACGGCAGCCGACACGATGCGCTGGCGCTCATCGACCGCGTGAAGACCATCCACGACCGCGTGCAAGGCATCGCGCCCGATGGCCGGCCGTACTCGGCCAACGACCCGGATCTGCTCACCTGGGTACACGTGGCCGAGATGTCGAGCTTCCTGGCGGGCTATCTGCGCTACGTGGATGCCAGCCTGAGCGGCGCGCAACAGGATCGTTACTTTGAAGAGACCGCGCTGGTGGCCGAAATGCTCGGCGCGCACGACGTGCCGAAATCGCGGGCGGCCGTGCAGACTTATCTGAATGCGATGCGCGCCGAGCTGGTGGCCAGCGATCGCACGCGCACGGTCGTGGAAGTATTGATGACGTGGCAGGCGCCGCGCCCGGGGTTGCGCCCTGCGGTACGCCTCTTCCTGGATGCGGGCATCCAGTTGCTGCCGCCGTGGGCAATACAGATGCTTGATCTCAAGCGGCCGCCGCTGCAGGCGACGTTTGCGTCGGCGGCCATGCGCACCGTGGCGCCGACGCTGCGCTGGGCACTCTACGAGGGCAGCGTGGCGCGCCGCGCTCGACGGCGGGCGCTGGCGCCTGCCACAAGCTAGCGCGGCCAGCCTTACTCGACAGCCTCGGCAAGCGACACCTTGCCGCGCAGCGCCTTCTCTTCCAGCCGCATGACCAACAGCGGCGAAATAACCGACACCGCAGCGGCAAAGAAGAACAGATGCCGGAACGCGCTCTCGCCTGCGCGCTGCAGGGCCTGGGCATCGGCACCGCTGCTGGCAAGCGCGGCATGGAAAAGGTCCATCAGCACGTCGCCGCCGGCCGCCACCTGCGCTTCGGGCGCAGCCTGACGCAGCAGCGCAATCAGCACGGACGTCAGCACCGCCACACCCACCGCGCCACCCAGCAGGCGCGAGAAGGCGGTCAGTGCCGTGGCCAGGCCCACCGTCTGCGGCGACACCGCATTTTGCGTGGCCACCAGGCCCGTCGGGAACTGCACGCCAATCGACAGGCCAAGCACGATCATCGCAAGGGTCAGCGCCAACACGCTGTGCGGGTCCAGCAGACCCAGCGATGCCACGGCAAACGGCACCACGCATGCGCCACCCAGCATCAGGGGCTTGTAGCGACCGCTGTGTGTCATCCATTTGCCGGCAATGAAGGCGCCAAGCGGAATCGACAGCGTGAGCGGCACGAGGCGCAGCGCGGCGGCATCGGGGCTGGCACCCGCCACCATCTGGAAGCGCAGGGGCATCAGCACCGACGTGGCGATCAGTTGGAAGAAGCACAGGAACAGCGCCAGGCAGCAGATCGTGACGGTACGGACCCGGAACATCGACAGCGGAATGATCGGCTCGACGGCGCGGTTCTCTTGCCAGACAAACGCGCCCAGCAGCACCACCGCCGCCGCCAGCAGGCCAAGGTTTTCGGGCTGCGTGAGCGGCGTGCCCTGCCCCACGCGGGTGATCATCAGCAACAGCGCGGTCAGGCCCCCGGCAAACAGCACCACGCCCGGCACGTCGATGGGGCGGCGCTGATGCGCCACCGGCAGATGCCGAAGCGTGCGGCGCACGACCAGCAGCGCGACAATGCCCAGCGGCAGGTTGATCCAGAAAATCCAGCGCCATGACAGGTAATGCGTCAGGTAACCGCCGATCACCGGACCGGCGAGGCTGGCCATGGCCCACATGCCGCTCACGTAGCCCTGGTAGCGGCCACGCTCGCGCAGCGGCACCACATCGGCGATCGTGGCCTGCGATACCGAGATCAGACCGCCGCCGCCCAGCCCCTGCAGCACGCGTGCAAACAGCAGCATCGGCATGCTGGTCGCCAGCGCACACGCCACCGACGCCAGCACGAACAGCACGATGGCCGTCGTCAGCATGGCGCGGCGGCCGTAGAGGTCACTCAATTTGCCGTAGATGGGCGTCACCACCGTGGACGCCACCAGATACGCCGACACCAGCCAGGCCATCAACGCAAAGCCGTTGAATTCGCCCGCGATCACGGGCAAGGCCACCGCAACGATGGTTTGCTCCAGCGCGCCCAGCAAGATGGCGAGCATCAGCCCGCCCATCACCGCCATCACCGGAATTTCAGGCACGGGCAGCGCATCCAGCGGGCTGGACGCCGACGCAATCGGTGCAGTAGGCGTATCTGGCTTGGGCGGTTCAATGCTGGGGCGGGAGGACATGGGAACGTGCGCGCATGCCACTCAAGGCACCCGCGCCAATGGGAGAAGCGAAGCCGTTGATGATACTGCCGATTCGCAATCGTTGCAGAGTCAACGATCGGGCTGCCGAACGATGTCCTCATAGCAGCGACTGACATTTGCCGTCATGCCGGGCAACTCTTCTGCCAGGAATTCGATAAACGCGCGCACCGCCGGTACCAAGCCCCGGCGTGACGGAAACACCGCGTGAAACTGGTGCACCGGCAACCGGTATCCCGGCAGCAGCACAACCAGCCGGCCATCACGAACCGGCTCCGCGCAGAGGTTGAACGGCAGTTGCGCAACGCCAATGCCGGCCAGCGCGGTCTGCCCCATCAGATACAGGTCGTCCGTCACCAGCGCGGGGGTGTATTCGATATCGACCGCACCGCCTTCGGGAGCGGTCAGGCGCCAGCGCGTCCGCTCACCGGCCGCGCCGTCGACGCCCACGCCCATCACGCCGCGCATCGACTCCGGCGTCTCGAAGGGCCCATGCTCGGCGACAAACGACGGGCTGGCCACCAGCACCTGGTCGCTCACGCCAAAACTGCGCACGACGAGGTTGGAATCGTCCAGCGTCGAGCGCACGCGCAGCGCCACGTCGTAGCCGTCGCCGATCACGTCGACACGGCGGTTTGTCACGTCCAGCTCCAGGCGCACATCGGGCTGTGCGCGCAGGAATTTCGACAGCACGGGCGCGATGAACACATGCGCCACGCCCACCGGACAGCTCACGCGCAGGCGGCCGGAAGGTTTTTCGCCGGCGTGCTCGGCCACCTCGAAGGCGGCGCGGGCGGCCTGGGTCATCGATTCGCAATGCGTAAAGAACGCCGAGCCCACGTCCGTGACATGCACGGCGCGCGTTGAGCGCTGCAGGAGCCGCACCCCCAGACGTGTTTCCAGATCCGCCACGCGGCGGCTCACGCGCGATTTCGGAATCCCCAGCGCCCTGGCGGCGCCGGAAAAACTGCCGTGCGTCACCACGCTGGCAAACAGGACGAGGTCGTTCAGGTCTTCCATGGCGGTTCTCCAAAGCACCCGCGCATTGTCCCACTCATAGAACGATGTGTGTCGATTGGACCCACTACTGGAACTCGCTGCATCGCACTATCTTTGCAGCAACCCACCTTTTTCCTGGAGAGACACCATGCAAGTCCTTCACATTGATTCCAGCATCCTCGGTGACGCCTCGGCTTCGCGCCTGCTGAGCGCCGCCATTGTTGACGAGCTGCGCCGCGAAAACCCCAGCGCCACCGTCGTCCACCGTGATCTGTCGGTCGAAGCCATTCCGCACCTGGACGGCGCCATTGCCGCGGGCTTCCGCGCCACGGGCGCCGACGATTTTGACGACGCGACCCGCGCAGAGCATGCACGCTCGGAAACGCTCGTGAATGAACTGCTCGCCAGCGATGTGATCGTGGTCGGCGCGCCGATGTACAACTTTTCGGTGCCCAGCCAGCTCAAGGCCTGGATTGACCGCGTGGCGCAAGCCGGCCGTACGTTCAAGTACACGGAAACTGGCCCGGTCGGACTGGCCGGTGGCAAGAAGGTGATCGTTGCGTCGACGCGCGGCGGCATGTACTCCGCCGGCCCGGCCGCCGCCATGGATTTCCAGGAGGCCTATCTGAAGACCGTGTTCGGCTTCTTCGGTATCACCGATGTGCAGTTCGTGCGCGCAGAACGCCTGGCGATGGGCCCGGACGCCCGCGCACAAGCCCTGGAAGCCGCACACGCCGCCATGCGCGACGTTGTAAGCAAGGCCGTGGCAGCCTGAGCGAACAGGATTGCGGCGCAACGGGACGCGCCGCAACCGGCCTCGCAGAATGCCAAACGGGCGCCAGCAGCAATGCGGCGCCCGTTTTCGTTTTTACTGGCGTGGCAAGAAGGTTGGAGCGGCGCAGATGGCCGATCGACAAATCACTCGTCGCGGTGTTCGCGTGCCTGGTGCATGGCTTCGAGCACACGGCGCGTACGCAGCTTGTTCCACATGACCGGCACGACGATCGCAGTGGCGATCAGGCACGGTGCAGCCCAAGCGATGGTGGATTCCAGAACATTGGTCATGATGCGCCCCCCGATGTGTTGCCGATGCGCGCAGTTGGGTGGCGCGCATCGCATGGTCCCCGCAGGGCTTGCTGCCTCGACTAGGCCAAGGCGCCCTGACATCTGTCTCTATATAAACGGCTATCGGCGCCTCGCGTTCAAACTTGAAGCACAACGTTTGCCGTTTGGTGTATTTCCCGCCGATCTCGACGATCTGTCAATGGTGTGACGATAAGTTCGTAGAACATTGTGGCGCAGCGCTGACAGCGCCCGGGCGACCGGCCTCCGCTCCACAGTCTCGCCGCAAAGGTAACGGCGAATTACGGGGGCCCCGCAGCGAGTGTTGCCAACGCCGGGAGGACGGCCGTTTGCCGGCTTGGGCGCCACAGTTTTGCTTACAAACCGTAAAGCGCGGTTGCGAGGCATTTCCATACAGTGAGGCCAGATCAACGGCCACCAACACCTAGGAGCCTCATCATGAAACGCACCATCGCCCTGCTCATCCTTGCTGCTGCCGCTACCTCTGCGCTGAGCGCCTGCGTGGTGGTGCCGGCCGGCGGCTATTACGATCGCCCGCATTACTACCACCCGTACTACCGCGGCTATTGATCCGCAAACTGCGTGGCGCGGCCGGCATGTCCGCCCCTCAGGCCTTGCGCGCCTGCAGCATGCGGATGCGCGCGACGGCTTGGTGGTCAGTCGTGGCGGCGTCATAAAGGCGCGCCAGGTCGGCCTTCAGTGCCGTGCGCGAACCGCCGTCCAGGTACACCATGTGCCCCGACGGATAGAACCCCGCCGACAGGTTCTTGCGCACATCGGCATCCAGCAAGGGCATCGCCTTCAGATCCAGCATGGTCTGGTAGAACGGCGTGACGAAGTCGTAGTAGCCGTTGGCGGAGAACACCTTCAAATCCACGTTCAGGCTCATCGTGGCGGGCGTCGGTATTGACCTTGAAGTACACGGCCAGCGTAGCGCCCGGCGCAGTTGCGCCTCCCACCTCCAGGTCGAGCATGACTTCGCCGTCGGGCCCGCTCGGGTCGCCGGTTGGGCGGTTTGCGCCCTGCCCGACGGGCACGGCTGTCATCGTCGGTACGGGCATGCCCAGTTCCTGGAAGTACGCACGCAGATCGTCTTGCCGGTAGCCGCCGCCGCGTTCGATAAACGCAATGCACTGGCCCGCGCCGTCGCCCTGCGGAAAGCCGTAGAGCTGCGCGAGCTGCATCGGTGTGTACGACGCGGTGGGGGCCGCACGCGCGGGCCGGATGCCTCCCGGCTCAGTCGACCCTGCAGGCAGCGGCACGAAGCGGAAATGCGGCTGCGCCTGTGGGCGCGAGTCGAGCCCCAGTACGGCAACAACCACGTCCTGCAATGACTCCGGCAACCGCAGCGGGCCGGAACGCCCGCGGTATTCGCAATCGCCATGTGCCACGCGGTGCAGGTGCGTATCGAACGCGCGGCAGAACTGTTCGACGGAGCCCGTGAGCGTGACGGTGGCGGCGGCCACGTTCACTTCAACCACTTGCAGACTGTGTTCGCGAGCAAAGGTGCGGACGGCATCGATGTCGTCCGTAGTGGCGCCAAACTGAGCAGCCCATTCTTCGCGGGCCAGCGGTGTGGGCGGGGGCGTCCCGGCGGCATGCGCGTGAACACAGCCCGACAGGCGCGCATCGAGTTCAGCCTCGTTCGGCCGGCGCAATTGCAAAAGCGCCCGGATCTGCTCCGCCGGGTGCGCATCGCCGAGAATGCGTGCGTCTTCAGGAATCGTGCGCTCGCTGCCGTGCAGGGGGTGCCGGACCATGGACCATCTCCATGCAGGTAGGTGGCCTGTGCGTCGCAACCGGCGTGCCGCGGTGCTGTGGGTGTCGGCAGGATGCGGCGCCACCTCCCACCACGTTAGGCGATGGCTTGGCCGCTTGATCTGCGGTGTTTCGTCAGTCGCCGAAATCGGCGCCGCCAGCGCTTTCTGCGGGATGCTGCGGCTTGCCTTCGGCAAAGGCACGGCGAATCAGCGTGCCGCATGCCGCGCTGCGCACATAGGCGCGTGGGCCAAGGGTCTCGCGCACGAGCATGCCGTAGTACCGCTTGTCAGCGGTGATCCACGGATAGAAGCCGAACGCCCCGGCCGAACTGAACGCGCCGTCGCCGCCGGGCTGATCCTCGATCCAGTAATTGAGCGCGTAATGCCATGGCAGTGCGGCGGGCGTGCTGACGGCAGTCGGGCATGTGCCGGGCTCGGTGCAGACGGCATGCTGGCCGAGCATCCTGCCGAGCTGGTATTCACCGCGGATGAGACGACGCAGGAACTGGCCGTAAGCAGCCGGCGTGGCGATCATTCCGCCACCCGGTTCGGGCGCGAGATAACGGATGCCGAGCGGCTTGCCGGCATCGCGCAGGCCCGGTGCATTGGCAAGCTGGCGGTCGAGGTCATTGTTGAGCGCTTCGGCATCGGCGCGGCCCAGGCCGAGATCGATCAGCAGCTTCTGATCATGACCGCCGTTGTAGCTGAAACGGCCGACGTGCCCGGGCGTGAAGGTCGCGTTGCGACCGCGCGCAAAGCAGCTTTGCACGGTGTCATTGCGATTGCACAGCAACGGATTGAGCCCGTCGTAGCCCGAGCGCATGGTGAGCGCGTCGATTTCGGCGGGTGTGGGCTTGCCTTGCGCACGCTCGACCACGTAGGCGCCAAATATCCATTTGGAGGCCGATGCCAACCGCACCGTCTTGTTGGCGCCGATGCGCTGGCCCTGCTGCCCGTGCATCAGCTCGCCGTGGGCGTCACCGATTTCCCAGTAGTAATCGCCTAGACGCTGACAACTGCCGGCATGCGCCAGTGTTGATTGCACCGCGGCACGGCGCGCTGCCAGGCTCGGCGCAGCGGCGTGGGCGGCGGCCCCTGCCACCAATGCAGCCCATGCCACCAAAGCGGCACGCCCCCCTTGCCCGAACCCTGCGAACGCCCTGTTGTTCCGGGCGCGTCTTGCTTGCGTCATGTCGATGTCCTGCTCGTTCTGTGTTGCCTTGCCAGCCCGGCGGCACTGTAACGCAGGTGCGTGGCATTTCGCTGTTTTACGCTCGGGCGCCTGTTGCTGTGCAGTCTTGCAACAAGTCATCCACGAAACGCGCGTGACTGTATCGGTGGCACCTTGCAGGCAGGTTGCGGGGCGCCATCGTCATGCGTTTCAAACGTAAGCGTTTGCGCATCGATTAATCATCTTCGCAGGTGATGAATATCACTTCCTATTTGAACCCCCAATATGTCCTAAACCTACCGTTTATGAGCCAAATGGAGGATAAGAATCATGCCAAGGGGCGCTGGCGGTCTGCAGAGAGTGTCCTAGAATGCAACCGAAGAAAAGTAGATTTAAATAAAAGTAAATACGCGGCAGCGGCGAGCTTTCGGGAGCGGCCATGGGAACAATCAAACGGGAAACAGCGGGCTTGACTGCCCGGCTGGGGTGGGAACGTCACCCTGCCAATTGGCAGATGATTCCTACGCGTCGGCGCCTTTTTCAAACACGTCTTCCGGCGACGCGCGCCTCCACCATTCTGCTCTGGCTGCTGGCCATCTCGATTACCGTAGGTGTCGGACTGCTGCATCGATTGTGGTAGCCATAAAAACATAACGGAATTTTGTACGGGGAAGGTCGCAGCGCGAGAGCGAACACGCAGTCAACCACCGAATTGACAGACCGGCATAACGGCACCGAGGGACAGTCCGACCCGCTTCACTGGGTCAATCGCATCCGGACGGATTCAACGTCTGGAGCATCGTCATCCCTCCATTCGGAAATCACGCTCCTGCATGTGACCATTGCGCCGCGAAAGCGGCATGTGGGGCACGTCATTCAACCGGCGCGCCTGATCAATGGGGGGAGCATCATGAATATTTCATTCACCGGCAAGACGTTCAGGTCCGTAGGCGACCTGTTCTTCCAAGCCATCGTCGACGGCAAGGTCGTCAGCTGTTTCGTCACCTCCGAAGCGCTGTCGCTCTGCGATTGCGCGCATCAGAAGATCACGGCCGAAGAGGTCTATCGCAATTACCGCGACTGGATCGAGTTGGCTGCATCGGACCTGATCCGTGCAGGCTCGCTCGCGCCGGTCATTGTGCGCGGCCGCGACCTGGCCGCTTCACGCGCATCGTTGCCGCACGGTGGCGTGCCGGCCTACGACCTGGACCGCGCACGTCAATTGCGCCTGGTTCCTCGCTCGTCGCGCTGATATCAATCAGCGCTGGCGCAGCGGAACGTGCGGTCGGGGGGCCGCACGTTCCGTGGGTGCCAAAGCTCAACGCGGGTCAATCGCCCGGGAAATCCTCTTCCCAATATTCCTGCAGGTTGCGCACGCCAGCGGTGTTCTCGCTGCGCGCGGCTTCACGCATGCGCAGTTCGACTCGCCGGATCTTGCCCGAGATGGTTTTGGGCAGATCGGCAAATTCGATGCGGCGCACGCGTTTGTAGGAAGCCAATCGGCTGCGGCAAAACCGGAGGATGTCGCGCGCCAGTTCCGGGCCGGCCTCGTGCCCCGCACGCAGTACCAAGAAAGCCTTCGGCACGGCCAGGCGCAGCGGGTCGGGGCTCGGCACAACGGCGGCTTCGGCGATGGCCGGGTGCTCGATCAGCACGCTCTCCAGTTCGAACGGGCTGACTCGGTAATCCGATGCCTTGAATACGTCATCGGCGCGGCCGACGTAGGTCAGGTAGCCGCTGGCATCGCGCGCCGCAATGTCGGAGGTGTGATACACGCCGCCGCGCATGGCTTCGGCGGTTTTGTCGGCGTTACCGGCGTAGCCTTCCATCAGGCCGGTCGGGCGTGCATCCAATTCGATGCAGATCTCGCCCTCTTCCGCTTCGTGGCCGTCGGGGTCGCGCAGCGTGATGCGGTAGCCCGGCAGCGGCCGACCCATCGAGCCTGGCTGGACGCGCTGCCCCGGGCTGTTGCCGATCTGGCAGGTCGTTTCGGTCTGACCGTAGCCGTCGCGGATGGTGATGCCCCACGCCGCGCGCACCCGTTCGATCACCTCCGGGTTGAGCGGTTCGCCCGCGCCCACGAGTTCGCGCAGGGCGGGCTTCCACGCGGCCAAGTCTTCCTGGATCAACATGCGCCACACCGTGGGCGGTGCGCACAGCGTCGTCACCTTGGCGCGGCAGAGCACATCCAGCACTGCTTTGGGCTCGAAGCGCGCGTAGTTGTAGATGAAGACGGTGGCGCCGGCATTCCACGGCGCGAAGAAGCAGCTCCACGCGTGCTTGGCCCAGCCGGGCGAGCTGATGTTCCAGTGCACATCCCCCGGGCGCAGGCCGATCCAGTACAGCGTGGACAGATGCCCGACCGGATAGCTCGCATGCGTGTGCATCACGAGTTTGGGCTTGGACGTGGTGCCGGACGTGAAGTACAGCAGCAACGGATCGCTAGCCTGCGTGGGTGCGTCAGGCGTGAACTCGGCTGGGGCATCGTAGGCGTCTTCAAAGCGGTGCCAGCCTGCCGGCGCCTTGTCCGTACCGATCGCAATGCGCGTGAAGGTGCCCGATACGGCGTCGAGCTTGGCGCAGTCCGCCGCGCCCACCACCACGTGACTCACCTCCCCCATGGCAATGCGTTCACGCAGGTCTTCTGCGGTGAGCAGCGTCGTGGCCGGGATGATGACCGCGCCGATCTTGATGCTGGCGAGCATTACATCCCACAGCCCGGGCACGTTGCCGAGCATAAGCAGGATGCGATCTTCACGCTGCACACCAAGCGCCCGCAAATGGTTGGCCACGCGCGCCGACCGCTCGGCCATCTGCGCGAACGACAGCCGCGTCTCGTTGCCCTGATCGTCGACGACCCAGAGCGCGATGGCGTCGTTGCCCCGCGCCATGGCGTCGAAATAATCCAGCGCCCAGTTGAAGCGGTCCAACTGGGGCCATGCAAAATCGCGCACAGCGGTGTCGTAATCCTCACGGTGCGCGAGCAGAAAGTCGCGGCACCGCAGGAAAGCGTCCAGCGATGTCATGCCTGTCTCCTGGGGTTCGGAGCGTGGTGTTACGCACGCTCCAACAGCACGCGCCTCGTCCGGGCGCTACGGAAACGCACCTGCAACCGACATCGCCACTTATAGGAGGAATTCCTCCGCCAGACCAGCCCGGATTGTCCCGAGCCATACGCTCATTGCGAGCGCGGCGGAAAACGCAGCGATCGGCCGCCGCCCAGGCTCAGCCACGCCCAGGCGGTTGCGGCAACCACCACACCCAGCACGACAATCCACTGGGCGCCCACCAGCATCAGCTCAATGGTGCCGGCCATGTCCGGAAGAATCTGCGGCCACGCCGGCGCAAGCCAGCCGTCGGCATCAAACCATGCGCCGCGCCCGGCCCCCGTGGCCAGCTCCACCGCCAGCAGCGCTGCATTGATGGCCGCGAACGCCATGCCGCTGTGTGCCAGCAGGCGGCTGAACACCGGCAATTCATACAGGGGCTTCATATATTGGATGTGCCGCGTAAGCGACCACGCGCACACGATGAGCAACGCAACGCTGATAGCCGCTATCAGCGCCGGGCTGCGCAGGCACACGCCGAGCGCGATCCACGCCAGCGCATTGATTTCGTGGCGCCGGTAGATGCGCAGCGCGCGCGCCGCGTGCAACAGGCCGATCGGCGGAACACCAGGGGGAACACCGGCAGACGCCATGATGTGCTCCATGAGCGGAGGGTTGGTGCGGCGCCGCACGTTTGTGGCGCTGTGCGGCCCGCAACTGCTTGCAGTGTACCGACGCGTTTTCACCGACGCGAGTTCAAACAGCATCTATCCATCAAATGACGGACGCGCTCCCTGCTCATGCCTCGCGCAAATGCTCGATCAACTGGCGCGCAAAGACAGGCAGGTCATCGAAATGGCGCACGCAGATGCGCAGCAGGCGCGTCGCCCAGGCGTCGGTCAGGCGCACACGGCGGATGCCCATGGAGCGTTGCAGACGGATCGCCGCATGCTCTGGAATGACGCCCACGCCCACGTTGCGTTCCACCATGCGGCACACCGCGTCGAAACTGCGCAGGCGCACGCGATATTTGAGCCGGTGGCCGGCGCGTGCGGCGTGCCCCGCCAGATATGCCTGCAATGCGTTGTCGCCTGTCAGGCCGACAAAATCTTCCTGCAAGGTTTCAACGAAGGCCAGCTCGCGGCGCTCGGCCAGCGGATGGTCGCGCGCGGTCACCAGCACGATGCGGTCGTGGCGGAACGGAAAGGTTTCCAGCCCCGAAAGATCGACCGCGTCGTTGACGATGCCGATGTCGGCGCGCCCCTGCGCAATCGCTTCGACAATCTCGTGGCTGACCAGCTCTTCCAGGTCGATATCGACTTCAGGGTGTACGGCCAGAAAAGCGCTGAGCGTTTCCGGCAGGAACTCGGTCATCGCCGCCGTGTTGGAAAGCAGCCGCACGTAGCCCTTTAGGCCACGCGCGTATTCGCCCAGCTCACCGCGCATGCGGTCCATCTGTTGCAGGACGACGCGGGCGTGGTGGACGAGCGTGCGGCCCGCAGCGGTCGTTTCCACGCCGCGCCGGTTGCGCGTGAGAAGGGGCACGCCAAGCGTGTCTTCCATCCCGCGGATGCGCGCGCTGGCCGATGCCAATGTGAGGTGCGCGCGTTCGGCGCCCGCCGTGATGCTGCCGGCTTCGGCGGTATGGAGGAAGAGTCGGAGGTCGGTCAGGTCGAAGCGCACGATACCTCTCAAAATTGGAGTCTGCCTCAGCCTCACACTGAGGCTCGCTCAATGTATCGCAGATTGCCGCGGGGTCGCCACTGCTCGAGACTGAGGCTTCTTCCGACAGAACATTCCCAAATTCGCCCCCAATGGAATCCGCCACGCCGTTGCTTTTTGGCGCGGGCCTGATCGCCGGCATGATGAATGCGCTGGCGGTGGCTCGTTTGTCACCCTGCCCGCGCTCATGTTCGCGGGTGTGCCGTCGGTGTTTGCCAATGCGTCGAGCACGGTGGCACTGCTGCCCGGCGCGGCCACATCGGCGTGGGCGTATCGCGCGGACTATCGCGGGTTCGGACACGTCTCGATGCAGGCGATGGTCGGGATCAGCCTGGTGGGCGGTCTGCTCGGCGCGCTGCTGTTGATGAACACATCGTCTCGCGCGTTCGATTTCATCGTGCCGTGGCTGCTGCTGATCGGCTCGCTGGCATTCACCTTTGGCAAACAGGCCGGCGCGTGGCTGCGTCGGCGCGTGCAGATCGGGCGGACAACACTGCTGATCGCGCAAGGTGCGCTGGCCATTTATGGCGGCTACTTTGGCGGCGCGGTCGGGATCATGATGATGGCCGTCTGGGCCCTGCTCGGCCACGACGACATCAAAGCACTGAACGCCTCACGCACCTTGCTGGTGGGGGCGACCAACCTGGTGGCGGTGGCGTGTTTTGCGCTGGCAAGAATGGTGTGGTGGCCGCAGACGCTGGTCATGCTGGTGGCCGCCGCGCTGGGTGGCTATATGGGGGCGCATGTGGGCAAGCGTTTGCCGGTGCCGGTTGTGCGGGCGCTGATTTCCACATTCGGCTTTTCGATGACAGCGCTGCTGTTCTGGCGCGCCTGGTTGCACGTTTGAACGTGAAGAGAACCGCCATGTCACACATGCAGCCTCATTCGACACACTGCGCACCCGCGCCGCGAGCCCATCGCGATCCGCGCCCACACCGCGCCTGGCGCAGTGCCTGGCACGCCCACATTGCCGAGACCCCATCTGCCGAATCGGAAATAGCGGGGGCGCAAACGGTGTTCTATATCGCGCGCGGTCTTGCCGTCTTGCTGGCCGCCGTGGCCGTGGGCCTTGGGGCCGCATCCAAGGACGCGGAACGCCCATCCACGCCATACCCCTCTTCTTCGCAGGCGACAGCGCGCTAAGGGCACGTTATCATCCGCCCCGCTACCGCACTGTCCCGGGAAATACAGATTCACTTTTCGACCGGGCAAAGAAAAAGCCCGCGGGCCGGGGGGCGAGCGGGCTTAACATCTTCAGCCTTTGACGACGAAAGATGGTCGGGTGTGCTTTGTGAATGAGCAATGCGCCGGAATTCACAAAGCGGAGCCATTATAAAAAGTGCACGCCCCCCGCCATACCCCAACAACGAGGGGGGTCTGCGTCATTTTCTGATTAATCCCTGAGCGCTGTTTCCAGTATTTGCGGCGTCAGCAACCCGCTCGATGCGTGACGCTTGCCGTCCGGGCGGAGGATGATCGTGCGCGGCATCTCGCCCTGCCAGCCGGGGTCGAGCGCGGCGCGCAGGCGCTCCGGCATGTCTTCGGCGTTGGCGTACTGCGGCATGCGTGCAACGTCGATCTTCCCGTCGCGGGCCAGCGGCGCCAGCGCCCGGTTCAGCATCTCGGCCTGGTCCGGACCATCCATCGACACCATCACCACATCCACGTTCTTCTTGGCGGTACGCCGCCATTGCGCGATACGCGCGATGTTCTCGCGGCAGTAGCTGCAATCCAATGACCAGATTTCGACGATGAGCGGACGCGCATGGGGCGTCTGCAGCAGCGCCGGCACATCGCGGGCATGCAGCGGCCGGAACTGCAGCGCACCCGCGGCCTGCGCCGTCAAAGCGGCGGCGGATAGCGCCGCGGCCATCGCCACCGCTCTCCATCGAATTTTCATTTCGATGCCTCCAATGATGAATTGGACGGAACGACATTGCTGATATCGATCAGGCGGTAACCCTCCGCCTGGGTACGCCAAGACAGGTAGACATGGCCGTCGCGCGCGAGCAATTGCGGGTGATCGCTGCCGCCATTGGTGTTTGCCACGTTGGCCGGCGCCGACCAGTGCGCGCCGCCGTCGATGGATTTGCGCAGCAGGATCTGCATGCGGTCGTCGGCAAACTGTTTCCAGACCAGCCACAGCGCGCCATACGCGGCGACCAATGCGGGGTGCGAGGCCTGCGCTCCGGCTTGTGGCGAACCGGCAAAGCCCCAAGGCTCGCCGATCGGTTTGCCGTCGGCCGACAGCCGGCTGTAGAACAGACCGGGCTTGTCCTGTTGCACGGAGAACCACGCCATGTGCCGCACGCCATCTGCCGTGACGGCCAACGCGGGGCCATGGTGCGGACACGCATCGACGCGCCACTCCGAGAACGTCGCGCGCGTGACGGCAAGCGGCGTGTTATCGATCGGTAATGTCGCCAATGCGTGATCTCGGATCTGCCCGGCAAACACGTTGCGCCACAGCGCGAGCATGTGCCCGTCGGCATCGGGCGCCAGCGCAATGCGGCAGCATTCGCAGGTCTGGTCGATGACCTTGCGCTCGGGAGCGAAGGTTGCGCCGCGGTCGGTCGAAACGGTGTAGTACACCGCTGCGCCGTCGTACGGCTGCTTGGCGGCCTGCGCCCGCAGCAGGTCGCGCTTGTCGATCCACGTGACGAAGATGTGGCCTGCGCTGTCGACCGCAATCGAATCGAAGCGGTGCGTGATGGGTTGGCGATCGTGATGGACCGTGACTGGCGCGCTCCATGTCCTGCCGCCGTCGAGCGAGCGCGAGAAACGCACGAAGCCCGTGTATGGCGCATCGAGCGGGCGCGACCAGCTCACATACAGCGCACCGTCCGGGCTGGCGATAACCTTCGGACGGTTCTCGCCGTCGGTATAGATCGGCTCGGGTTGCGGGTTTACGCGCCGCGGCGCGGACAGCGTTTTGCCGAGATCGTCGGACGAAGCGACCACCACGTGCTGCCCTTCGGCCCACGTCACCCACAGGCGCCCCGCCTTGTCGAACGCCGCCGTCGTAGCAAGCTGCGGTTTGGCGGCGCCCTTGCCTGCCATGCCACCGTGGTCGTGACCTTCGTGCGCAAGCGCCAGCGTTGCCGCAAAAACCAGCAGCGCACCGGCCAGGAATCGAGGAATCGACTGCATTACAGACGCCATTTCAGTTGCCCATAGAAGGTGCGCGACGGGTACGGGTGATACACGAAATACTGCCTGTCGGTCAGGTTGTCGACGCCCAGCGCCAGCGTGATGTGCTTGTCGATACGGTAGCTGGCCTTGAGGTCCACGGTGAAGAAGCTGCTGGTGCCACCGTAGACATTCGGCAGCACATCGGTGTTGTCGAGCGTGCCGAATTGCCGCCCCGAATAGCGCACGCCCGCGCCCACCGTCCAGTCGGGGGTGGCATGCCAGCTCGCAAAGAGATTGGCGCGCACCCGCGGCATGCGCGGCCAGGTCTTGTCGACGTAGGTCGGGTTGGCGGCGTCGGCCAGCGTCTTCGATTGCGTGAAAGCGACGTTGGCTTCGACGTCCACGCCGCGCACACCCGCATCCCGCAGAACGTCCTGCCCCGAATACGCCAACTCGATGCCGCGCGTGCGCACGCGATCGACGTTCTGCACGTTCGTCACGTTGGGCGTGACGGTGATGTTGGTCTGCGTGTAGATGCTGTCGCGCACGTCGCTCTGGAACAGGCTGGTACGCAGCACGCCGTAGGGCACGGCCTGCTCGACGGTGAAGTCGAAATCATTGGCGCGCTCAGGTTTGAGGTTCGGATCGTTATTGACGATCGTGTTGCCGCTGATCGTGCCCTGGAACAGCTCCGCCACCGTCGGAAAGCGCACGGCGCGGCCATACGACAAGCGCAGCAGCGTGTCTTGCGTGGCCTGCCATTGAATGGCCGCCTTGGGCGAAAACGCGTCTTCGGTACGGCTGGCGTAGCCCAACGCGCTCGTGCCGTTGCCGAGCTGGCCGTTGTAGGCGCGCCAGCTTTCGTAGCGCAGGCCCAGTGTGGCCAGCCAGCGCGGCGCAAACGCCCACGCGTCCTGCAGGAAAACCGCCTGAGTTTGCGTGTCGCCCTGGTAGCTGGATTTGAGCGTGGATAGCGTTTCCGTCGACCAGTTCGTCGCGTTGAAGGTCTGGTTGCGCAGGTGGTATTGGTCGTAGTGGTAACCGGTCGTGAAGGTATGGCCGGACACCGTGGGAGAGGTCGCCTTGACGTCGAAGTTGGACCAGCCGGTGCCGTCGCCATAGAACACCGTGCCGGGCCCATTGCCGGC
Source organism: Ralstonia pickettii (assembly GCF_016466415.2). Classification (NCBI taxonomy): domain Bacteria; kingdom Pseudomonadati; phylum Pseudomonadota; class Betaproteobacteria; order Burkholderiales; family Burkholderiaceae; genus Ralstonia; species Ralstonia pickettii. The sequence continues at coordinate 889,605 of NZ_CP066772.2, read as the reverse complement.
CGCCGTGTTCGACGCGCGCAGGATGTCGCGCGAAACGTTGTAAGCGGAAGCGTTGGTGTCGATCTTCCAGCCGCCGATCTTGCCCTTCACGCCCAGGCCGTAGAGCCAGTTTTCCTGGTCGCCGTTTTGCGGGGCGAAGGTGTTCGGGGCGATCGTGTACGGCGTGCCGTTGATCAGCACATTGCCGCCCGTGACGGTGTTGCCGGCGGCATCGCGAAGGAAGCTGAGCGCCTGATCGTTGAAATGGTTTTCCCAATGGCCCAGCGTGAGTGAGGCCTCCAGGCTGTCGTTGAACACATAGCCGAATCGCAGCGTCTCTTGCAGCTGCTGGGTGCGCTCGAGCATCTGGGGCCCGAGAATCACGCGCGGCTGGCCGTTGGGGCCGAGATCCTGCCGCGCGCCCGTGACCGGCACCGGCGTGCCGCCCGCGGTGAACCGGGAGTTGGGCGTGGCGTATTGCATCGGTTGGCTGTCGTTCTCCAGCCGGTCGACTGACAGCGCATACCAGAACTTGCCGATGCGGTCGCCCAGCGATGCGCTTTCGTGGTTTCCGGTGACGTTGCGCGAAAAGCCATAGGCATCGTTGTAATGCTGGCTCATCACCTGCGTCTGCGCGGCAGCCTCGAATTTTTCGGGGCGGCGTAACGTCATCGCAATGGTCGTGCCCATCGAGTTGCCCGGCAGGAGCGCAGAGAACGGCCCATACAAGATATCGACGCGCGCCAAGTCATCCGGCCCGACCATCGACCAGCGCGGCGGGAAGCTGTAGCTCGAGCCAAGCAGGTTCGAGAGCAGGATGCCGTCGGCATACAGCAGGCCGCGGGCACTTTGAATCTCGTTGAAATCGCGGCCGGCGAAGATGGAATTGCGGTCGCCAATGAAGCGGCGGCGCACCATCACATTGGGCTGATATTTGACCGCGTCTTCGGCGGTGACGACGTTGCGGTCAGCCAACTGATCGGCCGTGACGCTTTGCACGACCGCCGGTGTATTGCGGGCGAACGGCGCGGGGTTGGCAGTGGCGCGCACCACCGTGGGCGCGAGTTCCTGCGTGACGGGCGCGGGCACGGATGCCGCATCCTCGGCCGAAAAAGCAGACAGCGGTGCCGCTGCGCTCAGGGCGAGCGCAGCACGGCACACCAGCGTGCGCTTAGGGGCAGCGGCCCCGGTGCGCTTGTGGAATGACATCGGAAAGGTCTCCGGATTGCGATGGCGTCGGCCCAAGCGGGGCCGAACGCAAAGGCGCCACGGCGTTACGTCCGCAGGCGCGTCAGATCGACAACGACGGAGACACAGGAGGCGCGCGCGACTCGGCCACGCGCAACGCACTGCGCGCGTACACGGGCGCCGGGGTGGCCGGCTGCCGCACGCGATAGATGAAATGGGCGGAAGGAACATCCAACGCCGGCAACGAGGCCAGCGCCAGCCCGGCAGCAAACCCCGGGCAATACAGACAGTGCGCCACGCTGTGGTGGGCGGCCGACCCGTCGGCGGAGCCATCGCCTTGCAGATCGATGGCAACCTGCACGGTGCTGCCATGCGGGGCCGTTGCGCTGCACAGCTCGACGTCGAGCGTGCCCGTGGCCGCCGCGCGTGCGGAGGCGAGCACCGGCGACAGTACGTTCAGTACGATCGCAAGCCAGACGAGGAAGAGCCAGCGGCGATGGAGCATGGATAGGCAACGTCAGAATGTGTGGAGTATAGCGCTGCACACAGTTCCCCGAATTGCCTGCGGCACAGTGCCGCGCAATTGCAAATCGGCGGAGCCGACTGCAATCCGGCTGGCAATTCGGGCGGAATTAGCCTTAATTATTGGATCGACTATAATTTATAGCGATTTCCATAATCAGGTCTAAAACAGGGCTTCCCATGGATTCCGACACCGATACCGGACGCTTCAGCTTCCACCGCCAGGACCTCGCCAACACGTTGTGCGACAGCCTGGAAGGCAAGGGCCTGGCCGATGCGCGCTCAGGCCTGTTCCTGGCGGCGCCCCGGCGCACCGGCAAAAGCACGTTCCTGCGCGAAGACCTGGTGCCGGAGGTCGAACGCCGCAAGTGGATCGCCATCTACGTGGACTTATGGGCCGACCGCGCACGCGATCCCGGCCTGCTGATCGCCGACGCCATCAAATCCAAACTGGCCCAGTTTGACGGGCCGATCGCCAAGCTGGCCAAGCAGGCCGGCATGGAGAAGGTCGACGTGTTGCGTACGTTCACGTTCAACCTCGGCAAGATCGGGCTACCGCCGGGCATCACCCTGGCCGACGCGCTCGATGTGCTCTACAAGGCGGTGCAGCGGCCCGTCGTGCTGATCATCGACGAGGCGCAACACGCGCTGTCCACTGAGGCCGGCACCAACGCCATGTTCGCGCTCAAGGCCGCGCGCGACCAGATGAACCAGGGCGTGGTCGAACCGCGCCTCTTCCTCGTCTTTACGGGGTCGAACCGTGACAAGCTCGCCAACCTGCTGCTCAATCGCACGCAGCCGTTTTTCGGCTCGCGGGTGACCAACTTCCCGCTGCTGGGGCGGCCGTATGTGTCGGCGTACACGGCGTGGGTCAACCAGCACCTGGCGCCCAACAACCAGTTCAAGGAAGACGACATGTTTGCCGCCTTCCAGCTCGTCGGGCACCGGCCGGAGATGCTCAAGGGCATCGTCAGCGAGATCGCCCTGGAGCTGGGCGAGGCGGCCAGCCTGGGCGAGTTGCTCAAGCGCGGCGCGCAGGGTTTTCGCGACCGCATCTGGGGCGAGATCGAAAGCGATTACAGCGCACTGACGGAAATCCAGCGTGCCGTGCTGGCGGTGCTGATCGAGCGCGGACAAGGCTATTCGCCGTTTTCGGAAGACTCGATGAAGGCATATGCGGCCAAGCTCGGCCACAGCGAGTTTTCCACCGCCACGGTGCAGGCCGCGCTGGACGCGCTGCGCGACAAGAACCTGATCTGGAAGGAGTCGCGCGGCGCCTATGCGCTGGAAGACGAAAGCCTGGCGCTGTGGTTTCGCGAGACGCGCGGTGCGCATGCCGTGCCGCCGAAGCTGAGCGAGTAGCGCGTCAGGGGTGATCATCGTGCGGCACGCAATGGCTTGCGCCCGCTAAACTGCACAGACGACCACAACAATATTCGGGGAGCAGCCAAATGGCACGCAATCGCACCACGTGGCGCGCGCTCGCGGCCGCGTTTTTCCTATTGACGGGCGTCGGCACGGCTGCCGCGCAAGACACCACACCCGTACAGGCACCGGCACCGACCCCGAACTGTCCGCCACCCGCCTCAAGCTTCATCCCCAAAGACGGTTGGGCCGCCGCCGCGCAACGCGCGACCGACCACGGCCTGCTCTGGCGCATCGAAAAGAACGGTCACACCTCGTGGCTCTACGGCACGATCCACGTTGCGCGGGCCGACTGGATGCTGCCCGGCCCCACCGTGCGCAGCGCGCTTCAGCAGGTTGACAGCATCGCGCTCGAACTCGACCTGCTCGACAAAGACACCGACCGCACACCGCTAACCGCGCAAAACAGCGCAGAAGACCGCCGGCTCCTGACCGGCCGTCGCGGCGAGCGCTTCAACAAACTGCTCTCCGCGGCTTGCCTGCCCGACACGGCCCTCACGCAGATCCGCAAGTTCCAGCCGACCATGCAACTGGCCTCGCTGGCGGTGCTGGGGGTACGCACAGACGGGCTCTATCCGGATTTCGGCATCGACCTGTTTCTCACCACCTACGCCAAGAGCGTGCACCTGCCGATTGTGCCGCTCGAAACGCTGGCGCAGCAGGTGCGCGTGCTCAACGAGATCGTGCCGAAGAACGAGGTCGCGCAGCAATTCGATACCGTGCTCGACGCGATTGAATCGGGCGAGGCGCGCACGCAGACGCTCACGCTCGCCAATGCCTGGGCCGACAGCGACATCAGCACGCTCGAGCACTACCCGCAGTGGTGCGATTGCCTGAAGACGGCATCGGACAAACGCGCCTTCCAACGGCTGGTGACGAACCGCAACCGCGCCATGGCCGAGAACATTGCACGCGTGCACAACAGCGGCCAGCGCGTGTTTGGCGCTGTGGGCGCGCTCCACATGATCGGACCCAAGGGAATTCCCGCGCTGCTGGCGGCCCGCGGGTACAAGGTCACGCCGGTGTTGCCGCCACCCGATCCGCGTTAGGCCGCGTGCGTTTTTGCTGTTCGGTCAGCGCTTTTCCCGCGGCGTCGATCCGACAGCCGCTGCCAGTTCGGTATGCGCGGCCAAGTCCGCGCGGCGATGGGCGCCCCCACTACGCGCCGCCGCTGCTGCGCATGGCCGCCATCGTACCGGTCATCAAGGTCTCGGATGAAGATCTGCGCCAACTGTTTCCCGGTGATGCCGATCCGTTCGCCACGCTGCGCACCCTCGCGCCGCAAGCCGACATCCTGCTCACGCTCGGGGCCGACGGCATGGAATGGCTGGCAGCGGCGCACGGCGGGCAAGACGATGCGCGTATCGCCCAACCGGCCTTTGCCGTGCCGGTGGCGGACACCGTCGGCTGCGGCGATGCCGCGATGGGCGCCTGGCTGGCGAGCCAGCTGCATTCGCCTGGGGCGCCCGTGCAGGCGCACTTGCGCCGGGCTGCTGCGGCGGCCGCCCTCACCGCCACGCGCGCCGGCGCATACGCGGGCACGCAAGCCGAGATCGATGCGCTGCTGCAGGTGCACGCGCCTCGCACGCCTGAGACCGGGTAACCATCGCGACAGCACGGCCCCACATGCCACAATCGGCGCCGTCTACGTCTTGATTGCTCCGGGGCCCGTTTTGGAACTGCTTCGTATTGCCGTGCTGTTTGCCTTCACCGCCGTGGCGGAAATCGTCGGCTGCTATCTGCCGTGGCTCGTGCTCCGGCAAGGTAAGCCGATCTGGCTGTTGCTGCCGGCGGCCGCCTCGCTCGCGCTGTTTGCGTGGTTACTGACATTGCACCCGGCTGCGGCCGGCCGCACTTATGCGGCATACGGCGGGGTGTATATCGCCGTAGCGCTCGTGTGGCTGCGTCTGGTCGACGGTGTGTCGCTCACCCGCTGGGACATCGGCGGCGCGGCCATTGCGTTGACGGGCATGGCCGTGATCGCCCTGCAGCCGCAGGCCAATTGATCGGATTGCACGCGATATTTGCGTTTTCCTGAGCGAAACGGAATCCTAAGCTGCCGCCATGATCGGAGGGTGGATCATTGATGCGGCCACCGCGCTGCGCGCCGGTCACCTACTCACCCAACCGTTCTGTTCTGGAGGCCACGATGCCTGCCAACACCCTCAAACAACTTGCCGTGGCCACGATGCTGATGACCGCAGCGATGACCGCCTCGGCTCTGACCACGTCAACGTTCACTTTCACCGATCAGGATCTGCAAGGGATGCTCGCGCACAGCCAGCCTCCGCAGCCGATCCAGCCGGCCAAAGCCACCGAATCGGCGTCTCCTGCCCGGCTCCGCGTCGGCCTAAGCGATCCGGGCACGCGACTCGTGCTGCCTTGGTTCCTGGCGGATCTGGTGGATGCGGTCAACCGGCGGGCATCCCCGCAGGACTTCGCGAAAAAGCTGCGGGACGGGATCTGATCGGCCAACGTCGCCGGCCTTCCGTCCGCCGCTCTAACTTTCCGCAGGCAGGCATCACAGTGCTGTATATTCATACAGTTATTTTTTGTGACGCCCTGCCGTGCTTGCCGCCTCCCCCACCCCAGACACCGCCAATGCGCCGGCCACGCCGGGTTACCTGGCCCAGCTGAACGACCAGCAGCGCCAGGCGGTCGAGTTCGGTATCTCTGGAGCGGACGCGGCGGAAACCGGCCCGCTGCTCGTGTTGGCCGGTGCGGGGTCCGGCAAGACGCACACCCTGGGCTGGCGCGTGGCGCATCTGGTGGCCAACGGCGCCGATCCGCAACGCATCCTGCTGCTGACGTTTTCCCGCCGGGCGGCGAGCGAACTGTCGAACCGTGCCGGCCACCTGCTGGCGCGAGCCATGCAGGGCGAGCGATCGAACAACGCCCTCAATTCGGCCGGCACTTCGTACAAGACCACGCTGCCCTGGGCCGGCACCTTCCACGGCATCGGCGCGCGCCTGCTGCGCGAATATGCCGAGCGCGTGGGCCTCGCCCCCGATTTCACCATCCATGACCGCAGCGACTCGGCCGATCTGCTCAACGTCGTGCGCCATGAGCTGAACCTGTCGACCAAGGAACGCCGCTTCCCGCTCAAGCAGACCTGCATTGCGATCTACTCGCGCGCCATCAACGCCGAGAGCCCGCTGAACGCCGTGCTGAAGCACCATTTTCCGTGGTGCGCGATGTGGGAGACGCAACTGCGCACGCTGTTCGATGCGTATGTCGAAGCCAAGCAGGCGCAGCACGTGCTCGACTACGATGACCTCCTGCTCTACTGGCACGCGATGTCGTCCGACACCGAACTGGCGGCGGAGATTGGCGCCCGTTTCGACCACATCCTTGTCGACGAATACCAGGACACCAACCGGTTGCAGTCATCCATCCTGCGTGCGTTGCGCCCGGACGGCCGCGGTGTGACCGTGGTGGGCGACGACGCGCAATCGATCTACGCATTTCGCGCGGCGACGGTACGCAACATCCTCGATTTTCCGCGCCACTTCTCGCGGCCGGCGCACACAGTGTTGCTGGAGCGCAATTACCGTTCGACGCAACCGATTCTGGATGCCTCGAATGGCGTGATGCGTTTTGCTACGGAGCGCTTTGCCAAGACGTTGTGGACGGACCGCGCATCGACGCACCGGCCGCGCTTGATTTCAGTTCGCGACGAAGCCGAGCAGGCGCGTTGCGTGGCCGAGCAGGTGCTGCATCACCGTGAAGGCGGGCTGACGCTGAAATCGCAGGCGGTGCTGTTTCGCACCGCGAGCCACAGCGCGCCGCTGGAGATCGAACTCACGCGCCGCAACATCCCGTTCGTGAAATACGGCGGCCTCAAGTTTCTGGAGGCGGCACATGTGAAGGATGTGCTGTCGGTACTGCGCTGGGCCGAGAACCCGCGCAACCGCATTGCCGGGTTTCGCGTGATCCAGTTGCTGCCAGGTGCAGGCCCCGCCACGGCGGCACGCGTGCTCGACGCCATGGCGGAAGCGGCGGACCCGATTGCCGCGCTGCTCGCCTACGAGCCACCGGCGCGGCTGGCCGGCGACTGGTCTACGCTGATGGCGCTCATGCAAACCCTGCGCGTACCCAAAGACAGCCTGGAATGGGCTGGCGAACTCGAAGCCGTAGGCGCTTGGTACTCGCCGCACATGGAGCGCCTGCACGACGACGCGGCCGTGCGCCAGGGCGATCTCGACCAGCTCGCCCGCATGGCCGCAACGTACGCCACCCGGGAGCGCTTCCTGACCGAGATGACGCTCGACCCGCCCGAGTTGACCAGCGATGAATCGGGCGACCCCTACCGCGACGAGGACTACCTGATCCTCTCGACGATCCATTCATCGAAAGGTCAGGAATGGAAGGCGGTGTATGTGCTGAATGCCGTGGACGGCTGCATGCCGGCCGATCTGGGCGCCGGCTCGCACGAAGAACTGGAAGAAGAACGCCGGCTGCTCTACGTGGCGATGACCCGTGCGCGTGAGCACCTCGACATCCTGGTGCCCCAGCGTTTCTACGTCACCCAGCAAACACCCAATGGCGATCGGCACATCTACGCGTCGCGCACGCGCTTCATTCCGCCTGCGCTGCTGCCGCTGTTCGAGGCATGCGCGTGGCCGGAACCGGAGCCCGGCGCGGACCCCGCAGCCGAAGCGCGTGCCGCGGCCAAGGTCGACCTGAGCAAGAAGATGCGCGGCTACTGGAAAAAGTAGTCAGCCTGGTCGCCAAAGCGGGCGTTCAATGCACTTCCATCTCGGGCCGCTTGACGACGTGCGTTGACTCGAAGCGCGAGAGCTGCGCGAAGATCCATGCGGCCGCGCAGGTCATGACGCCCACGCAGACAAACGTCTTGTGGAACGCCGCGAGCGTGTCGCGCCCTTCCGGTCCGGCGGTGAAGTCGGTAAAGCCCGTCAGCAAGGCGCCGGCTGCGGCCACGCCCAAGCTCATCGACAGCATCATCACCATCGACAGCATGCTGTTGCCCGCGCTGGCCAGGGGGCCCGTCAGGTCCTTGAGCGTGAGCGTGTTCATGGCCGTGAACTGCATCGAGTTGAACGTGCCGAAGATCGCCAGTTGCACGATGCGCAGCCACACCGGCACGTTGGGCGTCATCACGGCAAAGCTGGCCATCATCAGGCCGACCATGACCGTGTTGACGGACAGCATGCGGCGATAGCCGTAGCGCTTGATGGCCCACGTGCCCAAAGGCTTGGCGGCCATGCCGGCGGCAGCCACCGGCACCATCATCAAGCCGGCCTGCAGTGGCGTGTACCCCAGGCTCACCTGCAGCAGCAGCGGAATGAGGAACGGCATCCCGCCGCTGCCGATGCGTGCAAACAGGTTGCCGAGCACACCAATGGAAAAGCTCGGAATGCCAAACAGCGTGCGCGGAAACAGCGGCCCGGCCACGCGCCCCGCATGCAGCCAGTAAGCCGTGAGCGCCGCCAGACCAAAAATCAGCAGCACCAGCACCGTCGCGTGCTGGAAGCCCAGTTCGGACAGCCCGTCGAGCGAGAACGACACCGCCGCCATGCCGAAGGCCAGCATCAGATAGCCCGACCAGTCGAAGCGGCTGTCGTCTTCCGCGTGCACATCGGGCATCACCTTGAGCGTGACGAGCGCGCCGATCACCCCCACGGGAATGTTGATCAGGAAGATCCAGTGCCACGACACGGCCTCCACCAGCCAGCCCCCCAGCGTCGGGCCGATCAGCGGGCCGATCAGCCCCGGGATGGTGACGAAACTCATGGCCGGCAGGAACTGCTCGCGCGGCACCACGCGCAGCACCGTCAACCGTCCCACGGGCATCAGCAGCGCGCCGCCCACCCCTTGCACCACGCGTGAGGCAATCAGCATGGTCAGGCTGCGCGATTCCGCGCACAGCAAGGAACCGATCGTGAACAGGAAGATGGCGGCGAAGAACATCTTTCGCGTGCCGAAGCGGTCGGCCAGCCATCCGGACGCAGGCATCAGCATGGCGGTCGTCAACGTGTAGGCGATGATGACCGACTGCATCTTCAGCGGGCTTTCCGACAGGCTGCGTGCCATGGCCGGCAACGCGGTGTTGACGATCGTTGAATCGAGGGTCTGCATGAACAGACCCATCGCCACCAGCCAGAGCAGCGGTTTCAAGGAGGGGTCGACGGAGGCGGAGGGCGTGGTGGGCATGAGGCGGGGCAGAAGCGGCAGGATGCGACGCAGCCGTCATTGTGGCGTGCCTCGCCTGTGCCCGCAAACCGTGTACCCAACGCGCAGGATTGTGTAATGTGCCGCCATACCGCCCCTACAACCGACAAGGGCACTGCGCTCTGCCTATACTGGAGCGCTAATCCGAGTCACCTCGTGCCCTCGCTCCCGCCATGACCACCCGTACTGAACGCGACACCTTTGGCCCCATTGAAGTCCCTGCAGACCACCTGTGGGGCGCACAAACGCAACGCTCGCTGCAGAACTTCGACATTGCCGGCGACCGCATGCCCCGCGAGCTGATCGACGCGCTCGCCCGCATCAAACGTGCCAGCGCCGTCGTCAACCATCGTCTCGGGCTGCTCTCCGCAGACAAGGCCAACGCCATCGTGGGCGCCGCCGATGAAGTCATCGCCGGCAAGCACCCGAATGAATTTCCGCTGGTGGTCTGGCAAACGGGCTCGGGCACGCAGACCAACATGAACATGAACGAGGTGCTCGCCAACCGCGCCAGCGAGCTGCTCGGCGGGAAACGCGGAGAAGCACGCCTCGTGCATCCGAACGATGACGTGAACCGCAGCCAGTCGTCCAACGATGTCTTCCCCACGGCGATGCACGTGGCGGCCGTGACGGCCATCACTCGGCACCTGCTGCCCTCGCTTCGAACGCTGCGGGAGACCCTCGCCAAGAAAGCTGCGGATTTCAACGACATCATCAAGATCGGCCGCACGCATCTGCAGGACGCCACGCCGCTCACGCTGGGCCAGGAGTTCTCCGGCTACGTTGCCCAGTTGCAGCACAACGAAACGCATCTGAACGCCGCCCTGCCGCACCTGTGCGAACTCGCGCTGGGTGGCACGGCGGTCGGCACCGGCCTCAACGCACCGGCCGGTTACGCCGAACAGGTGGCCGAAGAGCTGGCGCAATTGACCGGCTTGCCCTTCATCACCTCGCCGAACAAGTTCGAGACCATGGCATCGGCCGATGGGCTGGTGCATGCGCACGGCGCGCTGAAAACGCTGGCGGCCAGCCTGACCAAGATCGCCAACGACATCCGCTGGCTGGCCAGCGGCCCGCGCAGCGGGCTGGGCGAAATTTCCATCCCCGAGAACGAGCCCGGCTCGTCGATCATGCCCGGCAAGGTGAACCCCACGCAGAGCGAAGCGGTGACGATGCTGTGCGCGCAGGTGTTCGGCAACGACGTCGCCGTGAACGTGGGCGGCGCGTCGGGCAACTTCGAGCTGAATGTATTCCGTCCGATGATCGCGTACAACTTCCTGCACAGCGTGCGCCTGCTGGCCGACGGCATGCGCAGCTTCAACGATCACTGCGCCGTGGGCATCGAACCCAACCGCGACCGCATCGACGAGCTGGTGCAGCGCTCCCTGATGCTGGTGACGGCCCTCAACCCGCATATCGGCTACGACAAATCGGCGCAGATCGCCAAGAAGGCGCACAAGGAAGGCACCAGCCTGCGCGAGGCCGCCCTGACGCTGGGCTATGTCACGCCCGAGCAGTTCGATGCCTGGGTGCGGCCGGAGAACATGGTCGGCGCTAAATGATTTGTCATCGGGCCGCGGCTTGCAGGGCGCGGCCTGTCCTTTTTCTTTTTTCCTTTTCCAACGCCCGTTTCAAGCGCGCCGGCCCGCCCGGCGCCCTTTGCGCATGAAGCCCGCTCCCATTCCGAAGAACGAACCCGAACGTCTTGCCTCGCTGCAAGACATGCTGTTGCTCTCCACACCCGACGAGGAGTTGTTCGACCGCGTCACGCGCACGACCAAGCGCGTGTTCGACGCCCCGATCGTGCTCGTGACGCTCATCGACGCCCAGCGTCAATGGTTCAAATCCTGCATCGGTTTGGACGTGCGCGAGACCGGACGCGACATCTCGTTCTGCGGCCATGCAGTGGCCGAAGACCAGATGCTCGTCATTCCCGACACCCAGGCCGACCCGCGCTTTTCCGACAACCCGCTGGTGACCGGCGCGCCGCATATCCGCTTCTATGCGGGGCGCCCGGTCAGGAACCTGGCTGGCTACCCCGTCGGCACGCTCTGCGTGATCGACCAGAAGCCACGGCCGTTTGAACAGGCCGAGCGCGAGTTGCTTGATGATCTGGCCAGTTGGGTCGAATCTGGATTTCGCGAGCGCGAACTCAGTGAAACGCAGCGCTCCATCCTGACCGAGCTGCAGGTTGCGCGTCACGAAAGCCTGACCGATCCGATGCTGGGCATCTGGAACCGGCGCGCTGCGATGGAGCTGCTCACGCGCGAATGCGGCCACGCGATGCGCTACGGGCAGCCGCTTTCATTGCTGGTGGTGGACGTTGACCACTTCAAGCGCGTGAACGATACGTACGGCCACCCCGCAGGCGATGCAGTCCTGGTTGAGATCGCACGCAAGCTGCGCGTGAATGCGCGTCCCGTCGATGCGGTCGGCCGCTATGGCGGCGAGGAATTCCTGGTGCTGCTGCCTGACACGACCACAACGCAGGCCACCGGCATTGCGGAACGACTGCGCAGCGCGGTGGAGTCCTTGGAGATCGCCACCCCGGAGGCCGACATCCGCTGCACCATCAGCGTGGGCCTGGCAAGCTGCGAGCAGGGGCAGAACCCATGCACGCCCACCGACCTCATCATGCGCGCCGATGCTGCTCTGCTGGCCGCCAAACGGCTGGGGCGCAATCGCGTGATATTCGACGGCCAGCCGGTGTAGATCAGTTTGACGCAGGCTCCGCGCCGCGGCGGGCGACGCGCACATCCACCCGCTGCGGCGCCAACGCCTGCTCGAACACCGCGCGCGCGGCATGCGTCGTGCCGGTACCGCACATGAAGGCATCGATGGCTGCAAAGCCGTGCTCGGGCCAGGTGTGGATGGAAAGATGCGATTCAGCGAGCAGCAGCACGCCTGTGACGCCGCCCTGCTCACCCGCGGGCAACCCTGCGCGCACAGAATCAAAGCGATGCAGATGCGCATGCAGGATGGTGGCGCCGAGCGCGCTTGCGGCATCGCGTAGCGCCTTTTCCAGTGCAGCCGCGTCGCGCAGCAGCGCTGGCGCCACGCCGTAAAGATCGAGCAGAAGGTGCTCGCCCACGGCGCCTGGCGCCTCCTCCACCGACAGCGCTGCGTCGGTGCGCGTCACTTGTGGCCCCCGCTGAAGCCGCCGCCATAACCGCTACCGCCGGAAGAGCCGCCCCAATAATACGATCCGCCCGTGCTGCTGCCGTAAGACGGCGTACGCGGCGCGGCAAAGCCGGCCTTCCAGTCCATATAGGTCGCACCAATCACCACCGCCACGGCGTAGAGAACGAACCAGTTCTTCATTCTCCACCCCCGATCTTGGCCACCAGCCACGCAGGCACCAGCAACAGCAACGCCGCAAAGAACGTGATACCGAATACCGAGCCCGGCGCCATGAAGAACGGTACGAGGTTCAGCAGGCCGAGCAGCACGCACGCGACCACCGCCACCGTCATGTAATTCGACGACGAAGCCTTGGCCGGCTCAGCCACCACCTTGCCGAACCACGCCTTGATCTGCGCGGCGCTGACCGGCGTGCTCTTGGACCACGTCAACTCATGCGCATCGCTCTCCGCTGCCAGGCTGTCCTGGCCCGCGGTGTATTCGACAACGCGCGTCTGGTCGCCCGATTGGACACGCCAATTGAAGGCGCCGGCGGCATAGGTCACGCGCGCGGTGTAATCCTCGTCGCGAGCGTAGACCTTGCCGTCGAGCACCGCGGTACGGCTGTCGCTCCGGGTGGGCCAGCGGTCGAGCACGTTCGCGCGGAACCAACCGTCGTCCGTTTCCACCATCCAGCTGAAACCGCGCTTGGGGGTGTACAGCAGATATTCAAACCATTCGCCGCCGCCGTCGACCACCGCGCGGCGCATCACGCCGATCACCTGCCATTGCAGGCCATCGATGAGCGCCTTGTCGCCCAGCTCCAGCGTGGTGGCTACCTGCGGGACCGAGCGTGCGCGCGCGATGACGTCGCCGCGCGGCGTGGCCGCATCGATGGCCGCGCCGCAGCCGGGGCACAGTACATGGCCCGTCACGCCGGGGCTGAACGGGATCGACGTACCGCACTGCGGGCAGTCGAGATTCGTGAGCTTGCCCGGGACGCGGCCTGCGGTCTCCTTGATCTCGGCGTCGGTGCGCAGAAGCTGGCACTTGAGCACGTCGAGCGTGGTCGCTTCACCCACGTAAAGCGTCGGTGCTGTACCGTCGGAGTAGTCCAGCGTGATGAAAGCGCCTTCGCGGCGGCCGTCGGCTACGCGCGCATGCCAGCCCTCGCCAACGCGAAACGGCAATTCGCCCTGACCGCCAGTGCAATCGGCTTCGCGCACGTCGGACAGCGTGAATTGCGTGCCCTCGGCGTCGTACAGTTGCCCCGGGCGCAGCGCCTCGAATGCGACCGCATTGGCCGGCGTGCCGCGTGCGAACGTCATGGTCACCTGCCCGGATGCTTCGGCCAGCCAGCCGTCGGTGCCGTCGTCGAACAGCACGTACCACTCGTTCCAGAAGCCCGCGTCATAGCGCAACTGGATGCGGCCAACCACGGTGAACGCCTTGTTCTTGTAGCGCCCGGTGGTGCCGATCTGCACGCGCGCGTAGTCCTCGAGCACGGCAGACATCTTGCCGATGTCGGAAAGCGTCTCGCCGTCGCGCAGCAACGTGCTCTTGCAGAAGCTGCACACCGCCATGACGGCAGCTGCAGACTTCAGTTCCACCGGCGCGCCACACGCCGGGCAGTTGGCATGAAACATGGTCAGGTCGTTCGATTGCGCGAAAAATGGCGCAGAAAAACGGGCGGCTTGCGGTGCCGCCCGGTCATCCGATCAGCGGGGCCGAGGGTCAGCCTCCGGTCAGCGCCTTCAGCACGGCAGCCTTGCCGGCATCAAAGTCCGCTTGCGTGATGAGGCCCTTGTCGAGCAGTTCCTTGAGCTTGGCCAGGCGTGCCGAGGGGTCGTCAGTTGCCGGAGCAGCTGGGACGGCGGCGGCAGATTGCGCTGCAGGAGCTGCCGCACCGCCAGGGTTGCCCTGCACAGCGGTACGCAGGCTGTCGGCCATCGCCTGGCCCATTGCCAGCCCTGCCGCCAAACCCGCACCCGTACCGGCGATGCCGCCTTCGTTGCGTGCCGCCAGCGGCAGCGATTCGGCCGTCTGATATTGCGTGAAGCGCTGCATGTCGCCGGTCATGTCCATGCTGATGCGGCGATCCAGTGCGGCCTGCAGTTCGTCCGGCAGCGTGACGCTGGACACCTGGAAGCTGTCGAGCGCCAGACCGTACTGCGTGAACTGCGGCAGCAGCGCCTCGCGCACCTTGTTCGACATCAGCATCTGGTTGGCGGCCAAGTCCAGGAACGGCACGCCGGATTCGCCAAACGCGGTCGCCATCGCGCCCATGATGACGGGGCCCAGCTGTGCCTCGACGTCATCCACGGTGTAGATGTCGCGCGTGCCGCTCACCTGCTGGTAGAACAGCTTCGGGTCGGCCACGTGGTAGGCGTACACGCCAAAGGCGCGCAGACGGATCATGCCGAAATCCTTGTCGCGCACCGTCACGGGCTGCGGCGTGCCCCAGCGGCGGCCGAGTTGCTGGCGCGTGCTGAAGTAGTAGACGTCGGACTTGAAGGGGGACTCGAACAGCTTGTCCCAGTTCTTCAGGTACGTGAGAACGGGCAGCGTCTGCGTGGTCAGCTTGAAGGTGCCGGCGCTGAACACGTCGGCGATCTGGCCTTCGTTGACGAACATCGCCATCTGCGAGTCGCGCACGACCAGGGTGCCGCCGTTCTGGATTTCCATGTCCTGCATTGGATAGCGCCAGGCGAGCACGCCGTCCTCGCTCTCCGTCCATTGCAGGATGTCGATGAACTGCTTTTTGATGAAACTGGACAGGCTCACAGCAAACTCCTTCGCGATGATTCGCGGGGCAGGAACAATCAGGACAAAGGTCAGGACAGGCACGCCGCGTTGATCACGCCAACGGCCAGCGCGCTCACGCCAAACAGCATACCGGCGGCGATGTTGTTGTGCTCGATCTGCAGGCGGTAATCCGGCATCAGCCGCGTGAGCACCAGGAAGACGATCAGTTGCACCACCGACGCCATCACCGCCCAGAACAGGAACGGCACCAGGCCATCGGCATGCGTGATGCTCGACGCGATGGTCAGCACGAACCCTAGCAGCGCCCCGGCCAGCGACAGCGCCGCCGCGATATTGCCTTCGCGGATCAGCTTGAACTCGTCATACGGCGTCAGGCGCAGGTAGACGAAGAAGAAACCGGAAAACACCACGGCGCCCGCCAGCAGGTGCGAGGCATAGGCGATCACGGAAGCGGTCATGTCAGGCATGGGAAGGGGCCGTGCAGTACATAGGTGGCGCCACTATAGCGGCTGATTCGCCGCTTGCGTACCCCCCGATGCAGCCATGCAGCAGCCGACTCGCAGGCTGGGAAAAAAGGCGGCACAATCGCGCTCGCCTCGGCATCCGCCGTTTGTTAACGACCGTTCATTTTCCACCTTCGCAGCATGTCGACGCCGCAGCCTGACGCCACATACGAACCCACGCAGCCTGCCGGCCGCAGCAATGCCCTGCTGGTCCTCGCCGTTTTCGTGGTGGCCTCGTGCGGGCTCGCGTACGAATTGATTGCCGGGGCATTGGCTTCGTATCTGCTGGGCGATTCCATCCTGCAGTTCTCTTCCATCATCGGCGCCTATCTGTTTGCCATGGGCATCGGCTCATGGCTCTCGCGCTACGTGGCGGACGACGCGCTGCTCGCCCGCTTTGTCGATCTGGAATTGCTGGTCGGCCTGTTTGGCGGCGTGTCGGCCGCTGCGCTGTTTGCGTTGTTTGCTCTGGAATCGGCGCCGTTCCGGCTGGTGCTGTACGCGCTGGTCACGGTGATCGGCGTGCTGGTCGGCATGGAGATCCCGCTGGTGATGCGCATGCTGCATCGGCGGCAGGCCAAGTTTTCCGATCTCGTCAGCCGCGTGCTGACGTTCGACTACCTCGGCGCGCTGGCGGTGTCGCTGCTGTTTCCGCTGGTGCTGGCGCCGCGCCTCGGGCTGGTGCGCACCGGTTTCCTGTTCGGACTGTTCAATACTGCGATTGCGGTCTGGACGCTCTGGCACTTCCGCGCCGAGCTGGCGCTCACGGCCCGCATGCGTACGGCGATGGCGTGGCGCGCAGGCGCAGTGGCAGCGGCATTGCTGGCGGGCTTTGGCGCATCGGACAAGCTTACGCATTGGTCGGAACGCGCGCTCTTTGGGGACGAGATCATCCATGCGATTTCCTCGCCGTATCAACGGCTGGTGGTGACGCGCTGGAAAGACGACCTGCGCCTGTATATCAATGGCAATCTGCAGTTTTCCTCGCGCGACGAATATCGCTATCACGAGGCGCTGGTACTGCCTGCGCTGGAATCGGTGCGCGGTGCGCGGCGCGTGCTGGTGCTGGGCGGCGGCGACGGCCTCGCGCTGCGGCAGATCCTGAAGTACCCGCAGGTGGAGCACGTCACGCTGGTCGACCTGGACCCGCGCATGACGAACCTGTTCTCGCACGCCGAGGCACTGGTCGCGCTTAACCAGCATGCGTTCAGCGACCCACGCGTGACAGTGGTCAACGCCGATGCGGCGCAATGGATGCAAACCGCCACCGACATGTTCGACGTGGCCATCGTCGATTTTCCGGACCCGTCCAACTTCAGCATCGGCAAACTGTATTCGGTGCCGTTCTACCGGCTGCTGTCGCGCCATGTGGCGGATACGGGCCTGGTTGTCATTCAAGCCACGTCGCCCTATTTCGCGCCGCGTTCGTACTGGTGCGTGGATGCGACGCTGAAGGAAGCCGGTTACCGCACGTGGCCGTACCACGCGCTGGTGCCATCCTTTGGCGAATGGGGCTTCATCCTGGCCGCACCGGGCCGCGCGGATTTCAAACCGCCTACGTCGTACCGCGTGCCGACGCGCTTCCTGGACGCCGACACCACGCACCAGATGTTCAGCTTCGCGCCCGACATGCCGCGCCCGCAGGTGGAACCGAACCGGCTGAACAACCAATCGCTGGTGCGGTATTTCGAAGAAGACTGGCACGGCGTGCTGCGCTGATGGCAACGCGACGCAGCTTTCTTGTGGGTGCAGCCGCTGCCGGTGTAGCCGCGGCGGGTGCCGCTTCGTGGGGGAGCTTTCGCGCCTTTACTGAAATCACGCCCAACGTGCGCATGCCCGGTCAGGCTGCGGGCCATCGGCTGCGCGACCTGCGCGCGCTGCCGCGACCATCGGAAACGCGGCGCGTGGGCGTTGCCATTTGCGGCAGCGGCGTCGGCGGGTTGAGCTGTGCGTGGCGGCTCGCAAAAAGCGGGCGGCACGACATTGTGGTCGTAGAAGGCCCGGAGCGCTATGGCAATGCGGCTGGCGGCGCCTTCGGTACGCAGCGCTTCCCGACCGGTGCGCATTACCTGCCGCTGCCGTCGATGGAATCGACGCATGTCCGCGAGATGCTGGCCGATTTTGGCGTGATCGAGCGCAACCCATTTGCGCTGCGCCCGACGTACGACGAACGCGTGCTCGTTCATGCGCCTGATGAACGCCTGTGGCTCGGAAATCGCTGGCAAGACGGCTTCGTGCCGCACGAGGGCATTTCCGAGGCGGAACGTGCCGAGCACACACGGTTCTTCGCTCAAATCGACCGGCTGCGCCAGACCACCGGCGCCGACGGCCGCCGCGTCTTTGCCGTGCCGACGGCGCTCTCGTCCGCAGACCCAGCGTGGCGCGCGCTCGATGCACTCACCTTCCGCGACTGGCTGCACCGCGAGGGCTACCGCGCCGCCACGCTGCACTGGTATGCCGACTACTGTTGCCGCGACGATTACGGCGCCACGGCGGATCATGTTTCCGCCTGGGCCGGCATCGCCTATTTCGCCAGCCGCGGCGGCATGGCAAGCAATGCGGAACAAGGCACCGTGCTCACCTGGGCCGAAGGGCTGGACTGGATGGCCAAGCGGCTGTTCGAAGCCGCCGGATTGGACGAACCGGGCCGTTTGCTGCCGGGCAGCGCCGCGCGCATCGGCACGACAAACGAGGCCGGCGCACGTGTCTTTGCCGATGTGCTGCAAGCGGATGGCCGCGTCGTGCGCCTGCTAGCCGATCACGTGGTCAGCGCGATGCCGCTGCACGTGGCCAAACACATCGTCGACGGCTTTGACGTGCCCGCCGCCGAGTTGCCCGAAACCGCACCGTGGCTGCTCGCCAACCTGCTCATCGACGGTTTTCCGCCCGAACACGACGACACGCCGCTGGCGTGGGACAACGTGGTCTATCGCGGCACGGGCCTGGGTTATGTGGTCGCCAATCACCAGGACATTCGCGTCGGGCCGCCCGCGCAGAGCGTGTTCACGGCCTACGTGGCGCTGTCGGACATGACAACCAAGGCGGCGCGTGAATGGCTGCTGAAGGCATCGCCGCAAGCACTGCTCGATCGCGCGCTGGCCGATCTCGATACGGTGTACGGCATCCGGCTGCGCACACAGATCCGCCGGGCCGACCTGACGCTGCGCGGCCATGCGATGGCGATTCCCACACCGGGCTTTCTCTCCAGACCCGGCATTGCGCGCCTGCGTGAAAGCGCCGGGCCGATCCACTACGCGCATGCAGACCTGTCCGGCTATTCCGTCTTTGAAGAAGCGGCGTGGTGGGGCGATCGGGCGGCGCGGCGCATTCTGGGCAACTGATTGCCCGCGCCGCCGCAGGGCATCTAACGCAACCGTTCGACCTCGGCCATCAGTTCCCACGTGGCTGGGTCGATATCGCTGCGCTCGAGTGCCAGTGACAGGTATGCGCCGATCATGTCGACAAACCCGCGCGCAAAGGCGGGCGGATATGCGGTGCCCGTGTACAGCATCAGTTGCTGCCGCAACAGGCGCGGCCGATGCTGTCCGAACTCGCGCACATAGGCCTGCGTTCGGCAGAGGAAGGCGCGCGCTTCCAGCGCACCGTCAAGGTAGACACGGCGTTTGGTGAGTGTCATTGGCGGCCTCCGGTTCGCAACGGAACGGGGCGCAGCCAAGGTGGCGAAGGAAAAGACGCGGGGCGACGCCCGCCGAACACAACAGTCATGGAGCCTCCTACGGATAGCAAAAGGCCCGACTAATCGCTGCTAAACGAGGGTGGCGGGCCCGACGACAGGGTTAGCAGACCGGCCCGTAGGACGCCGGCGACCCGAAGGTCCCCTGCCCGGCCCGCCGTGGTACAAGCGTGCGCGAGCACGGACGTAAAAAAGCCGCACGAGGCGGCCGTCCGGCCATACGGTAAGAATAGGCTGCTAAACCCAGCTGCCGTTGGTGCGGCAGCGCCGTGAATTATAGCGGCGGCACCGGCGCAGCCCACATGCGAAATTGCAGCATTTCGTGAGCGCGCCGTACCGCCAATCCCGCCGTCCTGCGTGCGCTTACCCCTGACGCGACCACAGCGTGCGGCCGAAGAACGTCAGCGCGCGGTCCCACGCATGTTCGGCCCACACCGGGTCGTATTGCGTGATGGCGATGCGGTTCTCGCCCACGGCCGTTTCATTGGCGAAGGCGTGATGCGCGAGATAGCGGTGGAAGTCGACATCGACGCCGGCATCGACGAGCTTCTTCTCCAGCGCATCGACGCCCTCGATCTTGAAGGCGGTGTCCTGCGTGCCCCAGTGGCCCTGCACCGGCACCTTGATCTTCGAGGCGTCGATGTATTCCAGCGGAGGGTAGCCGTACCAGACCACGCCGGCATCCGCTTCCGGCACGTTGCTCAGCGTCAGGAGCGTCAGCGCGCCGCCCATGCAGTAACCCGTCACGCCCACGCGGGCGCAGGTCTGCTTGAGGTATTGCACGGCGCCGCGCACATCCTGCGTGGCCGCGTCGCCAAAGTTGAGGTTGGTCATCAGGTGGTGCGCTTCCTCTTCTTCCACCGTCATGGTGCCGCGATAGAGATCGGGCACCAGCGCCACGTAGCCCGCGCGCGCGAGGCGATCGGCCACGCCGCGAATCTGGTCATTCAGGCCCCACCACTCCTGGATGACGACAATGCCCGGGGCGCCCTCTGCCTTGGCCGGCTTGGCCAGATAGCCCTGGAGTTCCTGCCCATCCGGGCGTTTGAACGTAATCATGGATCCTTGCGATGCGGTCATGCGATGGCTCCTCTGCCTGGAACGAAAACGCACAGCATAGTCCTGCCAGATGAAATTTGCAGGCGGCGCGTCGGCGGGGAACGGGCTGCGTGCGCCTTAGCCCTGCCGATACCCCTCCATCAGGGAGCCGATACGCGGCACAAAGTCTCTATCATGGCGGCACGTTCATACCCTGATTGCCTCCCATGATCAAAACCCTCGGCCTCATCGCCTACCTGCTGGTGCTGCTGATCCACGTCTACATCGTCGTACTCGAGATGGTGCTGTGGAAGACGCGCGGCCCCAAGGTATTCCGCATCACGCCGGAAAAAGCCGCCGAAACCGCCGCCATGGCGTCCAACCAGGGGCTGTACAACGGCTTTCTGGTAGCCGCACTGGTCATTGGGCTGATCGCACCAGACCCCGCCATCAACGCCGCGTTTGCGCTGTTCAGTCTGATCTGCGTGGCGGTGGCCGGCATCTGGGGCGCCGTCACGGTCAACAAACGAATTTTCTTTGTGCAGACGGTGCCGGCCGCGACTGCGTTGGCGCTGGGGTGGTTCGCCTGAAGGCAATGGGTGCCGCGGCGGCGGCAATCCTTGTCTGCCCCGGCGCCGCGCACTAGCTTGAAAGGAGTCAGGAGCGCGTTCGACTGGATGCGCTCTCGCCGACCGGGACCTCGCACATGCCGCCTGCATACCGCCGAATGATCCGAATGCTGGGCAGGGCGTCACTGCTGGCAACCGTGCTGTGTGGTTCCTCCATCTCCGCTCAAGTGAGGCACGCCATGACGCTCGCCTTGACCTCTCCGGCCTTTGCCGCTGGCGGCGAAATCCCCAGCCGCCTGACATGTGAAGGCGCGGACACATCGCCGCCGCTCGCGTGGACCGGCGCTCCGGCAGGCACACGCAGCCTGGCGCTGATCGTCGATGACCCCGACGCGCCCGACCCCGCGGCCCCCAAGATGACGTGGGTCCACTGGGTGCTCTACAACATCCCGCCCGGCACCACTTCGCTGGCAGAAGATGCATCACGCAAGGGACTGCCTCCGGGTGCTCGCCCCGGCAACAACGACTGGCAGCGCACCGCTTACGGCGGCCCCTGCCCGCCCATTGGGCGTCATCGCTACTATCACAAGCTTTACGCGCTGAACGTGGAACTACCGGAGCTTGGCGCACCCACCAAGGCCGAACTGGAGCGCGCCATGCGTGGCCACGTGCTGGCTGAAGCCGAGCTCGTCGGTACCTACCAGAAACACAAACCCTAAGCCGGTACGTCAGGAAGTCAGGCGACCTAGTGTCAAGGCTTGGCAACCGCGCCCTTGCGGAACACCGCATACGGCACGCCCCGCTCCGGGTGTGCCGTCGTCTCGTTGATGAAGCGCTCGACATCGGGCACATCGCGCAACGCGGTCATGAATGGCGTCAATGCATAGCCCGGCGCCAAGCAGCCCTGCACCAACACCCAGCGCTGCCATATCGTCAGCCACAGCGTGGTGTTCTGCTTCCACCCCGGCACGTGAATGGACATCCATTGCAGACGCCGCTTGGCCGTCTCGGCAATTTCGTCGTCGTAAGAGAACGCGTTGGGCAGGCGGCACCGGCCTTCGACCCAGCAATGGTTGCCGTGCTCGATGCGGTGGTGTGAGTCGCGCTTCCATTCGGCTTCGGTGATGCGCGGGCCGGCAGGCTCAGGGCAGTTGGCGACGCCGGAGGAAATCTGGAAGAACGGATCGTGACCGCGGTTTTGCAGGTCGTCTTCCGCGTGCGCCGCACACGCCAGCAACAGCATCGCCAGAGCAAGGCGCAAATCGATCGTCATGGCGGCCTCCTTGGCGGACCGGGCGCAATCGGCTGCTGGCAAGCATAGGCGTTGCGCGGCTCAGCGGCCAGGGATCAGCTCAGCGGAATCTCGAAAATCCACTTCAGCGTCCAGCGGTCTGAGGCGCGTGTCAGGCCGCGGCCGATGCCAAAGTTGAAGACGAACGGCTTGCGGTCCACGTCGAACGCCAGGAACACCGTGTGCTGTTGTTCATGCAAAGGCGCGATGTGGTTGATGGGGCCAAGCCCGGCGTAATACTCCGTGCCGGCGCGCACCCCTGTCGCAACCGTCCGTGCAATCTTGAAACTGGGCGCGGCCTCCGGCACGCCGCTGCGCCCGTCCCCCGAGAGATTCCAATCGAGCACCGGGTTGACTGCCCAAAGCCAGCGGTCGTTCTGATACCCATAGATGGGTCGCAGTTCTGCCGCGTTCTGGGATGCCTCAAAGCGGCCTGCCACGTGGGCAAGTTCGACATTGATGCCTGCAAAGTTCCCTACGCCATCAACCGGGCGCACGGGCATCCATTTCACCCGCACCTTCGGGCCTGTCACGTAGAACGTGTTCTCGCGCGTGAGCGTGGTCGGCACATAGAGCCCCAGCTCCAGCGAGGGCGTCAGGCCATACGAGAACTCCGCCGTGGCACGCCAGCCGTGCGGTGTCGTGACTTCGCCTGGATAGCTTGGCGTGCCGATGCCGCTGGGCGTGGTGTTGACGTGCAGCTCCAGCCCAAACTCGCCCGGCGCGTTGATGTCACCGGTATAGACCTGGATCTCATCGGGCAGCACCGCATGCGCCGGCAGCGCCAGTGCCGAAAACACAACCGCCGTTCCAATCGCGCGTGCAACGTGTGCAACCGCCATGATGACCTCCAGAGCAATCCCGAGATCATAGTGAGGCGATGGCGTCGTGTGCGAATAACCGGCGGGCGCAGATAGAAATCCGCATAAGAGGCATTCGCATTTGCGCCCGTCGGTTTCGCCCCATTACCTCGATTTCACATGCGCCGCCAGCATCGCGGCAAACACATCGTGCAGCTCGGTCTTGCCAAAACGCTGCTCTGAAATGCCTTTCTCGACATCGATCTGTCCAGCATTGACCGCGTCGTACAGCTCGGTGATGAGCTGCACGTGGTTCGTGCTCAGACCGGCGCGTTGCAGCATCGGCGCCCACGCGGTGCGCGGCACGGCTTCGGCAACAATCTCGCGGCCGACGACGGCGCTGAATGCGCGTGCCACGTCGACAAGGCTCACGCGGCGCGGCCCTTCCACGCTGATGACGCGCGGCGTTTTGGCCGATGGCCCTTCCAGCAGCAGTTCGGCGGCCAGCTTGCCGACGTCCTGCGTCGCGACGGTCGCAAAAGCGCGATCGAGCGGCTGGTGCAGGCTGGGCAGCCGCCCGGTTGCCAGCATGACGGGCAGCATCGCCGCCCAGTTCTGCGCGTGCTCCGCTGAACGCAGCAGTGTCAGCTGCGTCGCAAGCGGCTTGAGCCGCTCTTCGAGCAGATGAAACAGCCGCGTCAGACCGGTACCCCGCTCCAGCTCAGCGCCGTAATCCGACAGGGCCAGCACCGCGGGCGGCGGGTCGGCACGCAGCGCATGGGCGGCCACGTCGATCATGCGTTCCATGGTCGAGGCCGGATCGATGTCGCCCACCGGCACTGGACACAACATCTGCACAGCCGTCGCGCCCTTGATGGCGGAAGCAACGGAGGCCGGATCGGTCAGATCGGCGATTGCAATCTCGCAGCCGATCTTGGCCAGCGCTTCGCCTTGCCGCGCACTGCGCACGACCGCCCGCACAGGCCGCCCCGCATTGCGCAGCGCTACGGCGGTCGCGTGTCCGACTTTGCCCGATGCCCCAAAGATGACAAACATGTTCGTGCTCCTCTCAAGTGGGAGGCACGAGCTTAGAGCGGGCCCGCAAACCAAACTTGCAGGAACAGAGGAATTTGGCAGATCCGGTGGATTGACTAACCAGCCGGCGTATCCGCGGTCGCGGCCAATGCCTTGCCGGCGCGGATGACGTCACGGGGCGTGACGCCGAGCAACCGCTGCATCCACTGCGTCATATGGCTCTGGTGCGCAAAGCCCACGTCTAGCGCAATCTGCGACGCACTGCGACGGCCTTCCAACAGCAACGCTTTTGCGCGCGCCACCCGGCGCTGCACGACGTAGCGATGCGCCGGCACGCCCAGCGTTGCACGAAACAGCACATTGAAATGGGGCACGCTTAAGCCGGCCTGCGCGGCCAGTTCAGCCAGCGTCAGGCGCGCATGCAGATGGGCTTCGATGTAGTCGATCACGCGCGTAGCCACGCGAGGCGCCAACGTGCCGGCGCGGTCGGCCACCCCGGCGGCACCATCCCGACTGCTGCTGAGCAGACGAACGACCAACGCCGTGCACAGACCCTCTGCATATAACGCGTCGGAGGTGTCCTCCGCTTGCAGCTCAGCCCCCAACGCTGCGGCAAGATGACGCACGCGTGCATCGCGCCATTGCAGACGCGGCGTGATGTCGGCTCGCACGCCAATCTGTTCGGCGATGCTGCGTACAAACCTGTCGCTGATGGCGATCCGCAGAATCCGGCAGTCGGCATCGTCCGTCCACATGCCGGGCACGCCTGCGGGAATCACGTCCGCATCGCCGTGTGCCTGGATGCGTGAATAGCGGCGGCCATCGCATACGCAATTCATCCGCACAGGCGGGCCGACATGCACGTTGACCCGGTGCTGCGCCATGGCCGGCACCCGGTACGCGCCGGCGCGGATCCCGAGCAGCGTTGCGGCAAAGTCGTTCCAACCAAGCCCGTCGCTGGAGCGCAGGCTGACTGGAGCGGGTTCAAGCAAGGCGAGAGGCGTGATGGCGTTCATGGCAGGTCCGGGAACTCGGTGGCGCCTCGACATTCTGCGCCACACGGCGCCCTATCGCCGCCATAACAAAGATCAATTAGATTTCCAATATCGATAGTCAGATACTTGCCAATGTTGTATTTGGCTTCCCCACAGCCGAATTTCCGACGGCCTCCGGGCCGTCTTTTTATTTCTGCGCCCTGCGCTTATGGTGAAACGGGGCACGCATCACAACACGGAGACACGCCAATGGACCGCGACGCATTCGTCAGCGCACTAAGAGCGGAAGGCTTTACGGAGTTTGTTCTGGTGACGCGAGAGCCGGGCGAGCTGGACACGCACACGCACCCGTTTGAGGCGAAAGCGCTCATCCTGGCCGGCGAAATTCACATCCGCGCAGAAGGCGCGGAGCGCGTCTACCGGCCCGGCGACACGTTTCATCTGGCGGCCAATGCACCGCACACCGAGCGGTACGGCGCGCAGGGTGTGCAGTATCTGGTGGCGCGGCGCTAGGCCGGCAAGTCAGGCGCGCGCTGGATACTGCGCGAGCACCTTGTCGCGAATCGACGGCTTGATATTTGCCAGCGACATGTTGCCGTTGTAGTGCGCCACCACGCGCGGGTTCATCACCCGGAACCACAGCGGCGGCACATAGGCGATCAGGATCATCGCCGCATAGCCGGCGGGCAATTGCGGCGAATGCTCGAAATGCCGCAACGCCTGGAAAGACCGCGTCGGGTTGGCGTGGTGATCGGCATGCCGCTGCAGTTGATACAGGAACAGGTTCGTGACCACGTGGTTGCTGTTCCACGAATGCTGCGGCGTGCACCGTTCGTAGCGGCCGCTGGGCAATTGCTGGCGGCACAGGCCGTAGTGCTCGAGGTAGTTCACCACCTCCAGCAGCGACGCCCCGTAAACGGCCTGGATGATCAGGAACGGCACCGCCTTGAGCCCGACAAACGCGATGCACACACCCCACAGCACCACCGTCATCGCCCAGGCGTTGAGCACATCGTTACGCCAGGACCAGACCGAGTGGCCCTGCTGCTCCAGCCGACGTTTCTCCAACGCCCACGCCGATTTGACGCTGCCCACCACCGTACGCGGCAGGAACTCCCAGAACGACTCGCCATAGCGGGCGCTTGCCGGGTCTGCCGGCGTGGCTACCCGTACATGGTGGCCGCGGTTGTGTTCCACAAAGAAGTGTCCATACGCCACGGGCGCAAGCGTGATCTTGGCCAGCCAGCGCTCGAAGCCGTCGGTCTTGTGGCCCAGTTCATGCGCGGTGTTGATCGAGATGCCCGTCACCACGCCCACCGAAAACGCGAACGCAATGTAGTCGTACCAGACCAGGTCATTCGTGCGCAGCACCCACATCGATACGGCAAAGCTCACGTAAAGCACGGTGGTCGCCAGGTAGACGATGCGGCGGTAGTAACGCTGTTTTTCCAGCGTCGGGACGACGTCTTCGGGCGGGTTGTCTGGGTCGTCGCCAATCAGGAAATCGAGCAACGGGATGATCGTGAACACGATGAATGGCCCCGCCCACCAGAGCGGATGCCAGCCGGTCGCCAGCGCCGAAACGGCCGCGACGATGGGTAGCGTGATGGTCAGTGCGCCGAGCATCCAGAGATAGCGCTTGCCGTCGGTCCATTCCACGGACGCGACCATGCCGGGTGTTGCCATGTGTCTTCCTCCTGTTTTGCCCCACTGGGTGGCTTGGCGTGTGTACGCACATGCGTGCGCCGCCGGGTCGTGCCCGACATCTGCGTTATAGGCGCAGCAGGAGGAGAGACCAACGCCGGAAACTAGGCGCGAAACTCCAAACAAACGGGCCGCCGGGCAGCCCTCTGAAGGCGGGAAAAAAGCAGGCGATTGAAACGAATGATTTAAAAACGGTCGTTCGATTTTGGTGCGACGCACCTGAACGGAGGCTCAAAACAACCGCTGATGCCGGGCACCTCGGGCACCCGGCGGACAACCCAGATCAAGCGGATGCGGTCAGGAAGGCGTTGACGGCGGCGAGCACAGCGGCTTCCTGCTCCCGATGCGGCACGTGCCCGCAGCGCTGCACCAGCTTGAGCGTAGCGGGCGCGCCAGCCAGCGTGACGATGCGCTCAGGCTGCGCGGTGGAGCCGTATTCGTCTTCGGTGCCGTGCAGCGCCAGTACCGGGCTGCGCACGGCAAGCAGCGCGTCGTCCAGGCACCAGTGCGCAAATGCCGGAGACAGCCACGTGTTCACCCACGCATCCAGCACCCATTGCGCCTTGCTGCCGTGGTACCGCTCGAGCCGGCCCATCTGGCCGGGCTCGGCAAACTGCGCCTGGGCGATCCGGATGCCTTGGCGCGTTTGCTCTTCCACAAACGCCTGCGCCGACTCGGTAATCAAGCCGGCGCAGCGGCCCGGATAGGCCGCCGCAATCGACACCGCCATGCCGCCACCGACGCTGTGGCCGAAGACGATGAAGCGGTCCACGCCAAGCTGGTCCGTCAGCGCGGCAAAGCCGCCGTACGCTTCCTGCTGAATGAAGCTCGGATCCAACTGGCCGGGATATGCGTCGGATTGGCCAAAGCCGAGCCGGTCATAGGCGATGACTGCATGCCCGGTCGAGTGCGCCAGACGCTGCGGAAAATCACGCCACAGCGCGACGCAGCCGAGCGAATCGTGCAGCAGCACGATGGGCGGTTTGGCGGCATCGTTGACCGGGCCGCCCCATTGCCTGGCATGGAGACGGCCATCGGGCGTGGTGATCCAGGCTTCGGTGCCGTCGACGGACGGCGCGGCAAGCGATTCGGCCATGCCCGGTTCAGAACAGGCGGTCGAGCCAGCCATGCGGGTCCGGTGCGCGGCCGTTCTGCAGATCGACCAGCGCCGCCTTCAGCTTGGTCGTCAGCTCACCCGCCTTGCCATCGCCGATGGTGAAGTTGTGCTTGTGGCCCTTGACCTTGCCGATGGGCGTGACGACCGCTGCGGTGCCGCATGCAAAGGCTTCACGCAGGCGGCCGCTTTGGGCGTCGGCCTGCCACTGGTCGATGGAGTACGGCTCTTCGCGCACGGTCAGGCCCATGCCGCGCGCCAGCGTGATCAACGAATCGCGCGTGATGCCCGGCAGGATCGTGCCAGTCAGCGGCGGCGTTTGCAGCGAACCGTCATCGAAGACGAAGAACACGTTCATACCGCCCAGCTCTTCGATCCACTTGCGCTCCACCGCGTCGAGGAAGACGACCTGGTCGCAGCCCTCGCGGGTGGCCTCCGCTTGAGCGACCAGGCTGGCGGCGTAGTTGCCGCCGCACTTGGCCTCGCCCGTACCGCCCGGTGCCGCGCGCGTGTAGTTGTCCGACACCCAGATGGTGACGCCCGACGATGCATCGCCCTTGAAGTACGCGCCCACCGGGCACGCGATCACGCAGAACAGGTATTCGGCCGAAGGCTTCACGCCCAGGACGACTTCGGTAGCGATCATGAACGGGCGCAGGTACAGCGCCGAGCCCTGGCCCGACGGAATCCAGTCGCGATCGAGCTTGACTAGCTCGCGCACGGCCTGCAGGAAAAGGTCTTCGGGCAGCGCGGGCATCGCCAGGCGCTTGGCGGAGTTCTGGAACCGGCGCGCATTGGCTTCCGGGCGGAACAGCGCACCGCCGCCGTCCGGCAGGCGGTAGGCCTTCATGCCCTCGAAGATTTCCTGCGCGTAGTGCAGCACCAGCGTGGACGGATCGCATTGGATCGGGCCATGCGCGCCGATTTTGGCGTCGTGCCAGCCCTTGCCCTCGGTGTAGCGGATGGTGGCCATGTGATCCGTGAAGACGCGGCCGAAAGCGGGGTTTTCCAGCAGGCGCGCCCGCTCTTCCGCCGGAACAGGGTTCGGGCGCTTCTCGATCGAAATAGCCGATTCGACAACGTTGTTCATACCGTCTCCAAGAGTGCGAGGGGCGCAAAATGCCCAAACCGCTATTTTGCGCCAACGGCGATGCAATTTGGTGGCGTATTCACGCACATGCGGTATTGCAGGCGGCGGAAAAGCCATGCGCCCGGCAGGCGCCCTATGGCATGAGCCGCCGTGGCGCACCGGCTGAAACGCCGCCTTGCTGACATGGATTCCGCATGGAAATCACGGTAGGGCCATGCATTCGCACGCCCAGCAACTTGATGGCCCGGCGTCACCCCTGCGGGACATGGAGCCCTATGGTACGGTTGGCAGAATGAACGTCATGACCCGCCATCCCCTGCTGGTTGGTGCTCGGCGGCACAGCGGTGCCGCCGGGGAGCGTTGCGCACCATGAGTGATGCGAAACGCGATCCGCGCCGCCCGATCCACGCCGAGAAAGTTGCCGCCAGCCGGGCTTTGCGCCTGAGTGTGCCGGCAGAGGCGCGGCCAGCGCCGGTGAGCCGGAAAGACTGGCTCCGGCAACGGAAGGAACAACTGCAGGCCGCCCGCGTGGCAGCCAAACAGCGACGTGACCAACTGAAAGCAGAAATCCTCTCGGCCGCGCAGGAGATTGCGCGCGAAGAGCGGGTGGCCGCACGACTTGAAGCCGAACGCGTCAAGGCGGAAACGAGGTCCGCCAGCGTGCATGCCAAGGAAGATGCACGTGCTGCGGCCAAGTTCGAGCGCAGCAAACCGGCTCGCTCGACATCAAAGCGCAAGACGCTCGGAACAGGAAAACGCAAACTGATTTCTTACGCCGATCTTTTGCGCATGCGCGGATAACCTGCCAGCGGTTTTGCGGAGATTCATACACACATAAACCCGCATGACGGCTACACGTTCGAAGGTACCCGGGATGAAGCGCCGGCATCCTTGGCGTGCCTGTACAGCCTCGGCTCCAGGTTCTTAGTACGCAACGGCGTGGGCTTCGCGTCGAGCTTGCGGAAAATCAACGCGAAAAACTCGGTCACCACGCCCATGGTGAAGAACGCCAGCCGATACGCCGGCGCAGCCACGCCAAGCTTGACCGAGAAAAGGCTGACAAGCCCCCCTCCGATCGATACGCCCAAGCCGATGGCGAGTATCTGCACCATCGAACACAAACTGTTGCCGCTGCCGGCATCCTGATGCGTCGAGGTCACGATGGGGATGACCAGCAAGCCGTACGAAGGCATCGAAGACGGCTCGCTCGACCTGATTGCCGGCAAGCGCCGCGAAGCCGGCCGACGTGGTGTCAGGCTGTTCCGAGGGCAGCTCGAATGGCTTGCCCGGCCCGGTACCGTGGTCGACGTAACTCAGCCGCTGCCGGCCATCGAGTTCATCACGTTGTCGGCACGGTGCTTGAGCAAGCCTGCGGAGACGCTCTTGCAGCTCATCCGCAAGAGCGACCTGCGCGCCGGGCGGACCGACTGAGCAACGTTCACGTTACGACAATACGGCCTCGTCAACCTGCACCGACTCCTGCGCAACTTCACGCCGGCTGACGAAACTCAGGCCGCCTTGGCCTGTTGCACGGCATCCAGCTGATCGCCGCCGAGGCTGTCGACCAGGTCGCTCAGCATCCGCGCCAGTTCGCCGGTCATGAGCGCGACATCGGAGTCGAAGCGCTCGTCGTCGTTCTGCGCGGTGGGGTCTTCGGCTTCCTTGATCACGTCGAGCGGCGTCACACGCTTGATCAGGAGCGACGGCGTCAGCACGAACGAGACGCGATCGTCCCACGTCATGGCAAGACGCATGCACTGCTTGCCGGCTTCGATGTGCCGACGCATGTCTTCCGCTTCGAGCGCGTGGCCAACGTATCGCACCGTGGCGCCGCCCTCGCCCGTCGAGCGCAGCTCGGCGTCCTGGTCGACGGTGAAGCCGCCGGGCGCCTCGCCGGAGAGCAGCCACTCCGTCATCGCCGCAACAGGCGAATGCTTCACGTGCACGCTGGTGAGCGGCAATTGATCGATGGACTTGACGAGCAGGCCGCGCACGTCGTCGGCAACCGCCTGCGAAGCCGCATCGATCACGAGCCAGCCATTTGCCGTATCGATCCACACCCGCGTATCGCGGCGAATGCTGAAGGCGCGCGGCAGCAGTTCGTCGGTCACCTGCTCCTTGAGTTCGCGCAGTTGCTTTCGGCCGGGCTTGAAGCCCTGTTGCTCCTCCAGCTCAAGCGCCCGGGCCTTGGTCACCTGATTGATGACGGACGCGGGCAGCAGCTTCTTCTCGGCACGGAATACCAGCAGCATCTGCCCGTTGTTCGAATACACGAGCGCGCCGTCGTCACGCGGCGAGGCCCAGCCGAAGGTCTGCTTTTCTACGCTGTTGCCCGGTTGAAACGCGTGGGGTGTCAGCCACTTTTCAAGCTGGTCAGGGGTCACGGCCCAGGGTGCCGGCAGACGATGAAGCTGGAGGTTTTTGAACCACATGGGAGGTCGGGCAAAGTGAGCGATTCTAAATGATGGCGGGGCCCTCCCCCCAATGGCCGATGGCCAGCCCGACGCGCGCCGCACGTTCGGCTGGCCCCGGTACTAATATGCAGGTCCTGACGCCGGCATCCGTTGATGACCGATCGGGCGTCCGATTGGAGCTGGAGACAAACGATGACACGCGTTCGCGTTGCGGGCTTCACCCTCTCGCTTGACGGATACGGCGCAGGTCCGGATCAGGACATCAATAATCCGCTCGGCATTGGCGGGATGGAACTGCACCAGTGGCTGGTCGCGACGCGCACGTTCCAGCGGACCCTGTTCGGCAAGGACGGCGGTACAACTGGCGTTGACGATGACTTTGCCGCCCGTAGCTTCCGGAACGTGGGGGCGTGGATTCTCGGGCGCAACATGTTCGGCCCCATTCGCGGGGATTGGCCCGACGACACATGGAAAGGCTGGTGGGGCGACAACCCGCCATATCACGTTCCCGTTTTCGTCTTGACCCACTACGCGCGTGCGCCCATCGAGATGGCGGGCGGCACGACCTTCCACTTCATCACAGGCGGCTTTCGAGAAGCGCTCGAACGTGCCCGCGAGGCCGCGGGCGGGAAGGATGTACGCATTGGCGGTGGGCCGGGCACCATCCGGCAGTACCTGCGTGAAGGCCTCATCGATGAGCTGCACATCGCGATCTCGCCGGTCTTGCTTGGCCGTGGGGAACCCCTGTTCGAGGGGATCGACTTGCGAGCGCTGGGCTACGCGTGCGTTGAATCCGTAGCATCAGAAAAGGCGACGCATGTTGTTTTGCGGCGCCCATCGCCTATGAACACTTGAACGAACGACGACAGGACGAACGATGACTGAGCGCGATACAAGGCTGCACGGTAGCTGGCGGCTGGTGTCTTTCGAGACCGAGCTTCAGGAGACTAAGGAGCGTACGCAGCCCTGGGGCGCTGACCCCAATGGGTCACTGGTCTTCGGCGCTGACGAGCGCATGATGGTGCTTCTCACCGCGAAAGTGCGGGAGCCGGGGAACACAGACGAGAAGCTGGCGGCGCTGTTCCGTACGATCGTGGCCTATACCGGGCGGTATCGGGTCGAGGACGATCGGTTCATCACGAAGGTCGACGCGTCCTGGAATGAAGCCTGGACCGGCACGGAGCAGGAACGGTTCTATACGCTGGATGGAGACAAGCTGGAAGTGCGCACGGCGTGGATGCCGAACCCATTGGTTTCCGAAAACGCAATGGGCAGGGGTGTTCTCGGTTTCAGGCGCGAGTAACGTCTCCGACAAATTCGATGGCAATGGTCCAGCGCAATGCACAATCCAAAACTTTCCTTCACCAATCAGGAAGCCTGGGAAGCCTGGCTGGAAACCCACGGAGAGGCTGTGGCTGGCGTCTGACTTCGCATCGCAAAGCGGTCGGCCGAACAATCCACTGTGTCTTATGCAGAGGCCGTTGAGAGCGCCCTCTGCTATGGATGGATCGACGGGCAAAAGCAGGCGGAAAACGAGCACTACTGGCTGCAGCGGTTCACGCCCAGAACCGCCAAGAGCATCTGGTCGAAGATCAACACCGCCAAGGCTGAAGCCTTGATCACCGCCGGGAGAATGCGCCCTGCAGGGCTTCGCGCAATCGAGCTGGCCAAGCAAGACGGCCGCTGGGAGGCGGCCTATTCGTCTGCGGGTACGTCAACCGTGCCCGATGACCTGCAGCAGGCTTTGGATGCCAACCCGAAGGCCAGGCAATTCTTCGCCACCTTGAATGGCCAGAACCGGTACGCGATTCTGTTCAGGATCCAGAACGTGAAAAAGGCCGAGACGCGCGCCAAGAAGATTTCTCAGGTCATCGACATGCTGAACAAGGGCGAGAAGCTTCACCCATAGCATTGTCGAACCTGGAAAGCGCTATCGGTTCAGGAACGACTGCCGGCGCTCCTCGGATCGATTGGCGATACCGCCGCCCGCAGGGCCAGAAGGTAACTCTGGACGCCAAACCCGCAGATCTGCCCGCTGACGATGTCGGCAAATACCGAGTGATGTCGGAACGGCTCGCGTGCGTGGATGTTGGACATATGCAATTCCACCACCGGACACGTCAGGATCGCCAGCGCATCGCGGACGCCGTAGCTGTAGTGCGTCCACGCACCTGCGTTGATCAGCACGGCGTCCTGGCCTTCTTCAAACGCGCGGTGAATGCGCTCGCACATCGCCGCTTCGCTGTTCGTTTGGAAGGACTCCACCTGCACGCCAAGTTCGGCGCCCAACGCCTGCAATCTGATCGTTGCGCGAAACAACCTTTACAAGGTCGGTATGCCTACGGGAAACCGCAACTGCGTGTGCCTAATTGAAAGGCGGTACGGCGTGCGACTGCATGAAGATGGCCGAAGCCGGGGCGTCCTTTGCCGTCTCGTTCGACGGCCGCGCCGGCCTGTGCGGGGTCGACGGTGGCAATGCTGCCCCGCGCTGTGCGCGCCCAAGAAAGCGTTGCATGAGGCAGAACACGTACAGCAACACACCAATCGCAATGCGCGCCCACCAGGAGCTAAGCGTGCCGTCAAAGGTGATCAGCGACTGGATGACGCCAAGCAACAGCACGCCCACTACACTGCCGCTGATGAGGCCCACGCCGCCGGTGAGCAGCGTGCCACCGACCACCGTGGCGGCAATGGCGTCCAGTTCCATGCCTTGCGCGTGCAGCCCGTAGCCGGACAGCATGTAGAACGTGACCAGCACCCCGCCCAGCGCCGAGCAGAAACCGCTGAGCACATAGACGAGAATGCGCGTGCGCGCCACCGGTAAGCCCATCAGCAGGGCAGACCGTTCATTGCCACCCAGTGCGTACACCGTGCGACCAAAGCGGCTGCAATGTGCAAGCCACGCTGCTGCCGCAAACACCACCAGCGCAATCACCACGCTGGGCGACACGTAGTTGCCGCCGCCCAACTGGATCTTGTGCTGCGAGAGCGCGGTGTAGATCGGGTCGGTAATGCTGATCGAATCGATGCTGATGAGATAGCACAGCCCCCGCGCGAGGAACATGCCGCCCAGCGTGACGATAAACGGCTGAATGCGGAACACCTGGATCAGCACGCCCATCATCAGGCCGAACAGGCACCCCACAGCCAGCACCAGAGGCACCACCACGCCAATCGACCAGCCGTGATGTTCGACCAACGCGGCGGAGATCATGGTGGTCAGCGCCACCACCGCCCCGACCGACAGATCGATGCCGCCCGACAGGATGACGAACGTCATGCCGATGGTAACGACGATCAG
This sequence comes from Ralstonia pickettii, assembly GCF_016466415.2. Taxonomy (NCBI): domain Bacteria; kingdom Pseudomonadati; phylum Pseudomonadota; class Betaproteobacteria; order Burkholderiales; family Burkholderiaceae; genus Ralstonia; species Ralstonia pickettii. The sequence continues at coordinate 854,865 of NZ_CP066772.2, read as the reverse complement.
GAACGCGTTGTCGATCAGCAGATTGAGAAACACCTGCACGCTGAAGAAGCCCGTGTAAGTGACCGACCCGAAGCCGAACAACAGCGCAAACAAAAACAGCGTGACGTAGAACGGCAAGCGCCGTGGATTGATTCTCATGACTGCGCCCCTGCACGGCTGTGGCGTTGAAAGAGCATGCTGCGAAACGCTTCCGATTGCGCCAGGCACACGGCAAACACCACCACGGCTTTCACCACGAGGTTGATTTCTGGCGGCACACCCATCGAATAGATCGCGTAGGTAAGCGTCTGGATGATGAGCGCCCCGATCACGCTGCCCCACAGGCTGAACTTGCCGCCCGCCAACGAGGTGCCGCCCAGCGTGACGGCCAGGATGGCGTCAAGCTCCAGCAGCAGCCCCGCGTTGTTGCCGTCCGCGCTCTTGACGTTGGAGCAAATGATGAGCCCCGCAACACCGGCCATGGCACCGCAGAATGCGTAGATGCCAAACAGCAGCGCCTTGGTGTTCAACCCCGCAAGCCGCGCGGCCACGGGGTTGATGCCAACGGCCTCGATAAACAGCCCGAGTGCCGTGCGGTGCATCAACAGCAACAGCAGGCCCAGCACAGCAGCCGCGATGTATAGCCCGAACGGCAGACCGAACAGATAGCCGTTGCCCACAAAGAAGAACGGCTCGTAGTAGACGGTGATGATCTGCCCGCCGGTAATGAGCTGCGCCACGCCGCGGCCGGCCACCATCAGGATCAGCGTGGCGATGATGGGCTGCATGCCCGCGCCCGCCACCAGCAGGCCGTTCCACATGCCACACACCAGCGCCGCGCCCACGGCCGCCAGCAGCGCAAGCAGCAGCGGCACCTTGGTCACGTAGACGGGCAGGCCGTTCTGCACCACCAGCGTGCCGCCGACAAGCGACGCCGCAATGGCGCCGGAAATGGCGACCACCGCGCCCGCCGAAATATCGATGCCGCCCACCGCAATCACCAGCGTCATGCCCAGCGATACGAGCATGAGCGGTGCTGCGCGGTTGAGGATGTCGATCAGGCTGCCGTACAGATGCCCATTGCGAACGTCGAGGTGAAAGAAATGCGGGTTGAACCAAGCGTTGAGCAGACAAAGCAGAAGCAGCGTCACGCACGGCCAGAACAATCGGTGGCCAGTCAGTGCGCGCAGATTGACGGGGTTCATGCAGCGCCTCCGGTGGTGGTGGATTGGCTGGCGGGCACGTCGCCGCCGGCAATCACGTGGCACAGGTTGTCTTCCGTCACATCGGCGCCGGCCAGCTCGCCCACCTTCTTGCGATCGCGCAGGATCGCCAGCCGGTGGCTCACGCGAAGCACCTCCGGCAGCTCGCTGGAGATGAACAGGATCGCCATGCCCTTGCGGCACTGCGCGGTCACCAGGTCCATGATGTCGAGCTTGGCGGCGATGTCGATGCCGCGCGTGGGTTCGTCCAGGATCAGCATGGCCGGGTCGGTCGCCAGCCAGCGGGCGAGCACGGCCTTCTGCTGGTTGCCGCCCGAGAGCTGGCCGATGGGCTTTTCAGCGTCGGGCGTCTTGATGCCGAGCTGGGCGATGTACTGGTCGGCAATCTCGCGCTGGCGCTTCTTGGGCAGATAGCGGAACAGACCGCGCTTGGCCTGCAGCGCGAGGATGATGTTCTCGCGAATCGACAGTTCGGCAATGATGCCTTCGGTCTTGCGGTCTTCCGGGCAAAAGCCAATACCCTGGCGGATGGCGTCACGCGGCGAACTGAACTGACGCGCTTGCCCGTGCACGTTGATCGAGCCCGCATCGTTGCGGTCAACACCGAACAGCAGCCGAGCAGTCTCCGTTCGGCCTGAGCCGAGCAGGCCGCCAAGGCCGAGCACCTGCCCGGGGCGGACGTCCAGATCGAGCGGTTGCACCACGCCACGACGGCCCATGCCGCGCGCACTCAGGAACGCGGGCGCAGTGTCATCCACGGGCGGCACCTCGGTGCGCTCGAAGCGGCTCGCATCGATGTCGCGCCCGACCATCTTGTTGATCAGTTGCAGTTGCGGCAGATCGCGCGCGGCGTATTCGCCTTCCAGCCGGCCGTTGCGCAGCACGGTAATGCGGTCGGCAATCGCGTACGTTTGCTCCAGAAAATGCGTGACGAACAGCACGGCCATGCCGCGCGCCTTGAGCGTGCGGATGGCGGCAAACAGGCGGGCCACTTCATCGTCGTCCAGGCTGGAGGTGGGCTCGTCGAGGATCAGGATGCGGGCTTCGGTGGAAAGCGCGCGCGCAATCGCCACCATCTGCTGAATGGCCACCGGATACAGCGACAGCGGCAGCGTGACGTCAATGTGGATATTCAGATCGGCAAGCAGTGCCTGCGCCGCCCGGTTGGTGGCACGCCAGTCGATGCTGCCCAGCCGCATGGGGAAGCGGCCGATGTGAATGTTCTCCGCCACGGTCAGGTTCGGGCAGAGATTGACCTCCTGATACACCGTGCTGATACCGAGCTTTTGCGCCTCCAGCGGCGAACCCGGCGCGATGGGCTGACCGCCGAGCAGAATCTCGCCCGCATCCGGCGCTTCAACGCCGGTCAGGACCTTGATGAGCGTCGACTTGCCGGCACCATTCTGCCCCATCAGCGCATGCACTTCTCCGGGCAACAAGCGGAAATCGACCCCGGCCAGCGCCTGCACGCCGGGAAAGTTCTTGCAGATGCCGCGCATGTGCAGCAGCGCGCCGCGTGCATCTGTCGCGGCGGGTTGATCAACGTGATCCGACATGGGTGTCACCTGTTAACGTGGTGCAGCCGGCAGCCGAGTCAACGTAACCCGCTCTGCCGGCATGCTCCGAACCTGTTCATGATCCGTAGCGAGCGGCCCGAGGTTGGCACGAGAAGCACAGCCGTACATGGGTACGGCGAGCATCGCAGTGTCAAGATCGGGCCGCGCAGTAGGATCAGTACTTGCGGTTCGGAAATTCCTTGGCCGCCACTTCCATCGGGAAGATGCCTTCCTTGGTGACGATGCGCTTGGGCACGGTCTTGCCCGCCAGCACGGCGCGCGCGGTATCCATCAGTTGCGGCCCGAGCAGCGGGCTGCATTCCACCGTGACGTTCAGCTTGCCGGCCATCATGGCTTCAAACGCGCCCTTCACGCCGTCGATGGAGATGATGACGATGTCCTTGCCCGGCTTGAGCCCGGCCTCTTCAATGGCCTGGATGGCACCGATCGCCATGTCGTCGTTGTGCGCGTACAGCACGTTGATCTTCTTGCCCTCGGCCTTCAGGAAGGCTTCCATCACCTCCTTGCCCTTGGCGCGGGTGAAGTCGCCCGTTTGCGAGCGGATGATCTTGTAGTGCGGGTCGGCCTTGATGATCTCTTCAAAGCCGCGCTTGCGATCGATGGCGGGCGCGGAGCCCACAGTGCCTTGCAACTCGACGATGTTCACGTCGCCCTTGGGCTTGACGTTCTCCAGCAGCCAGCGGCCCGCCTTGCGGCCTTCCTCGACAAAATCGGAGCCGATGAACGTCGTGTAGAGCCAGGTGTCTTTGCTGTCGATGCCGCGGTCGGTGAGGATGACCGGGATCTTGGCGGCCTTGGCCTCCTGCAGCACGGTGTCCCAGCCGGATTCCACTACCGGCGAGAACGCAATCACATCGACCTTCTGCGCGATGTACGAGCGGATCGCCTTGATCTGGTTTTCCTGCTTCTGCTGCGCGTCAGAGAACTTCAGGTTCACGCCCTGCGCCTTGGCCGTCGATTTGATGGACTCCGAATTGGCGGTGCGCCATTCGCTCTCGGCACCCACCTGGGCAAAGCCCATCGTGAACGACTTGTCAGCCGCGTGCGCCGCTGTCGCCAAGCCCGTGGTCAGAAGCACACCGGCCGTGGCCAGGAAGGTCAATACGGTCCGTCTGGCGCACGCAGCGCTCGTTTTTTGCATCGTTGTCTCCGTTATGGTGGAACGCAGCCGGTCACTACCCCCCGGGCTGCGCACGTCGTCTATGCAACGCGATACACGAGTCGAATCCGGCATGCGGCGCCCGTCTTCCTGTGCCGGTGATCCGTGGTGAGCCATGGTATGGACAGCCTGACATGACCGTCTAATGTTTTTTTGGGGGCTGACTGATATCGGTTTTGATATCAGACACAGCGTTTGCGCATCGTGCAGCGCACCAACATCGCGCAAGGCGATGCCAGCTGTGCAGACCGCTCAGCCAGAGCTGTGGCGGCGGCGTGTGCCAAAAACCGAGCATGCATATCGAAAAAGCTTCGTTCCGCTGCATACGTCAGCTTTTTACACTGGGCGAACTTGTTATGACGAGTTGCGCCCATCGATGACCACCTCAAATTTGCACCGCCAACCTGCCCCGCCGCTCTATGAGCGCATCAAGGGCACGCTGCGCGAGGGCATTCTCAGCGGCCACTATGCGCCCGCCTCGCTGCTGCCTTCGGAAGCGGCGCTGGGCGAGCAGTTCAACGCCAGCCGCATCACCGTGCGTCAGGCACTGGCCGATTTGCAGAACGAAGGGCTGATCTTCCGCCGCCACGGCAAAGGCACCTTTGTGAGCCAGCCGAAGGCCTTCCAGAACGTGACCGCGCTGCAGGGCTTTGCTGAGGCGATGTCGGCACAAGGTCACGCCATCCGCAACCGCGTGCTGAAGCTGCGCACGCTGCCCGCGCCGATCGACGTGGCACAGGCGCTGCAACTGGCACCCGGCACGGCCGTCACGGAATTGCATCGCGTGCGGTTGCTCGATCAGGTGCCGGTTTCCCTTGAGGTGACGTGGCTGCCGGAGCCGCTGGGCAGCAGCGTCGCGCGGGCGGACCTCGTCACGCGCGATGTTTTCCTCGTGCTGGAGCAGGACGCAGGGGTGGCGCTCGGTCATGCGACGCTGGCCATCGATGCGGTGCTGGCCGACCACGCCACCGCAACCGCACTCGAGACGGGCGCAGGCGCGGCACTGTTGCGCGTGGAGCGTCTGACGCACGACGCACAGGGCACGCCCATCGATTTTGAACGCCTGTATTTTCGCGGCGACGCCTTCCAGTACCGGCTTCGGCTGGATCGGCAGGTGGCGGCGCATGCGCAATCCATCCTTCCTTTGCAAGGCACCAAATGAACACGTTGGAACTGGAGTACGACCTCGTCGTCGTGGGCGGCGGCACGGCCGGCCCGATGGCGGCCATCAAGGCAAAAGAACGCAACCCTGCGCTGCGTGTGCTGCTGATCGACAAGGCGCACGTGAAGCGCAGCGGCGCCATCTCGATGGGTATGGACGGGCTGAACAACGCGGTCATTCCGGGGCATGCCACGCCTGAGCAATACACGCGCGAAATCACCTTGGCCAACGATGGCATCGTCGATCAATCGGGCGTGTATGCCTATGCGCAGCACAGCTTTGCCACCATCGAGCAGCTTGACCGCTGGGGCGTGAAGTTCGAGAAGGACGAAACCGGCGACTATGCCGTCAAGAAGGTCCACCACATGGGCAGCTACGTGCTGCCGATGCCGGAGGGGCACGACATCAAGAAGGTGCTGTATCGCCAGCTCAAGCGTGCGCGGGTGGAGATCACGAACCGCATTGTCGTCACGCGCGTGCTGACGGATGCCGATGGCGCCGCTTGCGGCGTGCTCGGCTTCGATTGCCGCACGGCGGATTTCCTCGTGGTGCGCGCAAAGGCCGTGGTGCTGAGTTGCGGTGCGGCGGGGCGCCTTGGCCTGCCGGCCTCCGGCTACCTGATGGGCACATACGAAAACCCCACCAACGCAGGCGATGGCTACGCGATGGCGTATCACGCCGGCGCAGAGCTTTCCAACCTGGAATGCTTCCAGATCAACCCGCTCATCAAGGATTACAACGGCCCCGCCTGCGCGTATGTGACCGGCCCGTTGGGCGGCTACACAGCCAACGCGCGCGGCGAGCGCTTCATCCAGTGCGACTACTGGAGCGGCCAGATGATGTGGGAGTTCTACCAGGAACTGCAGGGCGGCAAGGGCCCGGTGTTTCTCAAGCTCGACCACCTTGCCGAAGAAACCATCCAGACCATCGAGACCATCCTGCACACCAACGAGCGCCCGAGCCGCGGCCGCTTCCACGCGGGGCGCGGCACCGATTACCGCACGCAGATGGTGGAGATGCACATCTCGGAAATCGGCTTCTGCAGCGGGCACAGCGCGTCTGGCGTGTATGTGAATGCACGCGCGGAAACCACCGTGCCGGGCCTTTACGCGGCGGGCGACATGGCGGCCGTGCCGCACAACTACATGCTCGGCGCGTTTACGTATGGCTGGTTTGCGGGGCAGAACGCGGCGGACCACATCGCCGGCCGGCAAGGCGACGCCCGCGTCGACGACGCGCAGATCGAACGCGAGCGCGCGCGCATCTTTGCGCCGCTGCAACGCGACCACGGACTGCCCCCCGCACAAGTGGAATACAAGCTGCGCCGCATGGTGAACGATTACCTGCAGCCGCCCAAGGTCACACGCAAGATGGAAATCGGCCTGCGGAGGTTCGACGAGATTGCCGAAGACATCACCCACCTGCACGCCCGCAACCCGCACGAGCTGATGCGCGCGATGGAAGTCAGCTTCATCCGCGATTGCGCCGAGATGGCCGCGCGCGCCTCGCTCTTCCGTACCGAGAGCCGCTGGGGCCTGTACCACCACCGCGTGGATTACCCCGAACGCGACGACGCCAACTGGTTCTGCCACACGCGCTTGTACAAGGACGCACACGGTGCCATGGCCAGCCGCAAGCAGGCCATCGAGCCGTACGTCATCCCTGTCGATGTGCTCGGCACCGATTCCTACGCGCACATGCGCATTCCGAAGGCTGCATGACCATGCAACAGACGACCGTTCATTCCACCCACACGCCGCACGACATCACCTCGCGCAGCAGCGCGCCCGTCACCATCGACGAAGCCAAGTGCATTGCCGACAAGGGCTGCACCGTGTGCGTCGACGTCTGCCCGCTCGACCTGCTCGCCATCGACCTGACCAAAGGCAAGGCCTTCATGCAGTTCGACGAATGCTGGTACTGCATGCCCTGCGAGCAGGACTGCCCGACCGGCGCGGTGAAGGTCGACATCCCGTACCTGTTGCGTTGAGGCGGCGATGACGACAACACCCCTGGCGCGTCTGCACGACGCGGATGCCGCCACCCGCCGCGTTGCCCTGCTGCAGATCGCCGATGAAGAAAACGCCGATGCGCTGCCAAACGTGATTGCGCTGCTTGAGCAAGACCCTGCCCCCGAAGTTCGGCTGGAAGCTGCGCGCATCCTGGCAACGTGGGAACAGCCGGATACCGTGGCCGCGCTCGCCCGTGCGCTGGAAGACGCCGATGGCACCGTGCGTGACGCAGCCGCAATCGGCCTGGCGGATTTGAAGTCGCCCGAGTCTGCGCCCGCGCTGTTGCCTTACGTCGACCATGCCAATGCCTTTGTGCGCGCCGCCGCATTGCGTGGGCTGCGTGAACTGCGCGTGCCCGAGAGCGAAGCACCCGCGCTGCACGCCTTGCAAGACGCCGACGCCGCCGTGCGTCGCGAGGCCGTTGCGGTGCTCGGCTGGCGCAAGCATGTGGGCGCATTGCCGGCGCTGGCGGAACGCGCGCGTCATGACGCAGATGTCGACGTGCGCCGCGCCGCAGTGGGCGCGCTCGGCCTTGCCACCGCGGCCGCCGTGCTGCCCGCGTTGCTCGATGCGCTGCAAGACACCGCCTGGCGCGTGCGTGAGGAAAGCGCAAGCACGCTCGGCAAACTGCGGGCGTTGGCTCCGGACCCACATGTCACGCAGGCGTTGGTGAATGCGCTGGCCGATGCGTATTGGCAGGTCAGTCTACAGGCGGCCCGCGCGCTTGGCCGGTGGCGCGCCGCGCATGCCGTCGATGCACTCGCCGCGTTGCTCACCCACCCAATCAGCAACCTGCGCAAGGAGGCGGCACTCGCACTGGGAGAGATCGGCGAAGCCTCTGCCCTGCCCGCCCTGCGCAGCGCACAAACCGATGGCGACCCGGAAGTCGTCAAGGCCGTGCGGATCGCCTTGGCACAAATCGAGCGCGCCCGTGCATCCGCCTGAGCGTATCGAAAACGACGTCGCCCAAGGCCGGCTGCGGTTGCACTGGGCAGACGCCGTTGTCGTACTTGACCACGCGGCATTGCGCGAGGCGTGCCGCTGTGCGGAGTGCCAGTTCAAGCGCCATCACGGCACGCCGATCAACGTGCCGGCCGCCGTGCGCGTCACCACCATCGCGCCTGCGGGTTACGGTGTGCAACTGGTTTTCAGTGATGGACATGCGCGCGGCATCTATCCGTGGGCGTACCTGGCGGAGCTTGCCGCCACTGCAGCGGCGGGCTGACGTTGGCGGCGTCTATCCACATGCAATCTTGTTCGTTCCTTCGTGCGTGCGCTGTCCGTAGCATCAGTTGCACAACACAGACGACGCAGGAGGAACCATGCAAAGCCATTCGCCCCACACCGCCCCATCTGGCCGCCGACGCTGGCTGGCCGCATTGCTTGGCGCCGGCATGACGCTGTGCGCAGGCCTGACGCAGGCCGCCGAGCCAACCACGGTGCGCATCGGCTTTCAAAAAGCGGGGCTGCTTGCCGTGCTCAAAGCGCAAGGCGCACTCGACAAACCGCTGGGCGACCTCGGCTACAAGGTCGAGTGGAAGGAATTCCCTGCCGGGCCGCAACTGCTCGAGGCGCTCAACACGGGCAGCATTGACTTTGGCTACACCGGCGCGCCGCCGGCCGTGTTTGCGCAGGCCGCAGGCGCGCGCCTTGTCTATGTGGGGGCCGAGCCGGGCGGCAAGACCAACGAGGCGCTGTTCGTGCTCGACAGCTCACCCGCGCACAGCGTGGCCGACCTGAAAGGCAAGCGCATCGCGCTGCAGAAGGGCTCCAGCTCCAACTACCTGCTGGTGCAGCTGCTCCGTCGCGCCAACCTCACGGTGCAGGACATTCAGCCGATCTACCTGCCACCGGCTGAAGCGCGCGCAGCCTTCGAGAGCGGCGCGGTCGATGCGTGGGTCGTGTGGGATCCGTATCACGCGCTGGCACAAAAGGCGTTGAAGACACGCACGCTGGGCGATTTCAGCGAGCTGCCGGTGTTCAACTTCTACGAAGCCACCCCGGGATTCGTGAACACGCATCCGCGCGCGGTCAACGCCATCCTGGCCCAGCTGCGCACGGCGGGGCTGTGGGTGAATCAGCATCCGCAGGAAACCGCCGCCCTGCTTGCGCCCAAGCTCGGCATCGAGCAGCCCGTTGTGGAGACCTGGTTGCGGCGCGTGCCCTACGGCGTCACGCCGGTCACGCCGCAGATCGTGGCCTCGCAGCAGCAGATTGCAGACCTGTTCCTGCAGCAGAAGCTGATTCCGAAACCGGTCAACGTGCAAAGCGCTGTCTGGCAGGCGAATTTTCCGGTAGCGGGATTGTGAGCCGCCGCCGGCCGCGCGCAGCGCGGACCCGTGAACGGCCTCGCATCCGTCAAAAGTTGCCGAATCGGCCGATCCAGGCTGCGGCGCCTTTGCTATGCCCTTTGATGGCCGCATCCAGTTCAGCGCGGGTCAGCCCATTGGGCAGCGCATCCGGCGCCAGATCCGTGGCGATCAACAAAAATACGTAGTGATGCATGCCCGTGCCCTTGGGCGGACACGGCCCGAGATACGCCGGCTTGCCGATGGAGTTTTGGCCCATGCGCAGCGCCGGTCCGGTGCCGGCGCCTTCCGGCAGGCTCGTCTGCGTGGCCGGGATACCGTAGGCCATCCAGTGGTTCACGCCCAGGCCGCCCGCGCCCTGCGGGTCGGAGACGATCAGCACAAGGCTGTTGGTGCCCGCGGGCACGTTCGACCAGTGCAGCGGCGGCGAGACGTTGTCGCCCGTGCAATTGGCGTTGGCGGGGTTCTTGCCGGCGTACTTGCGGTCCATGACCCCGTTGTCGGCAAAGGCACTTGATTCGACGGTGAACGTGGTATCGGCCTGCGCATGCACTTGCGGCACAGCAGACAGGCACGCCAACGACAACAACGCGCGGAACAGGATTGGTTTCAAGGCAGGTCTCCTGGCAGGAAAGGCGGCGAACGGGCACCACAATACGCGAATGTGCTCCCCCTTGTGCAGGGGCATCACCGCACAGATCGTCGTCAGATTGCCGTGCGACAATACCCCGCCTCAGCGCGCCGTGTTTGCCGCGCGCTTCTGCCCGACCTGACCATAGGAGAACCGGACGCATGTTCGGCGATATCACGCGTTTTCTGCTCGACACGATCTTCTCGCTCTTCGGCGCGGCGCTGCTGCTGCGCGCCTGGACGCAAGCGGTGCGGCTGTCACCGCGCAATCCGCTGTCGCAGGCCATCTTCCAGCTGACCGGCTGGCTGGTGCACCCGCTGCGCCGGGTGATTCCGGCCACGGGCTATATCGACTGGTCGTCGCTGGTGGCCGCCTATGTCACGGCGCTTGTCTATCTGTTCCTGCTGGTGGCGTCGGTGGGCGTGAGCCCGATGGCACTCGTGCCCATGGGCTTTGTGGCTGCGCTCTTCACCGTGCTCAAGTGGGCGTTCAACGTGCTGGTATGGGTGACCATTGCGTCAGCTGTCCTGTCGTGGATGGGGCCGGCATCGCCCATGGGCGCAGTGCTCAACACGCTGGTCGACCCGCTGTTGCGCCCGATCCGCCGCGTGGTGCCCCCGCTGGGCGGGCGGCTCGATCTGTCACCGCTGATCCTGCTGGTGATTGCACAGGTGATCGTGATCGCGCTGTCGCATCTGTCGCTGTCGCCATTGTTCATGTGAGCGCGGCACGCGCTTTGCTCGACTGAGAGACATGCTGGCCGCTGCATCTGGCCGGCCACTCAGGAGGACATCATGAATGCATGGAAAACAGCGCTGGTATGCGCGCTTGCCGTGTTGGCTCCCACCCTCACGGCGTGTACGGCGGGCGGTGCTGTGGCGGGCGGTGTGGCCGGCCACGAAATCACGCATAGCACAGCCGGGACGATCGGGGGTGCCGCAACAGGCGCCGTCATCGGCCACGAGCTGAGCAAGTAAACAACACACCACAGCGGCTGACCAGCCGCTTTTTTCTTTTCAGGCTTGCGCAAACAAGGCGCGGTAAGCGCTGGGCGACGTGTGATACGTCCGGCTGAAATGCTGGCGCAGCGATACGGCGCTGCCGAATCCCGCCAGTTGCGCAATCGCTTCGACCGGCTGACGCGTGGTTTCCAGCATGCGTTGCGCATAGGCCAGACGCTGCCCGAGCAACCATTGGCTGACAGTGGTTCCTGTCAGTTCACGAAAGCGCCGCGTGAAATTGCGCCGGCTCATGGCCGCGCGTTCGGCCAGCGAGTCGAGTGAATGCGGCTCCGCCAAGTTGGCCACTGCCCAGTTCAGCAAATCGGACAGTCGATCACCGCCCGGCGCATCGTGCAGCGGTTGCTCGATGTATTGCGCCTGGCCGCCCTGCCTGTGCGGCGCAACCACCAGCCGCCGTGCAATGCGGTTGGCCACCTCAGCGCCATGCCAACGGCGCACGAGGTGCAGGCAGCAGTCCAACCCGGCGGCCGTGCCTGCGGATGTCACCAGACGGCCGCCGCCAGCGTCCAGATAGAGCACATCGGGCACAAGCTTCACACGCGGGTAGCGCTGCGAGAACGCATCGGCGGCGCTCCAATGCGTCGTCGCCTCATGGCCGTCGAGCACGCCTGCTTCGGCCAGCACAAACGCGCCCAGGCACAGGCCGACCACCGTTGCGCCGCGTTCGTAAGCATCCCGTACCGCATTCACCATGGCCGCCGGCGGGCGCTCCTGTGTATCCCGCCAGGACGGCACGATCAGTACGTCGGCGCGGGCGGCATCTTCGAGTGTGAGATCGGTCTGCACGGCAAACCCGGCCGTGGTGCGCAGACCGCCCTTCCTGGCGGGCTCCCCGGCACAGATCCGCAGATTGTAGGACGGCAGCCCGGCCCAGACGCGATCTTCAAACACAAGACACGGCACGGACAGGTGAAATGGGCTGATGTCGTTGAAGGCCAGAACGGCGATTTCCTGGGGATGCTGAGGTTGCTGGGGATGCTGAGGTTGCATACGGGCTCCGCGCTTTGGCCCGATTCTTTCGATAAACGTCTTTCGGGCCACTGTCGGGAAGGATAGTCATCGGCGAAGATGCTGTCCACGGGCCCACGCAAATGCCCGATCCAACCCACCTTGAGGAGTCAGCCATGACCACGAACAATGCCCCGAAGCGCGCCCTGATCGTCATTGATGTGCAGAACGAATACTTCACGGGCGGCCTGCCGATCGAGTATCCGGACCCGCAGCAGACGGTCGCAAACATCGGTGCCGCCATGGATGCGGCACGCGAGGCGGGCATTCCGGTGATCGTCGTGCAGCAGACCTCGCCGGCCAGCTCGCCGCTGTTTGCCATCGACACCGACGGCTGGCAACTGCACCCCGTGGTGGCGTCGCGTCCGCATGACCACTATCTGCGCAAGCTGCTGCCCAGCGCCTATCCCGAGACGGACCTGGCGCAATGGTTGGCTGCTCGCGGCATCGATACGCTGACCGTGGTCGGCTACATGACGCACAACTGCGATGCGTCCACCATCAATCACGCCCTGCACAACGGCACGGCGGTGGAGTTTCTGCATGACGCGTCGGGCGCGGTGCCGTATCAAAACCAGGCCGGCTTTGCGAGTGCGGAAGAGATCCACCGCGTGTTCAGCGTGGTGCTGCAATCGCGCTTCGCGGCGGTGATGTCGACCCAGGAATGGGTGCACAGCGTGAAGACCGGCGCGGTGCCGGTGCGTGACAACATCTACAAGTCGAATCAGCGGGCGCGCGGGCTGCTCCAGGACGAGGTGGCGCAGCAGGCTGCCTGATCGGTCAGCCGGCCACGCTGTCTTCGGCCGGCAGAAACCCGCGGAAGGACACTTCTACCTGCTCCACCATCGACGCCGATGTGGCTTCGCGCAGGGCCGCCAGCAATGCATCGAACGCGCCCTCCACCGAGGCGCGGTCGGTGGCCTCGACAAGGCGCTGGCGGATCGGGTGCTCGGCCGAGCTGAATGTGCGCGCCGCAATATCCATGAGGTACATGCGCGCCGCCGCCAGCGAACGCTTGCGCGCCGGTGCGGCAGGTGCAGCGGGCTTGGGCGCCTCGGGTTGCGGCTCGGCCACCTGAACGAAGACGGGCTCGCTGGCAACATCGGTTGCGCGTTGGATGAAACCGGCCTGCACCAGATCGAATACGGCCTGCGCTTCCAGTCCGAGCTGGCCGGCACGCACGGCAAGGTCCTCGCCCGTGACTTGCCCATCCACCATGATGAGAAGCGCGCGGCTTGAGCGACTGAGCGCGCCGCCGCGCGTAGCGATTTCACGTCGCCCCGCGTCGGTTTTTTCGAATCGTGCAGATAACCCTAACCCCTGCATGGCAGCCCCCTATCCTCCCCCGAAGATCGGTCCAACATAGGGCGGGTTGTTTGCAGAATCGTGAAATCGCAACCCTCCCCCACCAGCCGGGGGGCGGCAAACGCTTGCGCTCTGGCAGGTGTCGGCAAATCCAAACACCCTCCCCCGAAGTGGGGCTGACAACACGCGCTATTGCCTGCGCCTTGTTCCGGCTCTACCATGCGTTGTTACCGGTACCAAAATTGCGTCACAGGCTTCCGGAAAGCGCCACGCCAATTCCCCGCAGAGGGAATCCCAGTTGCATATAACGACCGAGACACCATGCCCGCCCAACCTCCCCGCAGACTGCGCAGCCAGCTTTGGTTCGACGACCCAAGCCACGCCGACATGACTGCCCTCTATGTAGAACGCTTCATGAATTACGGCCTGACGCGCGAAGAGCTGCAGTCGGGGCGGCCTATCATCGGCATTGCGCAAACGGGTAACGATTTGGCGCCGTGCAATCGGCACCATCTTGAATTGGCGCAGCGTGTGAAGGCCGGCATACGCGACGCGGGTGGCATTCCGATGGAGTTTCCGGTTCATCCGCTGGCCGAGCAGAGCCGCCGCCCGACCGCGGCGCTCGATCGCAATCTGGCCTATCTCGGCCTGGTCGAGATCCTCCACGGCTTCCCGCTCGACGGCGTTGTGCTGACGACCGGGTGCGACAAGACCACGCCCGCCTGCCTGATGGCCGCCGCCACGGTGGACCTGCCGGCCATCGTTCTCTCTGGCGGGCCGATGCTGGACGGCTGGCACGATGGCAAACGGGTCGGCTCCGGCACCGTCATCTGGCATGCGCGCAACCGGCTGGCTGCAGGCGACATCGACTACGAAGGCTTCATGGAGCTGACCACCGCGTCGTCGCCGTCGATCGGCCACTGCAACACGATGGGCACGGCGCTGTCGATGAACAGCCTGGCCGAAGCACTGGGCATGTCGCTGCCCGGGTGCGCCAGCATTCCGGCGGCGTATCGGGAGCGTGGGCAGATGGCCTATGCCACCGGCAAGCGCATCGTCGACCTCGTGCGTGAAGACGTCCGCCCTTCGACGATCATGACGCGCTTGGCGTTCGAGAACGCCATCATGGTGGCTTCCGCGCTTGGCGCGTCGACCAACTGCCCGCCGCACCTCATCGCGATCGCGCGCCACATGGGCGTGGAATTGAGCCTCGAAGACTGGCAGCGCCACGGAGAGTCGGTTCCACTGCTCGTGAACTGCATGCCGGCCGGGGAATACCTGGGTGAGAGCTTCCATCGCTCGGGCGGCGTGCCCGCCGTATTACGCCAGCTTGACGCGGGCGGCTTGCTGCGCCGCGATTGCCCCACCGTATCGGGCCGGACGATCGGTGCAATTGCCGACGCCGCCCCCGCCGCCGACCGCGAGGTGATCTTTCCTGTGGACGCACCGCTCAAGCACCGCGCCGGCTTCATCGTGCTGTCTGGCAATTTCTTTGACAGCGCGATCATGAAGATGTCGGTGGTGGGCGAGGCATTCCGGCAGACCTACCTGAGCGAACCCGGCGCGGAAAACGTCTTCGAGACGCGCGCGATTGTCTTTGATGGCCCCGAGGACTATCACGCCCGCATCAACGATCCGGCGCTGGCGATTGACGAGCGCTGCATCCTCGTCATCCGTGGCTGCGGCACGGTCGGCTATCCGGGCAGTGCCGAGGTCGTCAACATGGCGCCGCCGGCGGCACTGGTCAAGCAAGGGATCGAATCGCTGCCGTGCATGGGCGATGGCCGGCAAAGCGGCACCTCGGCGAGCCCGTCCATTTTGAACATGTCGCCCGAGGCGGCGGCGGGTGGCGGCCTGGCGCTGCTGCGCACGGGCGATCGCATCCGCGTGGACCTCAATGCACGCAGGGTCGATGTCTTGGTCGATGCGGAAGAGCTGGAACGCCGCCGTGAAAGCGCGACCTTCAGCGTGCCGCAGTCGCAAACGCCCTGGCAGGAAATCTATCGGCAGTTTGTCGGGCAGCTTTCGACGGGCGGATGCCTGGAGCCGGCAACGCTGTACCTGAACGTCATCGAGACGCGCGGCAATCCACGGCACTCGCATTGACGCTGCGCATGAAGCCGCCGGCTATGCGCTCTCGCGCTCGACAACGCTGAAGTCGATGCGTGAGAGCTTGCGCGTGCTCGTGGCCTCGCCAACGCCGAGCGCATCGAGCAAGACCTCGCCCGTGCGCAGGCCGATGCCATACGCGTCGACGGAAATCGTCGTGATGGTCGGATGGCAGCACCACGCGACCTCAAAATTGCCGAAGCCCGCAACAGCAATGTCACCGGGCACGGACAAGCCGCGCCGGTGGCATTCCATGATGGCGCCAAATGCGGACATGTCGCTCACGCACATCACGGCATCAGTGTCGGGCCAGGCATCGAGCAGCGCGGCCATCGCCGGGCCGCCGTGGCTCATGGTGATGGGCGATTCGCCCAGGCGGATCACACGCGGCTCGCCCAGGCCAAGCGCCTTGATCCCGCTCATGTACCCGCGCATGCGGTCGGTGCCGCGCCGGTCCAGTTCGCTTGCCCCGCACAGGAAACCAATGCGCCGGTAGCCCCGCTGATGCAGGTGATGCAGCATCGCGAGCGAGGCCTTGGCGTTCGAGAACCCGACCGCCCTGTCGATCGGGCGTTCAGGCAGATCCCACATCTCGACGATGGGGATGCCGGCGCGCTCCAGCAACGCACGCGTGCCTGGACTGTGATGGCGCCCGGTCAAGGCAATACCACGCGGCTGATGGCGCAGCAGCGACCGCACCAGCGCCTCCTCCTGATCGAGGTGGTAGTCGGTATCCCCCAGCAGCAGTTGCAGACCATGCGGCGCCAGCGCATCGCTCAGCCCGCGTACAGTATCGGCAAAGTTGGAACTGGCCAGCGAAGGCACCAGCGCGGCGACGAATTCCGATCGGCCGCTGGACAGCATCCCAGCCGCAGCCGTAGCAACGTAGCCGAGTGCATCGATGGCCTCTTGCACGCGCGCCCGGGTCTCGGGCGACACGCTGCCGCCTGCCAGCACCCGAGACACGGTCATCTTCGACACGCCGGCAACGCGCGCAACATCGGCCATGCGAGGAGGAGTGGTGCCGGTGGTCATGAGAAACGCCTACGCGCCAAGGGGAGAAAAAAGGAAAGAAAAAAGAGGTGTGGCGATCATAGCGGAACCGGCCACGAAGCAGCCCGCCACTATGCCTGCGCGAGCGCGCGGCCGATGCGGTCCGCCATCCCCGCAACACCGACGACGAGGCGCTTCTCCCGGCGGGCGTCCAGTCGGCTGACCGGCACGCTGGAACTCACCGCAACGCGCTTGCCGAGCGGCGTGATGCCCACAAACGCCGCGAAGCAGGCGAGCCCCGCCACCACCTCCTCACGCTCTGTCGCAAGGCCCCGCACGCGAATGCGCTCAAGCTCGTCGAGCAAATCGGCACGGCGCGTGGTGGTGTGCTCCGTCATGGCGGCAAGACGCGCCGGCAGCAGCGCACACACCGCTTCGTCATCGAGGCTCGCCAGCAGCGCCTTGCCCAGCGCGCAGCAATGTGCCGGCAGGCGCAGGCCGACATCCGAGACCAGGCGCACCGGCCGCGGCGCATCTTCCCGCGCGATGTAGACGACTTCCGTGCCGTCGAGCACAGCAAGCTGCACGACTTCGTTGTGCATGGCCACGAAGGCGGCGGATTCGCGCCGGAACGCTGTCAGCAAGCTGTCGTGGCGGAAATAGGCGTTGCCCAGCTCGAACAACGTCAAGCCGATCAGGTAGCCGTCGGCCCGCTTTTCAATCCAGCGGCGCTTTTCGAGCGACTCCAGCAGCAGGTACAACGTGCTTCTGGACATGCCCGTCGCCTGCGCCAACGCAGCCGGCCGCACAGGAGACGTCGCCGCGCAAAGTATCTCCAGCACGTCATGAATGCGCTTGAGCGCTGGCACCTCATAGTCTGTCTTCACTGGAAACCTGCCCTCTTCATGATTGATTCGATTGTCCAACAGGTTGGAAATTGCGTCACGCTGTTGGACACCCTGCATCGCCGTCTCTACGATCACGCGGGTTCCCCGGCAACAGGGTGTCTACTCACGGAGCGCACATGACCGACATCGCCAACTACTTGCCGCACGATCTTGAGCATGCAGCGCTCGTCGGTCGGGTGTGGCGTACAACGGCCAACGGCGAGGGGCCATCCGTCGTGGTGGTACGCAACGGTGTCGTTTTCGATATCACGGAAGCCGTGCCGACGGTGGCGGACCTGTTCGAGCATCCTGACGTACTGGCCGTCGCCCGGCAGGCACGCGGGGAAGACCTCGGTCGCGTCGAAGCGCTTGTCGAGCGTTCCATGGCCACCGGTCGCGCAAGCAATGCGCCCACCCTGCTCGCTCCGAATGATCTGCAGGCGATCAAGGCCTGCGGCGTGACGTTCGCCGTCAGCCTGATCGAGCGGGTGATTGAAGAACAGGCGGGCGGCGACCCAGCCAAGGCGCGCGACGTGCGCGCGTCCATTGTCGGCGTGGTGGGCTCGGACCTCTCCAAGATCAAGCCCGGCTCCGACGCAGCCATGCGGCTCAAGGAAGAACTGCAGCGCCGGGGCGCGTGGTCGCAATACATGGAAGTCGGCATCGGCCCCGATGCGGAAGTGTTTTCCAAATCGCAGCCGATGTCGGCAGTCGGGTTCGGCGCCGATGTGGGCCTGCATCCGGCCTCGCGGTGGAACAACCCCGAGCCGGAAATCGTGCTCGCGGTCAGCAGCGCCGGGCATGTCGTGGGAGCGGCGCTGGGCAACGACGTGAACCTGCGCGACATCGAGGGGCGCTCCGCGCTGCTGCTGGGCAAATGCAAGGACAACAACGGCTCCTGCGCCATCGGCCCGTTCGTGCGCTTGTTTGACGAGCGCTTCACGATCGACACGATCCGCGCGACGCAGGTCTCGCTCCGTGTTGAAGGCGCCGACGACGGCTTCGTGCTCGACGGCGTGAGCCACATGAGCGAGATTAGCCGCGACCCGCTCGACCTCGTGGCTCAGACCTGCGGGCCGCACCATCAATACCCGGACGGCTTCATGCTGTTTCTCGGCACGATGTTCTCGCCGATCAAGGACCGTGACGCACCTGGCGCCGGCTTTACGCACCACCTGGGAGACCGCGTGACGATCAGCGCCCCGCCCCTCGGCGCGCTGGTCAACACAGTCCGCCTGTCGACGGAGATCGCGCCGTGGACGTTCGGTGTCCGCGCCCTGTATCGCAACCTCGCGGCACGCGGGCTCGTCCGTCAGGATTGATCGATCATCGCGGCTGAAAAATTCACGGCACATTCCGCGGAAGGCAGACCCTTGACCGGCGCGCGAAACGCAAACAATCCGCCGGCAAGCGGCTCCCTCAGCAACGCCTCGTCCGTCAGGCCCTTTCGGGCGGTGGTTGCATAGACCGTCTGCAGGTCATCGCCGCCGAACGCAAGCTTGGTGATGTTGGAACACGGAAAGTCGACACGCCCGATGCATCGGCCGTCGGGCGAGAACCGTTCGATCCGCCCTCCGCCGAACAGCGCGACCCACACGCATCCTTCCTCGTCGACAGCCATGCCGTCTGGGCAGCCGGAGCCGTCGATGTTGGCGAAGACGCGCTTGCGTTCCAGGCTGCCGTCGTCGCCAAGGTCGAGGGCATAGACCACTCGCTGCAAGGTATCGGTGTGATAGAGCGTGCGGCCGTCCGGGCTCGCGGTCGGGCCATTCGTGATGACGTAGCCAGAATCGCGCACGTTGAGCCGGCCATCCCGACCGACGCGGTAGAGCTGCCCGCTCGCCTCGCGCTCCGCATCGTCCATCGAGCCGAACCACAGCGCGCCGGTGCGGTCGACATAACCATCGTTCAGACGGTTTCCCGGCCGACCGGTCTCGACGGGCAGCGTGCGGCTGAAGATACCGCTTGCGAAATCGAACCGGTAGAGACCGCCCTGCACGCCGCAGACCCAGCTGCCGTCAACATTGGGCAGCGCAAAGCCGATCTGGCCGGGTGCGGCCCAACTGCGGCGCACATCGGTATGCGGGTCATAGCGGTAGAGCCGCCTGCCCTTGATATCGACAAAGACGACGCAGCGCGATGCAGCGTGCCACACCGCGCCTTCCCCGAGCGTGGCCCCGACGCGCCAGACGCATTCCGGATGGATGGGCGCCATCATCCGCCGTACCACCCGGCATCGACAAAGTACTCGCGCGCTGTGCAACGCGCGGCGTCGTCTGACGCAAGAAACAGCGCCATGCGCGCCACGTGTTCCGGCTCGACGCGTTCATGCAGGCATTGCTCGCCCAGCAGCTTGGCTTCGCTCTCGGGCGATTGCCAGAGCGCCATCTGCCGCGGCGTGCGCACCGCGCCGGGCACGATGCAATTGACGCGAATGCCGAATCCGCCAAGGTCACGCGCAAGGCCGCGCGTCAGGCCCTCGATGCCGGCCTTGGCCGTCATGTAGATGGCGAGGTCCGCCTGGGCAAGGTGCCACGAGATGGACCCAAGGTTCAGGATCACGCCGCGCCCCAGCTTCTTCATGCTGGGCAGCACGGCCTGCGCGCAGAAGAACTGATGGCGCAGGTTCACCTCGATGCGGTTGTCCCAATAGGCCTGGGTCACGGTTCCGATCTGATGGCGGTCATCATTCGCGGCGTTGTTGACCAGCACTTCGATGGGGCCGGCGTCGGCCTCAATGTCCGAGAACGTGGCGTTCAGCGCATCGATATCCCGCAAGTCGCAGTGGCGGAAGACCGGCGGATGCACGCACTCGCCAAGCGACGCCGCCAGCGCTTCTGACTCCGCACGCGCAATATCCAAAAACGTGACACGCGCGCCCTGTTTGGCAAAGCCTTCGACGATGGCAGCGCCAATGCCGCTACCGCCGCCGGTAATCACAACGTTCTTGTTAACAAGGCTCGGATAAATCGCATAAGACATAAGAGATTCCAGTGACAGCAAAAGAGATAAAGCCTGTAGCGCAGCCTCAGCGGCGGCCCGAGCGCGAGATGACATCCACCCAGACGGCCAGCACGAGGATGCTGCCCTTGACGATCATCTGCCAGTACGCGTCCACGTCGAGCATGGACATGCCGTTGTCGAGGCTCGCCATGACCAGCGCACCGGCCAGCGCTCCGTAGACCGTACCCGCACCGCCGCGCATGGACGTGCCGCCGATGAAGCAGGCCGCAATGGCATCCAGTTCGCCCATGGTTCCGGCGGAGGGCGAACCGGCAGCAAGACGCGCCGTATTGACGATGCCGGCAAACGCGCACATCAGGCCCATGAGCCCGAAGATGGCAAGCTTCACGCGATCGGTGTTGATGCCGGACAGGCGCGTGGCCTCGAGGTTTGAACCCACGGAATAGATACGGCGGCCGAAAACCGTCTGGCTGGCGATCCAAGAAAAAATACCGAGCAGCGCCAGCACGAGCAGCACGGGCACCGGGATGCCGCCATAGCTGTTGAGCGTGGCGACAAACGCGACGATGACCGCACCCGCCACGACAAGCTTGGCGACGTCTTGCCAGAGCGGCGCAACGTCGAGCTCATAACGGCGATGCTCACGCCGCTGCCGGATCACCACGAAGATCAACAGACAGAAGATCAGCACCGCCATCAGGTCGCCCACGTGGCGCGGCAGGTAACCCTGGCCGATCAGCACGAAACTGTCCGATACCGGCGCAATCGTCGACCCATGCGTGAGACCCAGCAGAATGCCGCGATACGCCAGCATGCCGCCCAGGCCGACGATGAAGGACGGCACGCCCCGGTAGGTCGACCACCATCCGTTGAACAGGCCCATGGCCACCCCGAGCAGCAGCACCACGGGCACCGTCGCCGTGATCGGCCAGCCCAGCCCTTGGTCCAGGATGGCAGCCACGCCACCAAGCAAACCAAGCAGCGAACCGACCGACAGATCGATCTCGCCCGCGATGATCACGAAGACCATGCCGCAGGCCAGCATCCCCGTGATCGACATCTGGCGCAGCAGGTTGGACAGATTGCGCGGCGAGGTAAAGGCGCCGTTGGTCAGCATCGAAAAGAACAGCCAGATCGCGGCCACGGCGATCAGCAACGCCAGGATCTTGTAGCGTGCGAACAGTTGCCTCAGGCGCTGGCTTGCCTTGAACGTATTGCGCGAATCGGCGACCCCGCCGGCGGCTTGTGGGCTGGTTTGAGAAGTCATGCGTGACCTGCCTGATGGAAAGTGGCTGCGTGCCTGGGTGGGTTCCGGACTGGCTGAATGGCGGCGGTCAGAATGTGTTCCTGCGTCAGTCCGTCGTTCACGAAGTCGCCACGCAGTTGGCCCTCCCCGATCACAAGCACGCGATCCGAGATGCCAAGCACTTCGGGCAACTCCGACGAGATCACGATGATGGCCATGCCGCGCTTGGCGAGATCACCGATCAGCTTGTAGATCTCGTACTTGGCGCCGACGTCCACGCCGCGGGTCGGCTCATCCAGAATCAGGACGCGCGGCTCCGTGAGCAACATTCGGGTGAGGACCGCCTTCTGCTGATTGCCGCCCGACAGGCTGGCAATGGGTAGCATCGGATGCGCCGCACGCACGGCAAGCCGCCGCATCTCTTTGCGGATCGTGTCGAGTTCGGCCGCGCCGTCAATGCGCCCAAGACGCGCGAAACGCTGCAGGACGGCCAACGTGATGTTGTGCCCCACGCTCATCAGCGAGACGATACCGTGACGCTTGCGGTCTTCCGGCACCATCGCAATGCCCGCACGAATGGCGTCTAGCGGCGCGCGGACCTTCAACGGTTTTCCGTCCAGTACCAGCTCCACCTCGCTGGCACCTTCGTACGCGCCAAACACCGCCTGCATCAGCTCGGTGCGCCCTGCCCCGACCAATCCCGCCACGCCGAGAATTTCGCCACGCCGCACCGAAAAGGACACATCGTCGACCCGCTTGCGAGTCGGGTTGTTGGCGTCGTAGCAAGTCACATTGCGAGCTTCGAATACAACTTCCCCGATGGGATGGGGCTCGCGCGGAAACAGTTGCGTGATCTCGCGCCCGACCATTTGCGCGATGATGCGGTCGGTGGTGAGGGCATCCATCGGCGCGGTGGCCACATGGCGGCCATCGCGGATGACGGTGACCGTGTCGCACACCGCCTCCACCTCATCGAGCTTGTGCGAGATGTAGACGCACGCAATGCCGCGCGCTTTCAGGTCGCGCACGATGTCGAGCAGGATGCGCGTCTCCGCCGCCGTGAGCGATGACGACGGCTCATCCAGGATCAGCAGCTTGGCGCGCTTGTTCAGCGCCTTGGCAATTTCAATCAGCTGCTGATGGCCGCCGCCGTAGTGCATCACGGGCAACGCGACGTTGATACCCTGGATGTTCAGGTCGCGCAGCAGCTTGTCTGCGCCCTGGTACATGGCCGCATAGTTCATCCGGCCGCCCGGCAGCGTGATTTCGTTGCCCAGGTAGATGTTTTCGGCCACTGACAATTCCGGCACCAGCATCAGCTCCTGATGGATGATGACAATGCCCGCGCGCTCGGTGTCGCGAATACCGCCGGCGCGCAGTGGCTGCCCCTCCCAGAGGATTTCGCCATCCCAGGTGCCGCTCGGGTACACACCGGAAAGCACCTTCATGAGCGTGGACTTTCCGGCGCCGTTCTCGCCGCACAGGCCAACACACTCGCCTGGCCTCACGACCAGGTTGATACCATCTAGCGCCTTCACACCGTCGAACGTCTTGACGATGCCGCGCATCTGCAACAGAGGTTCAGACATGCCCCGTCCCTGGGTTACGAACGCGGCCGGCGACGAACAGTGGCCTCATCGCCGGCACAAAGCGACCCTGACTGTGCGACCTTACTGGCCGCCGATCTGAGCCTGCGTGTAGAAGCCGTCTTTCACCACCAGATTGACGTTGTCCTTCGTGAGTTGGGTGGGTTGCAGCAGCACCGTGTCGACCTTCTTCTTGCCGTTGTCGTACTGGGCGTTGTATTTGGGCTTGTCACCCTTGGCGAGGGCCACCGAAAGCTGCGCAGCCTCCGTTGCAATCAGCTTGAGCGGCTTGTAGACCGTCATCGTCTGCGTGCCGGCAATCACGCGCTTGACGGCAGCAAGGTCGGCATCCTGGCCCGACACCGGCACCTTGCCGGCCAGCTTCTGCGCAGCCAGCGCCTGGATCGCGCCACCGGCCGTGCCGTCGTTGGATGCGACCACGGCATCGATCTTGTTGTTGTTCGCGGTCAGCGCGTTTTCAACGATACCCAGCGCCGCAGAGGCGCTCCACTCGGGCACCCATTGCGAGCCAACAACTTTGATGTCGCCGCGGTCGATGGCCGGCTGCAGCACCTTCAACTGGCCCTGCCGCAGCATCTTCGCGTTGTTGTCCGTCGGCGCGCCGCCCAGCAGGAAGTAGTTGCCCTTCGGGCGCACGTTGAAGACGCCCTGCGCTTGCAGTTCACCCACCTTCTCGTTATCGAACGAAATGTAGGCATCAACGTCGGCGTCGAGAATCAGGCGGTCATACGACACCACCTTGATGCCCGCCTTCTTGGCTTCGGCCACCACGTTGGTCAGCGCCTTGGAGTTGAACGGCACGATGACGATCACGTCGACACCGCGCGAGATCAGGTTCTCGATCTGCGAGATCTGGCGTTGCTCGCTGGCGTCCGCCGATTGCACCGACACCTTGGCACCCAGTTTTTCTGCAGCGGCGACAAAGTAATCGCGGTCGCGCGACCAGCGCTCTACGCGCAGATCGTCGATACAGAAGCCGATTTCCGGATGCGCCTTGCTCGCGTGTGCCAGCGGCGCGGTCATCGACAGGCTGGCGAGCACTGCACCGCAAAAGGCGGCCCTCAGAACACAACGGCGTTGGTTCGATTTCATGTCTCACTCCATCTTCTTTTGTTGGTGGATACCCTAGGCCGACGGAACGCGTGGTGCGCCGCAATAGTGATCTCGCCCGGCTCGACGGCCATCGCATGGTGATGCGGCCGCCCAGCACGGGCAATTACGAAATTGCCCAACCGAACTAACATTTCTTGCCACCCGGCACCGATCGTCTGACAGCGCTCCATGTAGCCAATAGAATGTGCGGGCGAGCGGCACGCCCCTGCGCTGCAGCCGTTTGGCAACCCCTGCCACCGCGAGCGGCCCGAGCCACCATGCACCGTCAATCGTCCGATCCATCGCAGCACGCGCGCATTCATCGCATTGCGCTGCTGTTCAATGCCAACAAGGTGTATGACCGCGAAATCATCGCGGGCATTGGCGACTACATGCGCTCCACCCGCGTGACGTGGGACTTGTTTCTCGAAGAAGATTTCCGCTGCCGCCTGCCCGGCATCGAGCGCTTTGACGGCGACGGCATCATTGCGGATTTCGACGACCCAGCAGTCGCCGAAGCGCTGCGCGGTTGCCCGTTGCCCGTGGTAGCCGTCGGCTCATCGTATGAAGATGCGGCGCACTACCCGGCAAAGGAGCCGTATGTGGCGACCGACAACGGCAAGCTGGTAGCGCTCGCCTACCGGCACCTGATCGAAGCCGGACTTCAGCACTTTGCGCTGTACAGCCTGCCCCAGGCACCTGAGAACCGCTGGGCACAGGAGCGCGAACTGGCCTTTACGCGTTTGCGCCGGCAAGACAATCCCGCCGCCCCCGTAGAGCAGGAGATTTATCGAGGCCTTTCGACCAGCGCGCCGACCTGGCATCAGGCGATCAGCCGGTTGATCGAATGGCTGCGCGGCTTGCCCAAGCCCATCGGCATCATTGCCGTGACGGATGCGCGGGCGCGCCATCTGCTGCAGGCCTGCATGACGGCGGGGTTCGCCGTACCGGAAGAAATCGCCATCATCGGTATCGACAACGATCCGCTCACGCGCACGCTGAGCCGCATCCCGTTGTCGTCGGTCATTCAGGGCACCGTGGAGATGGGTCGCACCGCCGCACATCTGCTGCATCAGATGCTGGGCGGCGCCCGCCTGGCAGGCCGGCAGATTCTCGTGCCACCCGTGGGCATCAATGTGCTGGCGTCGTCCCGGCACCAGCCGCTTGCCAGCCCGTACGTCATGCGGGCGCGGCACTTCATTCGGCAATACGCCTGCCAAGGGATCAAGACCGAGCAGGTCGCGGACTACGTCGGTATCTCGCGGTCATCGCTCGAAGAACACTTTCGTCGTGAATTGAATTGCACCGTGCATCAGGAAATCCTTCGCCATAAGCTCGACGCCGCCAAGCACATGCTGGCCAGCCGTGATGTCGCAACCGCCGAGGTGGCGGTGCGCTGCGGCTTTACCTCCCCGCAATACATGCATGCCGTATTCCGCCGTGAGCTGGATTGCACGCCGCGCGAATACCAGGAACGCGCCACCACGGAGAGCCAATCATGAGCATCGCGCCCGCGCTCTCCGCACATGCGCCGCTCGACGGCGCCATCTCGTCAGCAACGTGGGGGCACTTGCCGGACGGTGAACCGGTTCGGCTGTTCACGCTGCGCAATGCCTTGGGCATGCGCGTTTCGATCAGCGACCTCGGGGCGACGCTCGTCTCCTGGCAGGCGCCGGACCGCGGCGGGCGTCTGGGCGAAATTCTTCTGAACCACGCGGCGCCTGCGGCCTATCTTCAATCGGGGGGCTACCTTGGGGGCTTGATCGGTCGCTGGGCCAACCGGATTGCCGGCGCGCGCTTTACGCTCGACGGCATCGACTACGCGCTTGACCGCAATGAGGGCAGCAATCTGCTGCACGGGGGAGCGAGCGGGTTTCATCGGGCACGATGGGACGCCGACGATCAGGACGGCGCTTTGGTCCTGCGGCTCACGTCTGCGGAAGGCGATGCGGGATTCCCGGGCAATGTCGCCGTGCAGGTTCGCTATGCGCTTGCCGACGATGGCACGCTGTCGATCGACTACGAAGCGCGGACCGATGCGCCCACGCCGATCAACCTGACCAGCCACGGGTATTTCAACCTGAGCGGCAAACCCGGCACCGACATCAGGGGCCACATCCTCTCGATCGATGCCGATGCCTATCTGGAAGTCGATGCCAAGCTGATCCCGACACGGGCAGTGAGTGTCGCCGGCACGGCATTCGATTTTCGGCAGGCGGCGCCCATCGGGGCACGGCTGGACTGGCCTAACGCACAGTTGGCGCAGGCCGGCGGATTCGACCACTGCTTCGTGCTGCGCAATTCGGCCTCGGACGGTCGTCCGCATGTGCGTCCGGTCGCGCGTTTGTATGAACCCGGCAGCGGCCGCGAGCTGACGGTGCTCACAGACCAACGCGGGCTTCAGTTCTACTCGGGCCACAAGCTGGCGGGCACGCACGCGCAGCGCAGCGGCTTATGCCTGGAAGCGAGTGCGTTCCCGAACCAGGTCAACATGCCCGATGCCGAAACAGTCATGCTGCGCCCGGGCCAGGTCTATCGGCAGCACACCGCATACCGCGTCTCCGTTGCCGGAGAAACCTGAGCCGCGTTGCAGCACGGGCGTTGGATGATCAATGCGCGGCTGCGGCTGCACCGTGCATCACTTCGTGCGAGCCGCGGATGCCGTTGAACCAGGCGTTCAACACCACGGCCACCAGCGTGCCCATCACGATGCCGCTGTGGGTGATCGGGCGCGTCCAGTCCGGGAAGTGATGGAAGAAGGCCGGCGCCAGCGTGGGCATCATGCCAAAGCCCACCGATACCGCGATGATCAGCAGGTTGTGGCGCTGCTGTTGGAAATCGACCATGCCCAGCATGCGGATGCCGGCAGCGGCCACCATGCCGAACATCACGATGCCTGCGCCACCCAGCACGTATTGCGGCACCGATGCCACCACGTACGACAGCTTCGGAAACAGCCCCAGCACGATCAGCAACACCCCGCCGGCGGCCGCCACATAGCGCGAACGCACGCCCGTGATCGACACCAGCCCGATGTTCTGCGAGAACGACGTATGCGGGAACGTGTTGAACACCCCGGCCACCACCGTCGCCAGGCCGTCAGCGCGCAGGCCGTTGGTCAGTTCATTGCGCGAAATCGGCTTGCCGACCACGTGCGCCAGCGCGAGGAACATGCCAGTCGATTCCACCAGCGTGATCACGATCACGATGCACATCGAGATGATGGCCGACAGCTCGAACTTCGGCATGCCGAAGTAGAACGGCGTCACCAGCGTCACCAGGGGTGCGGCGCTCGCGTCGGCGAGCGACACCTTGCCGAACGCCGCCGCCACCAGCGTGCCCGTCACGATACCCAGCAGCACCGCGATATTGCACAGCAGCGCGTTACCGAACTTGGTCAGCAGCAGGATCGTCACCAGCACGAGCGCCGCAATGGCGAGGCCGAACGGATCGCCAAACGCCGGGTTCGGCACCATGTGGCGCACGCCGTCCACCACCTGCGGAATCATCTGCTGGCCGCCCGCAGCCCAGTTGATCCCCACGCTCAGCAGCGAAAAACCGATCAGCATGATGACCGTGCCCGTCACCACGCGCGGGAAGAGGCCGAGCAGCCGCCCCATCAGCGGTGCAACGGCAATGCCGAACACGCCGGAAACGATCGACGCCCCGAAGATGCCGGGCAGCCCCATGCCGGGCTCCACACCGATGGCGATCATCGGGGCAACCGCGGCAAACGTGACGCCCATCATGACCGGCAGGCGGATCCCGAACATCAGGAAACCGAGCGATTGGATCAGCGTGCCGATCCCAGCCGCAAACAGGTCGCAATTGACGAGATAGGAGAGATCGCTCTTTGACAGGCCGAGCGCATTGCCGACAATCAGCGGCACGGCGATCGCCCCGGCGTACATCACCAGCAGGTGTTGCAGCCCCAGCGCGAACAGGCGCGGCAGCGGCAGAAATTCGTTGACGGGATCGGCAGCGGCGCCGGTGATCGTCGACGAAGAGGGCGAGGGTTGCCCGGGGGATTGGCGCATTGTCTGTCTCCTGGGGCCGCCCCCGTGTCAATGCCGGGAGCGTGCTTTAGGCGGATGGGGCGGGTTCCATCCGCCGGCATTCATGCGGCGTGATGCCGCGTATTTGCCGGAATCTTGGAGGGGCGCCATTTTTCTGTCAACAATTACATACGTTTTTTGTGTACATATTTTGCGTTCTGAAACGCATGTGCGCCGTGATCTACCTGTTTCACGCCTCCAAGCGCGCCTCGTGACCGAGGCCCCAAAGAAAAAACGCGGCCGCGACATGAGTCGCTGACCGCGCAGTAGAAATACCTGGCAGGTAAAGCTGGGACCAAGAGCCGCCATCCAACCCAGTGAAGCAGAGGGTTTTGTTAGCAGCTCTCAGCCGACCTCATATCAGGTCGGCGTCGGCAGCCATGCGCGATCGCGCAGGCGCGAACGGATGCGGGCAATCGCCTGGCTGTGGATCTGGCACACGCGCGATTCCGACACGCCCATCACGGCGCCGATTTCACGCAGGTTCAGATCCTGCTCGTAGTAGAGGCTCATCATGAGCTTTTCGCGCTCGGGCAGTCCCTCGATGGCAGCGACCACCGATTCGCGCAGGTCGTGGTCCAGCAGCTGGTCCAGCGGCGTGGCGTCGTTCTCGGGTGCGCGGTTCTCGATGAAGGCGTCGGCGTCTTCACGGTCGAAATCTTCGTAATACAGCAACTGGCTGCCTTGCAGGTCGACCAGTTGCTTCTGGTATTCGGCCAGCGACATGCCCAGCGCTACGGCAATCTCGGTTTCGGTGGGCGCGCGGCCCTTCTGCTGCTGCAGCTTCTGGATTGCCTGCTCGATCGTGCGCGCGTTGCGGCGCAGGCCGCGCGGCAGCCAATCCGAGCCGCGCAGTTCGTCCAGGATCGCGCCGCGGATACGCTGGGCCGCGTAGAACTCGAACTGCACACCCTGCGTTTCCTCATAGCGCGACAGCGCATCGAGCAAACCCATCATGCCGGCCTGGATCAGGTCGTCCAGCTCAACGCTGGCCGGCAGCTTGACCATCATCTGGTTGGCAATGCGACGCACGAGCGGTGCGTACGTGGCCATCTCGTCGGACTTGGTCTTGCGACCGGTTGCGGTGTACATATCCATGCCTGCCTTTGACGCTTCGTTCATGCTGCGCCTCAATAAACCAATTCGGCCGCGCGTGCGGTGGCGCCGGGTGTCGCTGTCGATGCCGACATTGACGTTGCCTGCGCCGATTCATCTGCCGGCTGTGCCGGTGCCCGCGCCGACATGACCACCCGCGACGGCGCACTGCCATCACCGGCTTGGGCCTCGGCGCTGGCCCAGCTCAACATTTCTTCGGCAAGCTGGCGGAAGGCCATGGCCGAAGGCGATGCGGGAAACGCACTCGCCACGGGCTTGCCGAGCGAGAGCGCGAGTTCTACGTGCCGGTCCTCGGGGAGGTAGCCGGCGAAATCGATCCGGGTGTTCAAGTACTGGCCCACGGTGTTGGCCAGGTTGCCGAACACGCGCACGGCGGAATCCACCGAATGCGCGCCGCACACCACGGTGCGGATGCCGGCGCCGCCTTGCAGCACGGCGGTTTTCTTGAGCAGCGTGTAAGCGCTCTTGATGCCTTCCGGACCATCCGAGAAGGTCAGCAGCACGTCGTCGCACGCTTCGGCCACGGTGCCGAGCGCCCGCGTGCCGAAATGCGCGGCCACCAGCGTCACATCCGCCGTCTCGTCGTGCTGCTCGAGCACACCGGCCATGGCCAGCACGGTCTGCGCGCTCACCACAGCGGTATCGCGGCCCATGCCGGACAGCGCGATGCGCAGGTTGTCGACAAAGTCATCGACCTGCTCTTCCGCGCCGATCACGAGCACGCGGCGGGCAGCGGCATGACCCAGCATGCGCCGCAGCCCTGCGGCTTGATCCTTGGCGAATGGCGTCGTCATGGTCGCCCCCTTGTCAGGCGAAATCGAAAGCGGCCAGGCCGGGTTCGCGGTTGCCTGCGTTGCGTGACACCGCACCCTGGGCCACGAGCAGCGATTCGTCCGAATCCAGCGTGAACGACGACTGCTCCGCACCGGCCCGGAACGAGCGGTGGATCAGCAGCTTCTTGTTCGGCACCGCAATGTCTTCCGGCACTCGCTGGCCGTACGAGACGTAGTGCAGCGGCAGGCGGCGGCGGATCATCACGTCCATCGCGTGGCCCACGGAGGCAGCCTCGTCGATCTTGGTGAGGATGCAGCCGGCCAGGTTGGCGTCGCGGTAGGCACCCACGACTTCATCGAGCGTCTTGCCGTTGCTGGCAGCGTTGAGCAGCAGCAGGCGCTTGATCGACGGGCCCACGGCATGCAGCATCGCCATCTGTTCGGACACGGCGCGGTCGCGCTGGCTCATGCCGATGGTGTCGATCAGCACCACGTGCTTCTCGCGCAGGTCGTTCAGCGCCAGGCTCAGGTCCTGCGCGTCTTTCACGGCATGCACCGAGACGCCCAGAATCTTGCCGTAGATGCGCAGCTGTTCGTGGCCGCCGATCCGGTAGCTGTCGGTTGAGAGCAGTGCCACACGCGATGCGCCATGGCGCAGCACGAAGCGTGCGGCCAGCTTGGCGGTCGTGGTGGTCTTGCCCACGCCGGTCGGGCCCATCAGGGCAAACACGCCGCCCTGGTCGAGCAGGCTGTTCTCGTCCGACACGGTGCTCAGGTTCTTTTCAATCGCACGCTGCACAAAATCCAGCGCGCCTTCGTACGTGTCGTGCTGCGGCATGTTCTCCAGCACGTAGCGCGTGAGCTGTGCCGAGAACCCTGCGTTGAGCATGGTCTGGAACAGGCGCGTACGCACCGGGTCGCCCAGCTTCACGCCCAGCGAGGCCAGGCTCGACATGGCGTCGTTCAGCGTGCTCTTGAGCGTTTCGATCTCGCCGACCATGCGGCGGGTCATCACGTCGGTCTCGGCACGGATGCTTTCCTTCACGTCGGCCTGGAAGGCCGAACGCTGCAGGCTCACGTCATCACGCGGGGCTTCGGGCTTGGCCATCGTGTCCTCCACGCGGACGAAAATGTCGGACGCCTTGCCTGCGTCGGCTTGCGCGTCGATGCGGGCCTTTACAGGCGCTTCGGCCTTCTGCTGTTCTGCACGGAGGTTGCGGGCCTGGGCTTCCACGCGCTCGGCAAAGCTGCGCAGCGAAACCGGGCGCTCTTCCTGTTCATGTGCCTGCTCGCGTGGCTGCTCACGGCGTGCGGCAAAGCGGGCGGTCGATTCCATCTCCGGCTCGTCGTCTTCCACCGCTGTGCGGCGGGCGATGAACTGGGCGGTGCTGGCCAGGGCCTGCGCCGCGGACTGGGCAACCTCGGCATTGGCGCGGTCGAGCGACAGGCCCGCCAGCATGCGGGTGGACGCGGCCAGCGCATCTTCTTCGCCAAACGCCACGTCGTCGTCCACGCGCGTTTGCAGCGTGCGGCCGGCCGGCTTGGCGGCCTGAGTGACCGGGGCAACCGACGCTGCCGGTGCGTCTTCCTGTGCCGGCGTGCGGCGCGAAGCAATAAAGCGGTTGCGCAGACGGGCCAGCGCGTTGGGTGCAGGGGTCTCGGTTTGCGAGGCTTCTTCAGCAGGTGCCTGAGCGGCCGCCACGGCTGCGGTTGCAGCGGCAATCGGTGCGGGCTCGGGAATCGGAGCCGGAGCCATCGGGCGGCGCTGTGCCGTCTTGGGTGCCGACGACTGCGTATCGACCAGCGCATCCACGTGCGAATCGGATGCCGCGATGATCTCGATGCCGCCGGGAATGGCGCGGTTCGACAGGATCAGAGCGCCATCGCCCAGTTGGTCGCGGACCTTGCGCAACACGTCACGCGACGTCAGTCCGGTAAATCGATGCATTTTCATGCGCGGCCTCCAAGCATGGCGACAACCTTAATCGTTCGGTGATCCGGAATTTCTGCGTGCGACAGCACGCGCAGGCTCGGTGCGGCACGCTTGAACAGGCGGGCGAGCATCGGGCGCAGTGCGGGCGGCACGAGCAGGACGCCGGTCTGACCCATCTGTTCGTGCTGCCGCGACGAGTCCGCTGCCGCCTGCATGAGCGAGTCAGCCAGTTGCGGTTCGATCGGGCCGGCGTTAGAGCCAACGACGCTTTGCAGCAAGATGTTCTCCAGATTCGGGTCAAGCGTGACGACCTGCATTTCGGTCTTGTTCGGGAAGAGCTGCTGGGCAATCGCCCGGCCCAGCGCCACACGCACGGCGGCGGTGAGTTCGGCGGGGTCTTGCGTCCTGCCTCCGTGCTCCGCCAGCGTCTCGACGATGGTCCGGATATCGCGGATGTGCAGGCCTTCGTCCAGCAGGTTCTGCAGCACCTTCTGCACGGTCGCGACGGGCAACAGCTTCGGCACAACGTCTTCGACCAGCTTCGGTGCTTCCTTGCCCAAATGATCGAGCAATTGCTGGACTTCCAAACGGCCGAGAAGCTCGGTGCTATGGGTGTAAATCAACTGATTGACGTGCGTGGCGATGACCGTGCTGCAGTCGACCACGGTGTAGCCCTCGGCCTGCGCGCGATCGCGCACATCGGCGGTGATCCACATGGCAGGCAGACCAAAGGTCGGGTCCACGGTCGGGGTGCCGGGCAGTTGCGTGCCCAGTCGACCACCGAGGCCACCCATGCCGCCATGACCACCCATGCCGTCCTGGCCGCCCGGGTTGATGGCGAGGAACTTGCCCTGCTGCACCTCGCCGTGGCCGATTTCCACGCCCTTGAGCGTGATGCGGTACGACGACGGGCCCAGTTCTAGGTTGTCGCGGATGTGTACCACCGGCGCCAGGAAACCCATGTCCTGCGTGAACTTCTTGCGGATGCCCTTGATGCGGCGCAGCAGCTCGCCGTCCTGGCTCTTGTCGACCAGCGGGATCAGGCGGTAGCCGATTTCCAGGCCCAGCACGTCGACCCACGCAACGTCGTCCCAGCTCGCTTCGGGCGTATCCACCGGGGCAATGGCCTGCAGCACGGGCTCGATCTCGGGCACTTCGCGCTTCTTCTTCAGGTACCAGCCCAGATAGCCCAGGCCGCCCCCAAACAGGATGAACGGGAAGTGCGGCATGCCCGGCACCAGGCCCAGCAGGCCCAGCACGCCGGCGGTGGTCATCAGCACCGTCGGCATGGCAAACAGCTCGCTCGACAGTTGCTGGCCGACGTCCTTGTCGGTGGAGACGCGGCTGACCATGATGCCCGCCGCGGTGGAGATCACCAGCGCGGGAATCTGCGCGACCAGGCCATCGCCGATGGTCAGCAGCGTGTAGTTGGTGGCCGCGTGGCCCACGTCCATGCCGTGCTGGAGCACGCCCACCGCCAGGCCGCCGACGATGTTGATCAGCAGGATGGCGATACCCGCCACCGAATCGCCGCGCACGAACTTGCTGGCACCGTCCATGGAGCCGAAGAATTCGGCTTCCTGGGCGATCTCCGTGCGGCGCTTGCGGGCTTCGTCTTCACGGATGAGGCCGGCGTTCAGGTCGGCGTCGATCGCCATCTGCTTGCCGGGCATCGCATCGAGCGTGAAGCGCGCGCTGACCTCGGCGATGCGGCCCGCGCCCTTGCTGATCACCATGAAGTTGATGATCACCAGGATGACGAACAGCACGATGCCGACGGTGTAGTTGCCGCCCACGAGGAAGTGGCCGAACGCCTCGATCACCTTGCCGGCGGCGTCGGGGCCGGTGTGGCCTTCCATCAGCACCACGCGCGTGGACGCCACGTTCAGCGACAGCCGCATCAGCGTGGTGATCAGCAGGATGCTCGGGAACGACGAGAAATCCAGCGGCTTGAGCGTGTGCATGCTGATCAGCAGCACGATGATCGACAGCGCGATGTTGAAGGTGAACAGCAGGTCCAGGATGAACGGCGGCAATGGCAGCACCATCATCGCCAGGATCAGGATGATGAGCACCGGGCCCGCGGCGGAGCGGTAGTCGCCCTTGCGCAGGATGTCGGTGACTCGGAGCAGTGCGGCGTTCATTGGAGGGCGTGCAGCGGGGGGGCATTTCGATGGATGCCATCTTGCAGGCGGCATCGCCAAATCGAAGAAGCGAGAAAGCCGCCCAAAAGGCGGCTTTTCGTTGAAATACCCTCCCACCGGGGGGTGCGGAAGCGGCCAGTGGCGCCGTTGGGGCGAAATTGCACGCCAAGCGAGACATGCGCGAGCCTCAAACAGCCGTTCGCCGTGCAAAAAGTGTCGAGGGCGAGGCTTTTTGCTCGGCGATCCGAGCTCGGAGCTCGGCGCGTGGAGCTCCTTACTCGGCGGGCGGCACTTTATGCGTCTTCGGGCTCGTCGTCCGGGCCGGGCTGTGGCCCCGGGTCCAACTCGGCAGGCACCGGCAGGTCGGTCGGGCGCACCGGCACTCGGCCGCCTACCTGATGCAGGCGGCGCAACTGGTAGACATAGGCGAGCACTTCGGCCACGGCGGCGTAAAGCGCCTCGGGAATCTGGTGGCCGATCTCGGTGTGGCGGTACAGCGCCCGGGCCAGCGGGGGCGCTTCCAGAATGGGAATCTTGTGCTCCGTGCCCAGCTCGCGGATCTTGGCCGCCACCATGTCGGCGCCCTTGGCCAGCACGCGCGGCGCGCCGCCTTCCTTCTCGGAATAGCGCAGCGCGACGGCGTAGTGCGTCGGGTTGGTGACGATCACGTCGGCTTTAGGCACGTCGGCCATCATCCGGCGCTGGGCCGCCTGGCGCTGCAGGTTGCGGATGCGGCCCTTGACGTGCGGATCGCCTTCGGACTCGCGGTGCTCCTTGCGCACTTCTTCCTTGGTCATGCGGTGCTTGCGCGCGTATTGCCACAACGACAGCGGCACATCCACGGCCGCCACCAGCATCATCACCGCTGCCATGCAGAGGAAGGCCACGCCGGCCACGTGCAGGGTGTCGCGCATGGCAACGCCCAGGTCCTGCTGCGGGAGTTCGATCAGATCACCGCGGTAATACCGGACCAGCAGCCAGCCCACACCGGCAATCAGGAACAGCTTGATCAGCAGGCGGGGCAGCTCCATCAGCCCCTCCAGCGAGAACATGCGCGTCAGCCCCTGCAGCTTGAACAGGCGCGAAATGTCGGGGGACAGCGGCTTGAACGAGATGGCCCCG
Source organism: Ralstonia pickettii (assembly GCF_016466415.2). Classification (NCBI taxonomy): domain Bacteria; kingdom Pseudomonadati; phylum Pseudomonadota; class Betaproteobacteria; order Burkholderiales; family Burkholderiaceae; genus Ralstonia; species Ralstonia pickettii. The sequence continues at coordinate 819,437 of NZ_CP066772.2, read as the reverse complement.
CGCGTGAGCGCCAACGGCGACAGCGCGGCAATCACCAGCATCAGCATCAGCCCGCCCAGGGCCATGGCCAGCGGCATGAACTGGCCGGTCACGTAGTTCCACTGGTCCTGCCCGCTGGTGTAGTTGTAGCGGTGGAACTCCAGGCAGCGCGCCAGAAACGCCGATGCGGCGCGCACGATCGAGTCGCCCATCACCCACAAACCGCCCGCGGACACTGCCGTGAGGGCGAACGAAGCCAGTTCCCGTGATCTGGGAACGTCGCCTTCCTCGCGCGCCTGCTCGAGGCGCCTCGGAGAGGCTGGTTCGGTTTTTTCGAGATCGCTTTCTTCGGACATGCCGGCAGGTTGGCCGGCCGTCGCATTATCCAAGGCCGCACCTCCTGTCGAAGCGCAGAAAAACCAGCTTCCGGGCCGGCTTATCGACAGATGGCCGCCAAGCACCACGCCAGCATGGCCCGCACGGTGCAATCTGCGTCGCCCCACAACCAGACGGGAACGCGCTAGGTGTGCCGACCTGCCGGATGGGGCTGCGAGGGTTCCAACGCCCGGAGGCGTTCTGCGGTAATGCCGGCGGAGCCCGTGACTGATCCGCCGTGGCGCGTAATGAAATCGCGCGCATCCGTGTGATTCCGGAAGGCAGGGAGATTGCCCCTGCGCATTGGCCCCGGCACGTCAGACCCCCACACGTAGACGGCCTGCAGCGCGGCAATCCAGCGCCCGTCGCCAACTGCACGCACGTAGGCGGCGGCAATGTCGGCCGATTTCCGGCCGGCGGCGTAGCGCGGCAGGTTGCGCAAGTAAATGAACAGGCTCAATGGCGAGTCGAAGAAGTACGCGTCGCCGTCGGCAAAGATGACCTGGGCTGCCCAATCCGGCGCGCGCGACGGAAACGCGCCGCAGACCGGGCAGCGTGCGTTGGGCGGGATGGCGCGCGGCGCATCGGGCGCCGTGCCCGAGCGCGGGTCATAGGGCGTTGGCGCCGCAACGAAGCAGATTTCGGTGGGAATCTCGGGCTCCACCCGGCGGCTCGCATACACGCCATACCACCAGAGCGAGGCCGCCAGCAAAGCGACTGTCATCCAGCCCGATCGACGCAGCCGCATGGCTACATCCGCCCGTCGTGCAGCGCGCCACCGCTGAGATCCACCATGTCTGGCGTCACTTCGGCGTAGCGCAGCAGCTTGCCACCGTCGCGGGCAATGAACGCGCGGGCATCGGCTTCCAGCCGGAAGCTCGCGACCGTCGGCCCCATCGAGCCGCGGCGCCGGCTGCCGAACACGTAATAGCCGGTCTTGGCGTCAAACCAGTGGCCACGAGGATGCTCCCAGTCGGCCTGGCCCATGTCCTGCACGAGCGCCGCCCGGATTTCCCGCGCCTGCTCCGGCTTGAGCAGTGTGTTGAACATTTCCACCGTATCGCAGCACCAGTGCGGCGTCGCGTCGCCCTGGTAATAGAGCTGCGCCTTGGGCCCTGGATAATCCGCCACCAGCATGCCGTCCAGATCGCAGGTGGTCGCCGCGTCGGCTTCAGCGGGGACAAGGGTGGCTTCGGCCTGCCGGCCACAGGCAGCCAGACCAATCAGGGCGGCCGATCCGGCCAGGGCAGCCGCCAGCAGGCGGCGACGATCCGGGTTCATGCGCGGAATCTCCAGGCGGCCAGTGCCAGCGGCGCGGCAATCCAAGCCAGCATCGCCGCGCCCATCGCCCACGGGTTGCCCAGGGCAGGCGGCACGATGCTGACGAGGCCATGCAAGCCCCGCAGCTGGTCCAGCGAAAACACGTTGAGGATGCGAAAAATATCGGTGGGATTGAGCAGCAGCAGATACGCCAGCGCCTGGCCGCCAAAGCTGCCGCCGGTGGCGACGAGTAGGCCGAGCAGCAACAGGTCGAATATCAGCACGAAGCCAAACCACAGCGCGATGGCGGCGCCCGAAGCACGCGTGCGCTCACGGCTGACGACAGAGACGAACAGCGCCAGGCTCAGAAAGACCAGCCCCAGCAGCACCGAACTCAGCACGAAGCCAGCCGCCTGATACAGCCCCGCCGAGCCGAACTGGTGCCACAGGAGCACGGCCATCAGCGCGAAGCCACCCAACGTCGACAGGGTGAGCGCTGCGGCGAGCCCGAGGTATTTGCCCAGCAGCAGTTCCACGCGCGTCAGCGGGAGGGCCAGCAGCAGATCGAGCGAGCCGCGCTCGCGCTCGCCGACAACGGCGTCGAACCCAAGCAACAGCGCAATCAGCGGGATCAGGTAGATGACGAGGCCGACCAAGCTGGTAATGACGAACTCGATGGAACGCGGCCCGAGCGTGCCCTGCTCTGCGCCGCCAAAGTAGCTGATCACGAGCGAGAACACGGCGAAGACGACGGCCACCGCGAGCACCCATCGGTTGCGCAGGCGATCACGCAGTTCTTTGGCCGCGACGGCGGCCACTTGCCGATATTCGATGCCGATCATGCGGCCTCCGTTTGCCTGAGGCCAAAGAACACGTCTTCGAGCGACGGTTCGTGGATCTGCAGATCGAGCAGGCGCCCGCCCAGCGGCTGCAGTGCCTGAAGTGCGTCCATCTTGAGCGAGCGGCTGCAGCGCAGCATCACCTCGTGCTCGGCCTGCCCGTCGACGATCTCTGCGCCGTGTGCGCGCAAGGGCGCGAGTTGCGCCCACAGTGCGCCGCGCGCGCCGGCCTCGACCCGCAAGGCCAGCGTCAGGGGCAGATCGGCCTGTGCGCGAAGTGCAGCGACACTGCCAAGCGCAAGGACACGGCCGTCGGCCAGGATGGCAAGGCGGTCGATGCGCTGCTGCAGCTCGGCCAGGATGTGCGACGTGATCAGGATCGTGACGCCCTGCTCGCGCAGTGCCTGCAGCGTGGCGTAGAAGTCGTGGATTGCCGCCGGATCGAGGCCGTTGGTCGGCTCATCCAGAAAAAGCACGCGTGGCGCACCCAACAGCGCCTGCGCAAACCCGAGGCGCTGCCGCATCCCCTTTGAATACGCCCGCACGGGTTGGTCGACCGCACCCGCCAGCCCGACGCGGGCAAGCAGCGACGCGCAATCGGCTGCCGGTGCGCCCTTGAGCTTGGCGAAAAACCGCAAGGTCTCCAACCCGCTCAGGTTGTCGTACAGAACGAGGTTCTCGGGCAGGTAGCCGATCTGCCTGCGCGCGGCGCGGAATGCAGCCCCACGCACCGATGCCCCGGCCACGCGGATGCTGCCGGCGGTTGCCGGAATCAGCCCAAGCATCATCTTGAACAGCGTGCTCTTGCCGGCACCGTTGTGCCCGATCAGGCCGAACAGTTCGCCGTAGCCGACGTCCAGGTCAACGCCGTCGACGGCGCGCACGGCACCATAGTGTTTGCAGACGCCGCGCAGCGAAATGGCGGCAGTCTCGTCAACGTGAAGGGGATCTGTCACGCCAGGTGCTCCAATGTGGGTTCGCGGGTTGCATGCGCGGATACGCGTCCACCACGCTCGGCACACGCAGGATCGGAAACTGCCGGCTGACGAATCTAAGTGCCTGCACTGCCGGGCTCGCCAACAGCAGTTGCACGCCAGGGTGGCGCCAGATCAGCCGGTCGACAACGTCGTTGGCCTCGTAGGGCACATCGCCGATGCCATCGCCATCGCGGTCCCAGCCCAGGTAGTCGCTCCAGAAGTTGCCCTGCGCGCGCTCGGCAGCCGTGCGTGCCCCCCATGCCTCGTCACGCGCGCCCACGTAGCGGACTTGCTCTCGGTTGCCGATGAAGTCGTTGCCTTGCACGACGTTGCGTGTCGAACCTGCCGACAGGTGCACGCCCACCTGGTTGCCGACGATGAGGTTGCCGCGCAGTTGCGTGTATTCCACGTCGTAGATGAAGAAGCCGCGGTCGTTGTCGGCCACCACGTTGTTCTCCACCACCGAGTCCTGCAACGTGCGCAGCATGATCCCGTGGTCGGCATTGCCCCAGGTGCGGTTGTTGCGCACGATCTGGTCGCGCACCTCCATCAAGGCCAGGCCGCCCCGGTTGGCATAGCTGTCGTTGTCCTCCCACAGGTTGTAGTAGGAGTTCATGTAGTGCGTGCCATAGCGGCTGTGGTGGAGCCGATTGCCTTTGAAAACGGCGTGGTGCGACACGTCCACGTAAAGCGCATCCCGTACGAAGCTGATGTTGTTGCCGATGATGCGCGCGCCTTGTGTGTTGTACAGCTCCACGCCATTGCCGCGCTGCGCCGAGTTGTAGTCACGCTTGCCGGTGATGGTGTTGGCCTCGATGCGCACGTCGTTGGCTTTCTCGATCCACAGGCCGAACAGGTTGTAGGTCAGCTCACACTGGCGCACTACGGCGCGATGCGCGCCGGGCAGGATGTTGATGCCTGCGTTCTGCTCTTTCAGGCTGTCGCCCGAATCGCGAACGATCAGGCCCTCGATCACGACGTCCGGTGCGCCGATGCGGATCGTGTCGCCGCGCTGGCCGCCGCTGAGCGTGGGACGATCGAGTCCGCGCAGCGTCAGAGGCTTGTTGACGATGAGGTTGCCGGTATACATGCCGCGCTCGATCTCAAGCACATCGCCCGGATGTGCTGCGTCGATGGCTGCTTGCAGCGACTGCCCCGCCGCAACGCGCACCGTGGTGGCCGCCGATGCGTGAGCGCCCTGCACAGCCGCAAGCGAGCCGCAGACAACGAGCAACACCGGCAGCCACCTCATACCTGCAGCCACCCCAGCGCTTTCAGGGTCAGGAACAGCATGGCGCCAATCAGCAGATTCTTGAAGCCGACGTAGCTCAGCATGTCCATGACGGTTGCGCGCCGATAATTGGCTTGCCACCACGGGCCATCCTTGACGTAGCGACGGCAGGCAAGGCGGATCAGCACTTCATACAGGCTCCAGCCGAACCACCATGCGATGACCGCGCCCGACGACAGGTGGCCCGTCGCCGCCAGGATCCATGCCACGCTCGCTGCCAGCGCAAGCGAAGCCCCCGCGATCTGCAGGCCGCGCGCCGACCTCCACCCGTTGCTGCTCCACGGCCAGAGGTGATCGCGCAATTCCAACATCAGCCAGCGCAGGCCACGCGCACCTTCGCGTCCGGTCGGCACCACGCGGTCGGTCGGCATGCGCGGGTCGGGGCCTTGCGCCACCCGCGGGTTCATGGGCACCGGCACCGGCTGGATGGGAATGAAGTAGCCGTCCTTGCCGATGGGCGTGATCTCCAGCCCATCGCGCTCGCGCCGCTTGCGCTCCTTGGCCAGCGGCGGGCAGCCCTTGACGTCGGTGTACAGCACCATGCAATCGAGGCAGTGCAGGCATTCGCGATGGTCGATACGGCCGTCCGCGTCGATCGCCAAAGACCCGCAACCGACGGCGCAGGCCTTGCAACTGTTGCAGTCTTGCTTGCGGCGCAGGCCAAACCAGCGGAACGTGCTCGGCATGGCAAGCGCGGCACCCAACGGGCAGATGTACTTGCAGTACGGGCGCTCGACAAACAGCGAGATCCCGAGCAGCGTGCAGACGAACAGCCCGTAGGGCCACGCGCGGTGGCTGATGCCGACCAGGAATGTCGTCTTGAACGGTTCCACCTCGGCAAGCTTTTCTGCCAGCCCCATCGAGAACACCGACACCGTCAACAACCCGAAGAAGATCGCGTACTTGAGCCACTTCAGCTTGTCGTGCCAGGCACGCGGCAGATGACGCTGCCAGCGTTTGAGGCCGAGCCGTCCGCCAATCTTGTAGAGCGCTTCCGACAGCGAGCCGAACGGGCACAGCCATCCGCAGAACAGCCCTCGCCCAAAGAGGAACACCGTCAGGATGATGAAGATCCAGAAGCAGAAGATGAACGGATCCGTCAGGAACAGGGACCACGTCCACTGGAACAGCAGCGAGTGGAACCATGTCAGCACTTGCGTGATCGACGGCTGCGCCATCGCACCAAAACCAACGAAGCCGATGCTCAGTGCCCAGGCGGTGTACTTGAAGGCGTTCACCGGCCACTTGTTCTTGTGCGTCGAACGGCGCGTCAGACGCTCACGCAGCGCATACACCACGCCCACCGAAACGAGCAGCACGATGAAGAGCGCGATCTGCGGCGCGCGCGTACGCCAGACCCGCCGCCAAGGGGCCTCCGGCTCGTCGATATGCGGGTGCCCGCCCTGCAGCAGCGTTTCGGGCAACCAGTACGGGGCATCGAACGTAACGAAGCTGCGCGTGCCGGTCGCCCGATCGACGCGGTTGCCCAGGAAGGACAGCTTCCACGGATACGCCGCCGAAAACGCTGGCGAGCGCACCACGAAGATGGCCGATTCCGTGTAGGCCGGCGCGCTAGGGGCTGCCAGGCCATAGAGGTTCAGGTAGTCCGAATCGCGGAAGGTAAAGGACTCCGCGCCTTGCTTGATCTGGATGCGGTCATAGATGCCGCCGCGCACGAAGCCCGACCCCTTGAACGACGCCGCGCCCGCGGTGCGGATGACGAAGATCGCATGCTCGTTCTGCTTGAGTTGAGCGTGCAGGTCGTTCCAGACGGATTGGCCGAGCAGGCTCGCACCCAGGTCGGGATGATTGAGATCACCGAACCACAGTTCAATGAACGGTTCCGGCGCGCGTTCGAGCCCAAGCTGTTCGGGGCGGATCAGCAAGCGCTGCACGCTGCCCTGCTTGACGAGTTCTGCCCAGCTTGCACGCTGCCCGGTCTGCGCATAGCGCGCAGGCTCATGGCGCGTTGGCGCCAGAATGCCGACCTGACGCGCCACGGAAGATGTGGCTGTGGCCAGCACCTGGTTCTGCGCAATCACGGTCACGGTGGCGCCCGAGATCGCATCGACGCCAAGCACGCCCTCGTCCGGCCGTGACTGACCGACTTCGATCTTGTCCTTGACCGACTTGCCGATGTACTGCTTGTTGAAGTTCAGCAGCGCAGATTCGGGAATCCCCAGCAGCAGGATCGGCTCGGAATGCTTCAGGACCTTGATGCCGACATAGCGACCTTGCCGGTCCATGCCGATCAGCGTGACCACGGGCTTGCCCGAATAGGCCGGGATGTCCGTGATGTCGGTGGACAGCATCACGTAGCCCAGCAGCGCCGCCTTACCGCCTTGCGCTGCGCCATAGGCTTCCACATAAGGCGGTTGCCCCATGCGTTCGGAAAAACGCACCGCGCCGGGAAACACGTCGGCGCAGGGTACGAGCGCACACAGGTCCTTGGCCTCGGCCAGATTGGCGGGCAACTCGGCTTCGTAAGCGCCGCGACCGGCCTGCGCCGGTTGCACGCCCACCAACAGCATCAGGAGGAACGCGGCGACCCACGCCGCGAACCCTTGTTTTCGGGATGGCATCTTGGAGTTCATCGGCACGCGCGGGCCCGCACGGGGCACGCGCGCTTCTCCTCGGAATCAGGCCTCAACGATCATGCGACTGCGCATTTCAAGGTGCAGTGCATGACAGAAATGCGTGCAGTAGCACCAGAACACGCCGGGCTTATCGGCAATGAACGTGACCGACGCGGTTTCCTGCGGATTGACGATGAAGTTGATGTTGTATTTCGGAATCGCGAAGCCGTGCGTCAGATCCTCGACCTTGTCCAGATTGGTGAGGATCAGCGTGACCTCGTCGCCCTTCTTCAGCTTGAACTCGCGCAGGCTGTACGCCGGGGCCTGCGAGGTGAGCCGCACCGTCACCTTCTTGCCATTGCGCACCACGCCGGACTGCTTCGGGTCCTTGGTGGCCAGCGGGAAATCGTCCAGCGAATAGACCTGCTTCGGGTGCAGCAGCTCGCGCTTGAAGATGATGAAGTCGTGCGGCTCGCTGCGGATCGGGTGGTCCTGCAGCAGCACCATCTTGTCGCCGGAGATGTCGATGAACTGTTCGTTTTCGGGGTGCAGCGGGCCAACGGGCAGGAAGCGGTCCTTGGAGAACTTGCAGCCCACGGCGAGGAACTTGCCGTCGGCGGCCATGGTTTCGGATTGCGATGCGCTCAGGTGGCCCGGCTGGTAATGCACGTCAAGGCGGTCGACCACGTACTTCGCGTTCTTGTCACCGTTGTGGAACTTGATGGCGGCATCAATGTTCCACTTCACGATCTGGCTGTCGAGGAACAGCGTCGTGTATGCGTTGCCGCGCCCGTCGAACGCAGTGTGCAGTGGCCCCAGGCCAAGTTCGACCTCCGCCACGATGGCGTCGTCGATCTTGGCGAGCTTGCCGTCGAACCAGTCGAGCACGCGAGACAGCTCGATGACCGTACCGGTGGGCGAGAGCTTGCCAGCACAGATGAAGTACTTCTGGTCGGGGCTCGCATTGACGCCGTGCGGATTCTTCGGCACCGACACATAAGCGGTCAGTGCTGTCTTCGGATCTTGGTTGGCCGCGTGCGTGCCGTCCACCACCGGCACCTTGGAGTCGCCGATGGTCTTGAACTTGCCGGCCTTGACCGCCGCCTCGATGCGCGCAACGTTGAAGAACAGACAGGCATCGCGCTCCGCAGACATCATGTCTTCGTAGTGCACGCCCATCTCGGTGTTGTACTGGTTGGTCGCGGCCAGCTTGCCGTCGTACGACGTTGCGACGAGGTCGCAATTGCCGTCGATCAGCACCTGCCAGCGCACCTCCATGGTTTCGGCGTCCACGCACATGAACAGCGAACGGTACTTGGACGGATCATCGATGCCGGCGGTGTTGGGCAGCGGGATGGCAAACTCGCCGCCGCAGAACACGCGCGTCGTGTAGTTGATCTTCGGTTCGAGCGGATCGCGCTTGTCCGGGAAGATGCCGTGGAAGCCCTGCACGTTCGGCAGTTCGGTGATCTTGTCGCAGATGAAGTAGTCGAGCCGCACGCGCCCCAGGCGCGAGTTGATCTTGTCGTTGATCCACGCATAGCGGCCGTCGTAATTCCCGTCCTTGTACGACGCGTGCACGTGGTGGGTATCGCCCACCGTGTACCTGAGAGTGCCGTCGGGCTTCGTGCCCATCACCTTCTTCGATTCGTTCGTGATGCCCCAGCCGACCAGTGCATCGGGCACGAACATCGGAATGCGATGGATCTCGCGCCCCGAGGGCATGCCCATGACACGCATGTCGCCGGTATGTCCGCCGCTCCACAGGCCGTAGTAGGTATCGAGTTCACCCGGCTTCGGATGCAAGCCCGCGATGACGTGTTCCCCTGCGGCCGTGGCCGCGGGCGCGCTGGCAGATGCGGCGGGTGCGGCAGCGGGTGTGCCCTTGTCAGTGCATGCCACGACCGTTGCCAACCCGGCAAGCGCTGCGCTGTTCATGAAGCGACGCCGCCCCGGTACGCTCAGCGCTTCTTCCTGCTGAGTGGATGGCGATTGTTGGTGCTTGGTCATCATCGATCCCTGTATCGATTTCTCTATCGGTTTTCACAAAGCCGGGCGGAAAGATGCCGGCTCACATCCGCGCTCTGACCTTCTCGGCAAGTCGCATCTTCGGCTCGCAGCCAGCCGAAGCAATTGACTTTCGTCACACATTCTTGAAAAACGTATTTTTTATGCATCTTTATGGCAAAGGAGCGTACAGAATGCGATTCGTGTTCATTTGCGGACCCCGCGCCGACTCAAGGAGATTTCCATGCGCACGAAAACCACCCTAGGGCTGATGTTGATTTGCGGTGCCGTTCTTGCGGCCTGTGGCCAGAAGGAACCCGCCGCGCCCGCGGCCTCCACCGCTGCGGCACCCGCGCCGGTACAAACCAGCACACCCCCCGCCGCAACGACGGTGGCCGCAGCAGCGGAACCGGAGAATGCGCTGGGTAAGCGCACCTTCGCCAACGTCTGCTCGATGTGCCACGCCGCAGGGGTTGCCGGGGCACCAAAGCCGGGCGACAAGGCCGACTGGGGGCCTCGCATCGCACAAGGTAAGGGCACCCTTTACAAGCACGCACTGGAGGGCTTCAACGGCAACAAGGGGGCCATGCCCGCACGCGGTGGATCGACCTTGCCGGACGACGCCATCAAGGCTGCGGTTGACTACATGGTGGCGAAGTCGCAGTAGCGCCATGCATCCGCTGCCCCCTTCCAACCTGGGCCGCCGGCGCTGCCTGGCGGGGGTGCCCCTGCTGGCCGTCGGCATGTTCGTACGGCCGGCCCTGGCAGACCCCACTGTGGAGCGCGCATCCACTCAATTGCTGGGCACTCAAATCGACATCATTGCGCAAGACGCGAGACCGGGCGCCGCCGGTGCGGCCATGCGCGCTGCCTTTGTGGAGATGGCGCGACTCGAATGCTTGATGAGCCGCTACCGGCCCGACAGCCAGGTCAGCGCACTGGCACGCGCGGCGGGGCGGAACCCCGTGCCGGTGGCACCTGAAGTCATGGCGGTGTTCAAGCTTGCCCGACAGGTCTCGGAGCAAAGCCGCGGCGCCTTCGATATCACCGTCGGCGCGTACTCCGGCTGGAATTTTGATCCGGAGCACAGCCGCATTCCGAGCAGCAGCGAACTGGCGCGTGAGCGCCGCTTCGTCAACTATCGAGACGTCGTTCTGGAAGAGCGCCACTGCAGCGTCTACTTGCGACGCCCGGGGATGAGGCTGGATCTTGGCGGCATTGCCAAGCTGCCGATCCTGGAGGCAGGCATGCGCGTGCTACGGCAACACGGCATACGCGATGCCATGATCAACGGTGGAGGCGATGTGGTGGCCAGCGGGAAGCTGCAAGGTCACGAATGGCGCGTCGGACTGCGCGATCCGCTTGCGCCGGAGCGACTGCTGGGCGTGGTCACGCTCAGTGACGGGGTTGTGGCGTCATCCGGAGACTACGAGCGTTACTTTATGCACAACGGTCAGCGCTTTCATCACGTTCTCGATCCGGAAACGGGTCTGCCTGCGCATGGGCCCCATGGCGTAACCCTGATCGGTCGCGACGTTGACGACGTCAACGGCCTTGGCGCGGCAATCATGGCAGCGGGCACCGCCACCGGGCAGCGGATGCTTGCACCGATGCTCGCACGCGTGGATGCCCTGATCGTAGGTTCTGGAGTTCGGCCATGGATGTCGGCCGGAATGGCAACGCGCTTGCGGCAGTTCTCTGCAAGCAGTTGACGTTGATGCCGCCCGCTCAGGGTTCGGCAGAAGGAGTACCGGCCCTCGCGACTGCGAGGGCCAGGCAACGCAGGTTCAGAACCCGAGGCTTTCCAGCAGGTCGTCCACCTGTTCCTGGTTGGCAACCACGTCCGGATGGTCCGGATTGATCTGCGGACCGTTGAGCAGCGACGTCGCAACCTGCGCGGCTTCCACGCGCAGGTGTTCCGGCGCGTTGTCGAGCAGGATGCCGACCAGCTGGCTTTCGATGAGCTGGACGACATCCAGCACCTTCTTGATCACCTGACCGGTCAAGTCCTGGAAGTCCTGGGCCATCAGGATTTCCATGAGTTGCTGGTTCGTGTCGCGCGTTTTTTCAGGAACGCTGCGCAGGAAGCCGTTGGTCTGGCCCACCAGCTCGCGGATCTCGTCGTCGCCCAGTTGGCGGTCCATCCACGACTGCCAGCGGTTGACCAGCGCCTGGGAGTCGGACTCCAGCGCGTCCTGCACGGGCCGCGCTGCGTCGATGGCGTTGAGCACGCGGGTGGCCGCCTGCTCGGTCATGTTGGCGATGTAATTCAGGCGGTCGCGTGCGTCGGGGATGGCCGATGCAGCCTTCTCGACACCCTTGTCCAGGCCCAGCTCGCGCATGCTTTCACGCAGCATGCGCGTGAGGTGGCCGATGCGCTGGAGCATTTCGGGCATGTCGCCGTGGTCTGCACCTTCGGCGGCGGGCGCCTGGGCGCCATCGTGCATCTCGCTCATCACGCCCCCTTTTCGAGTTTCTCGAAAATCTTGCCCAGCTTTTCGTCCAGCGTGGCAGCCGTAAAGGGCTTGACCACGTAGCCGTTGGCTCCTGCCTGGGCGGCGGCGATGATGTTTTCCTTCTTGGCTTCGGCCGTCACCATCAGCACCGGCATCTTGCTGATGACGGGGTTGGCGTCGCCACGGATGCTCTGCAGCATCTGCAGGCCATCCATGTTGGGCATGTTCCAGTCCGAGATCACGAAATCAAACCGGCCTTCCTTGACCTTGGCCAGGCCGGCGGCGCCGTCTTCGGCCTCGTCGACGTTGGAAAAACCAAGTTCCTTGAGCAGGTTACGCACGATCCGGCGCATCGTCGGGAAATCGTCGACGACGAGGAATCGGTACTGGCTCTTGTCCATGGACACAATCTCCGCAAACTAACTGAATTGGGGGGTTTCGGGCTTCCTTGGCAATCTTATCGGCGCCTGGGGCCGATTCTTGAGCGCCGGAATGGTGCGGGGCGCCTGACTGCTGCGCCCCGCAACCAATGTACCCGCAAAATCGGGCGTTAAACCCGCGTCACGCGGCCGTGGGCCGACAGCTTGGCCAGCACGTGCGGGCCGATCTGCGACAGCGGCAGGACTTCGTGCACGCCGCCGTGGGCCACCGCCTCCTTGGGCATGCCGTACACCACACAGGACGCCTCGTCCTGCGCGACGTTGTAGGCACCGGCGTTGCGCATCTCCAGCATGCCCACCGCGCCGTCCTTGCCCATGCCGGTGAGGATGACGCCCAGGGCGTTGGCCCCGGCGTTGCGCGCGGCGGAGCGGAACAGCACGTCCACCGCCGGGCGATGGCGGTTGACCGGCGGGCCCTGGTCCAGCTCGGTGACGTAGTTGGCGCCGCTGCGGCCCAGTGAGAGGTGCATGTCGCCCGGGGCAATGTAGGCGTGACCCGGCAGCACACGTTCACCGTGCGCGGCTTCCTTCACGCGGATACGGCACAGGCCGTCCAGCCGCTTGGCGAACGAGGTGGTGAAACCTGCCGGCATGTGCTGCACGATCAGGATGCCGGGGCAGTCGGGCGGCATTTCCATCAGGAAATCCTTGATCGCCTCGGTGCCGCCGGTGGAAGCGCCCACGATGATCAGCTTTTCCGTCGACGAGAAATGGGTACGCGCAGTTGCCGGCGTTGCCGCAGCGTGGTCGGCGCGAACGTGTGCGCCGGGTGCCGACGCTGTGGCCGCGCCCGCCACGGGAACCGGAGCGGGGGTACGCGGACGCAGCTTTGCGCGAGCCGCCGCGCGGATCTTGTCGGCGATCTGGTCGGCGTATTCGTTCATGCCGTCGCGCATACCCAGCTTGGGCTTGGCGACAAAATCCACCGCGCCCAGCTCCAGCGCGCGCAGCGTGGCTTCAGAACCGCGCTCCGTCAGCGACGAGATCATGACCACCGGCGTCGGGCGCAGGCGCATGAGCTTTTCCAGGAAGTCGAGGCCGTCCATCTTCGGCATTTCGACGTCCAGCGTGAGCACGTCCGGATTGGTCTGCTTGATGAGGTCGCGCGCGATGATCGGGTCGGGCGCCACACCCACCACTTCCATATCCGGCTGGCTGTTGATGATCTCCTTCAGGATGCTGCGGATCAGTGCGGAATCGTCGATGCACAGCACCTGAATCTTGCGTTTGTCGTTCATGTTTGGGAGCAAGTCTTCTGAATGTTGAGACCGTTGCAAAACGAAGCGAAGCGGTTCTGATGGATCAGCGCCGACGCAGGCAGTACAAGTCGTACGGCAAGGCGGCGTTGGGCCGTCAGAATCGTTTTTCAGCGGTCTCCTAAGTGAATAGTTGCAGGCGCGAGGCGGGCTTTGTCGTGATGGACTTCGACAGCTTGCTGGCGTATTGCGCCTCGCTGTCCAGCTCGGCCGCCGTGTTCTGCGAGCGCAGCTTGCGCACCATGATCTGGCCGGTGGACGGTACGAAATACACCTTGCGCGGGTGTACGTCAAAGAGGTCTTTGGCGGCCACGGTCAGGCCTTCGTTGCGCAGGAATTCGAGCACGAACTTGCCGTTGCGCTCGCCCACGTCGAGCGTGCTCATGCCGGCCAAGACTGCGGCGCCGCCAAATACCTTGATCTCCAGGCGCTCGCGCTTGGCGCCCGCCTTGTAGAGCTGGTTGAGCAGCACTTCCATGGCATGCGTGCCGTAGCGCATGGAGGGCGACAGGATCGATTCCCCTTCGTTGCGCGAAGGCAGCATGAAATGGTTCATGCCGCCAATGCCGAGGGTCTTGTCGCGCACGCAGGCGGACACGCACGAGCCGAGCACCGTGACCAGCATCAGGTCTTCGGTGGTGACGGAATACTCGCCGGGCAGCACTTTCATGGCGCGCCGGCTGAAGGTGGTGTCGTAGTAGGCGTGGGTGCTGGCCGCCGATTGCGCGAGCGTGGCCATGGCGCCAGCGCTCATGCCGCTGGCCATGCCGCTGTCGCCGCGCACGGCATCGGCGGCCGATTGCGGCGTCGCGCGTTTGCAGAATTCGATCATCGTGCCCCCATCCTGGCGCGCAGTTCGGGCGCGACTTCGTACACGGTCTTGCCGCGCAGCGACCACGCCTTGGTGACCTGCAGGAAGCTCTCCGAATGGCCGGCAAACAGCAGGCCATCGGGTTTCATCACGTCGATGAAATGCTCAAGAATCTTGGCCTGCGTGGGCTTGTCGAAATAGATCATCACGTTGCGGCAGAAGATCACGTCGAACTTCTGCTGCAACGGCCAATCGCGTTCGAGCAGGTTGATCTGGCGAAAGTCGATCATGGCCTGCAGTTCGGGCCGCACCCGGGCATAGCCCTCCTGCTTGCCGGTACCGCGCAGGAAGTACTTCTTCAGGCGCTCGGGCGACAGGGCCGCGACGCGCTCCATCGGATAGATGCCGGCGCGGGCGCGGGCCAGCGCGTTGGTATCCACATCCGAGGCGATCACGCTCACCTGGCTGGGCGACATCGAGCCAAAGGCTTCGGCCAGCGTGATGGCGATCGAGTACGGCTCTTCGCCCGTCGACGACGCCGAACACCACACGGTGAACGGCGTGCGCTTGGCCTTGGCGTGCTCGTGCAGGATCGGGAAGTGATGCTGCTCGCGGAAGAACGCGGTGAGGTTGGTGGTCAGCGCGTTGGTAAAGGCCTCCCACTCGTCGGGCAGGTGGCCTTTTTCCAGTGCATCGAGGTAGTCGCGGAACGAGCCGAAGTTGACCACACGCAGGCGGCGGGCCAGCCGGCTGTAGACCATTTCACTCTTGCGGTCGGACAGCGAGATGCCGACGCGCCGGTAGATCAGGTCGCGGATGCGGCCGAAATCTTCGGCGGTGAATGAAAACTCGCGCGACGCGAGCGTCGGCGAAACTGGCGCCAAGTTTTGTGCTGCCATGGATAACTAACCCCGTGTTTGGCGAGTCTTGATGCCCGCTCTCAGTCGTTGGCGGGCACCGTTACCGCAGGCCGCGCCAAGTTTGCTGTGGGCGAGGCTGGCGTCAGAAGGTGCTCCAATCATCTTCATCGGCAGAACCGGTGGTCAGCTTGAGGGCCGGGGCGACGACGGCCTCCGAAGCGGCTGCCGAAACGACGGCGGCAGCCACCGGCACAATCGGTGCATGTGCATCGTGAGGCGCTTTTTCTCCTTGCTCGGCAGCCGGGCCGGCAACCTGCTCGGGGGCAGCCTCCGGTAACACAGCCGGCTTGGCGGCTTTGCGCGACGCCAAGGCGCGCGCAACAGAGGGCACCACTTCGGTCTTCTGGGGGCGGGCTTCGCTGCGCACGGCTGGCGCTGCAACGGCAATCGGCGCCGCCACGGCCAACTCGGCCGAGGCATCGGTGCGGAACGTCGCCACGGCATTGCGCAGCAGTTGCGCCTGCTCTTCCAGCGACAGGGCGGCGGCGGCGGCTTGCTCCACCAGCGCGGCGTTCTGCTGCGTGACCTCGTCCATCTGGTTCACGGCCTGGTTGACCTGTTCGATGCCGGAGCTTTGCTCGTCCGACGCGGCGGAAATCTCGCCCATGATGTCGGTCACCCGGCGCACGGCCACTACCACCTCCTCGATCACCGTGCCGGCTTCGGCCACCAGGGCCGACCCGTTGCGCACACGGCCCACCGAATCGCCGATCAGCTCCTTGATCTCCTTGGCCGCCGTGGCCGAGCGCTGCGCGAGGCTGCGCACCTCGCCGGCCACCACTGCAAAACCGCGTCCCTGCTCGCCCGCGCGCGCCGCTTCCACGGCGGCATTCAGCGCCAGGATGTTGGTCTGGAACGCAATGCCCTCGATCACGCCGATGATGTCGGCGATCTTCTTGCTGCTGGCGTTGATGCCGGCCATGGTTTCGACCACGCGGCCCACCACTTCGCCGCCCTTGACGGCGATGTCCGACGCGCTGCCGGCCAGTTGGCTGGCTTGGCGCGCGTTGTCGGCGTTCTGCTTCACGATGCTGGTCAGCTCTTCCATGCTGGAAGCGGTTTCCTCCAGCGACGAGGCCTGCTCTTCCGTGCGCTGCGACAAGTCTGCGTTGCCGGCCGCGATCTGCTTGGTGGCGCTGGCAATGGAATCGGCAGAACTCTTGATGTTGGTGATCGTGCCGGTCAGTTGCTGCTGCATCTGCGCCATGGCGAACAGCATGCTGTCATGGTCGCCGGGGCGGGTCTGCACGTGCACGGCCAGATCGCCGGCGGCAATTCGGCGCGCGATCTCGGCCGCGTACGAAGGCTCACCGCCCAACTGGCGCGACAGCCGGCGCGCAATGACCAGGCCCAGCACGATGCCGAGCAGCGCACCTGCACAGGCCATCACCATCATCATCAGGCGCGAGCGGTGTGCATCGTCGCGGGCCTTGACGGTGGACGCGGCGGAGACCTCTTCCACACGCTTGACCATCTTGTCGAGCGTCTTTTCAAACGCGGCGGTGTCGTCCAGCAGGCCGACGTTCTCGGCCGTGACGCGACTGTCGAACTGGGTCGGGTCCAGGCCCTGCTTGTCCATCAGTGCAACGAAATCGGTCATGCGCTTGCCCCAGACGGGGTAGATCGCATCGACCTCGCGGATCATCTTCTTGCCTTCGTCCGACGTGAACAGCGGGCGCACGTTCTCCACCCCGTCTTTCAGGTGCTGCATGCTGTCGGCGATCTGCGTGCTGAGCGTCTTGCGCTCGGTGAGCGTGGTGGCAATCAGCAATGCGGTCTGCGCACGGCTGGCATGCGCCAGGCTGTTGGCCGCGCTGCCCATCTGCGTGATGGCGCGCATCTGCTTTTGCGCCAGCTCTTCGCTGGCCTTTGTCAACTGCGTGATCGTATAGATGCCCAACCCGCCGATGGCCGCGCCCATGGCCGCCACGATCAGGAAACCACCGGTGAGTACCGTGGACACCGGCAAACGCTTGATCCAACCCATGTTGTCTACCTCTTCCTGTTTTTATATGCCCCCTACCGCTATCGGCCTGCGGGGGACGGCTCTTTAGAACCGCCGTGGGGTCATGCCACTTCAGTGGGGGGTCACCCCGGCTTCAGTGGGCACTAGCCCAGGCAAAAAAAACCTGCCCCGGAGGGCAGGCTGCACACCACAAACACACACGAGAGAGCTTTCGCGAGCAGCGAAGATCCCGTGCATACATGGTCAAAAGGTCTCCCAGTCGCTATCGTCGCCGCCTGCGGCAACGAGCTTGGGTACGGGCAACTTGGGCGCTGACGCAGCCGCTTTGGTCTCGGCAGCGGCGGCGGTGCGCTCGCGTTGTTGTTCCTTGGCGGAGGCCGGCGCTGCAGTTGCAGCCCCGGTCTGCGCGATGGGTTCAGCGGCATTTCGGCCTGCGGCCTTCGGCTTGGCGGCACGGCGGGGCACGGCCTTGGCTTTCAATGCCGGCTTGGCTGCCACGCGCGCGGCCACCGACACTGCGGGTACCACGTTGGCCTGCGCGCCCGCTTGCGTGCGGAACGCCTCCACAGCCTGGCGCAGCCCGCTGGCCTGCTCCTGCAGCGACATCGCCGCGGCAGCAGCCTGCTCCACCAGCGCGGCGTTCTGCTGCGTGCCTTCGTCCATCTGCGTGACGGCCCGGTTGACTTGCTCGATACCCGCGCTCTGTTCGTCCGATGCGGAGCTGATCTCGCCCATGATGTCCGTCACGCGCTTGACGGCGACCACCACTTCGTCGATCACGCTGCCCGCTTCCGCCACCAGCGTCGTGCCGTTTTCAACGCGGCCAACCGAATCGCTGATGAGTTCCTTGATTTCCTTCGCAGCCGTGGCCGAGCGCTGGGCCAGGCTGCGCACTTCGCCTGCCACCACCGCAAAGCCGCGGCCCTGCTCGCCTGCGCGGGCGGCTTCGACCGCCGCATTCAGGGCCAGGATGTTCGTCTGAAAGGCAATGCCTTCAATCACGCCGATGATGTCGGCGATCTTCTTGCTGCTGGCGTTGATGCCGGCCATGGTGTCCACCACCCGGCCAACCACTTCACCGCCCTTGACGGCGATGTCCGATGCATTGCCGGCCAGCGTGCTGGCCTGACGCGCGTTGTCGGCGTTCTGACGCACGATGCTCGTCAGTTCTTCCATGCTCGATGCGGTTTCTTCCAGCGCCGAAGCCTGCTGCTCGGTGCGCTGCGAGAGGTCCGCATTGCCGGCAGCAATCTGCTGCGTGGCGCTGGCGATCGAGTCGGAACCCGAGCGCACCTGCCCCACCATCTTCTGCAGGCTGTCCTGCATGCGTTGCAGTGCGCGCAGCAGGCGGCCGGTTTCATCGGCGCGATCCACCTGGATGGTGTGCGTAAGGTCGCCCTGCGTAATGTGCTCGGCCGTTTCGATGGCGCGCATCAACGGCAGCGTGATCGAACGGCGTAGCGCCCACGTCAGCAGCCCGCCCACCAGAATGCCGCCCAGCAGCAGGCCTGTGGTGAGGGCGCTGAGATTGTGCTGTTCTGCCTGGCTGGCTTCGTAGCTGGTTTTGGCCACGTCCATCTGCAATCGGTTGAGCGCCGCGACCTTGTCGCCAAGGGGGCGGTACAGCGCCGGCATGACGTCCATGACCGTCTTGTTGATGCGCGCTTCATCGTGCGCTTGCACGGCTTGCATCAACACCTGTGCGCCATCACGCAGAAACGCTTCACGCAGGCCCTGGGCCTCGTCGGCCAGCTTGCGTTCGTCTGCCGGGGTGGGCAGCGCACGGTAGCGCTTCCAGGCGGCGTCGGACTTGTCGAGGAACATCTGGGCGCGCTCGATCGTCTTTTCCATGCCGGGCGCATTGGGCGCCATGGCTGCACGATCCAGCACGATGCGGAAGCTCAGGAGATTGGAATCGGATTCGGCCAATGCCACGGTGCCCGCCAACTGCACGGCATAGCCGTCCTGAACGCGGGTATTGGCGTGCCGCATGCCGATCAGGCCCGTCACGCCCACGATGACGGCGAGCACACCGATGCCCGCCATCATCAGCCCCAAGCGGAGCCGGATGGTCATTTTGCTGAACATGCTTCCCTCCCCTTACGGCGCCGCACCTGTTCTTACGGTGTCTTGTCGCCCGCTGGGCCCAGTTGGCCCAGCCTTCATATGCCGTGAGCACGTCGCCCGTGCCCCGGCTGGATTCATGTTGCGATCAGGCGGCTTCTGCTTCGTCGCACAGCGCCATGTCGGCCGACATCAGCAGGCGCTCGATGTCCACCAGGATCAGCATGCGCTCGTCGATCGAGCCCAGGCCACGGATGTATTCCGTGTCCAGCGCGCCCGAAAACTCCGGCGCCGGCTTGATCTGCTGGCTTTGCAGCGTCAGCACGTCCGACACGCCATCCACCACGATGCCGACCACACGGTCCTTCAGGTTCAGGATGATGACGACGGTGTACTGGTTGTATTCGACACGATCGAGCTGGAACTTGATGCGCAGATCAACGATCGGCACGATGATGCCGCGCAGGTTGATCACACCCTTGATGAAGTCGGGTGCATTGGCGATGCGCGTGACGGTCTCGTAGCCGCGGATTTCCTGCACCTTCAGGATGTCGATGCCGTATTCCTCGCGGCCCAGCGTGAAGGCCAGGTATTCCTCCCCGCCGGTGTCTTCGCCGATCGCGTGTTCCTTGACTTCCATTGCGGCTCCCCTCGGCCCGTTGGGCCACTAGATTGAATTCGTTGCCGGGTGGCCGATCCCACCCTGTCAGACGTGGACGCTTATGCTGCGGCCATCGCCTCGGTCGAGAAACGACCGCCCTGTGCTTCGCCCATCTCGTGCTTCTCGGCAGTAACGGCACGCATCGCGTTTTCTGAATGGCCCGAGCGGGTCTCGCGCATCAGTGCCGACACATCGACGATCAGGGCCACGCTGCCGTCGCCCAGGATGGTCGCGCCCGAAATGCCGGGCACGCGGCGGTAGTTGGTCTCGAGGTTCTTGACCACCACCTGCTGCTGGCCGACCAGTTCGTCCACCTGCAGCGCAATCTTCTTGCCTTCCGAATCCAGAATCACGACGATGCCTTCCGACGGATTGGGCAGCGACGGCGTGATGCGGAAGCGTTCGTACATCGGCACCAGCGTCAGGTATTCGTTGCGCACCTTCAGCAGGCGACCGCCGCCCGGCACGGCCTTGATGTCTTCCGGACGCGGCTGCAGGGATTCGGCCACGCACGACAGCGGGAGGATGAACACTTCGTCGCCGGTCTTGACCGACATGCCGTCCAGGATCGCCAGCGTGAGCGGCAGCACGATGCGGATCGTGGTGCCCTTGCCCTTTTGCGACTGGATCTCGACGTAGCCGCCCATCGACTGGATGTTCTGCTTGACCACGTCCATGCCGACGCCGCGGCCGGACACATCCGTCACCTGGTCAGCCGTGGAGAAGCCCGGCGCGAAGATCAGCTGGTTGATCTCGTCGTCGGTCATGTTGTCCGACACGGGCAGACCGCGCTCGCGCGCCTTCTTGAGGATCTTGTCGCGGTTCAGGCCCTGGCCGTCGTCGCTCACCTCGATGACGATGTTGCCGCCCTGGTGGGCAGCAGACAGCAGCAGTTGGCCGGTGGCGTCCTTGCCGGCGGCCACGCGGGCCTCAGGCAGTTCGATGCCGTGGTCCAGGCTGTTGCGCACCAGGTGCGTGAGCGGATCGATGATCCGTTCGATCAGGCCCTTGTCCAGTTCGGTCGACTTGCCGAACGTCGACAGCTCGACCTGCTTGCCCAGCTTGTGCGCCAGGTCGCGCACCAGACGCGGGAAGCGGTTGAACACATAGTCCATCGGCATCATGCGGATGGACATGGCGGCCTCTTGGAGGTCGCGCGCGTTGCGCGTGAGCTGCGACAGGCCGGCAAACAGGCGCTCGTTGAGCACCGGGTCGAAGGCCTGCGCGGTTTGCGCCAGCATGGCCTGCGTGATGACGAGTTCGCCTACCAGGTTGATCAGCTGGTCGACCTTTTCCACGCCCACGCGGATCGACGTTTCGGCAGCCACGGCCGGCTTGTGATCGGCGGCAGCCGGACGGGCCGGCATCGGGGCGGCAGCAGCGGCAACGGCAGCCGCCTGCACGGGCGCAGCTTCATTGGCAGCCGGAGCGTGGACTTCCGTCTGTGCGGCGGCGGGCGTCGGTGCAGCCACCACCTGCGCAGCGGCCTCAGCGGCCGGCGCCGCGCCACCGACGTGCGGTGTGATGACGATCTGGTCGGCATCGATGATGAAGCAGCTCACCGCGATGATGTCGTCGGCGGTGCAGGTGCTCTGCAGCACGATGTCGCTGTTGCGGCCGGTGCGCGCGTGGCGCAGCACGGTGCCCAGGTGCTTGAGTTCGGTGACGATCAGCTCGCAGTCTTCGTTCGAGACGTCGATGAGCTTGATGTCCAGACCGCCTTCGATGTCGCCCACGGCTTCGGCCGCAGCCGCCTCGACCACCATCGGCTCAGGCTGGGGCGCAGCCACCGGTTCGGGCGTCGCCGCGGGCGTCGCAGCTGCCGGCGCGGCGGCAACAGGGGCGCCTTCGTCGGCGGTCAGGCTGTTGAGCTTGGCCACCATGTATTCGAGCGTGGCCGTATCGATAGGGTGCTCTTGCCGGTAGGCATCAAGTTGGCTTTTCAACACGTCTTTCGTTTCCAGGAAGGCATCCACCATGTTTTCGCGCAGCTGCAGGGTACCGGTGCGGGCGCGGTCCAGAATCGATTCGGCCACATGCGTGAGTTCCGTCATGTGTGTGAAACCGAACGTTGCAGCACCACCCTTGATGGAGTGCGCGCAGCGGAAGATGGCGTTCAGATCATCAGAAGAAGGATTGGCGACATCGAGGTTGAGCAGCAGCCGCTCCATGTCGACGAGCAGCTCTTCCGCCTCTTCGAAAAAGGCGCCGAAAAACTGGCTAAGGTCGAGGTTCATATCTGTCGTCTCGGTCGTTTAATGCGTCGATGCAGACCCGTGGGTCTGCGCATGCCATTCGAGCAACTGCATCACCGAATCCGTCAGCCCATCCGGGTCGAACGGCTTGGGCAGAAAGCCCGTCGCGCCGGCAGCGCGTGCCTGGTCGCGGATGGTGCTGTCTGCCTCAGTGGTCAGCATGAGGATCGGGGTGTCGGCGTAGGCCGGCAACGTGCGCAGGGCGCGGATGAGGGTCAGGCCGTCCATCGACGGCATCACCTGGTCGGTAATCACAAGGTGGTGGCTGCCCTGGGCCAGTGCGCGCGCGGCTTCCAGCGCGGCGGTGCCGTCCCCGGCTTCCGTCACGGCAAAGCCGCACTCGCGCAGGCACGCGGCAATCATGCGGCGGATCGACGTGGAATCGTCCACCACCAGGATGTGTTTCTCGCTCATTGACTGTTTCCCCCTCGGCGCTCGTTATGGCTTGGCCGCGCTTACCGCATCGGCCACACCTGTGGCACGTGCAGCGGCGTCGGTCAGCGTGTCTTTGCCGTCATTGCGCAGGTCGGCCACCGGCTCGACCCCACCCGAGCGCACGGCTTCAGCGGCGCGCGCGTTGAGCACGACGATGCTGATGCGGCGATTGATCGGGTTGTAGATGTTGGCCTTGTCCAGCGGCACCGATGCTTCCAGGCCCACCACGCGGCTGACCTTCTCGGGCTTCATGCCGCCCGCCACCAGCTCGCGTCGCGATGCGTTGGCACGGTCGGCCGAGAGTTCCCAGTTGCTGTAGCCATGCTGCGTGGCGTACTGCGTGGCATCGGTGTGGCCCGACAGGCTGATCGGGTTGGGCACGTCGTTCAGTGCCGAACCGAGCTCGCGCAGGATCGTGCGCATGTACGGCTGCACCTCTGCGCTGGCGTTGGCAAACATCGGACGATTCTGCTGGTCGACGATCTGGATGCGCAGGCCTTCGGTGGTCATGTCGATCAGCAACTGGTGCTTGAACTGGCTCATGACCGGGTTCGTCTCGACCATCTCGGCAATCTTCTGCTTGAGCTTGTTCAGCGCCGCATCGTCCGATTCATCGCGGATGTTGCGCTGGCGCTGGACGGTCGGGCTCGGGCTCGGGTTCGGCTGCGGCATGTTCTGCTTGAGCGCCGGGCTGCCCTGCAGGATGCTCGACTGGTCGCCCGAACCGGCGCCACCGAACAGCGCCACCTTCAGCGGCGTGCGGAAATACGTTTCGACCGACGACAGCTCAGCCTTCGTCACCGAGCTGAGCAGCCACATCAGCAGGAAGAACGCCATCATGGCGGTCACGAAATCGGCGTAGGCGATCTTCCACGCGCCACCGTGGTGGCCGTGTCCGCCTTTCTTGTTGCGCCGAATGACAATGAAGGTCGGCGTGCTGGACTTGCTCATGGTCCGTTCCCGTCGGTGTGTACTGTGGTTAGTGGCGCAGCTCGGTGGCTATGCTCTTGTGGTTGTCGTTTTCGTTTTGAACCCGCTCAGGATCCGTAGCGAGCAGGCCCGAGGTTGGCGCGAGGAGCGCAGCCGTACACGGGTACGGCGAGCATCGCAGGGCCAAGATCGGGACGCGCAGTAGGATCATGAGTGGGTTCAGGCTGTCTTGGCGCCGCGTACGTGGTCTTCCAGCTCGGCAAAGGACGGGCGCTCGGTCGAGAACAGCACCTTGCGGCCGAACTCCACGGCAATTGCCGGGGCGTAGCCGTTCATGCTGGCCAGCAGCGTCACCTTCATGCACTGGAACAACTTGGTCGATTCTTCGGCGCGCTGCTCCAGCAACGAACCCAGCGGCCCGATAAAGCCGTACGCCAGCAAGATCCCGAGGAACGTGCCGACCAGCGCCGAGGCGATCAGCTTGCCCAGCTCTGCCGGCGGCAGGCCGACCGAGCCCATGGTGTGCACCACGCCCATCACGGCGGCCACGATGCCGAAGGCCGGCATGGCGTCGCCCACTTTGGTGATGATGCGGGCCGGTTGTTCGGCTTCGTGGTGGTGGGTGTCGATTTCCTGATCCATCAGCGCTTCGATCTGGAACGGATTCAGGTTGCCGCCGACCATCAGGCGGAGGTAATCGCAGATGAAATCCAGTGCGTGGTGATCGGCCTGGATGGCGGGGTAATTGGCGAACAGCGCGCTTTCATGCGGGTTCTCGATGTCGGCTTCGATCGACATCATCCCTTCGCGGCGGATCTTGGACAGCACCACATACAGCAGCGCCATCACTTCCATATAGAGGGCCTTGGTGTACTTCGAGCCCTTGAACAGGCCCGGCAGCGCCTTGACGGTGGCGTTGATGGCCTTCTTGTCGTTGCCGACCACGAACGCGCCAATGCCGGCGCCGAAGATGATCAGCAGCTCGGTCGGCTGGAACAAGGGCCCGAGGTGTCCTCCGGCCAGCATGTAGCCGCCGAACACCGACGCGAGAATCACGATGTAACCGATGGCAACTAACACGGGGCGAACTCCTGAATGGGCGATCCTTCGATCAATACAAGGGGAATATCGGCATTCCCCCGGTTAACTGAAGGCTTGAGCGCCGGCTTTTGCTGCTGCGCGGTGCTCGAAAAACCCTGCCGCCGCGCCCTTCTTCCCCAAGAACGGCAACAAATCGGGGGGCTTGAGCGCCACCCGGCTCAGAGAAGGCTTGCCCCTAGGCAAACTCAAAGAAAAAGGGGACGGAAATCGCTTTCCGTCCCCACTTTTCGCCCTTCTTCTACGCGCGGCGGCAAAAAAATGCCGGTCCGCAGTTTCCCGCGACCGGCCTACCCCCTTCCCCTTTTGTCCTGCCTGAGCCCCTGTGCTTTTCCTGCTCTGTGTTCTTTGCTTTTCTGTTCTTTGTATTGTTATGTGCCGATCTGCGCGGCTATTCCCGTATTTCCCGTACTGCTACCCGCTTTTCCCGTCCGCCCTTTTTTGTCCATCCCCCGGCGGTTCTGCAAGTCCCGTGTTCCCGTGTTCCCGTACCCTGCAATGCCGTTATCAGGCGTCGATCGTCTTTTCTGCGATCGCATCAACCGGAGCAGCGACGCGCTTTTTCTTCCCTGCGCGTGACGGCGGCTGGCACACACCGCACACGAAATCATGGTGCAGGTCGTCTGCGTGGGCCACGAAATGGCCGGTGCAGCGCTTGCACTTCACGGTGTGCAGCATCTTCCCCTCGAAGAACTTCAGCATCATCCACGCGCGGGTGATCGAGAGCACCTCTTCCTGTTCGTGGACGTGAATATGTTCCTGGTACAGCTTGTAGGCCGAGATCAGGCGGCGCACACCGGTGCTGCGGCTGTTCTCGCCCAGAAAACGGTAGATGTTCAGAAAGATCGACGAATGGATGTTCGGCGACCACGTCAGGAACCAGTCTGCCGAAAAGGGCAGCATGCCCTTGGGCGGCGATTCCCCACGAATTTCCTTGTACAGCTTGACCAGACGCTCACGGCTGAGCGTGGTTTCCTGTTCCAGCAATTGCAGACGGGCACCGAGCGAAATCAATTCCGCTGCAAGGTGGATCTGCTCAACTTCGTTCATGACGCTGGTGTGACGCATGGCACTGCTCCCGCTTTCGCTTGCTGCTCATCCAAAGTGCAATCTCTGAACCCGGCGGAACACCCGCCGCAAACGGTTCAGCTGATCTGCTCAACCGCCTGACGTGCCAGCAGAATCGACATTTGCGATTGCTGCAGGCCCTTGTCACGGTGCGGCTGGGTCACCAGACCCAGGATGGCGTGATCGTCGAAGCGGAAGCGGCACAGCATCATGTTCGTGCTGGCCAGCTTGACGATCTGCGCGGGCGACATCGTCAGCAGGATGTCAGCCAGTTCTTCGGAGATGCCGAGGCGAAACAGTGCGGCATCACGATCCTTGGCCAGCATCTGCTGGGCAAGCATCAAATAGGTGAGATTCAGTTCGCTGATCTCGGAAACAATGTCTTGCGTGTCCATGTATGTCCCGTCGTGTGCAGTAAAAGTACAACTTGCATCCGGTCTCGCATGGTGATGTCCGGTTGGCGCTATTTTTTTGCGCCTACCCTCGCCGGGCTGTTCACCAATCCCCACAGATCGGATGTTTCCTGCAGTCGGCACCGTTGCCGGCACTTCCTGCCCCTTCTTACTCACGTCGCTAAAGACATGGCGAAGTTGTTTTCTGTTGAACACATTGTGGGTTTACGTCCGGGGTAAGTAAAGAAGGGGGGACCCCTACGTCGGAGGGGTGAGGTAGTCCATTTTTTTGTAGGCAATTTTCCTACAAATCTGTTAATAAACGCGGCAGACGAAGCCTTTGCCGACGCAACGGTCCAGGGTGGACGATGCGCTAAAGCGGGCGTTTGACACGTATTTACCCCAATGAACGCCGAAAGATAGCAATTAAATTGCCTAAAGTCGCCATAAATCGACAGTGAAGGCGTCGCACTTCTGCGACTCTGAGCATCGGATGCTGGGTTAACCGCTTGTAGGACACTTCTGACCCACTCCTACACGCCGTGTAGGACAGTTCCGACCGGTTTGGGGCTCGTTTTGTAGGACGGTTCCTACAGTCAAATGGCGGTTTTGTAGGACGACTCCTACCCTTTTGTCTCTCTAAAAGATACCTGTACCTCTAATCGATACGAAAATCGCGCGAGGAACGAGCTTGCTCGGGCTGAAAAAGACGCATGCCGCACTTCCTTTGGTGCAGCGCGGCAAAAAGTGCCGCATCGCCGTCTCGGGAAGGGAAAAACGTCGGAATTTTGACGATCTGACGGCCGCCCCGTTTGTAGGACAGCTGTGGGACAACGCGGGTACCCGGGGGCTGCCCCGCGTCTGGGCTCAGCCGTGGCGGGGTGGGGTCCAGCGGGCGCGCAGTACGGTGCCCGTGGCAGATTCGGTAATGACGAGCGATTGCCCGTCCGGCGTGAGAGCAACGTTGGTGGTGGTGCGCCCACGACATGACGCGATACGCGCCAGTGGTTCGCCATGCGGCGAGACAACAAACACCGCGCCCAGCGAGGCATGCGCGACGAACAGGTGCCCGGCAGCATCCATCGCCATGCCGTCGGGGCCGCTGGTGCCGTAGAACTGCGCGAAGCGGCCCACCTTGCTTGTGCTGCCATCGGCAAGCAGGGGCAAACGCCAGACGGCGTTGTCGCGCGTCATGGCAACGAACAGCGCGGATTCGTCAGGAGTGAGCACCAGACCGTTGGGGCTCGGGCCATTGGCGAGCAGGCAATCGAGCCGGCCATCCGTGCGCAGGCGATATACGCGGCCGGTGGGGTCGTGCAGGCCAGTCTGGCCTTGGTCGGTGAAATAGACATCGCCGTTACGAGCGACGATCAGATCGTTGGGGCCCTTGAAGCGTTCGCTGTTGCGGCGGGTCAGGAACGGCGTGACCGCGCCCGTCGCGGGATCCAGCGACAGCAACCCATTCTTATAGTCCGCGATCAGCAGCGTGCCGTCGTGGCGCAGCGCCAGGCCATTCGGTTCGCCGTCGTATTCCGCCACCACATCCCAATCGCCCTGCGAAGAGACGCGCAGGATGCGGCCATGCGGAATGTCGACCAGCCAGAGATTGCCGTGCGCGTCCCAGCACGGGCCTTCCAGAAAGCAATCGACCGGCGCGCCGCCTTTATTGGCGCGGGACCATTCGGTCGGCACCGGGCGACGCAACGCGACCGGCATCTCCGCAAAGACGGTGGTTTCGATGACGGGCCAGTTGAAATACGTCATGGCGCGGGGGCGGGCTCGGCTTGCGCCAGATGCCGCGTGGCATGCCCGGTATAGCGGTACGGTAGCTGGCGCGGCATCGGGCCTTTGTTGCGCTCGCCGCGGCCGCTTTGCTCCCAGGCGTGCGCCAGGATGCCAACGGCACGCGAGAGACAGAACACACCGCGCGCAAGCGGCGCCGCAAAATCCAGTTCCGCATAGATCACGGCCGTGGCGCCGTCGATGTTCATCGGAATCGGCTTGCCCTTGCGGCTGGAGAGCAGTGCTTCGATGGCGCGGCCGATGGCGGCATACCGCCCGCCGACCACACCGTCCTGCGCAGCCTCGTCCACCAGCGCAAGCAGGCGCCCCGCTCGCGGGTCGACCGGGTGGAAGCGATGTCCGAAGCCCGGCAAGTATTTGCCATGCGCAGCGATAAACGCGTCGACACCCGCCGCCGTTGCCGCCTCCAGCGAGGCGCCGTCGAACATGCGCGCCTCGATATCGTGGAACAGCTCGACCGCCTGCTGCCCCGCCCCGCCGTGTACGTCGTCCAGCGCGTTCAACGCAGACGCCATCGCGCCGTTGAGCGGCAGGCCACAGCTCGTCGCCATCTTGGCAATCGCAATGGATGGCGCATGCGGGCCGTGGTCAACCGACGCCACCAGCGCCGCTTCCAGCAAGACCGCCTGCCGCTTGGCCGGCAATTCGCCGCGCAGCATCAGCCAGATCATTTCGGCAAAGCCGATCTGGCCGATCAGCTCCTGGATCGGGTAGCCGCGTACGTGGATGCGGCCGGGTTCGATGTCGATGATGTCGGTGCGCCAGTAATCGGCAGCGAGGCCGGCGGCGTCCTGTGTCGGTGCGGTCGTCATGATCAGATGGCGCCTTCAGCGCGCAAGGCTTCGATTTGGTCGTGGCGGTAGCCGAGCCTGGTGAGCCAGTCGTCGGTATGGGCGGAGAGCATTGGCGCGGGGGTCTGCGGGCACGGGTCTTCGCCCGAGAGGCGGAACCCCGCGCGCGTCACGTGCTGCCCCGCTTCCGGGAACGCGGTGACAAAGCCGCGGCCCGTCACTTGTTCGTGCGCCAGCACACCAGGCACGTCGAGCACCAGCCCGGCGGGAACGCCAGCCTCGATCAGCAGCGGTTCCCATTCGGCAGCCGAGCGCGCCGCCAGAGCGGCCTCCAATGCGTCATTGAGTTGCTGGCGATGTTCCTTGCGTGCATGGC
The DNA here is from genome assembly GCF_016466415.2 of Ralstonia pickettii. NCBI lineage: Bacteria > Pseudomonadati > Pseudomonadota > Betaproteobacteria > Burkholderiales > Burkholderiaceae > Ralstonia > Ralstonia pickettii. The sequence continues at coordinate 790,411 of NZ_CP066772.2, read as the reverse complement.
GTTCGGCAAAGCGCGCATCGGCGGCAAGTTCCGGATGCCCCACCACGCGACACAGCGCGGCAAACTGCTTGTCTTCGTTGGCCGCGATGTTGATCAGCCCATCGCCCGTGCGGAACGTGCCGGAGGGTGCCGCCGTGAAGTTCTGATTGCCCATCGGGTGCGGCGTCACACCGGCATTCAGGTAGTTGGAGACGACCCAGCCCATGGTGGCGAGCGTCGATTCCAGCATCGATACATCCACCATGCAGCCCTGCCCCGTGCGTTGCGTGCCGAGCAGGCAGGCGGTGACGGCCAGCGCCGCCGTGATGCCGCCCACCGTATCGCTGATCGGGTAACCCACGCGCAGCGGCGCGGATGCGTCATCGCCCGTGACGCTCATCACGCCGGAAATGCCCTGGATGATCTGGTCGTATGCGGGTCTGCCGCTGAGCGGGCCGTCCTTGCCGAAGCCCGAGATGGCGCAGTAGACGAGACGCGGATTGACCTCGCGCAGCACGTCGTAGCCGAGTTCCAGGCGGTCCATCACGCCGGGGCGATAGTTTTCGATCAGCGCATCGGCCTGCGCCACCAGCTTGAGCAGGATCGCGCGCCCTTCCGGGTGCTTCAGGTTAACGGTGACGGACTGCTTGCCCGCATTGACGGCGACGAACGAGGCGCCCATCTTGCGGCGCGCCTGCTCGGGATCGGCCCCCAGACGGCGGGCGAGATCGCCATTGCCCGGCACCTCAATCTTGATGACTTCAGCGCCGAGCAAACCCAGCTGATAGCCGCAGAACGGCCCGGCCAGCACGTTCGACAAGTCGAGCACGCGCAAACCCGCGAGAGGCAAAGCCATGAAAACAACTCCTGCTACACAGTCGGCTCCGCCCCTCGCCCCGCTCAGGAGGTTGGGCGTCTTGGCGGAGCCTAGGTTTTAGAGATCAGTTGGGCAGCGAGACGCAGCGGCGCGGGGTCGCCACCCAGCGTGGACGTGATTTGCGCGGCGTGCTCCAGCACCGGCACGCGCCACGATTGCAGCAGCGCCCCGTCGATGCGCGAGGCCGGACCGGCAAGGCACAGCGCACCCCGCAGCGCCTGCTGCACGCCAAACACCGGCACCGACAGGCCCACCGTTTCCCGATCGCGCTCGCCGATCGACACGTAGTAGTGATCGCGCCGGATCGCGTCGTACGTGGCGCCCTGCATGCCCGAGAACGCGCACAGCACGCGCCCGCCCGAACCGCGCTCCAGCGGCAGCACGTCGCCCTCGCGCACGTGATCGCGGATCGAATGGTTCGAATCCACGCGGTGCAGGCACACACGCACATCGCGCTCGCGGATGTAGAGCGACACCGCCTCGCCCGTGGCCTCGGCCAGGGCGCGCATGTGCGGCAGCACCACGTCGCCCAGACGCATGCTGCGCTGGTAAAGCGCGCCGAGCATCAACGGCGCGGCGCCGATCTGGTAGCGGCCGTCTTCCAGGCGAAACAGCATGCGGTGCTGGATGAGCGAACCGGCCAGCCGCAGAATCGTGCTCTTGTAAAGCCCGGTGCGCGCAGCCAGCTCGGCCAGCGTCAGCGCGTAATCGCCGGGGCGGAACGCAAACAGGATCGAGAACGCGCGGTCCAGCGCAGCCACGCCCGACTGCCCCGGCGTGGCGGCATCGCCCTCGTTGGCGGCGGGCGTGATCTCGTTCTGGGTGGTTTGGCGCTCTGCGGTCATGGCGGGTTGGGCGAGACGGTTCACTTGACCGTCTTCAGGGCTTGGTCGACGAAGCGGTTAGTGTACGTTTTACTCAGCTCGATCTTGGCGTTGCGGATCTTTTCGTCGTAGCTGGAAAGCACCGTCAGGGCCACCTTGGCATCGGCATCGGTCATCAGGCCGTCCTTCGAAAAAATCGGCTTGGAGTGGCGCAACGCATCGACAAAGACATCACGGCCGCCCACCTGCTGCTCCTTGGGCATCTTGTCGGCAATGGTCTCGGGCGTGCTGACGTCGATCCACTTGAGCGTGCGGATGAAGGCGTTCACCAGACGCTGCACCGTCTCGGGATTCTTCGTCATGAAGTCGCGCGTGACATACAGCGTGGCGGTCGGGTAGCGGCCGCCGAACACGGCGTTGGAGCCGGCATCGGTGCGCGTATCGACGAGGAACTTGGCGGCGCGGCGCTTCTCCAGCAGGCTCGCCACGGGGTCGAAGTTCACCAGCGCATCGATCTCCTTGCGATCGAGCGCCAGCATGCCCGGCGCACCAGACCCCACGGCGATGTACGACACGTCGTTCACTTGCAGGCCGCTCTTGATGGCGTAATAGCGGGCGAACAGATCGGTGGACGAACCCGGCGCGGTGATGCCGATCTTCTTGCCCTTCAGATCCTTGCCGTTCTTGATATCCAGGTCGGGCCGCACGGCCAGCACGATGCCTGGCGTAACGTTGAGCAGCGCCACAGACACAATGTCCTTGCCCTGCGCCTGAATGTGGATGGTGTGGTCATAGAAGCCCACCACCGCATCGGTCGAGCCGGCAATCAGCGCCTGCAGCGCCTTGCTGCCGCCGGCCTGGAAGTTCTCCACCTTCACGTTGAGCCCTTCCTTCTGAAAGTTGCCCAGCGACTGCGTAAGCGGCACCGGCATGTAGTTCAGGATCATCGAGCCGACCGACAGGCTCACGTCCTTCTTTTCCGGCTCGGCGGCGTTGGCTGCCGTACAGACGACCGCACACAGCAGGGCCGAAATCCATCGCTTCATGGTTGTCTCCATCATCGTTATTGGTATCGGGGGTCAGGCGCTGGTCTCGGGATCAGCCTTCGGGCGCCACACCAGCAACTTGCCCTCGAGCGCGTCGACGCTGCGGTCCAGCGCAATCACGAAGGCCGACAGCACGACGATCCCCGAGAACACGCCGGTGGCATCGAACACGCCTTCGGCCTGCGCGATCAGGTGGCCGAGGCCGGCCGATGAACCGAGGTACTCCGCCACGATCGCGCCCATCACGGCCATGCCGACGGAGGCACGCAGGCTGGAGAGAATCCAGCTCGTGGCGGACGGCACATACACATGGCGCAGCAGGCTGATGCGGCTGGCCTTGAGCAGGCGCGCGTTGGCCAGGATGACGGGGTTGACCTCGCGCACGCCCTGATACGTATTGAAGAACGTGATGAACAGCACCATCGTCGCGCCCAGCGCTACCTTGGAGGTGAGCCCCAGCCCGAACCACATCACGAAGATGGGCGCGAGCAGGATGCGCGGGATCGCGTTGAATACCTTGATGAACGGGTCCAGCACCTCGGCGGCCAGCTTGGACAAGCCGAGCCACAACCCGAGGCTGATGCCGAGCAGCGTGCCGATCCCGAACGAGAGAATCGTCTCGGCCAGGGTGATGGCGAGGTGCGTGTAGATGTCGCCGCCGGTAAACCACTCCCAGATGCGCGCGACGATCGACGACGGCATCGAGAAATAGAACGGGTCGACCACGCCAGAGCGGCCAAAGCCTTCCCACGCGCCGAACATCACCACCACCACGGCCAGCTGGAACAGGCGGATCTTGGTCTTGTGCGCGAGACCGGCGCGCTGCGGGCCCACGGCAGGCATCGTGTTAGTGCTGGACGGCATGGCTCTTCTCCACTTCGGTGCCGAGGATCGACCAGATCTCGCGATACAGGCGGATGAACGCGTCGGACATGTTGATTTCAGAGACGTTACGCGGGCGCGGCAGCGTGATTTCCACATCGCCAACCGGATGGCTCGCAGGCCCGGCGGACATGACGACCACGCGGTCGGCCAGGGCAATGGCCTCCTCCAGGTCGTGCGTGATGAACAGCAACGATTTGCGGTCTTCCTGCCAGAGGCGCAGCAACTCGCTCTGCATGAGGTGGCGCGTGTGCACATCCAGCGCCGAGAACGGCTCGTCCATCAGCACGATCTTGGGCGAGAGGATCAGCGTCTGCGCCATGCTGATGCGCTTCTTCTGACCGCCCGAGAGCTGATGCGGATAACGCGCTTCGAAGCCCGCCAAACCGACCTTCTTCATCCACGGACGGGCGCGCTCGCGGGCCTCATCCACCGGCATGCCCTGGAACACCAGGCCCAGCGCGACGTTGTCGAGCGCCGTCTTCCAGGGCAGCAGCGAGTCCTGCTGCATCATGAAACCGGCATTGCCATTGAGCCCGGTCAACGGCTCGCCAAACACGCTGACCGTGCCACCAGCGGGCTTGAGCAGCCCCGTCACGGCGTTCAGCAACGTGCTCTTGCCGCAACCCGTCGGGCCCACAACGGCCACGAATTCGCCTTCGCCAATCGACAGGTCAACGCCTTGCACCGCCGTGAAGCTGCCGAACCGCACCGAAACCTGATTGAGCTGAACCGCCGGCAACCCGGCGTGGAGTCGGCCGCTGGCGGCCGGAGGGGAAGAAAGCATGGGCGTCTCCTTGAACGCGCCTGATTCGATGCGTTCTGTCTGTTGAAATGTAATTCTATTTTATACGCCATAAACCACGCCGTTAACGAGCGTAAACCCGTAACCTCCCGAAAATCCACTGGAGCCCTGACAAAAGCACGCACAATTTCTCGCATCATGTTCTTTTAGAAGAAATGATGTTCTGTTTGTCAGAATTTAGACGGACACCACTTACGAGATTTATTGACCCGAACGCTAAAGTTTTCTGCCTGCCATCCGATGAAGGGCGTACTGATCAGCGAGATGGCCATGCAACTTTCTTCCCCTTCCGTTTCTACTGCGACCGCCGGCGCATCGGGCAGCGGGACCAGCTCGGCCCCTGACATCGAGCGCCTGCAGCGCCAGCTCAAGAACCTGCAGAAGTCGATGCAGGATCTTCCCGCGCAGAATCTGCCGCCCGATCAAGCACGCGAGCAGGCACAGTTGCTCAGCCAGCAGATCCAGATCGTGCAGGCGCAGATCGCGCGCCTTCAGGCGCAGAACGGCCTGGAGCAAGCGGAAACCCGCTTGGAAAATCGCCACAACGCCTCCAAGAGTGCATCGGGCACCAGCACGACCGATGCGACGACCCAGGCGCGCACGACAGCCAAGGTCACTGGCTCCTCCACGCTGAGTGATGCCCGGCTGCAAGCCCGCCACGCAACACAGGCGCAAGCGGCACAGGCGGCCCACCCGGCCAGCGCTGAAGCCATCACACCGGCAGAGCCCCCGCTGGTTTCCGTCAAGGCCTGACCGGCGGCAGCGCGGCGCCGGCCTTGTCTTGCGGGCACCCAGTTGCCGATGCCCGACGCTCTCTTTCCTCACCCCCTCCCTTCGGGGGGACGCCAGCTTGCGGTGCCGACAGCGACAATCGCCGCGCCGCCATCCTGTGTGCGGCATCGAGAACACGCATGACCTCCGCCGCCAGCGACGCCGCCCTGCCTCCGACCGCCCCCACCGATCCGCATCCGGAACGCACGCCATCGCGTAATTTCTTTGCGCGTCACTGGCGCGGCGATTACAGCCTCGCCCGCTCGTATTGGCTGCATACCGCGCTGATGCAATTTGGCGTGGTGGCGCTCAGCGCCGGCGTCACGCACGCGCTGGCGCATAACGCGCCCGCGCGCGCTGCGTCCTCCGCGCTGCTCGTGATTTACGTGATGGGATTGGCGCTCTGGATCTGGGCGGTGGTCGGCACCTGGCGCGCGGCCGACCGGGAGCAAGCGCGCAACCGGCTTGCCGGCCTGTCGAACCCATGGCCGCTGATCGCCAAGGGGATGATCGTGCTGGGCGCTGTCGGCACCAGCTCGCGCGTCGTCAACGATGGGCCCCGCCTGGGCGCGCATCTGCGCACCGCACTGGGTGAACAAGCCGCGTCGCCATTTGCGGTGATACCGCAACGGGATGGCCGCGCCATCCTGTTCAGCGGCGGCATCAACGATGGCGCGGCCGATGCGCTGGAGGCCGCGCTGCGCAAGGCGCCAAACGCCACCGCCGTGGTGCTCCGCTCCGAAGGCGGCTGGCTGCGCGAAGGGACGCTGGTGGCAGACGTCATCCGCCGACATCATCTGCGCACGTATGTTGAGCGGGCCTGCGCCTCGGCCTGCACGATCGCCTTCCTGGCAGGCGAAGACCGCGCCGCCGCACCTGGCGCGCGACTCGGCTTCCACCGCCCGCGCGCGGTTGGCGCCGAGCACGACCAGAGCCCCGGCGCCACCGACAGCGAACTTTGGCGTGCCTATTCAGATGCCGGGTTGCCCGATGCCTTTGTGCGCCGCGTCCAGGACACACCGTTCGACCAGATGTGGTTTCCCACCGCGCAGGAACTGCTGGCCGACCATGTCGTCACGCGCGCGTCGCCCGGTGGCGAATACGCAACCATGGCCACGCAGTTGAATACCCGCGAAGCGCTGGCCGCAGAGCTGCGCAGCGCGCCGCTGTACGCAGCGTTGGAGCGTAAATACCCGGCGCACTTCAGCCGGTTGATCGACACGCTGTGGCCAGAGCTGCAGCGCAACGTGACCGATGCGCAGGCCATGACGCTGCTACGCGAGCAGACAGGCAAGCTGTATCGCGCACTGATTCCGACTGCGCCAAATGCATTGCTCTTTGCCAACGCCCAACTCACGCTTGAGCAGGCGCAGGCCCTGCAGCGGGTGAGCCCTGAAGCCTGCGTCGCTTATCTGGATGGCACGCCTGGGGCAAGCGCCGCTGCCGCGCGTCTGCCGCGCACGCTCGTCACGCGCGAGCAGACGTTGTTCTCCGACCTGATGCAGGCTGCCGACCCGGACCACGCGCCGGTTGTCACGCGCGCGCAAAGCCTGCCGGTGCTGCAACTGGCCGTGGCTGCGCTTCCGCCGGCTCAACAGCGCGTGCTGACCGTCCCCGCGCTGCGGCACTCCACGCCGCCGGCCGAGCGCTGCCAGGCGCTGATCGGCTTTTCCCGCTCCATCCTGGCGCTGCCGGAAGCCGAACGCGCGCTGGCGCTGCGCGGCATGTACGCCGATACGTCCGCGCCCGGTTCCTAGCAAGGCCCTTCAGGCTGAACGCAACGCAGCCAGCGACGCGCGCTGGCGCCCATCTTCATCAAAGTTCTCAGGCGACAGCCATTGCTCGAATGCGGCCCGAGCCTGCGGCCAATCGGCATCGATGATGGAAAACCACGCGGTATCGCGGCTGCGGCCCTTGTAGACCACCGCCTGCCGGAAGATACCTTCGAACTGAAAGCCCAGCCGCTGCGCAGTCTGCCGCGACGGCGCGTTCAGGCTGTCGCACTTCCACTCGTAGCGCCGGTAGCCGAGGTCTTCAAAGACGTGCTTCATCAGCAGGAATTGCGCTTCCGTCGATGCCGGCGTGCGTTGCAGCAGCGGCGAGAACGTAACCGCCCCTACTTCCACCACGCCGTGTTCTGGCGTGATGCGCATCAGCGCCAGCGTGCCGACCGGCCGATCGTTGCGCGCGTCGATCACCGCGTACTGCAGCGGATCTCGCTTCGCCGCAATGCGCTCGATATAGGCGCGGTGTGCGGCGATATCGGTAAACGGGCCTTCCACCATGTACGTCCAGACGCGATCGTCCTGCGCCTCATTGAACGCAGCGAACAGCGCGTCGGCGTGACGTGCAGCGTCAAGCGGCTCCAACCGGCAGTAAAGGCCGGCGAGCGGCGTATGCGGCGGCAGCGGCCGGGCCGACCAGCCGGACATCGGCGCGCCGATGGGTTGCTGATAAGCGTTGAGCGTAGTCATGCGTGGAACCCGCACCGAAAGCAACAAGGACCTCTCACCCTACCTAACTTTCTGGCCCTATGAAAAGAGCCATGGATGGGCATGCCGATAGAGCCACATCAACACACCTCCGGCCGGATTAAACCGTTCGATGCCCCGCCACACGCCGCTAGCGCACCTGCATGCGAATCGATATGTTGGTGGCGGGGGAAGACAGCGCCACGTAGAGGCGCGGGCATACGTATTGCTGTGCAGGGGTATGCACACGCCCACGGAATCGTCCGCCATCTTTTCTGCCAGGAGCCCGCGAGTGGCGCCGTTTATTACAGCGTGGTATCGCCGCTGGGGCCGCTGCGTCCGATACATATGCGCAGCCGTATGGATCACCTTTGCCGGCATGGCTCCGTGGAGCCTGACCGGGGCGGCGCCGAAATTCGCCTACCCGGTCACGCAGCGCGTCGACGCCAGTGCGAGCCTCGCATTGCCGCGCACGTGGGGCCCATTGCGGCTGACCAGCGAAACGCCCATTCCGTCCATTGCGGCGACCATCAACTCGCCGTTCGGTCCGTCACGGCTCGTGTTTGCACAGCAAACCGTGGCGCCGGAGAGCTTCGCGCTGGTCACGGTGCGCAAATCCGATTTCGACAAAGGCACGCCCGGTTACCTCGAAACCCTGCGGCCACGGGATCTGGCCATCCTGCTCAACCACATGGAATCACGCGTGCATGGCGATCGCCCGGCCTGGGCCGCCCGCCTCGTGCGCGGCAAGGCCCCGGCATTGCAGGTGCTTGCCGGGCGCCGGGTCCTCTACTGGGAAGGCGAATGGAGCACGTCCGCCGCCCGGACGGTCGTCGTGCGCGGGTATGCTTTCTTTGGTAACGGTGCGGTTTATCTCCTGCGCATATTCGGCACCGCAAGCGGCAGCGAACCGGTGGAATTTGCCGAAGAAGCGCGCTTTGCCGACCTGGTCGCCGCTACCTTCCACACGAAATAGCCGCCGAGCCTCTGCTGTAATTGTTGCAACGCAACAACAAGAGTAGCGCTGGCAACGGCGCCCGCTCCCAAGCGCAGGCCAGTCCACGCAAGGACTGAAATCTGTTGTTACTCTTGGAACAGTCTGTTCACGCGACGCCGTATTGTTCTTCCGCATTGCAACACCTACACTTCGTGACAGTTGTTCAGACATCGATTGCCTGAACAAGCAATGCAAGTGTTGTAAGGAGAACAATGATGAAATGGTTGGATATTGGCGCCGTCATGGCCGCCTGGATCGCGAGCTGCGTGGCAGCAGGCTGGCTCATCAGCGCCGCCGCTTTCCTGGCTTAACGCCCTGCCCTAAGGCATCGGGCAAAACGGCCGAGCGGGAACCCCTTCCCCGCGCGGCCCTGAACACCCCAGTTGATCGATTCGTCAGGCCGGCTTCTGCCCCGCCCACTCGACGAATCGGTCAACAAACCCCTGCAAGAACTGGCGCGTACGCGCATCCGTCACCCCGCCCTGGGCATCAAAGGGCTCCCCCGCAAAGTGGAAGAACACCTCCGGCAACGGTAGGACCTTCACGCCGACCGCCGCGAGCACATTGCGCAATTGCGCCTGCGACAATGCCGTGCCAATTGCGCCTGGCGATGCACCCGCAATGCCTGCCGGCTTGCCGCCCCACACACTCTGGCCGTACGGCCGAGAACCCCAGTCAATCGCGTTCTTCAGCACGCCCGGCATGCCGCGGTTGTATTCCGGCGTGACGAATAACAGGGCATCCACGCCTGCCACCGCCGCCTTGAAGCGCTGCACCGGCTCGGGCAGGCTGGCATCCAGATCCTGGTTGTAGAGCGGCAGCTCCCCAATTTCGATGAACTGCGCCGTCGCGCCGGAAGGCAGCAAGCCTGCCAGCGCCTGCGCGAGCTGGCGATTGAACGACGCCTTGCGCAGGCTCCCGACAATGACTCCGATGGTCAGATTGCTCATGAACGCTCCTTAGGGGCAAAACGGTTCAGGACAGCCCTGATGCTCAATCCGCCGTTGCCGGCTCGGGGGCCACCTCGCGCTTGAGGCGGTTGATCAGGGCAAACATCAGCGGGTTCAGCAGGATCGACAAAATCGCCGCCGCCAACAGCAGCCCCCGTGCACGGTCAGGCAGGATTTCCAAGCTGATCCCCAGCCCAATCAGAATGAACGAAAACTCGCCGATCTGCGCAAGGCTGGCAGAAATCGTGAGCGCCGTGCGGTTGCCGTGACCAAACGCACGCACCACCGCAAACGCGGCCAGCGACTTGCCGACCACCACGATCAGCACCGTGCCGAGCACCGCCCAGGGGTCTTCAATCAGCACGCTGGGGTCGAACAGCATGCCCACCGACACGAAGAACAGCACCGCAAATGCGTCGCGCAAGGGCAGCGATTCTTCCGCCGCGCGCTGGCTGAATTCGGACTCGGCCAGCACCATGCCCGCAAAGAACGCGCCGAGCGCGAACGACACGCCAAACAGCACCGTCGCCCCATAAGCGACGCCCAGCGCCGTGGCCAGCACACCGAGGCGGAACAGCTCCCGGCTGCCCGTCATGACAATGCGTTCCAGCATCCAGGGGATCACGCGGCGGCCCACCACCAGCATGAGCGCGGCAAACGCCACCACCTTCGAAAGCGTGACGGCCAGCACCTTGACGATGTCCCACGTACTGACCGCAGCGCTGCCGGCGCCCCCCAGCGCCCCGGCCAGGGCCGGCAGCAGCACGAGCGTCACCACCATCACGAGGTCTTCCACGATCAGCCAGCCGACGGCGATGTGGCCTTCGTGCGAGGTGTCGATACCGCGATCTTCCAGCGCCTTGAGCAGCACCACCGTGCTCGCCACCGAGAGCGCCAGGCCGAATACCAGCCCCGGGCCCCAATCCCACCCGAGCAGCCACGCCAGGCCCATGCCCATGAGCGTGGCGAGCGCAATCTGGCCGATGGCGCCCGGAATGGCGATGGCCTTGACCGCGAGCAATTCCTTCATCGAGAAGTGCAGCCCCACGCCGAACATCAGGAGGATCACGCCCAGCTCGGCCAGTTGCGGTGCGAGGCTTTGATCGGCCACGAAACCGGGCGTGAACGGCCCCGCCACCACACCCGCCATCAGATAGCCGACCAGCGGCGGCAGGCGCAGGCGCTGCGCGATGGTGCCGAAGATGAAGGCCAGCACGATGCCACCGATGATGGTGGAGATGAGCGGGGTGTCTACGTGCATGCGTTCGTGGAAAGGGACGGGTTCAGAGACGGAAGAGCGGGAAAGGGAAAGGGGCCGGGCCGGGCCGGGCCGGCCCTGGTGCGACAACAGCGGCGCCCATTTGTTCACATTGCGTCACAACTATAAGGATTGCCCTTTGCGAAACCTTACGGAGCAAATGTCATGCAGAAGACATCGCGCCGCAAACCCCGCTCCTACACTGCGCCGCAGACCCGCTCGCCCCGGGCGGCCCCAAGGAGACGACACATGCGCTACGCCAACAAAGTCCTTTCCGTGGACGAGGCCATCGCCCACGTCCGCAGCGGCAGCCGCCTGATGCTGGGCGAATTCGTGGGCGCCGGTGAGCCAGCCTGCTGCATCGAGGCGCTGCTCGCCAGCGGCATCGGGCAACTGACGCTTATCACCAACACGCCGGGCCTGCGCGGCGGTTTTCTCAAAGCCCGACTGTTCAGTTCGGGCCAACTGGCTGAGTTCATCGGCACGCACGTCGGCACGACCGATGAATCGACGCAGGCTTACCTGACCGACTCCGTGCGCGTGGCCGAGTTCTTTCCGATGGGCACCTGGGCCGAGAAAGTGCGTGCGGGAGCGCTGGGCCTGGGCGGCGCCCTCGTGCCGGTGGGCGTGGGCATCCTCGACCAGCCCGGGATGTTTCCCAAGCGCGGCGCGCCCAAGCAGACGCTCACCGTCGACGGCACGACCTGCTTCGTCGAGCCGCCCCTGCGCGCCGACGTGTCGATCATCAAGGGCTGGCGCGCCGATACCTTCGGCAACGTGGAGTTTCGCGGCACGGCGCTGCAGAACCAGCGCGACATCGCCATGGCCGGCGACTACACCATCGTCGAGGTGAACGAGATCGTCGAGGTGGGCACGATTCCGCCCGAGCGCGTCGGCTGCCCGGGTGTGTTCGTCAATGCGGTGGTGCAAGGGCTGTCGCTGGATGACCAGCATGCGCTTTACAGGCACCACTGGACGAAGCTCGGCCGTCTGCCCGCCGCTGAAGCGTGATCGTCAGACCCACAACGAGGAGACCGCCATGCAAGCCCTGCCCGAAACGCCCAAGCAACGCATTGCCGCCCGCTGCGCGCTGGAACTGCGCGCCGGCGAAGTCGTCAACCTGGGCCTGGGGATCCCCACGCTCACGGCCAACTACCTGGACGCCGATGCCGGCGTCATCTTCCATACCGAAAACGGCGCCTTCGGCTTTGGCGGACGCCCGCCGCTGGAAGCCATCGACAGCGACTTCACCAACGCCGGTTGCGAACCCATCACCCTGATGCCCGGCGCGGCGCTCATGGACCTTGCCACGTCGCTCGGTGCGATGCGCAATGGCTACATCGACGTGACGATCCTCGGCGCGTTGCAAGTGGATGCGCTGGGCAACCTCGCCAACTGGGCATGCGATCGCAACGGCAAATGGTGGCCCGGCATTGGCGGGGCGATGGACCTCTGCTACGGCACACGCAAGGTGATTGCCGCGCTGGCGCACACCGACAAACACGGCAACTCCAAGATCCTGCCGCGCTGCACGCTGCCGCTCACAGGCCGGCGCTGCGTGAAAGTCATCGTCACGGAGCACGCCGTATTCGACGTGACCGACGCGGGGCTGGTGCTGCGTGAAATCCTCTCGCGTGCGACACTCGATGACATTCGCGCGATGACAGCAGCGCCCTTTACGCTTGCGCCGCTGCTGCAGATGCGCGCCGCCTGAGGAGACTGCATGCCCGCCACCGTCGATTGGTTCTTCGATGTCATCTCGCCGTTTGCCTATCTGCAGCTCGAACAGTTCGACGCGCTGCAGCAGGCCAACGACATCGTCATCCGCCCCCGGCCGCTCGTGCTTGGCGCGATCCTGCATCACTGGGGGCAGAAAGGCCCGGCGGAGATCGGAGCCAAGCGCGTGTTCACGTACCGGCATGCGCTGTTTCGCGCGCAGCAGCTCGGCATTCCGTTTCGCATGCCGCCCGCCCACCCGTTCAACCCGATCAAGGCGCTGCGGCTGACGATTGCAATGGGCGGCTCGCTCGATGCCGTGCGGGCGGTGTTCCGGCATATCTGGCGCGACTGCAACGATGTGGCATCGCCAGAAGGTTTTGCCGCGCTGTGCGAGGCGGTGGGCTTTGCAGAGGGCGCGGCCGCCGTCGAACAACCCGCCGTGAAAGATGCGCTGCGTGCGCACACCGATGCGGCCATCGCCCTCGGCGTGTTCGGGGTGCCCACCCTGGTACACGAAGGCGAGCTGTTCTGGGGTGAAGATGCGACCGCCATGTTCCTGCAAAGCTTGCGCGCCGACTGGCTCTCCACGCCCGAAGTGCAGCGCGTGAGCACGTTGCCGGTGGGCATTCAACGTGGCTGAGCACGAGCCCAGCTCGCGCCCCGGCATCAGCCGCGCGCGGCTGGCGCATATCGCGGCGTGGTCGATCGATCTGCACCCGGACGAAGCGGACCGCGCGTGCGCCGGCATCGTTGAGAAAACCTACGCACGCGGCGCCTGCATCTGCCCGAAAAACACGTTGCTGGAGAGCTGGACGGGCGTGGTGACGGGCCTTATCAAAATCGGCACGGTATCGCCCGAGGGGCGCAGCGTCACATTTACGGGCGTGCCGGCCGGCGGCTGGTTTGGCGAAGGTACGGTGCTCAAGAACGAGCCGCGCCGCTACGACATCGTTGCGCTGCGCGACACGCGCATGGCCTTCATGGACCGCGCCACTTTCATGTGGCTGGTGGAAAACAGCGTGGCGTTCAACCGCTTCCTGGTCAAGCAGCTCAACGAGCGGCTTGGGCACTTCATGGCGCTGCTGGAATACGACCGCCTGCTTGATGTGACGCCGCGCCTGGCGCGTTGCATTGCGTCGCTGTTCAACCCCGTGCTCTACCCGGGCGCGGGCGATCACCTGGAGATCACGCAGGAAGAACTCGGCCTGCTTTCCGGCATGACGCGCCAAGTTGCCAACCAATCGCTCAAGGCCCTGGAGAAGGACGGTGTGGTCCGGCTCGAATACGGCGGCGTGACGGTCGTCGACCTCGATCGGCTGCGCAGCTACGGCGCCTGAAGACGCCACCTTTATTAACGAATCTTCATCCGGCGGAGCAGACCAGACCCGCTGGAATCGCGGCACAACAAGACAGGATCATTACGCTGCGGCATGCATCACCTCTTCCCGACGTATAGCCATTGGCGCTATCCAGCGCTGGCAGTGCGTGTGGCGGAGGTGGCGCGCGACCATGGGCCTGCCTCAAGAATCACCTTGGCCACATCCCGTGGCCGCGACTGCTACGGCACATGGCTTGTCGGCAGCGTCGTCACCTTGGCGCTAATCTTCCTGGCCATGGCGCGCTCCAGATCCGGCTGGGCACCGCAGGCGTTTGTGCAGGCGATGCTGGTTATGGTGCGCCTCTGAGCCATCGAGCCCACGACGCTTCCGGCTTACAGCGCCGAAGCAACCCTTGAGGTCATCCGCGCGTCAGGGCCAGCAGCGTCACCACGGCCGGCATGGCCGCTGCGGTAATGCCGGCCATGAGCGGGGCGCACCCCTCACCACAGCCCGGAGCGCCTCAGTTACAGCGCCCGCCCTTCGTACCGGCCAGACACGCCGCCTAGGCCAGCATGGCAGCCAGCGCAGGAGGCAACCCGCGGTTTGGCTTGTGCGGCGGACGCGCAAAGCTGCCTTCCGCTGCACCGTTTGGCGCAAGCGCAATCAGGCTCTCGCAGTGGCGGATGGCGCTGGAGACGCCGTCCACGACCGGCACCGGAATGCGGTCCTTGAGTGTACGGGCCAGACCGGCGAGCGGCGCGCCGGCCACGATGATCACGTCCGCGCCATCTTCACGCACCGCTTGCACGCTGAGTTCCTCAAGACGTGCCGCGTGGTCTTCCTGCACGCTGCCGATGTCGCGTAGCGGCTGCTGCAAGGAGCGCACGCTCGCCAGCCGCGACGACAGCCCATTGGCGGCCACGCACTCGCGGTACCACGCCTGGATGCGATTCGAAATGGCGATGATGGAAAAGCGCTGACCCAGCAGGCAGGCGCTGGCCAGTGCCGCCTCGGTCATGCCCACCACCGGCACATTGCAGAGCTCCTTGATGCCGGCCAGGCCGGGGTCCCCAAACGCCGCCACCACCACGCCGTCGAACTGGCCGGCGTGTTCGGCAACGACGCACGCGGTGGCATAGCCGCCCACCAGTGCTTCGAAGCGCGTTTCGATATAGGCCACGCCAAATGGCGCTGTCGCCATCGTGAGCGTGGTGCCGGGTGAAACGGAGCGACGCGCCTCCGCATGGATCAACTCCGTCACGCTCTCGGAGATGTTGGGATTGACGACCAGAATACGCATGATGAAACCCTGAGAATCAAACCAGAAACGTCAGACCAGCGACGGCGCGCCCGCCGGCAGGAACTGCCCCCGCCCGGGTGCCGGTTCGAGGTACTTTCCGTTTTCGACCAGCATCTCGCCGCGCGAGAAGCAATGCACTGGCCAGCCCGTCACTTCAATGCCTTCATAGGGCGTGTAGTCGACCGCGTGATGCAACGCATCGTTGGTGATGCGCACGTGGCGCTCCGGATCCCACAGCGTGATGTCGGCATCGGCACCCACGGCAATCGTGCCCTTGCGCGGGTACAGACCGTACAGCCGTGCCGGGCGATACGACGTCAGTTCCACAAACTGATGCAGCGACAGCTTGCCGCGCGCGATGCCATCGAACAGCAACGGCAACCGCGTCTCGATGCCCGGCACGCCGTTCGGAATATGGTCGAACGGTTGCGCTAGACCGCCGAGCTTCTTGCCCTGCGCATCGTCATAGTTGAACGGTGCATGGTCTGAAGAAAACACGCTGAATACGCCCCCTGCCAGCGCGCGCCATACAGCCGCCTGGTTTTCCGGATCGCGCGGCGGCGGGCTGCAGACGCACTTGGCACCTTCGTAGCCATCGTCACCGTGCAGGCCCATGTCTTCAGCGGTCAGGTAGAGGTACTGCGGGCACGTCTCGGCCAAAATCTGCAGGCCGCGGCTTTGCGCCCAGCGAATCTGCTCGATGGCTTCCTTGCCGGAGACATGCACGATCAGGATCGGCACGTCCACCAGCTCGGCAAAGGTGATGGCGCGGTGCGTGGCTTCACGCTCGACGGCAGCCGGGCGCGACAGGCCGTGGAAGCGCGGCGAGATGCGGCCTTCGCCCACCAGCTTCTCCGTCAGCCACGAAATGCAGTCGGCGTTTTCCGCATGCACCATCACCAGCGCGTTGTTTTGCTTGGCCACGTCAAGCACGTCCAGCATTTCGCGGTCGGACAGCTTCAGGTCGTCATACGTCATGTAGACCTTGAACGAGGTGTAGCCCTGGTGGATCAGCTCCGGCAGTTCGTGCTTGAGCACCTCGGGCGTGGGGTCGGCCACGATCAGATGGAAGCCATAGTCGGCTACCGCCCGGCCCTCGGCACGGCGGTGGTAGTCGGCCACCGCCGCTTTCAGCGAGCCGCCCTTCTCCTGCGCCGCAAACGGGATCACCGTTGTCGTGCCGCCGCAGATGGCCGCGCGCGTGCCAGTGAAGAAGTCGTCGGCCATGCGCATGCCGTCAGGCATGGGCTGATCGAGGTGGCAATGACCATCGACGCCGCCGGGCAGCGCCAGCAGGCCGCTGGCATCCAGCTCCCGCCCGCCGCGCGGCAAGCCGTGACCGAGCACGGCGATGCGGCCATCGCGCACCCCGATGTCGCAGGTAAAGCGGTCGGATGCGGTGACCACATCCGCGTTGCGAATCACCAGGTCGAGTTCCGTGGACATGCTTCGCGCTCCCTCATTCCGTTAAGCAACGTCCGCGAACAGGCGGCCCCAGCCGTGCAGCTCGCGCGTGTCGACACCCGCCAGCCGCAGCGATTTCCACACGACGGTCGAGATGGTGTCGTACACCGGGATGCCCGTTTCCGCTTCCAGCGCTTCAACCAGATGCGCGGCTCGCAGGTTCGTGCAGAACGTGGTGATGGCGGCCGGCTTTTGCTGGGCCACTTCGCGCACCAGGGTACGGATCGTGACTTCTTCCACGTCGGCAAAGCTGTGGTTGACGTGCAAGTCCAGATGACGCTCGGCCACGCACTTGAAACCGTGGCGCGCGTAGTTCTGCACGATGCGCTGCTGCACGTCATCCAGGTACGGCGTCACGAGGGCGAAATCGCGTGCGCCGGTCTTGGCCAGAATCTCGTTGAGCGCCAGCACCGAGGTGGTGGCCGGAATGCCGGTGGCTTCCGTGATCTGGCGGCACAGCGCCTCGTCCTTCTCAAAGCCGAGCCAGCCGGACGACGTGCCGTTCCAGGCGATCACGTCGACGTGCGCATCGGCCAGCAGCTTGGCGGCGTTTAGGATATTTTCCAGGTCGAACTGCCCCAGCGCCTGGTCGCGCAGCGAGATTTCCGTCACGGTAAAGCGCGAGAAATGCGCGCTGACGTTGGGCAGGCCGCTCACCATGGCGCTGGTAATGGGTTCCAGCGCCGTGTTGGATGATGGCGTGAGCATGCCGAGCTTGATGCGTTTTGTCATGGGAATCTTCTTCGTGGTTTGTAGGCCCCGGCACGCGCAGCAGCGGGCATCGGGGCTTGCTTGTTATGTTGATGAGTCGGGTCTCAGCTTGTCGCCGGAAGTCAGAAGCAAACGCCGCGCCGCAGGCGTAGATGGCATCGGCCTACGTGAGTGCATCGCACCTTAGACCGGCAGCTTCTTGCTGTAGTCGATCAGCAGCGTCGAACAGATGAACAGACCCGCACCGGCGGCTGCAAACAGCATCAGCGCCATGTCGTACGAACCGGTCGCCTGCACGATCAGGCCGACGATGATCGGCATGCCGACCCCTGCGAAGTTGCCGCCCAGGTTCATCGTGCCGCCCAGGAAACCGACACGCTTGCGCGTACCCAGGATCGACGGAATGCACCAGAACAGACCGCACCAGCGCAGGAAGAACAGCGTGGTCGACAACAGTGCCACCACCACAACCGGATCCTTGAAGCGCGCCACCGTGTAGATGGCGATCGTGGCCAATACCGAAGCGATGCCGAACAGGGTGCGCAGCACGCGGGCGCGCGATGCCCCGGTGGCCATCCACTTGTCGGCAATCCATCCACCGACCATCTCGCCCACAAAACCGGAGAAGAACATCGTGAAGACGGCACCGCCCATCTCCTTGATGTCCAGCCCGTGCACCTTCGACAGATAGGTCGGCATCCAGGTCAGCAGACCGTAGAACAATGCGTTGAAGCACATCCAGCCGAAGAACATGCCCCACACTGAGCGGTACTTGAAGAAGTCCAGCACGTTGCCGCTCAAGGCGGCGGGCTCGGCAGCCTGGTCGGCTGCGTGTGCCTCTTCAATGTAGGAGGCTTCAGCATCATTGACGGACGGATGCTCGCGGGGGTGGTTGCGGATGTACCACCACGCGAAGAGGCCTGCCACCATCGTGCCGATACCGGCCACCACGAACGACGTGCGCCACGAATTGAACTCGGCGATCAGCCCGGCGATGATGAGCGCGCCCAGTGCCGCGCCCAGCGGCGCACCTCCGTCGAGCAGCGTGGCACCGCGGCCGCGTTCGTTCTGTGTCATCCAGATGGCGTTGAGCTTGCCCCCGGCGGGGTAGATGGGTGCCTCAGCCGCACCCAGGCCAAGACGCGTGACCAGCAGCGGCACCCAACCGGTACACAGGGCCGCGATGGATTGGAAGAAGCCCCAGCCCAGCGTGGCACCGGCAATCACCACACGCGGGCCGAACCGGTCGGCCAGCATGCCGCCTGGGATCTGCATGAGCGCGTACGTCAGAAAAAACGAACTCAGCAGTAAGCCTTGCACCGCGGGGCCGATGTTGAATTCCTTCGCGATCAGCGGCATCGCGACTGACAACGATGCGCGGTCGACGTAGTTGATGGAAATCAGCATCAACATCATCAAGAAAATCTTCCAGCGCACAGAGCTCTTCGTCTCCGTTAGCGCCATGGCCGGGGCCTGGCTTGCGGTTTCCATTACGCGTGTCTCCTGGTAGCTCGGAAAGCCCTTTCGAGAAGCGGGCTGGGAGGCCGGTCTTGACGCCGATCCTCCCGCCTTCGCCCACCGAAACGACCTCCTGAGTCGATTTGATTGGTTTGTGTTGCGCAACGTGGCTGAGTATAGGATACGTAATCTGTAATTACAACATCTGTAAGTTATTGATTTTATTGAAAACAAAAAGCACAATATCGGTGTGTGATAGCCTTTTGTGGTGCATCTTCCCCATTCTGGTGACGTCTGTGACCCAACCGCTGCTCCAATCCCCTCGCCTGCGCACGCTCGGCATGTCGGCCGAAATCGCCTCGCGTCTGCGCACCCTCATCGAAGAAGGCGAATTGCCGCCCGGCGCCCGTATCGACGAGCGTGCATTCTGTGAAATGTTCGATGTCTCCAAGACGCCGCTGCGCGAGGCGCTCAAGGTGTTGGTGGCCGAGGGTCTGGTGCTGCATCGTCAGTACATCGGCTACCGCGTTGCGCCGCTCGATCTCGATGAACTGCGCGCGACCTTCGAAACGCTGCATGGGCTGGAATTCACGGCAGGAGAACTGGCGGCGGCCCGTCTGTCCGAGGTGGCTCTGGCGCGCCTGGAACGCAGGCACCAGGCGATGCTCGACGCGCACGCAGCAGGCCGGCGCACCGAGTACTTCCGCATCAACCAGGAAATTCATCAACTCATCATCGACGGCACAGCCAACCCCGTACTGGCCGGCATTTATGCGGCGTTGATGAGCAAGGTGCACCGCGCGCGCGGCGCAGCCAACGCGGACATGCTGCGCTGGCAGGAATCGCACGAAGAACACGAAGCCATCATGGCCGCCCTTCGCGAGCCAGGGCGCCCGCGCCTTGCACAAGTGCTGCGGCACCACTCCGAGAACACCGCCAAGGAAGTGCTGAGCGTCGTGGCAAACAGCCTCGCCGAGGCCAGCCGCACAACCCGATCAACCAAGGAATCCCCCAAGAAAGGAGCGCAATGAAACTCGTACGCGTAGGCGCACCCGGCGCAGAACGTCCGGGCCTGATCGATACGCAAGGCCGCGTGCGCGACCTGTCAGGCGTGGTCAGCGAGCTGGGGCCGCAGCAGTTGTCTGATGCCGCCCTCGCGCGACTCGCAGGCGTCGACATGGCGAGCTTACCGGTGCTGCCGGATGCCCGTTTTGGTGTGCCATGGACGGGCATCGGCAAAATCATCGCGATCGGCCTGAACTATGCCGATCACGCAGCCGAGGCCGGCTTGCCGCCACCCGCTGAACCCATCATCTTTCTCAAGGCCAACAGCGCACTGAACGGCCCCAACGATGCCGTCATGCTGCCGCGCGGCTCGGAAAAGACCGACTGGGAGGTCGAGCTCGGTGTGGTGATCGGCAAGACGGCGAGCGATGTTTCCCGCGAAGCAGCGCTCTCACATGTGGCCGGCTACTGCGTGGTGAACGATGTATCCGAGCGCGAGTTTCAGCTTGAGCGCGGCGGCACGTGGGACAAGGGCAAGGGCTGCGACACCTTCTGCCCCGTCGGGCCGTGGCTGGTCACGCGTGACGAAGTGCCCGACCCGCAAGCGCTTGGCCTGTGGCTCGACGTCAATGATGAACGTGCGCAGCGGGGCAACACCGCCACCATGGTATTTGGCGTGGCGCATCTGGTGAGCTACGTCAGCCGTTTCATGACGCTGCACCCGGGCGACCTCATTTGCACCGGCACGCCGCCCGGTGTCGGCATGGGAGCGAAGCCCCCGCGCTATCTCAAGGCCGGCGATACCATGCGCCTGGGCATCGACGGCCTTGGCGAGCAGATGCAGACGGTCGTCGCCTACACCAAAGCCTAAGCATGCGGCGCGGCGCGCTTAGCGCTGCGCCGCCACCAGCTTGCGCATCGCATCCACCAGTTTCGGATCGACCGCGCCCAGCGTATTGGTGCGCGCGTTGATGCGCCCTTCTGCGTCCAGCAGCAGGATCGTGCTCGAATGGTTGAAATCGCCATCTGCCAAGCGTCGGTACTGTACGCCCAGCAGCGCCGCCACCTCGCGCGTGCCGCTGGCGTTTGCGCGGGCGACTTGCCAGCGGTCGTCGGCGCCATGCGCGCTGGCCGTCTTCTTGAGCGCCGCAACGGAATCACGTTCGGGGTCGACCGTCACCATCAGCACCCGCACACCATCGTGCGCGGGCTTGCCGCCCTTGGCCAGGGTCGCGCGAATGGTCTCGAAGATCATCGGGCAGACCATCTGGCACGACGCATAGAACATGCTCACCAGCACCGGCTCGCCGCGCAGATCCGCCAGGTGAAAGACGCGGCCGTTCTGGTCGGTCAGCGCCACATCGGATTGATACAGCGAGGCCGAGGGCGCTGGCCCCGCAGCATGGGCACCGGCTGTTGCGCCGGCCAGCAGGAGCACCACAAAGGCGCGCCGGATAAAAGTCGTGAACATCATGGATGATCTCCATTGAGGGATCGGGCGCAGCGAAAGCCGAGGCTGCCTGTGGCGTCTGCGCCTTCAAGGGAAGACAGCAACGCCACGCGCATCAGCACGGCGTAGCTGTCGCGGCGGACGATGCTGATGGCACCGGCGCCGCAGAATTTCTGCTTGTCGGGGTCGCCCTGGGTGCGGCTGTCTCCGGCAATGAACAGTGCGTTGAAATCGTCGACCCATTCCCAGATCAGACCGTGCATATCGCGCACGCCATGGACATCCGCTGGACCGCCCACTGGTGGCAACACACGCGTGGCGGGCCGCTCGTACCAGCCGAGAATGCGTTGTGCCCATTGCGGGTCGTCGCGGGCGTCTGTGCGTGTGGCGTCGGCCGCGGCGGCGGATTCCCATTCCAGCCATGTCGGCAGCCGAGCGCCTTCGTTTTCGCAATAGGCACGGGCGGCAAACCAGCTCACGCCGGTCACCGGCGCTTGCGGCGACGCCTGCGCATCGGCGTGCGTCGCATCGGCCCAGTCGGCAAGGTAGGCCTTACCGGCAAAGACTTGCGGCACACGGCCACGCTGCCAGGCCTCGTGGCGTTGCACGAAGGCCTGGAACTCGCCGATGGTGACGGGCGTGGAGCGCAGCTCAAACGGCTCGATGCGCACCCGCTGCGGCTGCCCCGGCGCGTTCTGAGGCAGCACGCTGTCGAAGTCGCCGCCGGGCAACCGCACATAGGTGGCCCCGTGTACGGTTGCACTGGCCAGCGCCATCAACATGGCAGCAATGTGCGAGGTCAGGCGGGACATGGTTGTGCGGATCCGCTCAATGTTCGGCCACGGCCTTGGCGGGCGCCGGCTGGGCACGCACCTTCTTGACGTCTTCTGCGCTCACGCGGCCGCCGGGGTTGTCCCAGCTGTTGAGCACGTAGGTCAGGATGTTGGCGACCTCGTCGTCATTGAGTTGTGTCATCGGCGGCATGACGGAGTCGTATTCCTGGCCATTGACCTTGATCTTGCCGTTCAGGCCATGCAGCACGATGTTCATCGCACGCTTGGGGTCAGCTGCCAGGAAATCCGACTTGGCAAGCGGCGGAAACACGCCCGGCAGCCCGGCGCCATTGCCCTGATGGCATACCGAACAGGTACCCGCAAACAGCGCGCGGCCGGCCTGCACCTGATCCTGCACCGTCAGCGTACCGCTCACCGACGCCTGGGTCGCCTTGGTGACGGCGCTCATGTTGGGCGCGGCACGATCGCCCAGGTACACCGAATCCAGTTCCTTGCCGGAATAGACCAGCTTGTTCTCCGCCCCATCGATCTTGAGGATGGCCATGGCGCCCTTGTTGAAGGCACGGAAGATCGAGTGGTCGACCAGCACATAGCTGCCAGGCACGCGCGCGGTGAACTTCACAACAGCCGCGCCACCCGCCGGGATCAACGTGGTCTGCACGTTCTTCTGCACGTTGGTGCCGCCCTCGTAGCGCACCTGATCGAAGATGGCGCCGATCACGTGGAAGCTGGAGACCAGGTTGGGCCCGCCGTTACCCACGAAGATGCGCACCGTTTCGCCCACCTTGGCGTGCAGCGCCTTGTCACCGGTGAGCGCGCCTTCCGCACCGTTGAACAGCACGTAGCTCGGGCGTTCGTCGATGGCCTTTTCCATGTCGAACGGCTGCAGGCCCTTCTCGCGGTACTTGCCGGCGGTGTAGAAATCGCCCTGCATGACGTAGTACTCGTGATCAACCTTGGGCAGGCCTTCGGGCGGTTCGACCAGGATCAGGCCATACATGCCGTTGGCGATATGCATGCCCACGGGTGCGGTGGCGCAGTGGTAAACGTAAATGCCCTCGTTCAGCGCCTTGAAGGTGAACTGCGATTCATGGCCCGGGGCGGTAAAGCTCGATGCTGCGCCGCCGCCCGGCCCGGTCACGCCGTGCAGGTCGATGTTGTGCGGCATCTTGCTGCTCGGGTGGTTCTTGAGGTGGAACTCCACCGTGTCGCCCTGCCGCACGCGGATGAAACTGCCAGGAACGGTGCCGCCGAACGTCCAGAAGGTGTAGCTGACCCCTTCCGAGATCTGCATTTCCTTCTCGACCACTTCCAGCTCCACGATGACCTTGGCTGGATAGGTCCGGTTGACCGGCGGCGGCACAAGCGGTGGACTCGTCAGGACGGCGTGGATCGGCTCCCCGCGTGGCGGCCCGAAGTCACCCGGTAACTTGGCGCTGGCGGCGCGGGCCGCAGTGCCTGCAAGCAGTGCGCCCAGCACCACAGAAATCAAGCCCGCGCGCATCAGGCTGCGGACGGTGTGAAGACGGCTCATTTTTTCCCCCGTGTATCGGTCTGGTGTCGTCCGCTCCACGTTAGGCCGCGGCGGCCATTAGGGCTTTGATACAGCGCAAACGAAAACCCGCCCCGACCGGCACATCCACCCCACCGCGTGGCACGCAAGCCCAGCCGTGGCCTGATTTGCGACTCAAGATACCCATAAAACAAGCATCTGACATACATCAATAACACCGGGGATTTCACTCACTAATATAGTTGCATCCTTAATGCATCTTTTTGATGCGACACCCACAGAGGGAATCCCCATGACACAGTCCGCCTCCACCATCCAGCTCGACCTCCGCGTGCTGGCGCCGCGCGAGCGCCATCCGCTGATCTTCTCCGCCTTTGGGGAACTCGGCATCGGGCAGAGCCTGGAGCTGATCAACGATCACGATCCGCGCCCCCTGCAGTCGCAGTTTCAAGTCGAGCGCCCGGGGCAGTTTTCCTGGGACTACCTTGAGCGCGGCCCAGGCACGTGGCGCGTTGCCATCACCAAGGTGGCGTCTGCCGCCAGTGCCGGCCACTGCTGCGGTGGTTGCGGTGGTGGCGCCTGAATTTCCGATTGCATCCTGCAAGGAACCTTGTCATGAAAACCAATCAAAGGCTGTGGCGGTGGCTCGGCCTGATCTTCATCCTGTCGTTCGGGGCATTGGGCTATCTGGGCCGGCAGATCTATCTGGCAGCGCCGCCGATTCCGCATGCCGTCGTCACCTCTGTGGGCGAGGTGCTCTTTACCGGTGAGCAGATCCAGCGCGGCCAGGAAGCCTGGCTGGCAGCCGGCGGCCAGCAGCTCGGCACCGTCTGGGGCCACGGCAGCTACGTTGCACCTGACTGGTCTGCCGATTGGCTGCACCGTGAAGCCACAGCGCTGCAAGCCATCCGCGCGCATCAGCAGTTCGATACCGATGCGCCGTTGACGACCGTGCAGCAAGCCGCCGTCGACGCCAGCGTGAAGGAGGAAATGCGCCGCAATACGTACGACGCAAATCACGACATCCTGACCGTGTCGCGTGAGCGCGCAGAGGCCATCCGCGGTGTGGCCCAGCACTTCGAGGCCCTGTTCGGCACCGATCCGTCGCTGGCAACGCTGCGCGATCAATACGCCATGGCCACCGGCGTGCTGCCGGAGGCGGCCGATCGTGAAGCCCTGGCGGCGTTCTTCTTCTGGACGTCGTGGGCCGCCGCTGCCGACCGCCCAGGCGAGACCGACATCTCGTATACGAGCAACTGGCCGCATGAACCGCTGGTGGGCAACACCATGACCGGAGGTGCCGCAGTGTGGTCGATGGTCAGCATCGTGCTGCTGCTGGGCGGTATTGCCGCCATGCTGTGGCTGCACGGCAGCAGCAAGCATGAAGAGGAGTCTGCGCCGCTGCCGGCCGATCCGTTCCTCAACGTGGTGGCCACGCCGTCGATGAAGGCCACGCGCAAGTACTTCTTTGCCGTGATCGGCCTGATGCTGGTGCAGATCGGCATGGGCGCCATCACCGCGCACTATGCGGTGGAAGGTGAATCGTTCTTCGGGATTCCGCTGGCGCAGGTGCTGCCGTACGTGATCAGCCGCACCGTGCACACGCAGCTTGGCGTGCTGTGGATTGCCACGGCGTGGCTGGCCACGGGCCTGTACATTGCGCCGCTGCTGTCGGGGCGTGAACCGAAGTTCCAGAAGCTGGGCGTTGACCTGCTGTTCTGGGCGCTGATCTTTATCGTGGTGGGGTCCATCGCCACCGGCTGGCTCGGCACGCTGCAACATCGCGGTGCAGACTTCGGCTTCTGGGTCGGTAACCAGGGGCTGGAATACACCAGCATGGGCCGCGTGTGGCAAATCTTGCTGTTTGTCGGCCTGCTGTTCTGGGTCGTGCTGCTGGGCCGTGCCCTGTGGCCGGCACTGAAGACGCCGTCGGAATCGCGCGGCCTGATCGCCATGGTGTTCCTGTCGGCCACCTGCATCGGCGGGTTCTATTCGACTTCGCTGGTGTGGGGCCAACACACGCACTATTCGATGATCGAGTACTGGCGCTGGTGGCTCGTCCACCTATGGGTCGAGGGCTTCTTTGAAGTGTTCGCCACCGCCGTCATCGCGCTCATCTTCACGCGCCTGGGCCTGATTCGCGCCAGCAGCGCCAACCGCGCCATCGTGGCCGAGACGATCGTGTTCCTGTCCGGCGGCATTCTGGGCACGCTGCATCACCTGTACTTCACGGGGACACCGACCTCGATCATCTCGGTGGGTGCAGTGTTCTCTGCGCTGGAAGTGGTGCCGCTTTCGCTGATCGGGCTCGAAGCGCTGCAGAACTATCGCCGCACGCAAGGCACACCGTGGCTCAATGCATACAAGTGGCCCGTGCTGTGCTTCGTGGCCGTGGGCTTCTGGAACACCGTCGGCGCCGGCCTGCTCGGCTTTGCCATCAACCCGCCCGCTTCGCTGTACTACGTGCAAGGTCTGAACATGACGGCCGCACACGGGCACGCTGCACTGTTCGGGGTGTACGGCATGCTCGGTATCGGTCTGATGCTGTTCTGCCTGCGCGGCCTGTATGCGCGCAGCCTGCATGCCGATCGCCTGCTCAAGCCCGCGTTCTGGGGCCTGAACATCGGCTTGGCGATGATGGTATTCATGTCGCTGCTGCCGGCCGGCATCTATCAGGCCTGGGCGAGTGTCACCAAGGGCATGTGGTACGCCCGCTCGCCGGAAGTGGTGCACTCGAAAGTGATGGAAACGCTGGTCTGGCTGCGCGTGCCGGGTGACATCGTGTTCGCCATCGGTGCACTTGTGCTGGCCTGGTATGCGCTGCGGCTGCTGCGCCGTCCGAAGGCCCAACAGATGGAGCCATTGCCGGCTTCGGCTCGCGCGACGCGTTAATTCCTCATCCAGCAGTCCTCCCAAAAACCCGCAGGGCCCGTGTCGATCTGACCGGGCCCTGCGGGTTTTCCTGTAATGCCCTCCGCCCCCCAACCTCCCTACAATGTCGAGTCATATAGATGAATAGTTGACCACGTTCGATATCCCATGCCCGCCGATCTCCGCCTGCCCCGCTACCAGCAATTGCGCGACGATCTGGCCGCGCAGATCGCCCAACAGCACTGGCGCCCGGGCGACGCCATCCCGACCGAAGCCGAGCTTGCCAAGACGTACAACGTGGCGGTCGGCACCGTCCGCAAAGCCGTCGATGTCTTGGTCGCCGAGGGCCTGCTCGAACGCTTCCAGGGCCGCGGCACGTTCGTGCGACGCGCCAGCTTTGCCAGTTCCCTGTTCCGCTTCTTCCGCTTCCAGAGTGAAAGCGGCGAGCGGCGCATTCCTGAGAGCCGCATCCTCAAGCTGGACGTGCTGGATGCCCCGTCGGCACCGGCTGCAGGCCTGCAGATTGAAACCGGCGCACCGGTCATTCGCCTGACCCGGCTGCGCCTGCTGGATGGCGCACCCATGCTGGCCGAAGAAATCTGGTTGCCGTACGACCGCTTTGCGTCGCTCGCCACGCTGGAACTCGACGCGTTTGGCGACCTGCTGTATCCGCTGTACGAATCGCACTGCGGCCAGATCATTGCCAGCGCCGAGGAAACGCTCACCGCCGAAGCCGTCAACGCAACGTATGCGCGCCTGTTGCGCATCCAGCCCGGCGATCCGGTGATGGTCATCGAACGCGTTGCGCGCGGCTACGACCGGGTGCCGCTCGAATGGCGGCGCTCGCGCGGCGCGGCGGCGCACTTCCGGTACCACGTGGATATCCGGTAGCGCCGCCTACGCTGCAACCCAATCCGACAAAAGCACACACAGGAGACAACATCATGCAGGCCAACGCATCGACGGCCCCACCGCTGCTGGACGTGCGAGGCGTCACGCTGCAGTACAAGACACGCCAGCATCTGGTGACGGCCACTTACCGCGTCGACTTCCAGGTCTATCCCGGCGAGCGCTACATCCTGCTCGGGCCGTCGGGCTGCGGTAAATCGACACTGCTCAAGGCCATCGGCGGCTACCTCACACCCACCGAGGGCGAGATCCGTCTCAAGGGCCAGCCCGTGACGAAGCCGGGGCCGGATCGCATGATGGTGTTCCAGGAATTCGACCAGCTCCTGCCGTGGAAGACCGTGAAAGAAAACGTGCTGTTCCCGCTGCTCTCCACGGGCAAGCTGGGCGCGCGTGAAGCCGAGGAACGCGCGCTGCACTACATCAACAAGGTCAACCTCACCAAGTTTGCCGACCATCACCCGCACATGCTGTCGGGCGGGATGAAGCAACGCGTGGCGATTGCGCGCGGCATGGCGATGGAGCCCGACGTGCTGCTGATGGACGAGCCCTTCGCCGCTCTCGACGCGCTCACGCGTCGCAAGATGCAGGACGAGTTGCTGCAGCTGTGGGACGAAACGCGCTTCACCGTGCTGTTCGTCACGCACTCGATTCCGGAGGCGATCCGCTGCGGCAGCCGCATCCTGATCCTTTCTCCGCATCCCGGCCAGGTACGCGCCGAACTGCCGAGCCTCGCGCGCGGCGATGATGACCCGGAGCGCTTCAAAGCCCTCGAAGCCGAGATCCACGACATGCTGTTCGCCCGCGCAGTGGAGGAAACCCATGCAGACTGAAACGCTTTCCATGCCGGCCACCGCCGACATCAGCAACCGTGCGCCCGTCTACAGCACGCCCGTGGCGTTCGAGCGCATCGGCGTGGTCGAAAAACCGCTCTCCATTGCCGAGCGTTTGTACGAACAGGCATGGCTGCGCAAGCTCGTCATCCTCATCGTTCTGGCACTCGTGTGGGAAGGCGGCGCACGCTGGCTCGACAACCCACTCTTGCTGCCGACTTTTTCCGACACCGTGCAGGCGCTGTGGGCTGGGCTAGCCAGCGGCACGCTGTTTGCTCGCATCGGCACGTCGATGCAAACGCTGCTGGCAGGCTACGCGCTCGGCTTGGCGTTGTCCTGCGCGCTGGTCGTGCTCGGCATCAGCAACCGGCTCGGGCAGGACTTCCTGGAAACGCTCACCGCCATGTTCAACCCGCTGCCCGCCATTGCGCTGCTGCCGATCGCCCTCGTGTGGTTCGGCCTGGGCAACGGCAGCCTGATCTTCGTGATCGTGCATTCGGTGGTGTGGGCGGTGTCGCTCAACACGCATGCCGGTTTCCTGTCGGTATCGAACACGCTGCGCATGGTGGGCCGCAACTACGGGCTCTCCGGCATGGGATACCTGACGAAGATCCTGATCCCCGCCGCATTCCCGTCCATCCTCACTGGCCTGAAGATCGGTTGGGCCTTCGCATGGCGCACGTTGATCGCCTCGGAACTGGTGTTTGGCGTCAGCTCCGGCCAGGGCGGCCTCGGCTGGTACATCTACGAGAACAAGAACCAACTGCAAATTCCCGAAGTGTTCGCCGGCCTGCTGACGGTGATCATCATCGGCCTGCTGGTAGAGAACCTGGTATTCCGCACGCTGGAAGCCCGCACCGTCAAACGCTGGGGCATGCAGAACTAAGCCAGACAACCTGGCGCCAACCCAAGCACACCAACGGTTTGGCCGTACCCTGCCCTAGATGGCGCCTTGGATTTTTGTCACGGGGAGGAAAAAGAGGGGAGGCTGTCTGAGCGCAGCGAGTTTGCCTCTCCTCCCTCCCCGTGACACAAATCCAAGGGGAAGTCGCCATCTCGGGCGCGCCTTTCTTTGCTTACTTTCTTTGGCAAGACAAAGAAAGTAAGTCGCCCCCGGCAGGGGGTGAAACAAGAAACGCACCACCAACAAACATAAAGCCCAACAGAGCAACAAGGAGACAACACATGCAGCACCCCCGCCGCACCATCCTCCGCCTGACAATCGCCGCCACGCTGGCCACATCGCTCCTGGCCGGCACCATCACCACCGCCCACGCAGAAGCCACCGAAGTCCGCATCTCCCACGGCTACGGCATCCTCTACCTCCCCATCATGGTCATGGCCAGCGAACACCTGCTCGAGAAGCAAGCCAAGGCCGCCGGCCTGGGCGACGTGAAGGCCAGCTACCGCGTGCTCGACGGCGGCAACGTCATCAACGACGCCATGCTCTCCGGCGCGCTCGACATTGCCTCGCTGGGCGTGCCGGGCTTCCTCACGCTGTGGGACAAGACGCGCGGCAGCGCGATGGAAGTGCGCGGGCTGTCGTCGCTCAGCTCATCGTCGATGTACCTGATGACGCGTAACCCGAACGTGAAGACGCTGGCGGATTTCTCCGACAAGGACCGCATCGCCGTGCCGGGCATCAAGACCTCGCTGCCAGCCGTGGTGCTGCAAATGGCCGCCGCCAAAACCTTCGGCGACAAGCAGTTCAACAAGCTCGACCCGATCACGGTGCCGCTGCCGCACCCTGACGCCACCGCCGTCATGCTGGCCGGCGGCAGCCAGATCAACAGCCACATGGCGTCGCCGCCGTTCTCGTACACCGAGGCCGCGGCCCCCGGCCTGCACCGCGTGTTCAACACGGTCGACGTGCTCGGCAACATCACGCTGGACATGACCTACACCAGCAAGAAGTTCTACGAGGCCAACCCGAAGCTGTCGGCGGCATTTGTGGCCGCGCTCGATGAAGCCAATGCCCTCATCGCCAAGGACAAGACCAAAGCCGCGCAGATCTACATCGCCCAATCGAAGGTGAAGAGTTCGCCTGAAGAGGTGAAGAAGATTCTGGACGATCCGGATTCGCGCTTCACGACCACGCCGGTGGGCGTCGCACACTATGCTGAGTTCATGCAGCGCGTGGGCACGCTCAAGAACAAGCCGGCGTCGTGGAAGGATCTGTTTTTTCCGACTGTGCAGAGCCGACAGGGCTCGTAAGCAGGCCGCACGCAGCATCCACACGGAGACGTTCCATGGCACTACGCATCGTCCGGCTCGGCGAGCCGCGTCACCCCGATGAAGGCTTGCGCATCGGCACCGTGCGGCGCCCACCGCGCGGCGTGCCCAAGGAAGAATTCGCCAGCCGCGATTTCTACGACGTGTGGATGCCCTTGCTCTCCCCCACGCCGGAACTCGTCAAGCAGGCCCTGGCCGCACAGAGCGCGCACGACGAGAAAGGCTGGAACACCTTCGTGCGTCACTTCCGCACCGAAATGCGCGACGGTGATGCGGCACGATTGCTCGACATGCTGGCCGCACTCTCGCACCAGACCAACCTGTCGGTCGGGTGCTATTGCGAGGACGAGGCGCATTGTCATCGGTCGGTGCTGCGCGCGTTGTTGAAGGAACGTGGGGCGAAGCTGGCTCCGTGAACGATGTTTCCACCTGCACAAGGAAAACCATGCCGACCCTGCCCCGCACACCGCGCTGCGCAGCCTCATCTGCCCTCTTGCTCGCGCTGGCCATGACGGTCGCGCAGACGGTGACGGCGCAAACCGCCCCCGCCGCACTGCAACCGGCCGAGTCTCACCACACCGTCGCCACGCTATCGGCCACGGGGGTGCAGATCTACGTTTGCAAGCGCGACGGCGACAAGCCTTTGGCGTGGGTCTTCAAGGCGCCGCTGGCGGAGCTTTACGATGCGAGCGGCAAGCTCATCGTCAAACACGGTACGGGCCCAAGCTGGGAGGCCTCCGACGGCAGCAAGATCACAGGCAAAGTCTTGCAGCAGGCGCCCAACACCGCGGAAGCCGGTGCCATTCCGCTGCTGCTGTTGCAAGCCACGCATGCTGGCGGCGCGGGCGTGTTGGGCGGTGTGCGCTACGTGCAACGGCTGCAGACCCACGGCGGCATCGCGCCCGCACAGCCCTGCACGGAGGAAGGCCAGGAAGGCCGCAGCCCGTACCTGGCACAGTACGTTTTCCTTGACTGACGCAGCGTCGCACATACAGCGCCCTACCCCATACAGGGGACGCCGCTCTCCCCTGGCACCCCTATAACGAAGACACACGCGACCGGTTGTTCACCGCGTCGCGCCGTCGTCATTCGTCATTCCAGGAGGACCGCCATGGGCCGCCGCTACATCGATTGCCGCGCCTTCCCCAGCGAGACCAACTGCTCGGTCGCCATCAGCGCCGACAGCGATGCCGAGTTGCTGGAGGCGGCGGTACAGCATGCCGTTTCCGTGCACAAGCACACCGATTCGCCCGAACTGCGGGCGCAACTGCAAACCCTTTTTCAGGACGGCACCCCCGCCGTGGCGCCACCCAAGACGGCCACCGCCTGATCGGCGCCTAGCGACGCGCCGATAACGCGAGCATCAGCCGCACGACATCGCACTGGCTGTGGGTGTTGGTCTTGCGATAGACGTGCTTGAGATGCGTGCGCACCGTATCGAGTGAAATGCCCAGCGTGCGGGCAATGCATGCCGGGTCGGAGCCGCTTGCGAGCAGACCGGCCACATCGGCTTCGCGGCGTGTCAGGTGGAATGCGTCGGTCAGCCAAAGGCTGGCCGGCTGCGCAGGCGAAATGCCAGAGCGCGCGGCAACGCGTTGCCAGCACAACGGCAGCGCTTGCGCAAAGTGCGGCAGCAACGCTTGTGGCGTCGCACCATGCTGCATGGGTTGCGGCACGCCCGCCTTGCGGTAATCGAGCCACACTGCGCCGCACACTTCGGCATCAGCCACGGGCCAGCCGTCGACGCCATCACCGCGTACCGCATGCAGCAGCACGTCGGCCGAGCGAGCGCCGCGCGATGCCGCCCAGTGCCACCTCCCATCGACGCGCCACCGGATCATGGCCGCAGCATGGTGCGCGCCGCACGCATCGCGCAGCACGTTCATCACGCCCACGGCGTCGCCCGCGCAGGCCGCCACGTAGCATTGGCGCAGCACGGTTGCCGAGGCATGAGGTGACGTGACAGAAAGATGCGGCATGAAGGCAATACGGGCGCAGCGGCTTGCGACCGCTGCGCCCGTTTCGAAAGGGACTTCATTATAGGAAGCGCGTCACCTCCCGCACTGCTCCTTTTGCCCTAAGCCCATCGCGTGGATCAGGCCAGCGCGCGGCGCGACATCCAGCGTGCACGCAGATGGTCGTACGCAAAGTTGAAGAAGAACGTGTACGGCAGGAACAGCAGCATGATGCCGATGTCGAGTACGAACGCTTCCCACAGCCCCACGTCGAGCCACCAGGCGGCCAGTGGCACCAGCATCAAGACCAGCCCAGCCTCGAACAGACAGGCATGGATCACCCGCAGGACCACGGTGCGCGGGAGCCTGTAGCGACGCTCCACGCGCTCGAAGATGGCGTTGAACACCATGTTCCACACCATCGCCACCGCCGCAAACATGAGCGTCATCACGCCCATTTCGGCCAACGGCAAATCCATCAGCCAGCTAAACAGCGGGGCGCAGATCAGCATGGCAACCAACTCGAACGTCAGCGCATGCACGAGGCGCTCGGCTGGCGTTTTTTGTATGACTTGCATTGCAATTACCTCCAAAAAACGAGGATTATTTTCATCGGAATTATCCGTATGATCCAGTTCATTAGTATCGATTTTTCCGATATATTGGCGGTGCACCACCATCCGGAGTGCTGAATGCGTCATTCACCCGAAGCCTTACTGGCCTTTGCCGAGGCCGCTACGCTGGGTTCCTTTTCCGCCGCAGCCCGAAAATTGGGCAAGCGGCAATCCACGATCAGCGAGGCGATCGCCAATCTTGAAATCGACCTCGGTCTGACGCTGTTCGACCGCAGCACGCGCCAGCCCACGTTGACCGAAGCGGGCCACGCGATGCTCACTCAGGTGCGCCGCGTGCTCGACGCCAGCGCACAGATGGACCGCCTGGCCGCACAGATGGCCGGCGGTCTGGAGGCGCGCCTGACCCTCGTCATGTCTGACACCTACCAATCCGATCGCTATGAGCAAACGCTGGCCACACTCGAGCAGCGCTACCCCGATCTTGAACTCGAATGCCTGATCGCCGAACACGAAGACGTGGTCGACATCATCCAACTGGGCCGTGCCCAGATCGGTTTGGTGGCCGCGCAGCCGGCATATCCGGCCGATATCGGCTGGGCGACCATTGCAGAGCAATCGGAGATCGGACTGTTCGTGGGGCTGCAGCACCCACTAGCCCGATACGGCGACGAGGAAGTGCCGCACGCCATCCTGCGCGAGGCGCGCGAGCTACGGCTGAACACCTTCGTCGACCCAACGGGGCCACGCACCGACGCGGTGCCCGTGCGCAGCCTGCGCCGCTGGTCTGCACCGAGCTACCTAATGCTGCTGGAAATGGCCGTGCTGGGCTTCGGATGGACGGAGTTGCCGCGCTGGCTGGTGGACCACTTCGCGGCAGACCGGTTGCATGAAGTGCGTGCGCGGGGCTGGCCCCGCCTCGTGCCGGTGGACGCCGTATGGTCACGCAATCGCACACTTGGGCAGGCCGGCGCCTGGCTGCTCGAAACGATGCTGGCGGGCTAGGCGCTCACGCGTTTTCGTCCAGCCGTTCGATGATCAGATGCGAGAGTTGGGCGGTCTGCTCTTTCGTCAGCGTAAATTCCACGCCAAACGAAGGAAACGCAGACGCGGTTGTGCCCAGCGCAGGCGACCCACTTGCCACCCGGCCGGTCAGGGAAAACGTCTCCAACTGACCGTCCACGTAGGCATTGAAATCGAGGGCGAGTCCGTCACCGGGTTGGAACGCGGGGTTGGCGCTCTGCACCAGCGCACCGTTCAGGCAGATGTCGCGGATCACGGCCACGCGGTCCGCTGCCGACGCGGCCTGCCCCTGCGCGCGCACGCGCGCACCGATGCGAACCTGCACGCGCTTGGCACGGCGCAGCGGCATCTTCTGCATCTTGAGTGGCGCCGACAAGACCAGATACGGCGAGGGAAACTGTCCCACCGACACCACGCTGCACATCATGGTGAACACCGAGCGGCCGGAAAAACCGCGCAGTATCAGCACGTCTCGCGGCTCGGGCCGCAGCGTGCGCTTGGCGTCGGCTGGCTGCGTGACAAACAGCGCCTCTCCTTCGATATAACCGATCAGGCGGCACGGGAGCAGGCCACGTAGCGGTGCGGACTTCTCCTGCACCTGCAAGACGGTGCCCACCGTCAGGCCGGCCGACCCGAGCCGGGGCGGCGCTTCCGCGGGCGCGGCGGCAGGCGCTGCCGCAACGTCATCGCCTTCTGCCAGCGCCAGCACCGGGCCGTGATGGAACAGCAGGCGGACGTCTTCGGCATCGGGCACGACGGCACCGGCAGGCAACAGAAGCCGACCCACGCTGTCCGCTAGCGGAAACGGCAGCGGTTGACCGACCGGAACGTCTTCCTGCGTGAGTTGCCGCGTTTTCTGAAGGATCATGGGTGGCAAAGGATCGCGTCTGTCATGGGCGGGCCAAGGCAAATGCCTTGGCAGGTACGCCCGCCATCTTGTAACAATGGCCGGCAAATCGCCGGAGAGCAACTCGCATCAACCCTCCCCGCCTGACCTGCATCAACGGCAAGCGTTTTCGTCACCCAGCAACTGCAGTGGCCTCAATCTCGACAGCCAGCCCGTAGTGCAGCGTCGGTACCGGCACGACAGCGCGCGCCGGACGCAACTCGCCGATCCACGCGCTATAGAGCGCATCGAACGCGGGCCAGTGCGATTCCATGTCAGTCACGTACACGCGCACCTGCACCAGACGCGAGCGGTCTGTGCCGGCAGCGGCAAGCACAGCGTCGAGGTTCGACAGCACCTGCCGCACCTGCGTCTCGAACGGCGCGTCAACGAGCTTTTCGCCGGTGGGCGTCACGGGAATCTGTCCGGCGACGAACACGAAGCCATTGGCGCAGACCGCGTGCGAGTAATGCCCCGCAGGCGGGCGCAGTTGCGGCGCGTTCAGGTAGCGTGCATCGCTCATTTCGCTGCCTCCGCGCCCAGCACAAGCTTGGCGAAGAGTTGCAGATCCACATTGCCGCCCGACAGGATCACGCCAACGCGCTTGCCTCGCACATCGACCTTGCCGTTCAGCACCGCAGCTGCAGCCAGGCAGCCGGTGGGCTCGACCACCGCCTTCATACGCGAGGCGAAAAACTGCATGGCGCTGACGAGTTCTGCATCGCTCACGGTCACGATGTCGTCAACCAGTTCGCGAATCACGGCAAACGTGTAGTTGCCCAGGTGTTGCGTCTGCGCGCCGTCGGCCAGCGTCTTGGGTGTATCGATGTGGACGATCTCCCCCTTGCGAAAGCTCTGCTGGCCGTCGTTACCAGCCTCGGGCTCCACGCCGAAGATCTTGCACGCCGGGTTCAGTGCGCGCGCCGCCGTGGCGCAGCCGGAGAGCAGACCGCCACCGCCCAGCGGAGCGAGCAGCACGTCAAGCTGGCCGACCTCTTCGATCAGTTCCTTCGCCGCCGTGCCCTGCCCGGCCATCACGTGCGGATGGTCGTACGGCGGGATCAGCGTGAGGCCATGTTCTTCGGCCAGCTTGCGGCCGATGGCTTCGCGGTCTTCGGTGTAGCGGTCGAAGAACACCACCTCGCCGCCGTAGCCACGCGTGGCTTCCACTTTCACGACGGGCGCGTCCTTCGGCATGACGATGACGGCGCGCATGCCAAGCAGCCTGGCCGACAGCGCAATCGCCTGAGCGTGGTTGCCCGACGAAAACGTGATCACGCCGGCCTTGCGCTGCTCCGGCGTGAATTGCGACAGCGCGTTGTACGCCCCACGAAACTTGAACGCGCCCATGCGCTGAAAGCTCTCGGCCTTGAAGAACAGCTCGGCGCCGGTCATGGCGTTGGCGGTGGCAGAGGTCAGCACCGGCGTCTTGTGGGCCACACCCTGCAGGCGGGCGTGGGCGGCAACGACGTCGTCGTAGGAAATGGGCAGGCTCATGCGAGATCCTCGGGAAGGTAGGTGTAGACGGTGGAGCGCGCCACGCCCAGCGTTTGCGCGACTTCAGTCAGCGCGCGGCGCAAGTTCAGCAAGCCGCTGGCGGCCAGCTCGCGCATGGCTTCGCGGCGCTGGTCGAGCGTCATGGCCATGGGCGTGGTGTTGCGTGCGGCGGCAAATTGTTCGAGCGCGATGCGCACGTCTTCCACGCGGCGGGAGCCGAGCGACTCGGGCACCGGCGGCGCAGCCACATCGACGCGCATCAGTTGCGTGAGGCCGGTGGTCACGGCATGCAGCATGGAGACATCCATGTTCAGGCAGATGGCCGCCACGTAATCGCCGCGACTGTTCTTCAGCCCGATCGACGTGCTCTTGGCCGGGCGCCCGTCGGGAAACCGGTTGGCGTAGTTCTCGATGACTTCCGGGAAGTCGGGGTCGGCCAGGCGCGCGAGTCCCAGTTCCGTCACGGCGTCGCCGACCTGGCGGCCGGACAGGTTGTTGGCGATGGCGACGACGGCATGATCGGGATCGGTCAGGTCGTGCAGGACGACTTCCACCAGCGGCGCCAGCGTCTTGCCCAGCGCCTCGATGATCTTGCGGCCTTCGCGCAGCAGAAGGCGGTTTTCTTCGATGGGCTTCATAGCACTGACGATACGTCAATTACTGACATTTTGTCAATGTCTGCCTCGATCTCTTCGCGCGCAACGTCTTCAATATCCGGGCGTACGGCAACGCACAGTCCTGCAACTTCATTCCCATTCAGCCCGGCCGCACACTGGCATTGCGCGTGGCACACAACTTCTGAACTTGGTTGGTCCAACAGAAGGCGCTTGTGTGGGCGCCCCCGTTTGTTCGCCGAAAATGCTGCCCGCGACGGGACGGCGAGCGGGCTTGTGAAACCCGCCCGCTCATGCCGGTGAGAGCGGCCAGCGGATGGGCTTAAGGCTGGCTCATGCCGCCGTCGGCAATGATTTCCGTGCCGACAATGAAGGCCGATCCGGGCGCCGACCGATGCAGCACCGTCGACGCAATCTCTTGCGGCCGGCCAAAATGGCCCAGCGGCTGGCCCTGGATCTGTGCGGCGGCCGAGCCGATCTCGTCATTGGTGCGACGAACGAGCCGCCGTCCATTCCCAACCTCGTGTGGTTCGAGCTGGGCGTGGTGGAATGGGTGTTTGCCGTGTCGCCCCGGCATCCGCTGGCAGCCATCGACGCGCCCCTCACGCGTGAGGAAATCGCCCGGCATCGCGCCGTGGTGGTGGCCGATTCCGCGCGCACCACTGCCGGCCGCGCCTACGGCATGCTCAGCGGGCAGCCCACGCTCGCCGTGCCCAGCATGCGCGCCAAGACACTGGCCCAGCGCGACGGCCTGGGCGTCGGCTGGCTGCCGAGACACCGTGTCGCATCCCTGCTTGCGCGCGGCGATCTGATTGAAAAGCGCACTACCGATCCACGCGAGCCGAACCTGCTCTACGTCGGCTGGCGCAGCGGCGTTGGCGACGGTGAAGGCCGCGCACTCCAATGGTGGCTGGAACAACTACGGCAGCCCCGTCTGGCCAGGCGGCTGGTGCAGGGCACCGACACATTCGCCTGAAACTTCGCCGGGGCATCTGATGTTGCCTATGCTGGGATGGCGCCGGCGCCGCATTGGCCGTCTGCGCCTCCAGGCGTCGCCGACTGTTGCGGAATGATCAAAGTTGCAGCGTTTGTCTTCTGACAAACCCTCGGGTTGGTCAACGCCCGCTGTCGGCCAGCGTTAATCGGTCACGCACGTATATTCGTGCCTCGTTGAGGGTCTCGCTATGAAACTGTCTGCGTTGATGTTTTCCATGGGTGCGCTGGTGATGGGCTCCGCCTTTGCCCAGGGCACCGCCGCACCTGCCACCGCTGCGGCAGCAGCCCCTGCGGCCGTTCATGCGGTCTGCAAGGACGGCACGCCCTACAGCGGCGCGACGCTCAAGGGCGCTTGCCGCGGCCATGGTGGAGTCGACAAGAAAGCCAGCGCAGGCGGTGCCCCAGCCGCCGCGCCGGCCGCCCCCGCAGCAACGCCTGCGGCGCCGGCCCCGGCCAAACCTGCCGCAGCGGCTCCAGCTGCGCCTGCCGCCGCGCCCGCCCCTGCACCCGCAGCCAAGCCCGCCGCCGCCACGCCCGCCAAGCCTGCCGCGGCCGCCGCAGGCACCGTTGCTCCCGGCGGCGGCCCGGACAAGGTGTGGGCCAATGCCAGCACCAAGGTCTACCACTGCCCGGGCGATCGCTACTACGGCAAGACCAAGCAGGGCGAATACATGACCGAAGCCGATGCCAAGGCCGCCGGCATGCGCCCGAGCCGCAACAAGGCCTGTACCAAATAAGACGCGCCTGTAGCAAAACCGTACGCCGCGGCCCACCGGGGTCGCGGCGTTGTCTATTTCAGCCGGACCACCGCGCCGCATGCCCCCAAGCAACGAACATCCCGCCACCGCCCTGCAACATCCGGAGAGTTTCGCCCCGCTGGATGCGCCGCCCCAGCCGCCACAGCAGCGGGTGGTGCGCGACGTCATCGCCGGGTTCTCGATTGCAGGTCTGTTGCTGCCCGAAGCCGTTGCCTATGCGGGCATCGCAAGCCTGCCGCCGCAAGCCGGGCTGATCGCGCTGATGTGCGGCCTGGTGGTCTATTCGCTGCTCGGCACGAGCCGCTTTGCCATTGTCTCGGCCACGTCATCGTCGGCCGCCGTGCTGTTTGCGACGGCGCTCTCGGAGCCCGGCGCCAGCAGTGCGACGGCACTCACGATGGCGGCGGCGCTCATCATCGCGACGGGTGTGCTGTTCATCCTGGCGGGCGCGGCGCGGCTGGGCGGTATGTCGGATTTCATCGCGCGGCCGGTGCTGCGCGGTTTCACGTTTGGGCTGGCGCTGACGATTGCCATCAAGCAGTTGCCCAAGATCCTCGACGTGGCCGTTCATCACAGCGACACGCCCCGCGTGGCGCTCGACCTGATTGCCGGCGCGGCTGGCGCCAACCAGTACAGCACGGCATTGGGCGCCGTCGCACTCGCGCTGCTCTTCGGCCTCGGGCGCTGGGGGCGCATTCCGGCCACGCTGGTCGTCATCGTGCTGGCCATCGCAGCCGGCTACTGGATCGACTGGCATGCTCACGGCATTGCCGTGGTCGGCCATATCGACCTGCAAAACATCAGCTTCGGCGTACCCGACCTGGGCCGCGCGCAATGGATGCAGAGCGCCGAACTCGGTTTCGCGCTCATGCTGATCCTCTATGCCGAGTCCTACGGCTCGATCCGCAATTTCGCGCTCAAGCACGGCGACAGTATCTCCGCCAACCGTGACCTCGTCGCACTGGGCTGTGCGAATCTGCTCTCGGGCCTGCTGCACGGCATGCCCGTCGGCGCCGGGTATTCCGCTACGTCTGCCAACGAAGCCGCGGGTGCGCAATCGCGGTTCTCGGGGCTGTGCGCGGCGGCCGTGGTGGCGCTGATCGTGTGGCTGTTCCTGCCGCAGCTCGCGCGTATTCCCGAGCCGGTGCTGGCGGCCATCGTGATCTTTGCGGTGAGCCACTCGCTGCATCCGGCGGTGTTCAGACCTTACTGGGCCTGGCACCGCGATCGGCTCGTGGTGATTGCCGCATTGCTGGCCGTGCTGGTGCTGGGGGTGCTGCACGGGTTGCTCGCCGCAATCGGCGTGAGCTTGCTGCTCACCCTGCGCAAGCTTTCCGAGCCCAACGTAAGCGTGCTCGGCCGCCTGCGCGAGAGCCACGATTTCGTCGATGTGTCTCTGCACCCGGAGGCCAAGCCCGAGCCCGGTGTGCTGATCGTCCGGCCCGAAGTGCCGCTGTTCTTCGCCAACACCGAACGTGTGCTCGGCAAGGTTCGTGCGATGCTCCAACAACCGCACGAGCCCGTGCTGCGCGCCATCATGCTGAGCCTGGAAGAAACGCCGGACGTGGACGGCTCGGCCATCGAAGCGCTGCGCGTCTTTGCCGCCGAATGTGCGGCGCGCGGCCTGCAACTGATGCTGGTGCGGCTCAAGCCGCGTGCGCTGACCGTCCTGCAGCGCGCCACCGACGACACGCTGCGCCCCGAGATGCTGCACGAGTTGAGCGTGGACGAATGTGTGCAGTCGCTGGCGACAGCGCCCAGCACACCTGCTGGCGCCCAAGTCGACAACGCCAAGGCATAGGATGGTGCGCGAGGCGCGTCTGCCCCGGGACCGGCGTATCAGCGCGAGGCGTTGCCCGGTGCACGCGCGCCTTCAAGAATGATGCGCGCGAGCTTGGCGTAATCGCCATCAAAGTGATGGCCGCCCGGCAGCTTCACGAGCTGCACCTGCTTCGGGTCCAGGCCCGGGCAGTTGGTGTCCTTCTCTTCCTTGCCGTAGATGCACATGCCCAGGCCCGCCGGCAGCTTCTGGACCTCGGGCAGGATTGGCAGGCCGGATGCGCTGCTCGACACCCAGTTGGTCATGTGGAACTCAAAATCGGCACGCTTGCCCAGGCCCATCATGACCGCCAGCGCGACATGCTCGCGCGACGCCGCCGGCAACCGGTTGACGATGAAGGGCAGCACGTCTGCGCCCTGCGAATAGCCGATCAGCAACGCCTTCTGCTTCTTCCAGCGCGCAGCGTAAAAGCGCACGAGGCGGTCCATGTCTGCGGCGGCGGAGGCTGGCGTGCGCGGCGTCCAGAAATAGCGCAGCGAATCGATACCGACCACCGACACGCCGGACTTGGAGAGCGCCGCGGCGACCTCCTTGTCCAGCCCTGCCCAACCGCCATCCCCCGAGAGCAGCACCGCGAACAGTTCGGACGACGTACCGGGCTGCGCGGGCACCTCGATGATCGGCAAGTCGGAAACCGCCGCAGGCGGGGGCGGGGGCGGTGCTTTGCGCTGCGCGACAAGCTTGGCGAAGGCGGTTTTGAATGGCTCGGTGGCGGTCACGGGCGGCGCATTGGCAGCCGACGCGGCGGCCGGCAACGCCACCGATTGCGCCCCCGAAATCGTATCGATGAAGGCTTGCGTGGCACGCGCTTCGCACAGCGGACCGGAGCGCCGCGCAAACGACGTCGGTGCGGACGATTGCAGCGCCACCCACGGCGCAGACAGCTTCGTGGCGGGCAGCAGGACCACGCCCGCGTTTTCTGGCGGCTTGACGCGCTTGGCCGTGGTGCGGCTCTCGCTCATGCGGCGGCTGAAGTGCACACCCTCGCCTTTGCACAGCGGCTTGTGCAGTTCCAGCACCGGGCAGAACTCCATCGACATGGCCCCGGCAAAGATGTTCGGGCGCGCCTGGGCAATCATGGCGTAGGCCAGCGCACCGCCTTCGTTGTCGCCAACGAGGATGGGCGGGTAGTAGCCGGGTACCTTTTCGTAGGCCTGCAGGAAGCGGCTGAAGTTTTCGAGATCGCCATCGGGGAAAGCGCAATCGCCCGGATCTGCCTCCAGGCTGGCGAACAGCGCAGGCGTCGACAGGCCTGCCACCAATGCGCCCTGCTGGGCGAGGCTTTCTGCCATGCGCGATGCGGCGGGCGCCCAGCCCAGATCGCCCGACAGCATCAGCACGACGGAGCGGATTTCGCCCTTCGGCTTGTAGACCGGCACATCGCGAAAACGCCCGTGCGTGACGAACTCGACCGCGCCCGGTGCGGCGGCGGGCGTAGCGGGCGCCACCACCGGCAGCGACAGCACGCCGCCGTTGGCAGCCTTGTTGGCCGTCACGGCCGGCCCGCTCATTTGCAGCCGAGGCGGCATGTCACCGCGCGGCGGCACTGCCACGACACCACTGGCGCCCGTCATGCCCACGGGAGGAATCAGCACCGCGCCCTGCACGGGCGTCGGTTTGGATGTAGGCGCAGGAGCGTCGGCGGCGATGGCCCAGGACGCTGCCAGCACCATGCCGACCGCACCCACATGCCCGGCCAAACGCAAGCCTTTGCGTAGCACTCCCCGATGCCGCGCCTCTTGCGTGCGCGGTGCTTGCCAACTCATTTGGAGATCACTCCCTTCAAGCCGCCGCCGATCAGCGCAGCGACGTCCGTCAATGTGAACAGCGGCGCGATACCGCCACGTGCGAGCAGGTAGCGGGCTTCCCACACGGGCTCGAATTTGTCCTTGAAATTGCGCAGCCCCCTGAAATTGTAGAAGCGCGCACCATGCCGGAACATCATCCGTCCGAAGCGGTGCCAGCGCGGCGCAAGCTGATGCTCAACCATGCCGGACATCGGCGCCATGCCCAGCCCGAAACGCTGATACCCCTGCGCCTGGAAGTGGAGGATGACCTTGCCGAACAGGAAATCCATCGTGCCGGGCGGCACGTCGCTGCGATAGCGCATCAGGTCCACGCTCGCCTCGATGCGCAGCACGTCGGGGCACATCAGCGTGGCAAACGCCACGATGACGCCCTCGCGGCGCACCACGGCCACGGGCTGGCTGCGGATGTAGCGGTCGTCAAATGCGCCGAGCGAGAAGCCTTTCTCGCGCGCGTTCTGATTGCGCAGCCATTCATCGGAGATGGCCCGCAATTCGTCCAGGACGGTCGGCACGTCTGCCGTCGGGATGATCTCGAACGACAGCCCTTCGCGCTCGCCGCGCGTCACGCCATGGCGCAGATTGGCGCGGCGCGAGCCCTTGAGGCTGAAGTCGGGCAGCGACACATACGCCTCTTCGCCCAGCTTGTAGGCACGCAGGCCGGCATCGAGATACAGCGGCAGCGTCTGTGGCCGCGTCTTGTAGAACGCGGCGCGCCCGCCATGCGCGTCGGCCATTTCGATAAAGCGCCAGATCAGCTCGGGCCACTCCTGCTGCGCGCCCACGGGGTCCGACAGCGCCACCCACGAGCGCCCCTGCTTGGCGTACATGATGAATGCATTGCCCGACGGCGAGAACAGCAGGCTTTTGTCGCCCATCAGCGCGAGCGTGGCGTCGGCGGCGGGCTGCCTGCGGACGATCTCGGCCGCGCGGGCGAGTTCTTCGTCGCTCGGGTAGGTGGTAACGCCCGGCTCCTTGCGAAAGAGCTGCCACATGCCGAAGCCGAGCCCCGTCACGGCAACGGCCATCAGCGCGCGGATCGAACGCGGCGCATCCCCGTCGAAGGTGAATTGCCACCAGAGCTGGTTGGCGTAGGCCACCTCGCGGTAGGCGAAGAAGAGAATCCACACACACGCCGCAAACACGCAGACCATGGCGAGCAGCCATCCCGCCTCCAACCGCTGCGAGAACAGCGACGACGGCCGGTCAAACTGCCGGCGCGAGATGACGAGCAGCAGCGCCAGGGTCACCAGCACCGCCATCTCCGACACGGCAAT
This sequence comes from Ralstonia pickettii, assembly GCF_016466415.2. Classification (NCBI taxonomy): domain Bacteria; kingdom Pseudomonadati; phylum Pseudomonadota; class Betaproteobacteria; order Burkholderiales; family Burkholderiaceae; genus Ralstonia; species Ralstonia pickettii. The sequence goes on along the minus strand of NZ_CP066772.2, from coordinate 746,753 downwards.
GCCCTTGGGCAGCGCCAGCACGCCGGTGAGCAGCGACAGCACCAGCGCCGCCCACCATGCAGCATCCAGCCGGTGCAGCAGCCCGCGTGCGACAAACAGCATGATGAACCCGGCCACGCTGCCGATCATGTGCGAGGCTTCGACCACGAACAGCGGCACGTGCATGCGCAGGAGGTCTTCCGCTTCGTCGCTGGCAGGGGTGACGCCCGAGACCAGCAGCATTACACCCGCCACCATCGTCAGCGCGGCCAGCAGCCCTGGCGACAGCTTGACCGCAGCGCGGCCGAACGGCGCCCCGGCGCCCGAGCGCAACTCGAACGCGCCGAGCATGGCCGCAGCCACGACAAGCGGCAGCAAGAAATAGATGACGCGGTAGAACAGCAGCGCGGCCAGCACCTCGGCCGGCGGCGCCTGGCCGCTGCAGCCAAGCAGGATGACGGCCTCGAACACACCCAGGCCCCCCGGGCTCTGGCTCAGCACGCCCAGCGTGACCGCCAGCGCATAGAACGCCACAAACGTCGGCAGGTCGACCGCGCCTGCCGGCATCAGCACCCACAGCGCCGCCGCGGCCGCAATCATGTCCGCCGCTGAAATCGCAAACTGACGCGCGGCCAACCCGGGCGGCGGCAGGCGGATCTCCCAGCGGCCGAAGAGCATCACATGGCGCTGGCGCATGCACAGCAGCAGCAACGCAACGACGCCCGCCAGCACCAGCAAGGCCACCACTTCGAGCAATGCCACCGGCAGATGCGTAATGGCGGCGATGTGCGGCGCGCCCCAGAGCAGCCCGACTGCGCCAAAGGCGGTGGTGGGCACGCCGAGCGCCCCGGCATCAAACGCAACCGCCTCCGTCACGCGGGCGGCGTCGACCCCGGCCGCCGCGTACAGGCGCGTGCGCACCGCCCCGGCTGTCAACGAACCGAGGCCGATGGTGTTGCCCAGCGCGTAAGCGATGAACGAAGTGGTGGCGACCGTGGCGGGGGCAACGTGCGCGCCGGCATAGCGCAGGCCGGACGCGTCGTAGCCGGTCAGGGCGACGTAACTCAGCCCCGTGGCCAGCACGGCGAGCAACAGGTGCGAGCGCGGCGTGGCCTGCAGCGCGGCGACCATATCGGCGTAGTGCACGTGATCGAGCAGCGCATACAGGCTGTCGAAAACCAGCGCGCCCAGCACGAGCACCACACCGATCACGATCCAGCCGGCGAGGCCTAGGCCCGATTTGGATCGCACGGGCGTGGCGGGCGCGGCAGGCGGGGGGCGGGCCGAAGATCGGCGCGATGTTGGACTGGCGTCGTTGGACGCGGCGTCAGGCATGGTGAAAAACGAAATCCTGCTGGCTTGGCGGAGTGCCGGGTCGAAGCGATATGCGAATCCGGACCCGAAGAAGTGGGAGAGCGCGGCAAGACAAACCGCCGAAGACCACGCTCCGCACGGTATCGACGTCTTGATTGGAGCCTGGCCTACCGGCACGGGCTTGTCGCGCGCGCCGGTTTTCTCTCGACCCGCGCTTCAGACGGCCCGTGTGCTGGATTCGCACGTTGTTTGCGGCCTACGTAATACGGCTGAAGCAGCCGATTCGTTGACACGCAGTCCGCATTTTACGGTTTGGGCGCGCTCCCCGGCGCCTTGGGCGGCACATCGGGCTTGCCGGCGTCGACGGAAACCGGGTCGCTCGCAGGAAAGGTTTCCTCAAGGCCCTCGTCGAGCAGGGCTTCCTCATGCGTATCGGCCACGGGCGGATGGGGGTTGGCGGGCGCCGGGGTGGGTGAGGCGCGATCGTCTGGCTCTGGCATGGCGTTCTCCAAGGATGCTTACCCAGAATAGGCAAAGCCGGCTTAACAGGATGACATGGAGGACAGCATGGGCATATGTCGGACCGGCGGTGGGTTCGGCGCCACGGGCGCGGCACTCAGCCGATGCTCAGCAAACCGTGCGCCAGCCGCCCCAGAAAGCGTTGCACAAACGGGATCGAATGGATACCCGCAAACGTTTTCTATGCTGACGAAGTCTTAGACAGTATTGCGTAGGAAGGAGGAGTCCGGTACACCATTGAAGCGATCGTTTTCAATATTTTCACAATTCTGCGCATGCCTTTACAGCGCGCCACTGGTGCACTCCTGCGGCGGCCTTCTCTGCTGATCATCGGCGCGTCGGCGCTGTCGCTGGTGCTGGCCGCGCTGACCGCGCTCTCGCTCTGGGAAATGCGCTCGGACGCACTGGCCCGCGCGCGCGATGCCGCCGACAACCTCGCGCTGATCCTGCAGCGCGACATCGCCCGGAACATCGAGGTGTACGACCTCTCGCTGCAGGCCGTGATCGACGGCGTACGCGACCCCGCCATGCTGGCGCTGCCGCCCAACGTTCGCCAGCTCGTGCTGTTCGACCGTTCGACCAATGCGCAGGACCTGGGCTCGCTGCTGGTGACCGACAAGGCCGGCGACGTGGTCATCGATTCGCACTCGGTGCCGCCCCGGCACATTTACCTCGGTGACCGCGATTATTTCCTAGTACATCAAGCCTCCGACGACGTCGGGCTGTATATCAGCGAGCCGTTCATCCCTCGCGCGAACGGCCTCGAGCGATCGCTGGGACTCAGCCGGCGCCTGAACGGCCCGCACGGCGAATTCAACGGCATCGTGGTCGGTACGCTGCGGCTGAACTACTTTCGGCGGCTGTTCGATGGCATCAACCTGGGGCCCCACGCCACCGTCACGCTGATCCGCACCGACGGCACGCTGCTCATGCGGCGCCCGTACAACGAAAAGCTCATCGGCCGCAACCTGGCCGATGCCACCGCGTTCCAGAAGCGGCTGCTCGCACCAGAAGGCTCGTATGTGGACATCGCGGGCATTGACGGTATCGAGAGGCTGTTCAGCTTCCGCCATATCGGCGACCACCCGCTGATCGTCACCGTTGGCCTTGCCACCGAAGACATCTACGCTGAATGGTGGCGGCGCGCGTGGGTGATCAGCGGCATCGTGCTGATGCTTGACGCGGTGTTCATCGTGCTGTCATTCCTCTTTGCGCAGCAGCTGCGCAAGCGGCTCGAGATGGAGCAGCAATTGCATCTGCTGGCCAATACCGACAGCCTGACCGGACTTGGCACGCGCCGCGCCTTGGATTCCGCCCTCGACGTGGAGTGGCGCCGCGCCAATCGGCATCACACCCCGATGGCGGTGCTGATGATCGACGTTGACGACTTCAAACCCTACAACGACAGGTACGGCCACGCCGCCGGCGACACCGCCCTGCGCACGGTGGCACGCTGCATCAACGACAGCATCAAGCGCCCCGGCGACTTTGCCGGCCGCTACGGCGGCGAGGAGTTCTGCGCCGTGCTCCCCAATACGGACCTCAGCGGCGCCGTGCGCGTGGCTGAAGCCATTCGGGCCGCTGTCTTGGCCGCTGACGAGCCCAACGCGGGAAGCGCATACGGCAAGCTGACGGTGAGCATCGGCGTGGCCGTGCATTCGGGCGTGGCCGCCGAAGACGACACGCTGGAAGACCTCGTTCGGCTGGCCGACGGACGGCTGTATGAAGCCAAGGCCGCCGGCCGCAACGTGGTCCTGCCCAGGCAGGAGCGGCCCAAGCTGGCTGTCGTCTAGCCAACACCCGTCGGGCACCCCACTTTGGGGGCATGCCATCATCGGCCACCGCTTCTGCACAATGCGCGGGGCTTTCAGGAAACCGCCGTGAGCAAACCTCCGCATTCCCACTTCGATACGTCTGCGCTGCCGCGCGAGCATCAATTTGCGGCGTGGCGGGATGCCGTGAACGCGCGTGCGCAACTCAAGAAGACGCTGTCGCAGGCGCGGGTAGACGTTCCGATCCAGTACGCCAAGCCCGTGGCGCGCTGATCAGTACCGCCCCGTTGCACAAGACGCCCCCGCCTCCGCGCGGGGCGTCTTGCATGGAAGGCGTATCATCCCGGCCTTTTCCCAAGCCAGGACAACACCATGACCAAGGCCACCGGCAGCTTCGAAGCGCTGGCCGCACGCGAAGGCGGCCTGCAGCACCGCCTCTCTTCTGCGCAACTCACCATGATCGCCATCGGCAGTGCGATCGGCACCGGCCTGTTCCTGGGCAGCGGGGCGGCCATTCAGTTGGCCGGCCCGGGCGTGATCGCCAGCTACGCCATCGGGGCGTTCATCGCCCTGCTGCTCATGGGGTGCCTGGCCGAGATGGTTGTCGCCCATCCCACTACCGGTTCGTTCGGCGCGTATGCCGAGCACTACGTGAGCCCGCTTGCCGGTTTCCTCGTGCGCTATGCGTACTGGGCGGCAGTGGTCTTCGTGATCGGCGCCGAAGTGACCGCGGTGGCGGTTTACATGGGGTACTGGTTTCCGGGTGTGCCGGCGTGGGTGTGGATCGTCGGGTTTTCGGCCGTGCTGGTGTGGATCAATGCAAGCAGCGTCGAGGTGTTTGGCGTGGCCGAATATTGGTGCTCGATGATCAAGGTGGTGGCCATCGTCGCGTTCCTGGCGGTGGCGAGCTACGCCATCCATCGCGCACCCGATGACGGCCCGATCGGCTTTCACAACTACGTGAGCGCGGGCGGCTTTCTGCCGCACGGATGGAATGGCGTGTGGTTCGGCGCGGTGGTCAGCATCTTCAGCTTCTTCGGCATCGAGCTGATTGCCGTGGCCGCCGGCGAGGCGCGCGAGCCGGAAGCTGCCGCCGCCAGCGCATTCCGTTCAACGCTGTTCCGGCTGGTGTTCTTCTACCTCTGCACGTTGGCACTGATGCTCGCCGTCGTGCCTTGGCAGCAGGCCGGCACGGGCAAGAGCCCCTTCGTGCGGGTGATGGAAATCCTCGGTATCGCCGGTGGCGCGGGCGTGATGAACTTCGTGGTGCTGACGGCCGCGCTGTCGTCGATGAACGCGCAACTGTATGTATCGACGCGCATGCTGTTCAGCCTCGCGCGGGGCGGGCAGGCGCCCAAGGCGTTGGGCGCGGTGAGCCAACGCGGCGTGCCGCTGCGCGCGCTGGCGGTGTCCAGTTCCGGTGCAGCATTGGCGGCCGTGCTGAGCGTGGTGCTGCCCGGGCAATCGTTCCTGTTGATGATGTCGCTAGCGATGTTCGGTGCGCTGTTTACGTGGCTCGTCATCTTTGTCACGCACGCGCGCTTCCGGCGCACGGCGCAGCGCGAAGGCCGCGCACTGCGCTTTCGCATGTGGGGTTTTCCGGTACTGACCACGCTTGGCGCGATCGCCATGGCGGTCATCATCGTCAGCACCGCGTGGATGCCCGATTTTCGGATGACGCTGGTGGTGGGGGTGCCATTTTTGGTGGTGCTGGCGGTGGTGTTTCGGTGGGTGCGCGGCCGGCAGTGAATGCCTGACCGCGCCCCTGGCATCAAGCCTGCGCCAGCGCCTGATCCAGATCGGCCAGCAGATCATCGATGTGCTCGATGCCGATCGACAGCCGGATCGTCTCCTGCCGCACGCCAGCCTTGGCAAGCTCGGCTTCAGACAGCTGCCGATGCGTGGTCGATGCCGGATGGGTTGCGAGCGACTTGGCGTCGCCAATGTTCACCAGCCGCGTGAACAACTGCAGTGCATCCTGAAAACGCGCCCCGGCAGCAAAACCGCCCTTCACCCCAAACGTGAGCAACCCTGGCGCCTTGCCTGACAGATACTTGCGCACGAGCGCGTGGTCGGGGTGATCGTCCAGGCTGGCGTGGCTGACCCACTCCACCTTGGCGTGGCCCCGCAGATGCCGGGCGATCTGCGCGGCGTTCTGCGTGATGCGGTCGATGCGCAGGCCCAGCGTTTCGATGCCCTGCAGGATCAGGAACGCGTTGAACGGCGACAGCGCCGCCCCGGTATTGCGCAGCGGCACCACGCGGGCGCGGCCGATATACGCCGCGTCGCCCAGCGCTTCCGTATAGACGACACCGTGGTAGCTGACGTCCGGCTCGTTCAGCCGCTTGAAGCGCGCCTTGTGCTTGGCCCACGGAAACTTGCCCGAATCGACGATCGCGCCGCCCAGGCTCGTGCCGTGGCCGCCCAGGTACTTCGTCAGCGAATGGACGACGATGTCGGCGCCGTGCTCGAAGGGCCGCGTCAGGTACGGTGTGGGAACGGTGTTATCGACGATGAGCGGCACGCCGTGGCGGTGCGCGATCTCGGCCAGCGCGGCAATGTCGGTGATGTTGCCGAGCGGGTTGCCGACGGTCTCGGCAAAGATGGCCTTGGTGCGATCGTCAATCAGCGCTTCGAATGAAGCGGGGTCGCGCGGATCGGCAAACCGCGTGGTGATGCCCGACAGCGGCAGCGTGTGCGCAAAGAGGTTGTAGGTGCCACCGTACAACGTGCTGGCCGAGACGATGTTGTCGCCCGCTTCCGCAATGGTCTGGATCGCATATGTGACGGCCGCCTGGCCCGACGCCAGCGCCAGCGCGCCGATGCCGCCTTCGAGCGCAGCGATGCGCTTCTCCAGCACATCGTTGGTCGGGTTCATGATGCGGGAGTAGATGTTGCCCGGCACCTTCAGGTCGAACAGATCGGCGCCGTGCTGCGTGTCGTCAAACGCGAACGCGACGGTCTGATAGATCGGCACGGCCACCGCGCGCGTGGTGGGGTCGGCGCTGTAGCCGCCGTGGACGGCTACCGTGTCGAGCTTCCAGGCAGGGGCCGTGGTGAGCGATTGCTGCGTCATCGTCGCGTCTCCGGAGGATTGATCTCCGGCGAGCATAGGGGGTGCCGTTCAGGACGCGAACGACCGTTTTTGTCTTTGGTTATGCGCTCAGGCGCTCTTGCCGGCGCACGCGGCGCGCTCCTTCTGCCAGTGTGTGATCAACTTGCGCAGCGCCGCGTCCCGCACCTCCAGGATGGCAAATACGCCCAGGGCGTCGAGCGCGGCGAGCACCTCGCTGGAATCGCATTGAGTTCTTGTTCTCAAAAGCCGTAAAGCTTGACCGGATTCGTCACAAAGATCATCTGCTGCCAATCCGCACGGTCGATCCACGTGGCAAACGTATCTACCAGCGTGGCATCGTCCGGCTTGTGCGCCTTCTCGGTCGGATGCGGCCAGTCGGTGCCCCACAGCATCCGCTCGGGCGCCATGTCGATGAATGCCTTCGCCACTGGCTCTACGTCTGCATAGGCAGGCGCGCCCGCCTTGGAATCGACATATGGACCGGACAGCGTGATCCACGTGTTCCCCTTGTCGACCAGGCGCTGCGCGGTACGCATAGCGTCGGACTGCATGCCACCGGGCTGCGGAACATGTGCGATGTGGTCGATGACGAGCGGACATGGCAGCGCAAGCAGATGCGACTCCAGTGCGGGCAGCTTGGCGCCTTGCACAACCAGTTCGATGTGCCACCCAAGCGCGCCGATGCGGGACGCCAGCGGCGCGAGCATGTCGACGGTGGTAGCGCCCGGATAGCTCAGGTTGAAGCGGATGGCCCGCACACCGGCCGCGTGCATTTCGGCAAGCTGTGCCTGCGTCACGGACGTATCGACCACCGCAACACCGCGCGCATTCGGCCCGAGACGCTTGAGCGCATCCAGCGTACAACGGTTGTCCGTTCCGTACGTCGACGGCGTGACCACCACGTTGCGCTGCATGCCCAAACGGGCCTGCACCTTGCGGTACTGCTCGATGCTCGCGTTGGGCGGACGCAGCGTGGTGCCTGGGGCGCTGGGGAATCGGTCATCGTAGATGTGCATGTGGCAATCCACGGCGCCGGCCGGCAGCTTGAATGTCGGCGTGGCGCTACCGCTGGACCACAGCTCTTCCGCTTCGGTAAGCCCCGGAACAGCGGCCGCCACGGCACTGGCACCCGCCATCTGCAGGAACCGCCTTCTGCTGAATGCGCGCATGATCAGGCCGTCTCCGTCTTGTTCAGCACCTGCGCTTCCGGCTTCGCGCGACTAAGCAGCAGCAACGTCGTCACGCTCACCAGCGTCAGCAACGCCAGCGGCATCAATGCCAGCGCATAGCTGCCGGTGGCCTGCTTGACCCAGCCGTACACGTTCACCATCAGGCCGCCGCCGATGAGGTTGGCAATCGCGTTGATAGTGGCCAGCCCCGCAGCGGCTGCACTGTTCGAGAGCATGCCGGAGGCCAGCGCCCAGAACGGCCCCTTGAACGAATAGGCCCCGACCAGCACCGCGCACAGCATCACCATGGTCGGCACGAGAGAGCCGCTGAGCGACGTGCCAAACAGGCCCAGGCCGATCAGCAGCATGGGAATGGCGGTATGCCAGCGGCGCTCCTTGAGGCGGTCCGAGCGGCGGCCCCAAACTACCATCAGCACCGATGCCACCGCATACGGCACCGAGTTGAGCAGCCCCGTCTGCATGACGGTCAACCCGAACGATTTCAGCAGCTGCGGCTGCCACACAGACAGCGTGCTGCCGGCGGCCGATGCGCACACGTCCACCAGCGCGAGGCACAGCACGTAGCGATTGCAGAACAGCTTAAACAGCGGCATCTGCGCGACTTTCTTCGGCCCGCGCGCTTCACCGGCCAACGTATTTGTGAGCCACTGGCGCTCTTCGTTCGACAGCCACTTGGCTTCCTCCGGCCGATTGGTCAGCACCCGCAAGCAGGCGATGCCCAGCAGCACCGTGGGAATGCCTTCGAGGATGAACAGCCAATGCCAGCCGCGCAGGCCGGCAAACCCGTCCATCTGCAGCAGCACGGCGGAGATGGGCGAGCCGATGAAGCTCGCCGCCGGAATCGCGACCATGAACGTCGCCACAATACGCGCGCGATGCGTTGCCGGAATCCAGTACGAGAGGTACAGCAGCACGCCGGGAAAGAACCCTGCCTCCGCCGCGCCCAGCAGGAAGCGCAGCGCATAGAACGATGCCGGGCCGCTCACCAGTGCCGTCGCAGCCGAGATCAGACCCCACGTGATCATGATCCGCGCGATCCAGATGCGCGCGCCGTAGCGTTGCAGCGCCAGATTGCTCGGTACCTCGAAGAAGAAATACGACACGAAGAAGAGGCTGCTGCCGAACCCGAATACGCGTGCTGTCAGCCCAAGGTCATGGTTCATCTGCAGCGAGGCCATGCCCACGTTGCCGCGGTCGATGAAGGCCAGCAGGTAGCAGAGCATGAGAAACGGCACGAGCCGCCAGACCACCTTGCGCAGGGTCCGCTGCTCGATTTCCGTCACACCGGTACTGCCCGTCACTTGCATGTGTGTCTCCTGGTGCCGACGTCTGCTGCGCGGCGCTGTTTGAATGTCTAGTAAGAAAGGTACTGCGATTGCGCGATCAGCGTGTTGCAGCTTCACCGGCATCGGCGCCGGGGTCGCCCAGCCAAGCGATGGACAGCGCTCCGATGAGCAGCACCGCCGACACCGCCAGCAGCGGCGCGGTAAAGCCCTGCGAGAACTGCTTGATGGCACCGACCATCGACGGGCCGACAAAGCCGCCAAGGTTGCCGACGGAAACGATCAGCGCCAGCCCGCCCGCAGCCGCGCGGCCCGTGAGGAAGGTGGACGGAATCGCCCAGAACGTGGCCTGGAACGCGAGGATGCCGCTCACCGTCAGGCACAGCGCGGCGAGCTTGAGCGCCGGTGCATCCAAGGCCGTGCTGGCCGCAAGCGCCACTGCTGCAACCACCAGCGCGGCAGCCACATACGGGACGCGGTTCTGCGCGCGGTTCGCCATGCGGGCCCACCACAGCATGACCACCGCACCCAGGGCATATGGGATGGCCGTCAGCCAGCCGACCACGGTGTGCTCGACGCCAAACTGCTTGATGATCTGCGGCATCCAGAGGCCCACGCCGATGGAGCCCACGATGCCGCAGAAGTTGATAAACGCCAGCACGAAGACGCGCCAGTTGGTCATCGCATCGCGCAGGGTCGTGCCGTGCTTGCTGGCGATGGCGCGCTGTTCCATGGCGAGGCGGCGCGCGAGCACGGCCTTCTCATCGTCGGTGAGCCATTTGGCCTTTTCAGGCCGATCCGCCAGCACGAACAGGCACGCAATACCGAGCAGCACGGCCGGCAGCCCTTCGATCAGCAACAGCCATTGCCAACTGCGCAGCCCATGCAGGCCGCCGAGTTCGAGCAACGCGCCGGAAAAGGGTGAGCCGATCATGTTCGCCACCGGAATGCCCACCAGGAAGGCCGCCGTCACCTTGGCGCGCCACTTGCCCGGAAACCAGTGCGTGAAGTACAGGTAGATGCCCGGCGTGAAGCCTGCTTCGGCAAGGCCCAGCAGAAAGCGCGCAGCCGCAAAACTCTTTGGCCCGACCACAAACGCCGTGGCCATCGAGAAGATGCCCCACGTGATCATGATCCGCGCGATCCAGATGCGCGCCCCTACCTTCTGCATGATGAGGTTGCTCGGGATCTCGAACAGGAAATAGCCGATGAAGAACAGCCCCGCGCCGAACCCGAACTGCTCGGCGGTCAGGCCAATGTCCTTGTTCATGGTGAGCGCGGCAAACCCCACGTTGGTGCGATCGAGATAGCTGATCACATAGCAGGCGAAGATGAACGGCAGGATGCGGCGGAACGCCTTGGCCAGCGTGCGTTCGCTCGCCTGGTAGTCCGCATCGGGCAGCGTAGCGGCGGAGCGCACATCCGCGCCATGCGCTGGCGTGGTGGCACTCAAAGTCTGGGACATTTGCATGGTCTCCTCCGTCGCGCTTCTATGAGCACTCAGGGTCGGGTATCGATGAGCTGGGGCTAGGGCGTGACTTTTGACTGCTTTGCCCGATGCGGCAGCGGGCCGGCGATGTCCATCTCGGTCTTGAGCACCGTGCCGGACACCGATTCGGTCATGAAGAGCGTCTTCATTTCGGGGCCACCGAAGCATAGGTTCGTGAGTGATGCACCTTTGGGGCTGGTCAAGATCATGTCCGGCTCCGCACGATGGTTCAGCACCCATGCGCGGCCGAGTCCGGGGTTGGCCACGAACAGCCGCCCCGCGGTGTCGATCGTCAAACCATCCGGGCCGCTCGGGCCGTACGACGTGAAGAACTGTCCGACCTTGCTGACAGAGCCATCGGCCTGCAACGGCACACGCCACACGCAGTTGCCGCGCGTCATGGCGACGTAGAGCACTTTCTCGTCGGGCGACAGCACGAGCCCGTTGGGGCTGGGGCAATTGCCGAGCAGCATGTCGAGCCTGCCTTCCGGCGAGAGGCGATAGACGCGCCCCGTCGGGTCTTGCAGGCCGGTCTGGCCCTGGTCGGTGAAGTACAGGTTGCCGTGCGAATCGAACGTCAGGTCGTTCACGCCCTTGAAGCGCTCGGAGTTGCGGCGCTCAAGATACGGCGTGACTTCGCCGCGCTTGATGTCGAGCAGCATCAGCCCGTTGCGGTAGTCGGTGATGAGCAGGTGCGCATCGTCGACGAACTTCATGCCGTTGGGCTCGCCGTCGTATTCGGTCACCAGTTCCCAATCGCCCACCATCGAGATGCGGAAGACGCGGCCGTGCGGGATATCCGTCACGTACAGATGACCGTGGCCGCGGCCGTCCGGGCACCACACCGGTCCTTCGAGAAACGAGTCGGTGGCTTGCCCGCCGCGATTGGCGCGTGCCCATTCCGTCTGGACATCGGGCTTGCGAAACTTGGCAGGCATGCGCGTGAAGACTTCGGCTTCACGCACCGCCGGTGGGGAAAGCAGGAACATGGACATCACGCCGCCGTGCGGGCACGTTCCTCGATCACCGCGAGCACATTGGCCGCGGCGCCCTTACCCATGTTCAAGTAGGCCGCGTCGCTCACGCCGCCGATGTGCGGCGACAGAATGATGTTCGCAACGCCCTGGAACGGGTGCGGTGCGGTCATCGGTTCCACGTCGAAGCTGTCGAGCCCCGCCGCACGGAGTCGGCCGTTGGCCAGCGCTTCCACCAGCGCGGCTTCGTCAATGAGGCCACCGCGCGCCGTGTTGACCAGAATCGCGCCGGGCTTGAAGCAGCTGAACGCGTCGCGGTTCAGCATCTTGCGGTTCTCGGCGGTCAACGGACAGTGCAGCGAGACCACGTCAGACTGCGCGTACAACTCACCGAGCGCCACCAGCTGGACGCCTGCCGGCGCCTCTTTCGTGTACGGGTCGAATGCAAGAACCTTCATCCCGAACGCCAGGCCGATGGCAGCAGTCCGGCGCCCGATCGCACCCAGGCCGACCAGGCCAAGCGTGCGGCCATCCAGTTCGATCGACTTGTGCGTCGCCTTGTCCCAATGCCCGGCACGCATGCGCGCGTCGAGCTGCGGGACGGACTTTGCACAGGCCAGAATCAACGCCCACGCATGTTCGGCCACGGCCGCCGCGTTAGCACCTACGGCAGCGCGCACAGCAATGCCACGCGCCGCGGCGGCGTCCTGATCGATGACGTCGATACCGCTGCCGTGCTTCGAGATCACCTGCAGGTTGCCGGCGGCTGCATCCATGATGCGGGCGTTGATCTTGCCGTAGCGCACGATGATTGCCACAGGCTTGTGCCGGGCGCAGAGCGCAACGATGTCGTCTTCGGTGGGTTGCTTGCCGGCAAACACGACTTCGAAATCGCCCAGCATGTCCAACGCCTCGGGTGCCAGGTCAGCCGCCGTGACGAGCAGGACAGGCTTGGTTGCAGTCGTGCTCATTACAGTGCCTCGCCTTCGGCCAGCATGCCCGCCGCGCGCAGTTCTTTCTCGAGCCAGCCGGGGCGCGTATCGCCCTTGCGGATCGCCGCAATGCGGGCCGCTTCGGCGTCCACCTTTTTCTGTGCGAGCACGAGAATGCGCTCAACGTCGGCACGCGGGATCACGACCACGCCATCCGCATCGCCCACCACCAGGTCACCCGGATGCACCGTCGCGCCGGCGGCGGACACGGGCAGGTTCACGCGGCCAGCAACGCTCTTGGTCGGCCCGCACGGGTTCAAGCCGGCAGAGAAAATCGGGAACGTGCCATTCGCCAACTCGTGCGAATCGCGCACCGCGCCGTCGATCACAAAACCGGCGATGCCGGTGGCGTGCGCCTGCGTGGCCATGATCTCGCCGATCAGCGCGCAACTCTGGTCACCCTTGCCGTCCACCACAATCACATCGCCGGGCTTGGCGACTGCCAGGGCGGCATGGATGGCGAGGTTGTCGCCCGGGCGAACTTCGACCGTTACAGCCGGCCCGGCCACTTTCATGGTCGGCGCGAGCGGTTTGACGCGACAGTTCAAGGTGCCACGGCGGCCGGCAACGTCAGCGAGGATGGCTGCCTGGAAGCGGGCCGCCGCCTCGACCAGCGCGGGTGAAACGCGCTCGATATCGCGAACGATGGCGGAAATGTTGTGCGAAAGGGTACTCATGAAAAACCTGCCTCAGACTGTGAAGTTGTACTATGTACAACACGGGTGTACTCAGTGAAACCACTATAGCCACGGCAAGCGGGTCGATCCACTAGCGTTTACCCTTTCGCCAGATACAACGACGTTGTACAGAGTACAATTCTGCCGTTCGTGAGTTCGGAGAGACGGAATGGGGAATGACGGCGTTGCCGCAGTGGAAAAGGCGCTGGCCTTGCTGGATTGCTTCAAGCCCGGGGCGGAAGCCCTGTCACTCGCGGCCCTCGCGCAAGCGTCGGGCATGCACAAGACCACGGTGTATCGGCTGATGAACTCGCTGGAGCGCATGAGCTATGTCACCCGCTCCGAGTCCGGCGCGTACTCGCTCGGACCGCGCCTGCTGTACCTCGGCAAGCTCTACGAGCAGTCGTTCCACCTGTCTTCGGTGGTGGAGCCGGTGCTGCACGCGCTGGCGGCAGCCACGCGAGAGAGCGCATCGTACTACGTCATCGATCACGGGCGGCGCCTGTGCCTGTTCCGCGCTGAACCGTCGGAAGGTCTGCGCGAGACGCGGCTGCCCGGCACGTCGCTGCCGCTGGACGACACGGCCATCAGCCATGTGCTGCGTTACTGGGGGCTGGGTGAAGCGCTGTATGACGGCACGCCCGAATTACCGCTGTTCACCTCCGGCGCGCGCGATCAGCACACGGCAGCATTTGCCACGCCCGTCTTCGGCTCCGGCGACAAGTTCATGGCCGCGCTCACACTATCGGGCGCAGCCTCACGGCTCGAAGCGGCGCGCACCACCGGCGATTTCGTCGCGAAGCAGTTGCAGGCAGCGTCCGAGCTGTCGCGCAAGCTCGGCGCAAGTACGGCATTGTGCGAACGCCTCTACGGCGCGTGACGTGAAGACGCTGCTCGAAGCCGAGCGCGCATCGCAGTGCTAAGGGCGCTCGGCGGATTCGGCCGGAACCTGCCCTGCCGGCGCTGCTTCGGTAGAGCGCTTCGCATGGCCAATGCGCTGCGCGTGATAGATGCCGGTGTGGCCCGAGAAGAGATAGCTCACCACGCAGGCAATGCCGGCAAACGTGCCGACTTCGGGGCCGAAGAGTTCCATCGCCATCAAGGTCGACGCGATGGGCGTATTGGCGGCACCCGCAAACACGGCAACGAAGCCCAGGCCCGCCAGCAGCGGGAACGGCAGCGGCAGCACGTAACCCAACGCATTGCCCAGCGTGGCGCCGATGTAGAACAGCGGCGTGACCTCGCCGCCCTTGAAGCCGGACGCCAGCGTCACGATCGTGAACGCCGCCTTGCCGGCAAAGTCGTACGCCGGCAGCGGCGTGTGGAACGCATCCACGATGACCGGAATGCCGAGGCCGAGATATTTGTCCGTCCCCAGCGCCAAGGCCGCCGCCACGACCACGCTGCCGCCCAGCACGGGGCGAAGCGGCCCAAAGGCGATGTGATGCTTCAACAGGCGGCTGAGCCGGTGCGTGAGCGCCGCGAATGTCATGCCCGCAAGACCGAAGACGATGCCGGCCACCACCACCAGGCCGATCGCGATGGGCGTGAGATGCGGCACAAACGGAATCGCATACGGCGTGTGGTGCACGCCCAGCAACGGCGGCACCAGGTCGCCCATGATGGCCGCGATGAAGCACGGGAGGATCGCGTCATAACGCAGACGGCCGATCGCGAGCACCTCCAGCCCGAACACGGCGCCGGCCAGCGGCGTGCCGAAGACCGATGCGAAACCCGCACTGATGCCCGCCATCAGCAAGATGCGCCGGTCCGCGGGCGCCAGCGAGAAAAGCCGCGTCAGGTAGTCCGCAAAACTGCCGCCCATCTGAACGGCCGTGCCCTCACGCCCGGCCGACCCCCCAAAGATGTGGGTGACAACGGTGCCCAGCAGGATGAGCGGCGCCACGCGCTTGGGCACGATCCGCTTCGGGTCGTGGATCTCGTCGATCAGTAGGTTGTTGCCCCCCTCCACCGAGCGCCCCGTGTAGTGATAGAGCAAGCCAACGGCAAGGCCCGCCACGGGCAGGAACCACAGCAGCCAAGGGTGTGCGGTGCGCGTGTTGGTTGCCCAATCGAGCGCCATCAGCAACACCGCAGAGCCAAGCCCGGCGAGCATGCCGACGAGCGAACCGAGCGAGAGCCAGCGCAGCAGATACCCGAACATGAGCAGCGGCTCGGAGCGTGTAGCCATTTTCTTCATGATGACCAGATTCGAAGAACTCAAACCTGAGCGACAGAACGTCGTTTGGGCGCGTGCCTACAACTTCCTTCGACCAGGAACTTGTAGGCATCATCAGCCGGTTGCGTGATCCGCAGACCGGCGGTTAAGGGAGGCATGCCATCTCCACAACGGGGCGCATTGTGCCTGAAGGCGGCCGCGGTCACAACCGGGCACAATCGCGCGCGCCCGAGAAAAAGGCCCGCCTCGCATCACACCGGGCGGGCTTTTTGGCTTCAGGCATGCAGCTTACTGCCGCAGACCTTTCACGCGGTCTGCGGTGATATCGGCGGGTTGCCCCTCAAACCGAATTCCGGTGTCACGGCTCACGCGGCCAAGGAGAGCGTTGTCCAATCGCATTCACCAGTGTGCGAAATTCGCCGTGGATTGTTCAATACTGTTCGATCCGGCATGCTGCATGGATTAAGCAACCGTCCCCAAGAGACCTCGCGCAGGAGACACACATGACCGCCCACCTGATCTTCGACGATCGCCCGACCGATGCCGATACGCTGCTCGCGCGCGGTGCCGCCCTTGCCGGCGGTTTGCGCCGCATGGGCGTGCAGGAGGGCGACGTGATCGGCGTACTGCTGCGCAATGCACCCGCCTACATCGACGTGATGCACGCCTGCCGCATCGCAGGGTGCTACTTCTGCCCGATCAACTGGCACTTCACGCCGGCCGAGGTGGAGTTTCTGGTGCGCGATTCGGGTGCCAAGGTATTGATCGGCCATCGCGACCTCGTCGATGCGGCAGAACCGCTGCTACCGGCACACGTGCAGCTGCTGCGCGTGGATGCAGAAGGCACCGACCGCGCCGACGGCTATGCAAACTGGCTTGCGCTGCAGACGCCGTACGACGGGCCGATCGTTTCTCCGCGCGGGCACATGGCCTATACCTCGGGCACCACGGGCCGGCCCAAGGGCGTGGTACGCCAGGCCGTACCGCTCGATCAGCTCGAGGCGCATCTGCAGAAGGCACGCGCCGTGGTGGCTGCAACCTTCGGCATCGTGCCGGGCTGCCGTGCGCTGGTGCCGGCGCCGCTCTATCACAGCGCACCCAGCCTCTTCGCACAGCAAGCCGCGCAGATGGCAGAGTTGCTGGTGGTGAACGCGCGCTTTGATGCCCTGCGCGTGCTCGAGCAGATCGAGCGCTACCGCATCGACACCGTCTACCTCGTGCCGATCATGTATGTGCGCCTGCTCAAGCTGACCGACGAAGAACGCAGCCGATACGACCTGTCTTCGCTGCGCTTCGTGGCGTCCACTGGTGCACCGTGCGCGCCGGAGATCAAGCGCCGCATGATCGACTGGCTCGGCCCCGTCATCTACGAAACGTATGCGTCGAGCGAGACCGGCATGATCACCGTGATGGACCCGCGCGAGGCGGCCGCCCGCCCCGGCAGCGCCGGCCGCCCGGTGTGCGACGCACGCGTGCGCATCCTGCGTGAAGACGGCACGCCTTGCCCCACCGGAGAGATCGGCCTGATCTATAGCCACCAACCCGCCTATCCCGATTTCACCTACCGCGGCAACGATGAGGCGCGCAGCAAGATCGAGCGCGACGGCCTGGTCACGCTCGGCGACATGGGCTACCTCGATGCCGACGGCTATCTGTATGTGTGCGACCGCGCATCGGACATGGTCATCTCGGGCGGCGTGAACATCTACCCGGCCGAGATCGAACATGCGCTGCTGCGCCACCCCGATGTGGTCGACTGCGCGGTCTTCGGCGTGCCGTGCGACGAGTACGGCGAGCGGCTTGTTGCCGTGGTGCAGACCGAACGCCAAGACCTGCAGGCCGAGTTCGTGATCGAATGGCTGCGCGGCCAGATTGCCGGCTTCAAGATCCCGCGCCAGATCGAGTTCACCACAGCGCTGCCGCGCGACGACAACGGCAAGATCGCCAAGCGCCGCCTGCGCGATGCATGGTGGGGCGACCGGCAGCGGCGCGTATGACGGCGCACGAACCGCTACCGGAGCCGATCACGCGACAGCCGCCTCCTGCGCAGTGCCGGACTTGGCGAACAGCGTGCGCTCCGTGAACTTGATGTTCTGCGGATCGTAGTACGGGTCGGCCCATGCGCTGGTCGTCTTCAGCACCAGCGGCTTGTCGGCCGTCGCCTTGGATTCGCTTGCGCGGAAGCGGTAGTGGTCGAACAGGCGGATGGCCTCGATCGCATAGGCCGTGACGATGGCCGGGTCGTAGATGGCGATCAGGCTGTCGCCGTTCTGCTCTTCCCCGCCCTTCGACAGGTTGGACGAGCCGCAGAACACGACCGGCTCATCGCCATTGAAATCGCACACGACAAACTTGTGGTGAATGTGCTGGCCGGTGCCGGCATCCACTTCCTGCTTGAACGGCGCTGGCGCTTCGTCCTTCAAATACGCAAACGACACAGTCTGCGAGGGCACATCGCGGCCGGGGGCAAAGGCGTCGACACCACCCTGTTTGTCGATCACGCCCAGCGAAAGCAACCCAGCCTTGTGCGGCACCACTTGCTCGAGCGTGTTCAGCATCGCGCCGCCGCCATCGGTGGCCATCACCGCAAACAGCACGGACGAAAGCGCGCCCTTCACGCGGTCCGCGGCCTCCGTGAGCAACGCATCGGTCTGATGCGGCGAGAAGCCGAAGCGCGCACGCGGCTTGCCGCCTTGCGGCACGGCCTGCCAGCTGGCAGCCAGCGCATCGGCGCGAAAGGCGGCGGCCACCTTGCGGCTGCCCGCAGCGTCCTCACCGTACTGGTCGATCCATCCCCACAGACGCTCGAACACCTGCGCGTAGAGCTGCGCGGCGTCTTGCTCGAACACCAGCACGCTGTTGGCCTGCACGTACAACCCGCGCAGCGAGAAGTTGGCCGAACCGGCCAGCACGCGCACCGGCTTGCCGGCCGCGTCCCGCAGCAGGATCGCCTTGTGGTGCTGGAACCGCGCCAGGTGCGTCCGGCGGACCTCCGCGCCGGCCTGCTTGAAGTACTCGGCGGCCTGCGTCTCAAACGCGTTGTCGGTGCCGTGGCCCACCGGGTTGGCGCCGGTGCCAACATAGTTGTCCTGAATCACGCGGACCTTGCGACCGTTCTGCGCGAGCCAAGCAATGGCACGGATGATGTCCGGTTCGTCCAGGTCGTAGGCGAGCACGTCGATGCCGTATCCGTCGGACGCGTGGCACTGGTTCAGCAGATCGATGATGAGATGGCGACCCGTCGCCCCCAGGTAGGCGTACTTGTTCTGATACGGCTGCGTGTCGTACAGCAGCGGCGATTTGGTCTGCGCGCGTTTGTCGGGCGCCAGCGCCGTGTTGCAGCCGTAGTGGTCGATGAACGCCTGCGACGACACATACCCGCGCACCATGCCGACGGTGGCCCAATCGCTCATCGGCTGCTGCAGCGTGACCGTGACGATGCGCGTCGCGCGCGTCTCCAGCTGCACGGGGTCCGTCGACACGAAGTAGCGCGCGTGCACGGTGTAAGTCAGTTGCGCGGCAGCATGCGGCGGAAAGTGGACCCAGTGAAACGACTGGAACGGCGCGTCGATGGAATCGGCGTACTTGCCGGCCTTCAGCGGCGCGTCTGCATGGATGGGCGTGTCGAAAGTCAGCCGGTTGGGCACCCAATATGGCGCCCCGCCCTGCGGCGTGCATTGAATGGCAAAACCGGCCAGATCGGCGCGATCGGCATCGGCCACATCAAAGGCGAACAGCACCGCGCTGTCGCCCTGATACACCTTCACCTGGAATGAATCGACGGATGTCGCCATGAGAGGAGCCTCCTTGGGGTGGCAATGCATCCGGCCAGTTAGCACCGCGATTGTGACAACAGTCTGACGCAGGGTACCAAAACCTAGCTGCCATGCGGGTTGGCAGGCGGCGACTTCAAAGCGGTTTCAATCCGATCTGCAGATCGGCCAACACGCATGTGCCCCATAAAGCAAAAAAAAACGCAGCGGAAGCCGCTGCGTACGATGAGAACGTGAGGGGTGACCTCTCCTCGCCCGTGTAAGTTACACGTAAGTTATGACAGAAATTTGTCACGGAACGGACTTACTGCCCCCGGCGGACCGCATCAAATGGCGCATCCGTTGCTTTTGGGGCATTCCAGTCACATGACGATTCAGCGAAGCCCCGCCAATGGATGCCGCTCCACCCGCCAGGGCGACGTCAGAAAATGCCGCACCCGCTCAGGCCGCACCTGCGGGAGCGTGGCGGGCGCCCAGCCAGGGCGGTGATCCTTGTCCACCAGATGCGCGCGCACGCCTTCGCAGAAATCGCCTTCCTGGATTCCGCGCGCGACGATGCCCAATTCCATCTGAAAGCACTCCGCCAGCGACAACTGCCGGCCACGCAGCAACGCTTCGCGCGTGACATGCAGCATCGTCGGCGAATGTGTGGTCATGGCGTCAAGCGTCGCCTGAAGCCATTGGCGCAGCTCCCGTGCCTGTTCGCGCTCCAGGCTCTCGCGCAGCGTGGCGACAATGCGATCGACCGACGAACGGCGGTCGAAATAGCGCTGCACCCACGGCGTCGCCTGTGCCAGCGGCGCGTGCGGAACAATGTTGCACGGCGGCTCGAACACGCGGCGCAAGGCCTGCATGAGATCGCCGTCGTGCGGCATGCGCTGCAGGCGGTCTTCGAATGAGGCAAGCCATTCGGCGGGCACGCACATATCGGCCAGGTGGCAATGCAGCGCATCGGCGCCGGTCAGCGTCACGCCCGTCAGGCCAACATACAGCTCCAGCTCGGGCGACATCACGCTCAAAAAGCGCGTGGCGCCCACGTCCGGGAGAAAGCCGATGCGCGTCTCGGGCATTGCCATCTTCGTGCGCTCGGTCACGACACGCAGCCGTGCCGCCTGCCCAAGGCCCATGCCGCCGCCCATGGTGATGCCGTCCATCAGCGCAACGATGGGCTTCGGAAACTGGTGCAGCGCGTAGTCGAGCCGGTATTCGTCGACAAAGAACTGCAGCCAGCCGTCGTCGCCCTCCATGCGGCCCTGCTGCGCAAGCTGATAGAGCGCCCGCACATCGCCACCCGCGCAGAAGCCTTTCTGGCCCGCACCGCGCAGCACCAGCGCGACGATGCCGTCGTCGTGGCGACATTGCTCCAGCAGCGTCGCCAACTGGCGCACCATGCCGTGCGAGAGTGCATTCAGGGCAGCCGGACGGTTCAGGGTGATGACGGCCACGCGGCTGACCACGCGCATCAACACCTCGGGCTCGGCAGCGGCGGCCTGGGGCGGCACCGTCTCAAATTGGACGGCGCTCATTGCCGCGTCTCCGATTCGTGCGTGGAATGCCAGCGCGGCGCACGCTTCTCCAGAAAGGCGTTCACGCCTTCGCGCTGATCCGGGTGGTCAAACAGATCGACAAAGCGCTCACGCTCGACGGCCAGCGCCGCGCCGCGCGGCACGCCGTTGCGCGCCTGATGGATGAGTTGCTTGCTGAAGGTGACAGCTTGCGGGCTCAACGTTGTCACCCGCAGCGCCATGGCGATGGCGGCTTCGCGCGCGGCCCCCGTTTCCACGACCTCTTCCACCAGTCCGATACGCAGGGCGGTCTGCGCATCGACGCGCTCGCCGGTCAGGATCATGCGCTTGGCCCAGCCTTCACCCACGAGCCACGGCAGCGTCTGCGTGCCGCAACCGCAGCACAGCAGGCCGACGGCCGTTTCTGGCACGGCCAGCTTGGCGTGTGCCTCGGCGATGCGGATGTCGCATGCGAGCGCGCACTCCAGGCCGCCGCCCATCGCAAAACCGTTGATGGCGGCGATCACCACCGGGCGCGCATTCTGCAGCGCCTCGAACGCGGCACCGAAACGTGCAGCGGCCTCGCGCGCCACATCGCGGTCGCCATCGGCAAAGGTGTTGAGGTCTGCGCCTGCGCTGAAGAACTTCGGACCATCGCCGGTGACGACGAGGGCGCGCACGCGTGCATCGGCGTTCAATCGTTCGACGGTGCCTTGCAGTTGCAGCAGACCTTCCGGCGTGAACGCGTTGGCTGGCGGACGCTTGAGCGTCAGCACCGCGATGGTGTTCTGGTGCAGCGTTTCCAGTTCGATCATCACGCCGCTCCGTCTTTCCGATACAGCTTGATGACGGCGGAGAAATCCAGCTTGCCATCGCCCTTGCTGCTCACGGTTTGATACAGCTGCTGTGCCAACGCGCCAAGGTAGACCGGCTGTCGGACGGACTTTGCTGCGTCACCGGCCAGGCCCAGATCCTTGAGCATCAGGTCGGTGCCAAAGCCGCCCGTGTAGCCGCGCGAGGACGGCGCGGTGTCGATCACGCCCGGGAACGGGTTGTAGGTGTCCGAACTCCAGCAGCGCCCCGTCGACGTGTTGATGATGCCGCCGAGCACCTTCGGGTCGATGCCCAGCGCTTCCCCCAGCGACATGGCCTCGGCCACGCCAGCCATCGTGATGCCGAGCACGAGGTTGTTGCAGATCTTCGCGCCTTGCCCCGCGCCGGTGTCGCCGCAATGCACGAGATTCTTGCCCATGGCGGACAGCACCGGACGCACCTGCTCGAACGCCGCCGCGCTGCCGCCGACCATGAAGGTCAGCGTGCCGGCTGCCGCGCCACCCGTGCCGCCCGAGACCGGCGCATCGACGAAAGGGTTGCCGTGCTCGGCTGCCATCGCGCCAAACGCCTTGGCGCTGGCCGGGTCGATGGTGCTCGAATCGATGATGGGCACGCCCTTGGCGATGCCCGCCAACACGCCGTCTTCTGCCGTCAGCACATGGCGCACATGCGCTGCGGCAGGCAGCATGGTGATGACGGTCTCCGCGCCCGTTGCGGCGTCCTTGGGGGACACAGCGGCCACGGCACCGGCTTCCACCAGCGCGCCCACTGCCTGCGTATTCAGGTCCAACACGCTGAGCACATGGCCTGCCTTGAGCAGATTGCGCGCCATGGGGGCGCCCATGTTTCCCAATCCGATGAATGCGATTTTCATGACAACACTCCGGGAGCGATCAGCGCAGGCTGATGGTGGTGTTGACGCCGCCGGTGTCGACCGCGTCGTCAAACCAGCGCGCCGTTACCGTTTTCGTTTGCGTATAGAACTGCACGACCTGCTTGCCATACGGGCCCAGGTCGCCGAGCTTGGAGCCGCGCGAGCCGGTAAAGCTGAAGTACGGCACGGGCACCGGAATGGGAATGTTGATACCGACCTGCCCGACGTCGATCTCGCTCTGGAACTTGCGTGCTGATGCGCCGCTCTGCGTGAACAGGCCCACACCGTTGCCGAACGGGTTGGCGTTGACCAGCGCAATGGCGTCGTCCAGCGTAGGCACAGTCAGCGCCAGCAGCACGGGGCCGAAGATTTCGTTGGTGTAGATGTCCATGTCGGTCTTCACGTCGGTGAAGATCGTCGGGCCGATGAAGTTGCCGTCTTCGTAACCGGCGACGCGCACATTGCGACCGTCGAGCGCCAGCGTGGCGCCCTGCTGCACGCCCGATTCGATCAGGCCGAGAATGCGTTGCTTGGCGGCACGCGAGACGACGGGGCCCACGTCGGTACCCGGCTCGACACCGGCATTCACCTTGAGCGTTTTTGCCTTGGCGATCAGGTCCGGCACCCACTGCTGCGCCGCGCCCACCAGCACGACGACGGAGGTCGCCATGCAGCGCTGCCCCGCCGCGCCGAAGGCCGCACCCACCAGCGCATTGATGGCCTGCTCGCGGTTCGCGTCCGGCAACACCACGGCGTGGTTCTTGGCGCCCATCATCGATTGCACGCGCTTGCCGTGCTCGCTGCCCAGGCGGTAAACATGCGTGCCCACTGCGGTCGAGCCCACAAACGAAATCGCCTTCACGTGTTCGTGCGTGCAGAGTGCATCCACCACGTCCTTGCCGCCATGCACGACGTTCAATACGCCGGGCGGCACACCTGCTTCAAGGGCCAGTTCCACCAGTTGCATAGTCGACAGCGGGTCCTGCTCCGACGGCTTGAGCACGAACGTGTTGCCACACACGATGGCCATCGGGAACATCCACAGGGGAATCATGGCCGGGAAGTTGAACGGCGTGATGCCGGCGCACACGCCAATCGGCTGGCGCAACGTGTAGGTGTCGACCGCGCCGGCCACGTTCTCCAGAAATTCGCCCTGCTGCAGTGAGCCCACCGAGCACGCGTGCTCCACCACTTCCAGCCCGCGGAAGATGTCGCCTTCCGCATCGGGCAGCGTCTTGCCCTGCTCGGCCGTCAGCGTGCGCGCAATACGCGGCGAGTGCTCGCGAATCAGCGCCTGGAACTTCAGCATGATGCGCATGCGCGCGCCCACCGGCGTGTTCTTCCACGTGGCAAACGCAGCATGTGCGGAGCGGATGGCTGCGTCCACTTCGCCGGCCGTGGCAAACGGCACGCGCGCCAGCACTTCCTGCGTGGCGGGGTTCACGATGTCGCGCCATTCCTTCGACTGCGATTCGACAAACTCGCCGCCGATCAGCAGCTTGACGGTGGGCGGGGTGTCCTGCTGTGCGGCAGGCTTGGCGGAAGCGAGAGAGGCAACGGCGCTCATGGGAGTCTCCTGGCGAATCGGTATCGGTTTCGGTGGCGGTAACGGGTTCAATGCGGGATGGGCAAATCAGGCGAAGTCTTCTTCCCAGTACTCGCCGGGCAGGCGAGCCGGTTGAGGCGTGCGTTCAAGCTCCAGCCGACGCAGTTCGACGCGGCGAATCTTTCCCGAGATGGTCTTGGGCAGCTCGCTGAACTGCAGGCGGCGGATGCGCTTGTAGGGCGCCAGCTTTTCGCGCGAGAACAGGAACACCGCCCGGGCCAGTTCGGGGCCAGCCTCATAGCCCTGGCGCACCGTCACAAACGCCTTTGGCACGGACAGCCGCAGCGGATCGGAACTCGGCACCACGGCGGCCTCGGCAATGGCTTCGTGCTCGATCAGCACGCTTTCCAGCTCGAAGGGGCTCAGGCGGTAGTCGGACGACTTGAACACGTCGTCGGTGCGGCCCACGTAGACGAAGTAACCGTCGTCGCGGCGCATCGCCACGTCGGACGTGTGGTAATAGCCGTTGCGCATGGCCTCGCCCGTGGCCTTGGCGTTGTTGGCGTAGCCCTGCATCAGGCCGAGCGGGCGGTGCGAGAGCGGCAGCACGATTTCGCCTTCGCTGGCGGGCTGATCGTCGTGGTCGACCAGTTCCACGCAGTAGCCGGGCAGCGGGCGCCCGACCGAGCCCGGCACGACGGGCTGCCCCGGCGTGTTGCCGATCTGGCAGGTGGTCTCGGTCTGGCCGAAGCCGTCGCGAATGGTCACGCCCCAGGCGCTGCGCACGCGCTCGATGATCTCGGGGTTCAGCGGCTCGCCCGCACCGACGATCTCGCGCAGCTTGACGGCGTAGGTGGCCAGCGGCTCCTGCACCAGCATGCGCCACACGGTAGGCGGCGCACACAGCGTGGTCACGTTGAAGCGCACCAGCACGTCGAGCGTGTCCTTCGGCACGAAGCGCGCGTAGTTGTAGACGAACACGCAGGCCTACGCATTCCACGGGGCGAAGAAGCAGCTCCACGCGTGTTTCGCCCAGCCGGGCGAACTGATGTTCCAGTGGATGTCGCCGGGTTGCAGGCCGATCCAGTACATGGTCGACAGGTGGCCGACGGGGTAACTCTGGTGTGTGTGTTCCACCAGTTTCGGCTTGGACGTGGTGCCTGAGGTGAAGTACAGCAGCAGCGGATCGGTTGCCTTGGTCAGCCCGTCGGGCGCGAACTGCGCCGGCGCGTCGTAAGCAGCGGCCAGGTCGACCCAGCCATCGCGCTGCGCACCCACGGCGATGCGCTTGACGCTTGCATCCACACTGTCGAACTTGTGCAACTCCGCCGCGTCGACAACCACGCATGTCGCGCCGCCCAGTTCAACGCGGTCGCGCACGTCATCCGGCGAAAGCTGCGTCGTAGCCGGCAGCACCACCGCGCCCAGCTTCATCGCCCCGAGCATCACGTCCCACAGTTCGACGCGGTTGGGCAGCATCAGCAGCAGACGGTCACCCCGCACGATGCCAAGCCCACGCAGGAAGTTCGCCATGCGCGACGAGCGCTCCGACATCTGCGCAAACGAAAGCTTCAGCCCGCCGCTCTGCGGGTCATCCACGATCCACAGCGCCGGGTTATCGTTGCCGCGCGCCATCACATCGAAGTAGTCGAGCGCCCAGTTGAACGTGTCCAGCTTCGGCCACGCGAACTCGCGATACGCGCGGTCGTAGTCGGTGCGATGGCGCAGCAGAAAATCGCGCGCTTCCACAAAACCCTGTGCTGCAGATACCGCTTCGTTCATCGTCGTCTCCTGGTCGGCGCGTTTGCGCTCTTTCGTATTCGGTCGATGTGCGCGGTGCGTGCTACACGTGCCGCGCAATCACCATCCGCTGGACTTCGCTGGTGCCTTCGTAGATCTGGGTGATGCGTGCATCGCGGTAGTGGCGCTCGACGGCGTAGTCGGCCAGGTAGCCATAGCCTCCGTGGATCTGGATGGCGTTGGAGCAGATCTCCTCGGCCAGTTCCGACGCGTAGAGCTTGGCCTGCGAGGCTTCCGACAAACACGGCTTGTCTGCGCTGCGCAGGCGCGCCGCATGGTGAACGAGCAGGCGCGCTGCATTCAGACGCGTGGCCATGTCGGCCAGCATGTTGGCGATGGTCTGGTGCTCGCGCAGCGCCTTGCCGAACTGAATGCGCTCATTCGCGTAGTTGCGCGCTGCATCGAAGGCGGCACGCGCAATGCCCACGGCTTGCGCGGCAATGCCGATGCGTCCGCCTTCGAGGTTCGACAATGCGATCTTCAGGCCCTCGCCACGCTCACCCAGCAGGTTCTCTTCGGGCACGGCGCAGTCTTCCAGGGTGATCGGGCAGGTGTCCGATGCGCGAATGCCGAGCTTGTGTTCGGGACGCCCGACGTGAAAGCCCGGCGTGTCCGTCGGCACGATGAAAGCGGAGATGCCGCGCTTGCCCGCATCAGGGTCCGTCACGGCAAAGACGATGGCGATGTCCGCGCGTGCGCCGTTGGTGACGAACTGCTTGTTGCCGGTGAGCACCCACTTGCCGTCGCGCAGTACCGCACGGGTGCGCAGGTTGTTGGCTTCGGAGCCGGCGTGCGGCTCGGTCAGGCAGAACGCGCCAATCGCGCGGCCCGTGGCCAGGTCCGGCAGGTAACGCGCCTTCTGCGCCTCGGTGCCGAACTTGAGGATGGGGCCGCAGCCCACCGAGTTGTGCACGCTCATCATCGTCGCGCTGGCAGCGCACCCGGCAGCCACCTCTTCCAGCGCAAGCGCATAGGCCACGTAGTCGGTGTACGAACCGCCCCACTCCGCCGGCACGATCATGCCCAGCAGGCCCAGCTCGCCCATCTCGCGCACCACCTCGTCGGGAAGGGCGCCGTCACGGTCCCACTGCGCGGCGTTGGGCGCCAGGCGCTCGGTGGCAAAGGCGCGCGCAGCGTCGTGGATCATCCGCTGCTCTTCGGTATAGAAGTCGTCCATCGCTTGGCTCTTGCTTGTTTGCTGGCTGGGGCCGCGTGACGCTGCCTGTGCAGGCGCCTTACACTGTGCAGCCCGCGGCGCTCGGGTTCGATGGGGAAAAAGTGTAGGCACGTGGCTGGGCGGCTTCGATGCCCGTCACGATCAACTTGCGTGAGCGGATTTGCCATGCCGATGAAAAGCAACGAGAAAGGAACCGTCTCTGTCAGCCTCGTCAACGAGGCCGTGACGCGTGCGCGCGCACATGGCGTCGATACGCAGCCCATCATGGCAGCTGCGGGCATCACGCCGCAGATGCTGGCGCAACCGCGCAGCCGCGTGTCGTCCGCGCAGTACGGCGCGCTGTGGGCCGGCATTGCGCAGGCCATGGACGACGAGTTCTTCGGGCAGGATGCACACCCCATGCGCTCGGGCAGCTTCGTGGCGATGACGCAGGCGGCGCTGACCGCGCGCACGGGCCGGCAGGCGCTCGCGCGGGCCACGGGCTTTCTGCGGCTGGTGCTGGATGACCTGCATGTACGCGTTGAAGAAGACGATCAGCGTGTGCGTCTCGTGTTCGAGCACCGCAAGGGCACGCGTGTGCCGCCCATGTTCACCTACGCCACGTGGCTCATCATGGTCTACGGGCTGGTGTGCTGGCTGGTGGGGCGGCGCATTCCGTTCATTGCCGCGCGCTTCCGTTGCGCGGCGCCGCAGGATGCGCAGGAATATCGCCTGATGTTCTGCGACGACATGGCGTTCAAGCAGGATGCGTCGTACGTCGACCTATCGCCCACCTTTCTAGACCTGCCCGTCATCCAGACGGCCGCGTCCATCAAGACGTTCCTGCGCGACGCGCCGGGCAGCTTCATCGTCAAGTACCGCAACCCGGATTCGTTCGCAGCGCGCGTGCGCAAGATGCTGCGTAACCTCCCGGTGGCCAGTTGGCCCGCGTCGGACGCAATGGCGCTCAAACTGAACGTGGCCGAGGCGACCATGCGGCGGCGCCTGAAGCTCGAGGGCCACACGTATCAGTCGATCAAGGACGACCTGCGGCGCGACATTGCCATCGGCCAATTGCAGGACACGCGCCGCACCATCGCCGACATTGCCGTCGCGGTCGGCTTTGCGGAACCGAGCGCCTTTCACCGCGCCTTCCGCAAATGGACCGGCATGCGGCCGACGGACTATCGGACGGAGCGTTAGGCGTCCAGCCGCAGCGCCATGTGTTCTTCGTCGTAGAAGCGATCGCCGACACGCATGGCGCGGCGCTCAATGCCGAAGGTTTCGAAACCCGCGTTGCGATACAGCGCTTGCGCACGCGAGTTTTCGGCGTTGACGCAAAGATGAATCTGCAGCACCTGGGCAGCACGCGCATGCGCAATAGCGGCGTGCAGCAGACGGCCCGCAATACCGCCCCGCCGATGCGCAGGGTCAACAAACACGCCCCACAGCACAGCCTTGTGGGCAACCTGCGCGAGCGGGTCACGACGTAGGCCGGCAATGCCGACCAGCTCCGGCCCGGCAAATGCTCCGAAGACAATCTGATGTTCAGTCGCCCGGATGCGATTGCTGGTTTCCTCCAGCGTGCGGCTCGATTCTTCAGCGTGCGTCGGCCAGATGGCGGTGGGTGCGTCTTGAATGGCCTTCAGGCGCAGTGCCTTGAACGCTGCAGCATCCTCATCGATCAACGGGCGGATGGAGATATCGCTCATGGCTGTTTCACCTGGACGGTGAACGCTTCGCCGGTCTCAAAGAATGCACCGCCCGCGAGGTAGTGCAGGGTCTTGCTGCCCGCATCAGTGAAGTGCCAGCGGCCGTTGCTGAACAGCGCTGGGTCCGCCCAGGCGGCGGTCACTTCGGCGATGAAAAGGTCGTAGCGCTTCTCGTTGTGCGGCTCGGGGATGACGCGGCATTCCAGCCACCCTGCGCAACCGGCCACCAGCGGCACGTCGATCGTGCGGGCTGGCACTGTAGCCAGGCCGAGCGCTTCGAACTTGTCGCCGTCCCGGCCCGTGAGCGTACCGACCGCGAGTGTGGTCTCGGCAATTGCGCGGGTGGGAATGTTCAGCGCAAACACAGCCGAGGCTTCGATCAGCTCGCGGGTGAGTGTGCGGCTGTCGACCACGACGAGCACTTTGGGTGGGTCAAAGTCGAGCGGCATCGCCCAGGCGGCAGCCATGACGTTGCGTACGCCGTTGTGGGCGCTGGTGACCAGCGTGGTCGGGCCGTGGTTCAGGAGGCGGTAGGACTTTGCGAGTTCTACTGGGGCCAGTGTGGGGGGATTCGGCATGATGGCGAAGGGACTAGGGGGAGGCGTCATCATAGGGCAATGGTGTTGAGGGTGGTTTCGTGTTGGTTTTTTGTTGGTGGTGCATCCCTTGTTTCATCCCCTGCCGGGGCTGACTCACTTTCTTTGGTCTTGCCCAAAGAAAGTAAGCAAAGAAATGCGCGCCCGAGATGGCGAAAGATTCCTTGAATTTCTGTTGCAGGGAGGGAGGGGAGGCAAACTCGCTTCGCTCAAACAGGCCTCCCCTCTTTTTCCTCCCTGCAACAGAAATTCAAGGCGCCATCTAGGGCAGGGAAAGTCAAAGGACAAAAGCCACACCATCTGAGCGCACGCCCAAACGACAAGGCCAACCTCGCGATGGGTTGGCCTTTTTCTTTTGACGTTGAGCCCTTGATGGCGCCTTGAATTTTCGTAAGCGGGCGGAAAAAAGGTGGGGAACTGTCTGAGCGAAGCGAGTTTTCCCCACCTCCGCCCGGTTACGCAAATTCAAGGAGTCTTTCGCCATCTCGGGCGCGCCTTTCTTTTGCTTACTTTTCTTTGGCAAGACAAAGAAAAGTGAGTCGTGCCCGGTAGGGTACGAAAGGGGGATGGACCACAAAAACAAAAACAAAAAACCAAAACCCCAGCGAACTTCACTGGGGTTCCAATTTACTCAGCAACCCGCCGAGCAATATGTTCCAACGCCTCCTCCACCTGATCAATCAAAATCAGGCAGAGATCACCGGGCTGCAACCGCCCCAGCGCCGTATCGATCGCCAGGAATTCCCCGCGGATTTCTTCAACACGGCTCGTGCGCGACGCACCCTGCAACCCTTCACGCAGCAGCGCAAGCACTTCACCGTCGGCGCGCCCGCGCTGGCATTGATCTTCATACAGCACGACGTCGTCAAACACACCGCCAAGAATCTGCGTCTGCTTGCGGATATCTTCGTCGCGGCGGTCGCCAGCCCCGCTGATCACCACCATGCGCCGCTGCGCCGGCATGGTGGCTACCGCGTTACACAGTGCCTGGATGGCATCCGGGTTATGGCCGTAGTCGGCGATGAGCGTGGCGCCCTTGTAGTCGAACAGGTTGAAGCGCCCCGGCGCGGTGGCGGCGTCGTTCACAAACGTCGCCAGCCCGCGGCGGATCACCGTCCAGTCGATGCCAAGCGCCCATGCCGCCGCAATCGACGACATCGCGTTTTCCACCTGGAATCCGATCGTGCCGTTGCGCGTGAGCGGAATGTCGGCCAGTGCGATGCGCGTTTCGTTGGCACCTTCGGCGACTACGATCTCGGGGCCATCGACAAACACCACGCGCTTGCCCTGCGCACGGTGCCGCGCCATGGTAGGCAAGCTCGGATCGTGCGCGAAGAAGGTTACCGAGCCGGGGCAGCCGTCGGCCATGCGCGCGACCATCGGGTCGGCGGCGTTGAGCACCGCCATGCCGCGCGGCGCCACGTTCTGCACGATCACGCTCTTGAGCACGGCCAGGTCTTCCACCGTGCTGATGTAGTTCAGGCCCAGGTGGTCGCCTTCGCCCACGTTCGTCACCACGGCCACATCGCAGCGGTCGAACGCAAGACCTTCGCGCAGCAGGCCGCCGCGCGCGGTTTCGAAGACGGCGGCATCGACATCCGGATGCAGCAGCACGTTGCGCGCGCTGCGCGGGCCGCTGCAGTCGCCGGTGTCGATACGCTGGCCCTGGATGTACACGCCATCGGTGCCGGTCATGCCCATGCGCAGACCGCTGGACGCCAGCAGATGGGTAATCAGGCGCACGGTCGTCGTCTTGCCGTTGGTGCCGGACACCGCCACCACGGGGATGCGGCCGTCGTCGCCATCCGCAAACATCGTCGAGACAATCGCCTCGCCCACGGCACGGCCCTTGCCGTACGACGGCTGCAAATGCATGCGCAAACCCGGCGCGGCGTTGACTTCAACGATGCCGCCGGCCTGATCCTCGAACGGCTTGAGCATCGTTTCGCACACGGCATCCACCCCGCAGATGTCGAGGCCGACCATCTGCGCTGCCGCCACGGCGCGCGCGGCGATGGCGGGGTGCACGTCGTCGGTCACGTCGGTGGCGGTGCCGCCCGTGGAAAGGTTCGCGTTATTGCGCAACACCACGCGCGTGCCCTTGGGCGGCACGGCGTCGGCGCTCAGGCCCTGCTTGGCGAGCGTGGCCAGTGCAATGTCGTCGAAGCGGATTTTCGTGAGCGACGTGGCATGTCCTTCGCCGCGGCGCGGGTCGCGATTCACTTCGTCGACCAGCTCGCGCACGGTGTGCTTGCCGTCACCGATGACCTGCGGCGGGTCGCGGCGCGCAGCTGCCACCAGATGCTTGCCCACCACGAGCAACCGGAAGTCGTGGCCGGGGATGTAGCGCTCGACGATCACGTCCGAAGAAATGTCGGCGGCCGCTTCGTACGCCGTCATCACTTCTTCGCGCGTGCGGATGCGCACGGCCACGCCCTTGCCCTGGTTGCCGTCGCGGGGCTTGACCACGACCGGGCCGTGGATTTCCTGCGCGGCTTCCCAGGCTTCCTCGGCGCTGCGCACCGAACGGCCCAGCGGCACTGGCACACCGGCCGCATGCAGCAGGGCCTTCGTGAGGTCCTTGTCCTGCGCGATGGATTCGGCCACGGCGCTGGTCATGTCGGTTTCGGCGGCCTGAATGCGGCGCTGTTTGCTGCCCCAGCCAAACTGCACCATCGAGCCCTGCGTCAGGCGACGATACGGAATGCCGCGCGCCACGGCGGCATCGACGATGGAGCCGGTGCTGGGCCCGAGGCGCACGTCTTCGTCCAGCTCGCGCAGTCGGTGGAGTGCATCGTCCAGATCGAACGGCTGGTCATCGCGCGCCGCCAGGCAAAGCTGGCCGGCCAGCTCGAATGCCAGTCGGCCCACTTCCTCTTCGGTGTATTCGACGACGACCTGATACGTGCCCGGTTCGAGCGTGGGCTCGGTGTGGCTGAACGTCACCGGGCAACCCGCGGCGGCTTGCAGGCCCAGCGCCGCGGCTTCCAGCGCATGCGCAATCGATGGCGCATCGGCTTCGTCATCGGGGCGCATCGGGCCAATCGCCGGAAAGCGCGCGCGCAGGCGGTCTTCAAAGCCCGGCAGCTCGGCCAGCAGTTGGGATTGGTCCGAGCAGGCCACGATGGCCTCGATGGCCGTATGGCGGCACCAGAGATTTGGGCCGCGCAAGGCCCGGATACGAGAGACTTCCATGCAATCAGCTTTCCGTTGTGCTTTGGGCGTTCTTTCTGACTCAGGCCCGATCGTCAGTTCTGGGATTCGGCGCGGCCCATCCACTGGTGTACCTGCTGGACGGTGCCCTCGATGGCGCACTCATCGCATTGCAAAACCAGCAGGTCGCCTGCTGTGACCTGCGAGAGCGCCGCGTCCACGACATCCCGGCGCTTGGCCCCTTCGACGACGACTTCAGCCACGCGACCGCCTGCCTGCAACCCTTGCTTGAGCAGCGCGCGTGCTTGGCGATCGAACTCGGCATCGGTGCGTTTGACACTGGCGTCTTCGCACAGCAGCACGCGGTCGAATGTCTGTCCGATGACGGTGCCTTGCGCCACCAGGTCTTCATCACGGCGTTGCAGGCCGGCGCCGAACACCAGCGTGCGGCGTTGCGCCGGGAAGTTGTCCAGCGCAGCGGCCAAGGCTTCCAGCGCCGACGCGTTGTGCGCGTCATCCACCACGATCGTGGCGCCATGGTGCTGGAACAGCGTGAAGCGGCCCGGCACATCTACCTGCCCCACATCGAAGGTCAGGATGCCGGCGCGCATCAGATCGTTCGAAATGCCCAGCGCCCAGCCGGTAGCCACAGCCGCCAGCACGTTTTCAAGCTGGAACGGCACGCGGCCGTCGTAGGTCAGGGGAATGGCCGACACGTCGGCCAGCGCCAGTTCGGTCGGGCCGGTGGCGAGCACCACCTTGCCGTCGCGCACGAACACGGCCCGTTTGCCAGCAGCGCGATGCGCGGCGATGGCCTCCAGATCGCCCGTCAAGGCGAAGAAGATCACTTCGCCATCGCACAGGTCGGCCATTTCAACGAGGCGCGCATCGGCGGCATTGAGCACGCCCACGCCAGTCTTCAGCACCACGTCGATCTGCGTGCGCAGGACGCTGTACATCCGGTCTTCATCTTCGACGTAGAAATCGCCCAGGTGATCGGGCTTGCCGAAGTTGGTGACGACGCCCACCTGGCAGCGGTCATACGGCAGCCCCTGCGAGAGGATCATGCCGCTGTCGCTCTCGAACACGGCGGCTTCAACCGCCCGGTTCATTAGGATGCGATGGCAGGCATCCCACGCGGCGCGGTCGGTGCGCGCGCCGGATTCCACCTGGCGGCGATCGAGGTACAGGCCATCGCTGCAGCCCAACCCCGTGTGCTTGCCCGACAGTTGCAGCATCTGCGCCACCAGCTTGGCCACGACGGTCTTGCCGTTGGTGCCCGTGATGCCGACGATGGGAATCCGGCCATCGTCCTGCGCGCCGTCCTTGTCGGAAAACAGGTGATCGACAATCGCGCGGCCGACAGGGCGCGGTTCCCCCTGGGCCGGGCGAATGTGCATCAGCAAACCAGGCCCGGCGTTGACCTCGACAATGGCGCCACGCTGCTCGTCCAGCGGGCGCGAGATGTCGTCGGCCACCAGGTCCACGCCGGCAATGTCGAGACCGACCACGCGCGCGGCCAGCGATGCGTGCGCGGCCACGCTCGGATGCACACGGTCGGTCACGTCAAAGGCGACGTTGCCGTTGCGCTGGATCAGCACGCTGCGGCCCGCCGGCGGCACGGCGCTGCCGTCAGCGTAGCCCTGGCGCTTGAGTTCGAGGCGTGCGGCGGAATCCAGGCGCACAAAGTTCAGCGGGTGTTCTTCAGTGCTGCCGCGGCGCGGGTCGGAATTGATCTGCGATTCGATCAATTCTTCGATGGTCGAGGTGCCATCGCCGACCACCGACGCGGTCTCGCCCATCGCCGCCGCCGCCAGACGGCCGCCCACCACCAGCAGGCGGTGTTCGTTACCGGAGACGAAGCGCTCGACGATCACGCCGTTGCCTTCCTCGATGGCCACGGCGTAAGCGGTTTCCACCTCTTCGCGCGTCATCAGGTTCGTGAACACGCCGCGGCCGTGGTTGCCGTCGTACGGCTTGACCACCACCGGCACGCCGATGTCTTCGGCGGCCTCCCAGGCATCTTCGGCGCTGTCGACCATGCGCCCTTCCGGCACGGGCACGCCGCACGACTGCAGCAGGCTCTTGGTCAGGTCCTTGTCGCGCGAGATCGATTCGGCAATGGCGCTGGTGCGGTCGGTTTCGGCCGTCCAGATGCGGCGCTGGCGAGCGCCATAGCCGAGCTGCACGAGGTTGCCGTCCGACAGGCGGATGGACGGGATATTGCGGTCATCGGCGGCATCGACGATGCAGGCGGTGCTGGGGCCCAGGCACTGTTCGTCCACCAGGTCGCGCAGCGTTTCGACGGCGGCGTCCACGTCGTACGGGCGGTCTTCAATGGCCGCCATGACCAGATCACGGGCGGCGAACAGGGCAGCGCGGGTCACGTCTTCGTGCCAGGCGCGGACGATCACCTTGTAGACGCCGCGCACGGGTGTCTCGCGCGCCTTGCCGAAGCCGCCGGGCATGCCGGCCAGGTTCTGCAATTCGAGGGTGACGTGTTCCAGGATGTGGCCGGGCCAGGTGCCTTCCTTCAAGCGCATCAGGAAGCCGCCGCGCACGCCGGGGCTGCAGCGGTGCTCGATCAGCGTGGGCAGCCATGTCGACAGACGCTCGTAGAACCCGGGAATCGTGTTGGAGGGATAGTCCTCCAGTTCACCAATATCGACCCATGCCTCCAGCACTGGCCGATATGTCCACATATTCGGGCCGCGCAGCGACATGACATCGAGAATCTCAATGTCCTTCTTCTTCATTGAATTTGCTTGGAAGCAGGGGGCGATGTACCCGTGAATTGGTCCGTGAAACCGAACCGTTACCTTTCAATAACGTTACAACGGCGTCGGCGTTGACGTCTTGAGCCCGGAGTGCGTTGTGCAGCGCACCAAATGCCGTGCTGGCGTGGCTATGTATACTTGCGAGCAAATTTTGCAGGCCGCAACAATTGCGACGCCGCACTCTTGCCTCGATTTATGTTCGTCCTTTTCCCGTTTTGGGCTGTTTTTTGGCCATTTGGACGCGCTTTTTGAATTCTTTGCGCCACTGATGACCCAGTCCTCCCCATCGTCCGCCCCCACCGTCGCCCGCGCTCAGGAACCCTGGAGTGTCGTGCTGGGCTCGAGCCTCGCTCCAGAAGAAACCGTCCAGGCCGGGCTGCAGCTGGATTTGGACGCAAGACTGCATTTTACCCACGGGTGGCTGGTTGTTACGAACCGTCGCCTGATAGGCCAAGCCCCCGGCGAAAAGGATTTGCAAAGCTGGGACATCGCTCCTGGCATGACGCTCGCCCATAGCGACCACGCCGGCGTCGGCACGCTGGAGCTGTCCGACGGACAGCACCGGCTGGCCAGCTGGCGGTACACGCTGGGCCACAACACCGACGCGCTGCGGCTGGCTGACGCCTTTGACGCCCAGCGCGACGCCCTGACCACCGGTGCCAAGGCCGCGCAGCCCGACGCGGACACCTGCCCGATCTGCAAGGCGCCCCTCCCGACTGGTGACGACAACTGCCCGCAATGCAGCCGTGAACTGGAGCAGCCGCCCTCGACCTGGGCGCTGCTGCGCCTGTGGCGCTTCGCCCAGCCGTATCGGTGGGAATTGCTGGCCGGTTTCGCCCTGCTGCTGATCGGCACGGCCGCCACCCTGGTGCCGCCGTACCTGACGATGCCCTTGATGGACAAGGTGCTGATCCCCTACCAGAACGGGCAGCCGGTCGATTACCGCCTGGTTACGCTCTATCTGTCCGGCCTGTTTGGCGCCGCGCTGGTGGCCTGGGTGCTGGGCTGGGCGCGCACGTATCTGCTGGCGCGCGTGTCCGAGCGCATCAGCGCCGACCTGCGCACGACCACCTACGAGCACCTGCTCAAGCTGTCGCTCGAGTACTTCGGCGGCAAGCGCACGGGCGACTTGATGGCGCGCATCGGCTCGGAAAGCGACCGCATCAGCGTGTTCCTGTCGTTGCACCTGCTCGATTTCGCCACCGACGTGCTGATGATCGCGATGACGGCCGTCATCCTGGTCTCGATCGACCCATGGCTGGCACTGGTGACCCTCGTGCCGCTGCCCTTTATCGCGTGGATGATCCACTTGGTGCGCGACCGCCTGCGCCACGGCTTCGAGAAGATCGACCGGATCTGGTCGGAAATCACCAACGTGCTGGCCGATACGATCCCGGGCATCCGCGTGGTCAAGGCCTTTGCCCAGGAAAAGCGCGAGGTGACGCGCTTTGCCGAGGCCAACAAGCACAACCTGGCGATCAACGATCGCGTCAACGCGGTGTGGTCGCTGTTTACCCCGACCGTCACGCTGCTGACCGAAGTCGGGCTGCTGGTGGTGTGGATCTTCGGCATCTGGCGGGTGAGCCACGACGCCATCACCGTCGGTGTGCTGGTGGCGTTCCTGACCTATATCAGCCGCTTCTACACGCGCCTGGATTCCATGAGCCGCATCGTGTCCGTCACGCAGAAGGCGGCGGCCGG
Source organism: Ralstonia pickettii (assembly GCF_016466415.2). NCBI lineage: Bacteria > Pseudomonadati > Pseudomonadota > Betaproteobacteria > Burkholderiales > Burkholderiaceae > Ralstonia > Ralstonia pickettii. The sequence goes on along the minus strand of NZ_CP066772.2, from coordinate 709,882 downwards.
CGCCAAGCGGATCTTCGATATTCTCGACCACGTGTCGAGCGTGCCCGAGCCGGCCAGGCCCGTGCATCTCGAGAAGGTGAAGGGCGCGATCGAACTGCGCGACCTGGGCTTCCGTTATGGCAACCGCGCGGTGATCCGCGGCCTGAACCTGTCGATCCAGCCGGGCGAGATGATCGGGCTGGTGGGGCACAGCGGCTCGGGCAAGAGCACGCTCGTGAACCTGATCTGCCGTTTCTACGATGTGTCCGAAGGCGCGATCCGCCTGGATGGCACCGACATCCGTTCGCTGCCCGTCTCGGAATTCCGCCGCAACATCGGCCTGGTGCTGCAGGAGCCGTTCCTGTTCTTCGGCACGATCGCCGACAACATTGCCTACGGCAAACCCGACGCCACGCGCGAAGAGATCATTGCCGCCGCGCGTGCCGCCCACGCCCACGAGTTCATCCTGCGCCTGCCGCACGGCTACGACTCGCTGGTGGGTGAACGCGGCCAGGCCCTGTCGGGCGGCGAACGCCAGCGTATTTCGATTGCGCGGGCCCTGCTCATCAACCCGCGCATCCTGATCATGGACGAGGCCACGTCTTCCGTGGACACGACCACCGAGAAGGAAATCCAGAAGGCGCTCGACAACCTCGTGCAGGGCCGCACCACCATCGCTATCGCGCACCGGTTGTCGACGCTGCGCAAGGCGGATCGCCTCGTCGTCATGGATCGCGGCCAGATCGTCGAAGTCGGCAATCACGACGAGCTGCTCGCGCGCGAAGGCGCGTATTACAAGCTTTATCAGGCGCAGGCCCGCAATGTCGATGCCGAGACCGATCTGACCAGCGACGGCGAGCGCGTGGACGCCGCCGCGCCGGCTTACGCACAGTGATCCCTTATTTGAAATGAGTGCGATGCAAACGCCCGACTTCAGCCTGAGCCGCAACGGCTTCGGCAAGCTTGTAATGACCCTGGCCGACGGCACCGTGCATGAAGGCGTGGTGCCCGTGCGCGCGTTTCCCATCTCCGCCGCCGACGAGGGCTTGAGCCTGATGAGCACGGACGGCCGCGAGCTGGCATGGATCACGCAACCCGACGCGCTGCCCACGCCAATGCGCGCGCTGATCGAAGCCGAACTCGGCGCGCGGGAATTCATGCCCGAGATCCGCACGATCGTCGGCGTATCGACCTACGCCACGCCCAGCACGTGGACGGTGCAGACCGACCGCGGCCAGACCGACCTCGTGCTGCGCGGCGAAGAAGATATCCGCCGCCTGACCGGCACCACGCTGCTCATTTCCGACAGCCACGGTATCCACTACCTGATCCGCGATCTGCTTGCGCTGGACAAGCACAGTCGCAAGATCCTCGATCGGTTCCTGTAAGCCCCGTTCAGACGTGCAACCGCGCAGCAGCGCAGCCGTTAGCGGGGCGTCGGCTGCACGGCTGTCATCACCTCGTTGAGCAGGGTTTCGGCCTGCTTCCAGATTGCGCGCTGGTTGTAGTCGCCCGCCGTGGTGACGACCACCATGTCGAGCCCCGGCACGATCCACAGACGCTGGCCACCGTTGCCGATGCCTCCGATCCACGCGTATTCGGTGCCGCCCGCCACCACCTTGCCGAGCCACCATTGATAGCCGTACTGCAAGCCCATGCCGGTGTCGATGTGTGGGCGCGTTGACTCGGCAATCCACTCGGCGGGCACGAGTTGCCGACCGTTCCATTGGCCGTGCTGCAACACGAGCTGGCCGATGCGCGCGAGGTCTCGGGGGCGCAGGCGTACGCCGGCAAACGCCAGCGGGCGGCCACGATAGTCGTCCACCCATTCCCAGTCGGTGATGCCCAGCGGTTCGAACAGTTGCTGGCGCGCGTACTCGGGCACAGACATGCCCACGCGCTCCACCAGCAGCAGCGCCAGTACCGCCGTGTTGCCGCCGTTGTAATTGAATTGCGTGCCGGCCGGGGCCGCCATCGGGCGGTCAAACACGTAGTGCGCCTGAGACGAGTGCCAGAACAGCCCGAACTCGTCGTTGTTGAACAGACTCCTCGCACGCCATTCGTTCCAGGCCAGGCCGCTCGACATCGACAGCATCTGCGAGAACGTGATCGCCTCGCGGCCATCGCGATTCAACTCCGCCAGCGCCGGAAACAGCGACAGCACCGGCGTGTCGAGCGGCGGCGTCTTGCCCTGCCCCTGCGCAATGCCCCACAGCAGGCTCGTCACCGATTTGCTGATGGAGCGGATGTCGTGAAGCGTGCTGGCATCGAACGTGCGCGTGGTGCGGAACAGGTCCTTCACCCGCTCGTCCTTGCCTGCACGATAGACCTCCGCGACCAGGCGTCCATGCCGCACCACGAGCAGGCTGTGGACATTGATATCGGCGCCGACAACCTTGTGCAGGACGGCACAGAGCTTGCGGGCGTCGAAAACTGCCGCGGCCGGTTCCGCCTCGATTTGCCAGCCGTCGTTCAACAGGGCAGGCGCGTCGCAAGGTGCCGCCTGCGCGCTGCATAACGCGCAGGCCAACGCCAAAGCGATGCCGATGCTGCGAAAGCGTTGCGTCATCCGAGTCCCCAGGGCGATGCCGCCAAGTATCGCAACCGGCACTTCAAGGCGCAAACCTGTTGCGACGAACGGTCGATTTGGCCGCTTGACCGGTAACGGATCGGCCGTCCGGACGACCCCTCAGCCCGCGTCGGAACCCCGGCGCGCGTTACCATGTCGGACCATTCTTATTCACCAGCTACATCACAGGCACCTATGGTCACACGTCGAACCCTTCTTGCCTCCGCATCCGTCACCGCCACGCTGGCGGCGCTCGGCATCACGCCCGAAGCGCTGGCCGCCGATCGCGTCAAGCTCGGCGATGCGGCGCCGTTTTCTTTCGATGCGCTGATCGAGCGCGCCCGCGCGATGGCCGGCAAGCCGTACGCGCCGCCTGCCACGGCGCCGGCCGACATCCTTTCCAAGATCGACTACGAGGCACACGGCAAGATCAAATTCGACACCGCCCACGCACTCTTTGCGGACGGCCCCGGCCAGTTTCCGGTGACGTTCTTCCACCTCGGCACGTTCTTCCGCGCCCCGGTGCGCATGCACGTGGTGGAAAAAGGCGCCGCCCGCGAAATCGTTTACGACGAATCGTACTTCGACATGCCCGCCGACAGCCCGGCGCGCAAACTGCCGCGCGGCAGCGGCTTTGCCGGTTTCCGCTTCCAGGAAAGCCGCCTGGGTGACCAGAAGAAACTCGACTGGAAGAAGAACGATTGGGTCGCCTTCCTGGGCGCGTCGTACTTCCGCGCCATCGGCGAGCTGTATCAGTACGGGCTTTCCGCACGGGGCATTGCGCTGGACGTGGCGCAGGCCGGCAAGCCGGAAGAGTTTCCCAATTTCACGCACGTGTGGTTCGACACGCCGGCAGACAACCGCGCCGATTCCGTGACGATCTACACGCTGCTCGACGGCCCGAGCATCACGGGTGCATATCGCTTTGTCATGCACCGCACGAAGGGCGTGGTGATGGACATCGACACGGCCATCTTCCTGCGCAAGGACGTCGACCGTTTCGGCATCGCGCCCGCCACGTCGATGTACTGGTTTTCGGAAACCGCCAAGGGCACCGCCACTGACTGGCGCCCCGAGGTGCACGACTCCGACGGCCTCGCCCTCTGGACCGGCAATGGCGAGCGCATCTGGCGCCCGCTGAATGATCCGCCGCGCACGATGGCGTCTGCCTTTGGCGACAACAACCCGCGCGGCTTCGGCCTGCTGCAGCGCGATCGCGATTTCAACAACTACCAGGACGGCGTCCATTACGAGCGCCGCCCGAGCCTGTGGGTCGAGCCGCTGGAAGGCTGGGGCGAGGGCGCCGTGCAGCTCATCGAAATCCCGACCGACGACGAGATCCACGACAACATCGTCGCCATGTGGGTGCCGAAGGCACCGGCGCGTGCGGGCAGCCAGTACCGTCTACGCTATCGCCTGCACTGGCTGGCCGATGAACCGTACCCGACACAGCTGGCGCGCTGCGTGGCCACGCGCATGGGCAACGGCGGCCAGCCGGGCCAGCCGCGCCCGCGCGGCGTGCGCAAGTTCATGGTCGAGTTCAAGGGCGGCCCGCTGGAGAAGCTGCCCTTCGGCACCAAGCCGGAGGCAGTACTCAGCAGCTCGCGCGGCACGTTTTCGTATGTATTTACCGAAGCCGTGCCGAACGGCGTGCCGGGGCATTGGCGCGCGCAGTTCGATCTGACGGTCGACGGGAAGGAACCGGTCGACATGCGGCTGTTTTTGCGTGTGGATGGCAAGCCGCTGTCGGAAACGTGGCTGTATCAATATCACCCGTTCCAATCGCCGGTGGGGCCAGTGGCGTCGTAAACGCCGTCGCAGCGGTCCACAAACAAGGCGGGGATTCGCCCGCCTTTTTCATTACTGGTAGGACAGCGTCACCACCGCGAGCGCTGGTTCCACCCCCGGCGCGCGCGACAAGGTCAGCGTGCCGTTGTTTGCCGTCAGCAGGCTGGCCTTGAAACCGCCGTATTTGGTCAGGACGTCCGCCTTGCTGCGTGCATCCCCCACCCGCAGGGGCCTGAGCGAGGATGCCCCACGCGCCTCCACCGACACATCGACCGGCACGGCCCGCACCGCCGTCGAGCGAAAGTCGAGCACCACCTGATCGCCCGACGCAGATGGACGCGCCTGCAGGCCAGCGCCCGCCGCCGGCAGCGCTGGCTGCACACGGAACCCGGCCTCGACGATTGCCCCCGTGAAATAAATCACGCCGTCCTGGCTGCCGCCCGCAAGCGCGCCACTCGCTCCGATGCCCGCCGTGATGGCGACGGCCATTGCCTTGTAGACCCTGAACATAAGACCCCCGGATGCCCGTCCCTCGGGCGATGTTTCGCGTTTGTCCGCCTTCCGACGAACCGCCGCAATAGTTTTTTACGATTTTCATCGTCCTCCGGATCCATCTCACTGTGGATTGCGGGCATCCCTAATTGCGGGTCAGATAGAGCAACCTACAGGCGCGCGTCTCACGGTGCCGGCCACACCTCGAGCGCCCGCATCAACTGCTTGCCCAGCGGAATGCGCTTGGCCATATCGCCCTCGCGCGGCATGTCGATGTTCAGCGCGAATGCATAGACATGCCCCGCACGCTCCACCCAGCCGACCCACCAACCGATCTCCGGCTGGTATTCGGTGGCGACGCCGGTCTTGGCATACAGCGCGGCATCGCCCTGCTGCTCGATCAACAGCATGCGCTGGACCATGTCCCACGTGCGCGGCTTCACCGGCAACTGCTTGAGCGCCATGCGGCTGGTGAAGCGTGCTTCTTCGAAAGCGGAAATCTCCAGCGGGCCACGCAGCCAGAACTGGTCGATCGCGCTGCCGAGCTGGCGATTGCCGTAGTCGAACGCATCGACATAAGCCTGCATGCGCTCGAAGCCAACGCGGCGCGCGACTTCCTGATAGATCGGCACGGCCGACAGGCGAATCGCCTCGGGTAACGCCATGTCGTGCTCCCACTGCTCGTAAGGCTGCGGCTTGCCGCCGTAGGGCAGCACTTCCTGATCGTCGCGCACGGCCCCGGTGTCGAAGGCGATCAGGCTGTTCGGAATCTTGAACGTCGAAGCCGGATGGATGCGCCGCGCGGCACGCGCCGGATCGACGACATAGGTACGGTCGGCGGTGATGTCCATCAGCACGAAGGTGCCGGAGACGCCGGCGTCGTCGAACACGCGCTTGAGGTCATTGCGCACGACCAGCTCGGCATGAGCGGTGGCGGTGCTTATTGCGAGCGTGCAGGCCACCACGGCAAACGCGAAAGTCTTCGACCAGCGAGAGAACATGAAAGGCTCCTTGAAATGGGTGGATGGCTACCGGCAACCGGCGATGCGCACAGGAGCCGGCGCTGCGCATAGTAGGGAGCGCTCCGTGCTGCCGCCAGCGTGCACAGCAAGCAGCACGTCACGCTCGTAACGCCTGTAACAATGGGCGTGGCGCACAATGGCGCCACGTTTCGCTTCGCCTGATTGTTTGCATGACGCCGCCCACCCTGCCCGCCCTCCATGTCGAGCTGACCACACCGCAAACTGTGGATGGACGACGCGCCCCGTTCCAGAGCCTGTGGCTGCTCGTGCGCCTGGCCTACGCGCATCGTCTGTCGCCGGAACAACCGCTGGTGCGGCTGGCCGACCTGCGCGGTGCCGTATCGGACGCCAGCACGCAGCGCATGATGATCAGCCGCGCCTTTCGCGACTGGCAGAACTGGGGCGTGCAAGCCGGCTGGGGCGAACAGCGCGACCGCGAGCCGCGCTTTCTCAACGCAGACAAGCGCAGCCAGGGCCCGTTCTGGCTTACGCCCGAAGACGCGGCGCGCGTGATCTGCCTGGTGGAAGGACGGATTGCCGATGACACCGATGTGCGCGCCTTCCTCGGTATCGCCGCGCCGGAAAGCAGCACGGACAACAGCGCCGAAGCCAACGCCAGCGCGCTCTCCGGCCCTGCGCCTGGCACGCCCAACCCCGCGTTCTGGCACGCCTTTCTGACCGCGCGCCACGCCATGCGCGAAGGCCGCCTGCTGCATGCACTGAGCACCGGCACGAGCACGTCCGACACCGAGCGCGGCGGCGCCCTGCTCGCCTTGCGCCACGCCGGCGACGCCGCCGACAACGACTTCCAGCGCGCCCTCGTCACCCTGGGCGAGGCAATGGCCGCGCGCCGGCTGGGCGACTCGACACGCGCCAGCGCCTTGCTCTCGCAACTGCGCGCGCACCGTCGGCAGCGCCATGTGCTGGGCAACGACTACCTCGCCGCCATGGAGCGCATCGTCACCGCATGGTGTGCGTATGACCGACGCGACCTCGACCTTGCCGCCGGCCTGCTCGCGCGCCTGGCCGACGCCGAGCCCGGCCGCAGCCTGCTGCGCTATCACCCGCAGATCCGTTTTGAGTGGAACAACTTGAGCGCCCTCATCGATCGCGCCCGCCTGCTCTACGCCGACGCGGACGGCATTGCATCGGACGTACGCGCCCAGGCCGCGCAGCGCATCGTCGCGCAGTTCGAAACCGCGCTGGCGGCCGCGCTGGAAAGCCAGGCCTCCGACGCCGTGCAGCAAGTTGCCGCCAACCTCGGCATGACGTGCTGGCTGCTGCGCGATGTACTTGGCAACGCGGTGCATGCCGACGGCACGGTCGATGCCGTCCGCTGGCTGGCCATGAGCGAATGGCAGGCGCTACGCAACGGCGGGCCGCTGCAATCGGCGTGGAACGCCATCGCGCTGATGCGCATTGCGCGCGCCGACACAAGCCGCGCTGCGCTCACGTTGAACGACCTCCGTACGCAAGCGGGCCCGTTTGCCGAGGCCTTTGACGCGCGCTACTGGCCGCAGCGCTGGGCCGACGTGGCAGCACTGCGCCTGCGCGAACACGACAGCGGCCGCCATCGCTACGGCCACGTGCAGGTGAGCGGGTTGCTGCTGGAGCTGGCGTGGTTTGCTCACGCAGACGGCGATCACGTTACCGCCCGCACGGCGATGAACCGCCTCGCGCAAGCCACGCAAGACCTGGCACCGCACGATCGCGCGTACTTCGTCCAGGCACTGAAGCAGCTGACGCAGATGGCGGATGCGCCGCCCTGAGCTGCACGCTGAGCCGCCCCCCCAGTAGATCGATGGATGAATAAATTCGTTGTATCCCTAATGATCCGTCGCTAGACTACGGTACATGTTTGATCACTGCCTGTACTTCAACACCACCGCTCTGGCGCGCTCGGTCGAGCGCGAATGGACGGTCGCGTATGCGCCGTTCAGCCTGACGCCGCCGCAAGGGTTCGTGCTGCGCGTGGTGCTCAAACGACCCGGCGTGCTCAACCGCGAACTGGCCGAGGTGCTGGGCATTGCGCGGCCCACTGCCACGCGTCTTGTGGACGGCTTGATCGCCAAGGGCCTGGTGGAACGCCAACCTTCTGCAGAGGACGGCCGAGAGTGGAACCTCTTCCCCACGGAAGCCGCCCGTGAACTGGAAACCGCGTTGCAGGCCGCCAGCTCCAAGGTGGCGCGGCGCTTGCGCGAGCATGTCGGCGCAAGCGCGTTCGACGATACGGTGCAGGCCATCCGTAACGTTCGGAGTACGCTGAACACGTAAGACAAACGGGGCGGCCATTGCCGCCTTTTTGATCGGCAAATAGTTGCATCACTACGGATATCACCAAGGAGCGCCTGCATGATTACCGTTCTTGTCACCGGCATCGAGCCGTTTGAATCCGACCCCACCAACCCTTCGTGGGACATCGCGCAGGCACTCGACAGCACGCAGGTGGACGGCGCGGTCATCGTGGCACGGCAGTTGCCGTGCGTGTTTGGTCTCGCCAACGAAATATTGGTGGACGCCATCGAGGCCACATCACCCGCCCTGGTGTTCGCGCTGGGGCTGGCCACGGGCCGGACGGAGATTTCGGTGGAGCGCGTAGCCATCAACGTGATCGACGCACGCATTCCCGACAACGCGGGCAACCAGCCGGTTGATACGCCTGTGGTGGCCGATGGGCCAACGGCGTACTTCTCCACCCTGCCGATCAAAGCCATCGTGCATGCGCTGCGCGAGGCCGGCGTGCCCGCGGGCGTGTCGCAGAGTGCAGGCACCTACAACTGCAACCACCTGTTCTATGGTTTGATGCACCACATTGCCATGCGCGCGCCGCAGGTGCGCGGCGGCTTCATCCACGTGCCGACCACGCCCGAACTGGCAGCGCGGCATGCGGGCCGGCCGAGCCTGTCGATCGATACGCAGATCAAAGGAATACGTCTGGCGGTGCGTACGACGCTGGCCACGCAGTCAGATCTGAAGATGAGCGCAGGTGCAGTGCATTGACACGTGCACGCGAATGGCTGGCCGGCGCCGCGGACCTGGCACGCTGGCTCTTCGCGTGACAGTCCTCAGGCCACCAGCGGCATGAGCAACATCCGCGCAGCCAGTTCCTGCCGGAAACTTTCGAAGGCCTGCATGGCGGAATCAGCACCGCGCGCAGTGTTCTGCAAGCGGATGCCTTCCACCTGATGGATGCCCACCGTGGCAAACACATACCGCAGATACGGCATCAGGAAATCGGTCTGCGCGTGGGCGCCGTCAAAGTTGCCGCCTGAAGCGGATACCACCAGCACCGAGCGATCGGTCAGCATGCCCACCTTGCCCGTGGGCGTGCGGCGGAACGTGCGTTCGGGCCGCACCACCAGATCGATCCACGCCTTCAACGCCGAAGGCACCGTGTAGTTGTGCACCGGCGTGGAAATCAGCACGGCATCCGCTGCTTCCAGTTCGCCGATCAGCGTTTCCGACAGCGCAAGCGCTGCACGGTGCGTTGCGGTGCGGTCGGCATCGGGCGTGAGGCTGGCCTCGACAAAACCGGCATCGGGATGCGGCAACGGCGTGGCCGCCAGATCGCGCTCGATGACGCGCAGGCCACCAACGGCCTCTGCCGATTGTGCGATCACCCACTTTGCGCCACGCCGGCTGTGCGAGCGATCGTCGCGCGGGCTCACGGTCACGTGCAGCAGTGTTGTCATCGCGCAGCCCCCGTTTTCGTGTTCATGCCAAAGCGCAAAGCGCCTGCAAGCAGCCCGTTGCGATAGTAGAAGCGATGGCCAAGCACGTTGGACAGCGGCGTGTCGAGCACGAGCCGCGCACAGCCCAGGCGCTCGGCTTCGGCTTTGAGGTGGCTCATCAATACGTTGCCGAGGCCGCTGCTGCGCAGGTTGGCATCGGTCACCAGATCGTCGACATACAGGAACGGCCCGTAGACGAGGTTCTCCTGCTGCCGATATCCCGCCAGCGCTACCGGCACCCCGTCACGCCAGACGGCGATGAGGCGGTAGCCGTCTTGCACCTGCCGGCGCCAGCGCGCGACCAGCTCGTCGGCGTCGGCAAGATGCGGCCGCAGTTGGTGCATGACGGGAAAGCACGCACGCAAGGCAGCTTCATCTTCGATGGGGCGGACGGCGTCGATGGTCATGCTTGCTCCGCGGTCACGGCAGCCGGCACCTGCGGCACAAAGCGCATTGCGACGGCAATACGGTTCCACGCCTGGATGTTGGCGACGGCGGCTGTGAGGAAGGCGACTTCCGTCCTGGAGAAATGCTCGAGCACGGCGTCGTATTCGTGATCCTCCACCCCGTGGTCGGCCGCGCGGGCCAGGGTGGTCAGCGCTTCCGTCCAGGCCAGCGCGGCGCGCTCGCGCGGCGTGAAGACCGCCGGCGTGTCGCGCCAGACCGCCACCAGATCGAGCTTGGCCGGCGCCACGCGCAGCTTGCGCGCCAGGTTCAGGTGGAATTGCACGCAGAACGCGCAGCCGTTGATTTGCGAGGCGCGCAGCTTGATGAGTTCGGTCAGCGGCTTTTCCAGCCCCGAGGCGTCCACCGCCTTACCGAGCGCCTGCAACGCCGGCGCCACGCCGACGGCAGTATCGACAAATTCCGAGTAATCCATGCGCGGGGAAAGATCTTCCATGGCTGGCTCCTGAGAGGGTTCGGGTGGGAGGAGTGCTAATATCAGTGTTCGAACATCATATTCGAACTCTTACATCATGAGCAAGCGCACCCCTGTTGCCACCCAGGAACACGACACATCCGCCAACGCGCCCGCCATTCCAGAGCCCGGCCAAGGCAAGCGCGGCGAGGAAGGTTATCTCGGCTACCTGCTACGCCAAGCGAGCGCCGCGCAGCGGTTGCGCATGGAGCGCGCCATGGCCGACGTGGGCGTCACGCTGCCGCAATTCCTGGTGCTCACGATGCTCCGCGCCTACCCGGGCATCTCGAACGCCGACCTCGCCCGGTTGACCATGCTGACGCCCCAGACGGTGAGCGTGATCGTCACCAACCTGGAGCGCAGCGGCGCCATCACCCGCCGGCCCCACGCCGTGCACGGCCGAATCCAGCACATCGACGTCACACCGAACGGGTCCGCCCTGCTTGCAGCGTGCCGCGAACGCTCGGGCGGCATCGAGCGGGACTTGCTGGAAGGCTTCTCGCCCAAGGAAGAAGAGGTTGTGCGGCGCTGGCTTGTACACGTTGCAAAACTCGGCAGCGGCAAGCCCGCACCGTAGTCCGCGCATCGTTTTTCCTCCGCTGCCGTTTCTGATGTCCTTGACTTCTGGGTGGCCGCCACTATCATGCGATGTATCTTGCGATATATCTGATGATCTTCTTCAGGAGAACAGCAATGCGTGGATGGTTCGGACATCACCACAAAATGTGGATTGAAAAACACTTCATGATGGGTCGCCACGGTCATGGCGGACACGGTTTCGGACGCGGCATGGGCGGCTTTGGCGGCCCCGGCGGCTACGGGGAAGGGGATGACGAGGGCGGCAGCCCGTGGCGCGGCCGGCGACTCAGCTCGGCTGATCTGCAGCTGGTGCTGCTGGCGCTGCTCAAAGGCACCCCGCGTCACGGCTATGAGCTGATCAAGGCGGTGGAAGAACACTCGCTTGGCTTCTACACGCCAAGCCCGGGCATGGTGTACCCGGCGCTGTCGTATCTGGAAGACCACGGTTTTGCCTCCGTCACCGTCGAAGGCAACAAGAAGCGCTACGGCATCACGCCAGAAGGCGAAACCTGGCTGGCCGAGCGCCAGAACAGCGCCGATGCCATCCTCGCGCAATTGCGCGCCATGGGTGAGCGCGTCAAGCGCATGAATGAAGCCATGGCCTTCGACCGCGAAACCGACAACGCCGCCGAATGGACGGACACCGGCCACGACCCGCTGCGCACAGCGCGCTGGCGCCTGAAGTTCGCGCTCATGGAAAAACGCTTCGCCTCGCGCGAAGAACAGCAGCGCGTGGCAGACATCCTGCTACGCGCCCTCAAGGAAATCACCGGCGAGCGGTAAGCGGAACCGGCAGCATCCAGTCCGCCCCGGGTGACGCTTCGTCGCCCGGCCCCTCGCCTCGGTCCATTTCGCAGCCATCTATGTTTGCCTTCAATCGCACACAAGGTCTCATGTCGCAGCTGCTCAGTACTGTCAAACCCGCCACACGCCGCGTGCGTGTGCGCGCCATCCATACGTTGTCGCCCCGCATGCGCCGCGTGGTCTTTACCGGCGCGGCCGCGACGAATCTCACCGATCTGGCCGAGGCGCCGCCCGGCGCAGCGATCAAGCTGATGTTTCCGCACGAACGCGCGGGCAACGGCCGAACGCTCGGTCGGGCCTACACGATTCGCCGCTATCACGCGGCCCGCGGGGAACTTGAAATCGATTTTGTCGTGCACGACGAGACACCCGCAGCCCAGCATGGCCCTGCCGCACGCTGGCTGGAGCATGCCGCACCCGGCGATGAAGTCGAATTTGCCGGCCCCAAGCGGGGCTTCCGTGCGGACCCCGCCGCGCCTTGGACGCTGCTCATTGGCGACGAAACCGCGTTGCCTGCCATCTTCGCGATTCTGGAAACGCTGCCCGAGCACGCGCAGGTGCTGACCTACATCGCCATCGGCGACGCCCGCGCCCGGCTGCCGCTGGAAGGCGCCTTGGCCACGCACCCGCGCAGCCGCAACATCCATTGGGTGGAAAGCGATACGGCCCACGCCGGCGCCATGATGGTCGGAGCGCTGAGCGCGCAAGCCATGCCCGCCGGCACACCGCAGGTCTTCCTGGCCGGCGAGGCGTCGTTGCTCAAACAGGTTCGCACGCTGCTCGAAGGCGCCTGGGCCGTGCCGCATGACGCCATCGACGCCAAGGGCTACTGGACTGCCGGCCTATCACGCGAAGAGCGCAAGGCGAGCGAGGCGCGCTAATCTTCGCGTCGCGTCAGGTTGCGACTTCTGCCTGGGGTGCCGAGCCCCTCACCCACTCGCGCAAGAGGCGCTGCCCGTGCAGCAGCGCCGCGTCCATCGCTTCGCGCGGCGAGCCGAACGTGCACCCGGGCCGCACCGCCTGCGAACCCGACAACGATTGCCCTTCCGCGCCGCGAAACACCACCTCCACGCGTGCCTCCCAGCCGCGCCCGCCGGCGGGCACCACGCGGGGGACGATTTCAACGTCTCCACAGATCTTGTGCACTCGTTCCTCCATCTTCAGCGCCTGAACGGCGCATTGCCAGCAACGTAGCAACGGCCATGCCAATCTGCGCCACGCGTGTGATTTGATCCAGATCAACTCGGGGCGCAGGCATCGCCTTTAGATGGCCCGCGGCATGCCGATGCAAAGAAGGACAGCGTGCCTTTCAAGCCCACGCCTCCTTTCGACCATCCGCGCCCACGAAGCGCGGCACCACCATGCGCAAAAACCTGCCGGTCACCGAAGCCGAAACCGCCCTCACCCCGACGGACTACCTCATCTCCCGCACCGATCTCAAAGGTCGCATCGTCTTCGCCAACCCGGCGTTCGTGCGCATCAGCGGGTATTCGCATGAGGAGCTGATGGGCGCACCGCACAACCTCGTGCGCCACCCTGACATGCCCGAGGCCGCCTTCGCCGATTTGTGGGCCACGCTGCAAGCCGGCAAGGCGTGGCGCGGCTTCGTCAAGAACCGACGCAAGGACGGCGGCTTCTACTGGGTGCTGGCCAACGTAACGCCGGTGTTTCAGAACAACGCAGTGGTCGGCTATACATCGGTGCGCTCGATGGCCACGCCTGCGCAGATCGCGCGCGCGCAACGCGCCTATACCGCCATCAATGAAGGCGACACGTCGTACACCGTGCGCGCGGGCCGCATTCTGCGCACGGGATGGCGGCGCGCCGTCAATCTGTTCCAGATCGACAGCCTGCGCTTCAAGGTGATTGGGCTGCAAACACTGATTGCATCGGCCATCCTGATCGGCACGGTATGGGCGCACATGGCGCTGGAAGCCGCCGATCTGCATGGCGCAGCGTGGCTCGTCTTCAGCCGCGACTGGCTGTGGCTCACCGGCGTGGGTTGCGCCGGGCTGGCGACGATGTCAGGCGTGCTGCTTGCACGCACGCTGATCCGACCGTTGGAAGAAGCGGCCACGCTTGCCACGCGACTGGCCGCCGGTGACCTGACCACCGTGGTCGAAGTCCGCTCCAGCGATGAGCTGGGCGAAGTCATGCGCGCCATGGGCACCATGCGCGCAAGCCTCTCGTCGATCGTGCGCGACATCCAGGACGGCGCCGCCAGCGTCGCGCACAGCACGCTGCAGATTTCCGCCGGCAACCATGACCTTTCCGCACGTACCGAGCAGCAGGCCGCCGCGCTGGAAGAAACCGCCTCCAGCATGGAGGAGCTGACATCGATGGTTGCGCAGAACGCCGACCACGCCCGCGCAGCCAGCGCCCTGGCCGAGCAGGCCTCCACGATCGCGGCCGACGGCGGTCAGGTCGTGCAGCGCGTCGTGCAAACCATGGACGCCATCCGTGCCGACAGCCAGCGCGTGACCGAGATCATCGCCACCATCGAGAGCATCGCGTTCCAGACCAACATCCTTGCGCTCAACGCCGCGGTCGAAGCCGCCCGCGCGGGCGAAGAAGGCCGGGGCTTTGCAGTCGTCGCCGGCGAGGTGCGCAGTCTCGCCCAACGCAGCGCGCAGGCCGCCGCACAGAGCAAGGAGATCATCCGCGCATCCGATCAGTCCGTGCGCGACGGCGTCGATCTCGTCCACAAGGCGGGCGCCACCATGACGCAGATCGTGCGATCGGTGCAGACCGTCACGCAGCTCATGTCGGAAATCTCGGCCAGCTCGCGCGAGCAGAGCAGCGGCATTGCGCAGATCAACGCGTCGGTTTCACAGCTCGATGGGGTCACGCAGCAGAACGCAACGCTGGTGGAAGAGGCAGCGGCCGCCACCTCGGTGCTGGCGCGCCAATCGGAAGATCTGAAGCACGCCGTGGCGGTGTTCCGCGCGTAGCGTTGCAGCGGGAAGAGCAGCGCTTCCTTACACGGTGAAGCGCGTGTCGCGTTCAAGCAATGCAGTCACGGCCTCAGGCAACAGCGGCTCGCTGAAGTAATAGCCCTGCAGCACGTCGCATTGGTGCGAGGCCAGGAAGGCGGACTGCGCAGCGTCTTCCACACCTTCGGCACACACCTTCACGCCAAGGTTGTGGGCCAGCACCACGACCGTCGTACAGATGGCGGCATCGTTGGAATCGCGGTCGATGTCCTTGACGAACGCGCGGTCGATCTTGATGAGGTCGATCGGCAAGCGCTTCAGATACGCCAGGCTCGAATACCCCGTACCGAAATCGTCGATGGCAATGCGCACGCCCAGTTGTCGAATGGCCGTGAGGTCTTCGATGGTGCGCTCGGTGCCTTCCATCAGCATCGACTCGGTCACTTCCAGTTCAAGGAAGCCCGACCCGAGGCCGTATTGGCGCTGTAGCTTTAGCAGCGTCGGCAGCACGGTGCCGCGCTTGAACTGCAGCGGCGACACGTTCACAGCCAACGTCAGGTCATCAGCCAGGCCGCGCTTGTGCCACTCGGCGCGTTGCTGCGCGGCTTCGGTCAAGACCCAGTTACCGATCTCGACGATCAGCCCGCTCTCTTCGGCCACGGGAATGAACGCGGCCGGCGGCAGCAACCCGCGTGTCGGGTGAATCCAGCGGATCAGCGCTTCGAGCCCGCACACGCGCCCGGTCTGGGTGTCGATCTGCGGCTGGTACAGCAAGCGGAACTGGCCCTGCTCCAGCGCCGCGCGGATCTGGTGTTCCAGATTCAGCCGATATGACACGCCGATATCCATTTCCGGCGCGAAGAATTCCAGGCGGTTGCGGCCGTTCTGCTTGGCGTAGTACATCGCCATTTCGGCATGGCGGATGAGGCTATCGGCGTCGGCGCCGTGCGCCGGGTATTCGGCCACGCCGATGCTTGCCGTCACGAACACCTCGTGCCCTTCCACGCGCACCGGCTCGGCAAACAGATCAAAGCCGAAGTCGACGCCGCGCGAGCCGGCGTGCGAGATCACCAATGCAAACACGTCGCCGCCAAAGCGCGCCACGGTGTCCACCGTGTCGGCGGCATCGCGCAGGCGCTCGGCCACCCGGCGCAGCACCTCATCGCCCAGCAGGTGGCCAAGGCTGTCGTTGACGACCTTGAAACGATCGATGTTGACGAGCGCCACATAGAAGCGGCTACGCTGGCGTGCGGCCATCTCCACCGACTGCTGCACGCGGTCGGCCAGCAGCGTGCGGTTGGGCAGGCCCGTGAGCGGGTCGATGGTGGCGTGCTGGGCCAGGCGCGTGCGCGTCATCTCCTGCTCGGTCACGTCGTCTTGAATGCCGACGTAATGCGTAACGGCACCCTTGGCATCGCGCACGGGCGAGAGCAGGAAGTTGTTCAGGAACGCGTGGCCGTCCTTGCGGAAATTGCGCAGCAGCACGCGAATCTCGCTCTCGTCGCGCAACGCTGTCCGCACTTCGTTCAGCGCCGGCTGCCCAGGCTCGGACGAATGCAGGAAGCGCGCGTTGCGGCCCAGCACTTCCTCTGCGCGATAACCCGTCATGCGCTCGAAGCCGGGGTTCACATACACAATCGGCAAGTCGGGCTGCTGCGCGTCGGCCACGGTAATACCCGACGGCACCGATTCGACAACGCGGCGCAGCAGACGCAGTTGCTCGTCGGACTCACGCCGCTCGGTGATGTCCTGCATGGTGCCGAACAGCGCAATCACCTCATCGCGCTCGTTGCGCTCGATGTTGCCGCGCGAGAGCACCCACCGGTGTTCACCGTCGCGGCGGATCATCTCCAGCTCCAGCGAGTACGGTTCCCCTTCGGTCACGGCGCGGCTCGCGGCGTCGCGCAGACGGTTATAGCTGTCGGCGGTAAAGAACTGCGCTTGCTGGGCGAAGGCCGGCGGCGCGCCCGGCGGCACGCCCGTCAACACGTACATGCCCGACGACCATGTAGTCGAGTCGCGCAGCACATCCCAGCGCCAACTGCCCAGAAGCGCAATCTGTTCCGCCACACGCAGGTTCGCTTCGCTGCTGCGCAGTTCCTGCTCGATTGCCGAGCGCTGCGAAATGTCGGTCACCCCGCCGACCATGCGCACAGCGCGGCCGTCCTGATCACGATAAAGGCTGGCGCGAATTTCCACCGTGCGCGTGGCACGGTTGGCATCGATCACCCGGCAGACGTGCTGCCAGCTGTCGCGGTTCGAATTCAGGACGGCGCGCAGCTCGCGGGCGAAGGCATCGACGTCGTCCGGGTGTACGAACTGTTGGAAGGTCAGCGTGCGCGAGGTGCCCCCACCCGCGCCGTCGTCGTCCCCCGGACCGAGCAGCGCGTCGCTGCCAAGCAGCCGATGCAGGCTGGCGTTGGCCCAGGACTCGCCGGTCGCAATATCCCAGTCGAAGATCCAGTCGTTGGTGGCGCGTGCCACCCGCTGGAAGCGTTCGGTCAGGCGGTGAACGGTGGCATCGTGGCGCTGGATGGCGGCACGCATTTCGTTGAAGGTGCGCTCAAGCAGCGAGAGTTCGTCCCGCGAGGCGCCATGCTCGACTACGCGTGCAGAAAAATCACCCGTTGCGTAGTGGCGCGCCGCGTCGACGAGCGCATCGATGCGCGGCATGACCATCCGCCGCAGCGCCATCTGGATCAGGGCGAGCAGCATCACCACCATCAGCAGGATGGCACCTCCGCCGGCCAGCGTCATGTAGCGCTGCTGGCGAACGATGTCGGTAGCGTCCACGCCCCGCACGATGCGCAAATGCCCGCCGGCCGCGTGCGGCACCACCATGGCGGCGTAGGCGCGGCGAACGCCGTCGGTGTCGTCCACGAACACCGGTTCGCCTGGCTGCTGGGCCGCGGCGGCCACCAGCGGCCCGCGCACAATGGCCGGCACCTGGGCGGCCTCCAGAGCACCGTGGGTCGACAACACGTTGCCCGCCGCATCCACGAGATAGACCGGCGCCTCCGACATGCCGTCGACGGCCGCCGCAATCAACGCGCTCTGCCGCACGGCCGCGTACGCCACGCCCCGGATGGTGCCGTCGTTGCCTGCCATCGGCCGCGCCGAAATCAGCACTGCCTGGCCGGAGACGCGTCCGATCACAAATGTCGACAGGGACGGTCGGCCCGTTGCCATGATCTCGTTGATGTACGGTCGGTCCGACAGATCGATGGCAAGCTTCGCCGTATCGGGCGTACATACCAGCTTGCGATGCGCGTCGATGATGCCGAGGTTCGCGAGTTCGCTCTGGTTATGAAAGACGCGGTTGACGAAACTGCTGCACTCTTGCTGCTCCATGCGCAGCGCCGAATCGTCGGCGATGAGCACCGAGAGCAGCGTATTGGCGTTGGACAGCACCATGCCGACGCGCGCAGCGGCAGTCTCGGTTTCGTGGGTCAGTTGCTGGGCAAGGTGATCATTGAGCCGGTCACGGTAAAGCGCCACACCGGCAATCGCGACAACAATGGCCGGCAAGGCGGCCACCGCGGCCAGGGCAAGCAAGCGGCCGCGCAGCGTGGTGGGAAAGAAAGCGTGCTTCGGCACTTGAATGACCGGTAGAGCCTTATGTGGAGAGCGGATGCACTCTGCGGTTGCACGATGCGCGGCTCAAGGACCATCCCCTCGACGCACGATGCAGTTGCGGCATCGTGCCGGATGACGGCTGACGCAGTGCGCAAGCATTTTGCTTGCAATTCCTATCGCACGCAACTTGTGGATAGCCTGTAGCCGACCCGGCCGCAAATCGGCGCGGCAGGCGGCACGAGGGGTGGTAGCAATGTGGGCGATGGGGTGCCCGAACCACCGCTGCCAATGCCCTGATCGACGGCGATGCAAGCCCTGCTCACCGCGTCGGGACCGTTCGGCGAACGGTCGCCTGCACGCGGCAGGCGCCCATAGAAAAAGCCACCGGGTAGCGGTACCCGGTGGCCTCAAGAATACGCTTTGAACGGGGAAGTTCAGCGCAGTTGAAGCATAGGCAATGGTCCCCATTCAGGCCAATACCCAGGATAGGGTAATTTAGAAGAAACCCTGCACGGGCAGCGGTTTTTGGCCCCCACGCCTTTCGCGAGTGCTTTCTGCACAACGCCGGGCTCCGTAACAACCCGTCCTCCGAAATATCCATTCTGGCGACCGGGTGCCGCAACCCGTCTCACGGGATGTTGCGTTATAATGAAAACGATTCGCATTTAGACTCCTTGCTTTACCACGTTACGTAAACGACCACACACGATGCGGCTTTCCGAGCTTTCCCGCCGGGCGACGGCGGTGGTGGATCACGTTGAAGACCGTGAACCCGCCGATCCCATCAGCCAACGCCTGCGCGAACTCGGGTTCGTGACGGGCGAAGAGGTGCGCGTGGTGGCCGTCGGCCCGTTCGGCGGTGATCCGCTGGTCGTGCAGGTGGGCTTTACCCGCTTCGCACTGCGGCGCCAGGAGGCTGCCCGCGTGTGCGTGCACGCCGAATCGGCCACGCAACCCGCTGCCATCGCTACGCCCGAAACGGCCCCGCCCGTCAAGGTGCGCGAGGCGGCATAGGCCGCCTTCTATTGCAGCCGCTTTCCGGCTCCGCTTACCCGGCTTCATGCAGATGCACGCTTCTTCTTCCTCCGCTTCCACCCCCGCATTGCGCGTTGCCCTGGTCGGCAACCCCAACTGCGGGAAGACCGCGCTGTTCAACCTGCTGACGGGCAGCCGCCAGAAGGTCGCAAACTACGCGGGCGTGACGGTCGAGCGCAAGGAAGGCCGCTTCACTGCGCCGTCGGGCCGGCATGTGCAGATTCTCGATTTGCCCGGCGCCTACAGCCTGGTCGCCACCAGCCCGGACGAAGCCATCACGCGTGATATCTGCCTCGGCACGTTCCGCGGCGAGTCGCGTCCCGACCTGCTGATCTGCGTGGTCGACGCTACTAACCTGCGGCTGCACCTGCGTTTCGTGCTGGAACTGCAACGCCTGGGCCTGCCGATGGTGCTGGCGCTGAACATGGTGGATGCAGCCGAGCGGCGCGGTATTCGAATCGACCGGGCCAAGCTGGAAGCCGCTCTGGGCGTGCCCGTGGTGCAGACCGTGGCCATCAAACGCAATGGCGCGGCCGACCTTGTCGCCCATATCGACCACGAACAGCTGCCGGCCGTGCCGGTCGGGCTCCCGGTGGATGCGGATCCGCACGTTGAAGTGAAGCGCCTGCTCGATACCGCCGTGACCATGCCGCGCAGCACCGCCGAGCTGGACGACCGGCTCGACCGTATCGTGCTGCATCCGGTACTGGGCCTGATGTTGCTGGCCGTGCTGATGTTCTTCATGTTCCAGGCGGTGTTCTCGTGGGCGCAACCGCTCATGGAGGGCATCCAGGGGGCCGTGGAAGCCGTGGGCGTGTGGGTCGGCAACGTCATGCCAGACGGCATGCTGAAGAGCCTGCTGGTGAACGGCATCATCGCCGGCACGGGCAGCGTGCTGGTGTTCCTGCCGCAGATCCTGATCCTGTTCCTTTTCATCCTGTCGCTGGAAGAATCGGGCTATCTGCCGCGCGCGGCCTTCCTGCTCGACCGGTTGATGGCGGGCGCGGGGTTGTCGGGGCGCTCGTTCATTCCGTTGCTGTCGAGTTTTGCGTGCGCGATTCCCGGCGTGATGGCCACGCGCACGATTCAGGACCCGCGCGACCGGCTGGTGACGATTCTCGTGGCACCGCTGATGACGTGCTCGGCGCGGCTGCCCGTGTATGCGCTGCTGATCGGCGCGTTCATCCCGGTGCGGCAGGTGTGGGGGCTGTTCAATCTGCAGGGGCTGGTGCTGTTCGGGCTGTACATGGCGGGCATCGTGTCGGCGCTGATCGTCGCATACGTGCTCAAGTACCTGAAGCGCGATCGCAACGAGCACCCGCTCATTCTCGAACTGCCGTCGTACCGCCTGCCCAGCGTGCGCAACCTGATCGTCGGCCTCGTGGAGCGGGCACGCATTTTCTTGCGACGCATCGGCACGGTCATCCTCAAAATGATGGTACTGCTGTGGTTCCTCTCGTCGTTCCCGGCGCCGCCGGCCAACGCCACGCTGCCGGCCATCGATTACAGCTTTGCCGGGATGATCGGCCGCGCGCTTGAAGTCGTGTTCGCGCCGATCGGCTTCACATGGCAGATGTGCATTGCGCTGATTCCCGGCATGGCTGCGCGTGAAGTGGCCGTGGGCGCGCTGGCGACGGTGTACTCGCTGTCGGCCACGCATGAAGATGCGGCTGCGCAGCTGGCGCCCATCATCTCCCAACAATGGTCGCTGGCCACGGCATTGGCCTTCCTGGCGTGGTACGTCTACGCGCCGCAATGCATCTCGACGCTGGCCACCATCCGCCGCGAGACCAACTCGTGGAAGGTCATGGCGGGCACCGCCGGTTACCTCTTCGCGCTGGCCTACCTGGCCGCGTTCGCCACCTACCAGATCGCACGGGTGCTGACATGAGCGTGTACCACGTTGTCGAAACCGGCGTTGTCGCCACGGTCGTGGCGTTGAGCGCGTTGTCGCTGACCGGTCGCTATGCGCCGGCCACGCGCGCCCGCACGATGGCGCGCGTTGCAGGCTGGTGTGATCGCCCGTCACGGCCGGGCTGGATGCGCGCTTTCGGGCAGCGCTTGCTTGCGCCAGGCGCGTCGCCCTCGTGCCACTCCGATCCGCTGTCGGGCAGCGCATGCGGGAGCGGTTGCAGCGGCTGCGCGTCGGGTGAATCGGCATCCGCCGCGCCGGTTGAGCAGCCGATCCACTTCGTGCGGCGCAAGTAACGACTGACGCAACGTCACAACACCGAAGGGCTCGCATCACGCGGGCCCGTTTTATTTTGGCGCGGCGCAGGCGTAGACTGGCTCAAACCTGAACGGGGGACGCGTCATGACCGAAGAGTTGCTGGTCCAGTTGATTGCGGAAGTCGAGAAGGAAGACCCAGTGGATTTCGCCAACCTGCCCTTCGACGAGCAGATGTTGCGAGACTTGGTTTGCAAGCTGGTGTCGCGCCAGCTGTCACAAATGGAAGACGCCCACTTCAGCCAGGACGAGGTGATCGTCTCGCTCACGGCGAGCATTGCCAAGCTGGTCCTCGAAAATCTCGTGCTGAATGCACGCCTGCTAGCACAGCAGGGGCACGGCGAAAGCGCACGCGCGCTGCTCGAGCGGATCTCTCGTCAAGCGAAGGGATAAGGGCCGGTTACGGGGCCGGCACCACGTTGTACTGCGTGCGGGCCCGCGTCAGCAGGCGCTTGGCGACGGACAGGCCGCGAATGGCGGCGTCATCGTCGTCGACCGGAAAATCAAACTCGGCGCTCCAGTTGCAGCCGGTGTGATCGGGGCGGTGAATGCACATCGCGCGCAGTTGGCACTGGGCGCACTCGGGATGTTGCTGGACGCAGCGGGCCAGCAAGGTCTTGAGTTCATCTTCGGACTTCAGACGGCGTTGCATCGGCATCTCCTGAATAACAGGGAGTTGGAACACCGAGCGCGCACTGAGTTTCGCCATGATCCCGTCGATACTGTTTCAGCAAGTTACCGGGTCACATCACGCGTTCAACACGATCGCGCCGGCCGCACCCGCACTTGTCTGACATGCGGGGCAGACGCCGTAGAGCGCGAGCGCGTGATCGCGCAGCACGAAGCCGCGCTCGTTGGCCACACGCTCCTGCCGCGACTCGATGGCGTCGTCGTGAAACTCCTCCACGCGGCCGCACGACAGGCAGATCAAGTGATCGTGGTGTGCGCCCTCGTCTAGCTCATACACCGCATGGCCGGCCTCGAACGTATGGCGCAGCAGCACGCCGGCATCCACCAGCTGATTGAGCACGCGATAGACCGTTGAGATGCCGATGTCGAGTTCCGACGTGAGCAACTGGCGGTACACATCTTCGGCGCTCAGGTGGCGGCCGTGCTCCGTACCGGCGGTGAGGATTTCCAGAATCTTGACGCGCGGCGACGTGGCTTTGAGCCCCGCCCGGCGCAGGTCGGTCGAGTTTGGCATGGCGTTCGTTGGGGCGAGATTTGGGTACAGCAGGCGGGGCACGACCGCGGGCGAGAACCAAAACGGCGACGTTGCACGCATGCACACCGGGCCGCTGCGTTCTTGAAGAAAAAAAACGGCATGGCTGGCGGCCCGGAAAAGTCGCAGTCGGGAAAGCGGGGTCTGAGTGCTTTCCCGACTGTCGGGCGGCTTGCTACTGCCAAACGCTCTGTGTGTCAGAGCGGTCCCCACAAAAGATCGGTTGCCCGGCGCTGGCTCGCAAAGAGCAGCGAGCGCACGCAGCGAAATTCGGTCCGACGTGCTGTGCTTGGAAGAGGTGCCCTGGGGGCGAATCTTTCGGCTGCAGCGCCGTCGATGGACACACTATAAATGCGAATCATTCGCATTACAAGTGTTTTCTTCGCGAATGGAGGAAGGCCTCACTCCAAGCGTGGTTGGATCGGGGGAAACGTCAGCGTGGCTCGAGCGGCAACCCGCCGGCCTTGACCCGATGGCGCGCAAGCGCCCCCGCCTTGTGCACGTGCTGTTCATAGGCCATCCAGCGCACCGCTGACGAAATTGCGGGTCGATTATGGTTGCGCCCCTAAACATGTTCAAATTAGATGGTCGACTGTTGTTCAGTGGGTTTCCAAATGATCGATCTTGTCTTGCTGCGCAGCTTTGTCACGGTGGTGGATACGGGCAACTTCACGCGCGCGGCCGAGCATTTGCACCTGACGCAATCGACCGTCAGCCAGCAGATCCTGCGGCTTGAGCAGCAGTTGGACTGCCGCCTGCTCGACCGCAGCCAGCGCCAGGTATTGCCGACGGAAGAAGGCGACCGCCTGCTCGGCTACGCGCGCCGCCTGCTGCGCCTGGCCAACGAAGCGAGCGAGGCCCTCAGCCCCGAACATACCGGCGGCGTGCTGCGCCTGGGCGTGCCGGAAGACCTCGGCAGCGGCGCGCTGATGCCGCTCATCGCCAGCTTTGCGCGCGAGCGCCCGCGGCTGCGTCTCGAGGTGGAAAGCGGCCTATCCCACCACCTCCTGCGTCTGTACCGCAACGGCGACCTCGACATGCTGCTCGTCAAGCAATGGGGCACCGATAGCGACTGCCATGCGCGCTGGGCCGAGCCCGTCTGCTGGATCGACAGCGCCGAGCGGCCGCACACGCTGCCGCTTGGGCCATCGCAACCTTCATTGCCGCTGGTGGTGTTTCCGGTGGGCGCGCTGTATCGACAAGAGATGCTGCATGCGCTGGAATCGATTGGCCAGCCGTGGCGCATCACATATTCAAGCCCGAGCCTGGCGAGCCTGTGTGCGGCGGTGAGCGCGGGGCTGGGCGTGAGCCTGCTGCCGGCCAGCACCGTACAGGCCGGACATCGCGTGCTCGGCGCTGCCGATGGTTTTCCGGAGATCGGCGGGCTGGAGCTGGCGCTGTTTGCGCGGCCCGACCTCGACAGCGCCGGGCGTGCCCTGCGGGATCGCCTTGTCGAGATGTGCGCCGCGCGTGCCCAGACGCTGCAATCTGCCGCCGGCTGAGCGCCACAGCACCAAAGAAAAAGCCGGACCCGCTGATCGCGACGTCCGGCTTGGTACGGATACGGCTGAGTTCCGCTTCAGGCAGCTTCGGCCAGCGGCACGCGGATCAGATGATCGAACGCCGATAGTGCGGCCTTCGCGCCATCGCCCGTGGCGATGATGATCTGCTTGTACGGCGTCGTGGTCGCATCGCCTGCAGCGAACACGCCTTCCGCGCTGGTCTGGCCACGCGCATCGACGACGATCTCGCCAAAGCGATTGCGTTCGAGCGCGCCGTCCAGCCATTCGGTGTTGGGCACCAGGCCGATCTGCACGAACACGCCTTCCAGCGCGACCGTGTGCTCGACGCCATCCACGCGGCTCTTGTAGCGCAAGCCATTGACCTTCTGGCCGTCACCAGTGATCTCGGTGGTCTGCGCGTTGGTCACGATGGTTGCGTTCGGCAGGCTTTGGAGCTTGCGCACCAGCACGGCATCGGCCTTCAGCTCGCTGGCGAATTCCAGCAGCGTGACGTGGCTCACCAGGCCGGCCAGGTCGATGGCCGCTTCCACGCCCGAGTTGCCACCGCCGATGACGGCCACGCGCTTGCCCTTGAACAGCGGGCCATCGCAGTGCGGGCAGTACGCCACGCCCTTGTTCTTGTACTCCTGCTCGCCCGGCACATTGACGTTGCGCCAGCGCGCGCCGGTCGACAGGATGACCGAGCGGCCCTTGAGCACCGCACCGTTGGCCAGCGTCACCTCGGCAAAGCCGCCCGGCTTGTCTGCCGGCGTGAGCTTGACTGCGCGCTGCGTGTTCATGATGTCGACGTCGTACTGGCGCACGTGCTGCTCCAGCGCGGCGGCAAACTTCGGCCCTTCGGTCTCCTGCACGGAGATGAAGTTCTCGATGCCCAGCGTGTCGAGCACCTGGCCGCCAAAACGCTCGGCCACCACGCCGGTGCGCACGCCCTTGCGTGCCGCGTACACCGCAGCCGCCGCGCCGGCCGGGCCACCACCGACGATCAGCACATCGAACGCTTCCTTGGCGGCGAGCTTTTCAGCGTCACGCGCGGCGGCGCCGGTGTCGATCTTGGCGAGGATCTCTTCCACGCCCATGCGGCCCGTGCCGAACGTTTCGCCGTTCAGGAACACGGTCGGCACGGCCATGATCTGGCGCGCCTCGATTTCGCCCTGGAACAGCGCGCCGTCAATGGCGACGTGCTGTATGCGCGGGTTGATCACGGACATCACGTTCAGCGCCTGAACCACGTCCGGGCAGTTCTGGCACGTGAGCGACATGTAGGTCTCGAAGCGGAAATCCCCTTCGATATTGCGAATCTGTTCGATGACGTCGGCTTCGAGCTTGGGCGCATAGCCGCCCACTTGCAGCAGCGCCAGCACGAGCGAGGTGAACTCGTGGCCGGTCGGGATGGCGGCAAAACGCACGCTCACATCCGCGCCGGTGCGGCGGATCAGGAACGACGGTGCGCGCTCGGCGGCGTCGCGTTGTTCCGTCAGCACGATCATGCTGGACTGCTCGGCCACGTCGCGCAGCAGGTCCATCATGTCGCGGGAGCCCTCGCTGTCATCGACGTTGGCGACCAGCTCAATGGGCTGCACGAGGCGTTCGAGGTAGGCCTTCAGTTGGGCCTTGACATCAGCATCCAGCATGACGACTTCCTTTATTCGTTGAGTCTGTAAAAAGGCGGCGACATATGCCGCCTACCCTTAAGCAAACGGCCGGCAGTGCCGGCCGTTGCGGTCAAGCGGCAAAGCCGCTTGGAACCTGTTCACGGTCCGTAGCGAGCGACCTGAGGTTAGCGCGAGAAGCGCAGCCGTACATGGGTACGGCGAGCATCGCAGGGCCAAGATCAGGCCGCGCAGTAGGACCGTGAGCAGGTTCGCTTAGATCTTGCCGACCAGGTCGAGCGACGGCTTGATCGTCTTGGCGCCTTCGTTCCACTTGGCCGGGCACACGTTGCCCGGGTTGTTGGCGACGAACTGGGCAGCCTTGAGCTTGCGCAGGGTTTCCTTCACGTCGCGGGCGATGGCGTTGTCGTGCACTTCCATCGTCTTGATCACGCCTTGCGGGTCGATCACGAACGTGCCACGCAGTGCCAGGCCTTCTTCCGGAATGTGCACGCCGAATGCGTTGGTCAGCGCGTGCGTCGGGTCACCCACCAGCGGGAACTGTGCCTTACCCACGGCCGGCGACGTTTCGTGCCACACCTTGTGCGAGAAGTGCGTGTCGGTCGTGACGATGTAGACCTCGGCGCCAGCCTTCTGGAATTCAGCGTAGTTGTCCGCTGCGTCTTCCACTTCGGTCGGGCAGTTGAAGGTGAATGCGGCCGGCATGAAGATCAGCACGGACCACTTGCCCTTGAGCGACTCATCCGTGACTTCGATGAACTTGCCGTTGTGGAACGCTTGGGCCTTGAACGGTTGGACTTGAGTATTGATCAGCGACATAGTGGTTTTCGGTTGGGTTGCTTGGTTGACAACGGAGTGGATCGTATCGTCGATCGGTGCATTGCACAAGTTGATTGATATGATTTTGTTGATTGTTTTTTTCTATTGCCCTGGCAATCGAGCGTCGCCAAGTCGAAGCACCGCATGCCTGCAACGTGCGTCTGCGCGCATAGGCGAAATTACACAGCGCACCCGCAGGTTGCACACGCTGCACGTTCCATCGCAGCGCACACATCACGTCCGGCCAAGGCGGCGTGAGCAAAGCGCCACCAGCTTGTCAGCGTCTGTCTGACTGGCATAGGTCTTGCGCCAAGAGGTCGATCGCAAACCTCCGCCGCGCATCGGCGCCCTCCACTGTTCATGCAGCTGGATGACGGCCCGGCAGGCGAATTCCCCCGGGAGCATGACCTTGTCGCTGAACGTTCTCTTCGTCGCTTCTGAAGCTGTGCCGCTGGCCAAGACCGGCGGGCTCGGAGATATGGTCGGAGCGTGCGCGAGCGCGCTTCGACGCGCCGGCATGAAAGTCACCGTGATGCTGCCGGGCTATCCCGACGCCATCACGCAGTTGCAGCACACGCGCACGGTGTGCGAGTGGACCGACCTGCCAGGTGGCCCCGCGCGCCTGTTGAGCGGGCACATGGGCGCGCAAGGCATCCCGGTACTGCTGTTGGACGCGCCGGCACTGTTCGCGCGGCCGGGCAATCCGTATCTGGATGCACATGGCGAGCCGTATGAAGACAACGCGCTGCGCTTTGCGGCGTTCAGCCAGGCCGCTGCGCGTGTCGCTGCCGGGGTGCCGGGTGTGCATCGCGCCGACATCGTGCAGGCGCACGACTGGCACGCCGGGCTGGTGCCGCTGTTCGTCAAGCGGGCGCAGGTGCCGGTGAAGACGGTCTTCACCATCCATAACCTCGCGTTCCAGGGCAATTTTCCGATGCACGTGGTGCGGGATATTGGCGTGCCGCCCGATGCAGCGCACGAAGCGGAGTTCTGGGGCCAATTTAGCTTTCTGAAGGCGGGCCTGCTTTGGGCCGATCGCATCACCACG